>NZ_JBIBGL010000022.1:0-146340 GCF_042956465.1 Embleya sp. NPDC008237
GTTCTCGTACTGGAGTACTCGGACGTTTCGGCGGGGCGGCGAGGTGCCGTGCCGGGCGCCGCGACGGGGTGAACGTTGCCGGGCGCGGCACTAGCTTTGGAATGTGCTCTCACCGACACGAATCATCGGCGAACGACTCCTTCTGCCGGACGACCGCGTGGACGCGTCTTGACACCCCCCGAGCCGACTGGCCCGGTACACGCGACCGCCACCTGGTTCCGTCTACACGACCCCCTGCACTCCCGATTCGGCGAAGCCCTTCGCCGGTCCCTCGACGAGGTCCTCGACGGCCAACGCACCGGTCGCTACGACGTGGCCACACTGGAGAAGCCCGAGAAGACCTACCTCGCCGCCAAGGTCGGCATCGTCTGCCGTGCCGCACACGGCTTCCCCGCGGGTACGACCCACTACCTCGTCGCCGGCCACCGTGTCCACCCACGCTTCTCTTTCACCGGAGCGTGGACCCTCCCCCGCGAAGCCCTCGGGCACGTCGGCCTGTTGCTCACCGCCGACGACGAACGGTCACGCTTCTCCGTCGGCCTTCTCCACATCACCGAGGACGCGGTGCTGCCCGGATCGCCCGAGCGGAAATATCGGCTGTCCCCCACCGGTCGCCGCGCGATCCACTGGCTCGTGCGCTCCGGCGACCTGCCGGAGAACTTCCTCCTGCACCTGCCGGCCCACACCCGCGACCTGATCCTGGCCGATCGAGTCTCCGGCCAAAGGCGCATCAACGAACTCTTCCGGCACGTCCGCGACCGCATCATCCCGCGCGAACCCGTGGCCACCATCGCCCACCAGACCGACCCGGCGAAACGCGTCCGCGACGCCCGTCGGCACCTCCGCGACGAAGGCATCATCATCCTGGGCCACCAGCGCGAGCACCCGGGCATCGCCCGCGAGCTCCGGCTTCCCGTGCCCGCCAAAGGATCGTGGATCTCGACCCGCATCGTGCCGGCTCGCCCGGACGACCCCCGCCCCGCCACAACCATCGCGGGCACCTCCTACGTCCGCGCCCGACCAACCGACACCCCACAACCCGGCCCGGCGGACTACTGACCCGGTCAAGGCGGTCGCCGCGGTCGCTTCTCGCCCCGATCTCGTGTGCACTCCGTTCGACCGCCACGAGGCTGAACCCGATGTGACCGAGCCTTACGAACTCGCCCCCGATCGGGCCGCGATCCCACCCCACTGCCCGACCACTTCGGGTGGAAACCGACCCTGCCGTCGGGACCTGGATTCGGTGACGAACCACACGACTACCACGCAGCCCGGCGGCGCGGAACTCCACTGCCGGCCCTTGTGGATGGACAGCCCGGGGTTCGACGTAAGCCCTACTGGGCGGGAAACCACGTGGGGCCACAAGCGCGCGAAGGTCGTCCCCGAGATCCCCTCCCCTACTCCTTCTGGCTCCTCTCCGCAGACGCAACGCCCGCCAACGACCGATCGGTCCGCGCCGGCCGCCGGGTCGCGCCGGTGGCGGGCGCGCAACTGACCCGGCTGCACCTCGCGAGGCGCTCGCCCTCGCCAACGGCACGCCGTACGGTCTCGCCGCATCGGTCTGGACCAACGACCTGGTGCGCGCCAACCGCTTCACCCGCGAACTGGCGGCCGGCTGCGTGTGGGTGAACCACCACCTGCCGCTCGTCTCGGAGATGCCGCAGGGCGGCTTCGGGAAATCCGGCTACGGCAAGGACATGTCGGTGTACGCCCTGGAGGAGTACACGCGGATCAAGCACGTGATGACCTTCAACGGCGGCCCCTACCTGCCGATGGAGGCGATCGCCAACGCGTGAGCCACAACGGCGGTACACCGGGCCCGAATCCGCCCCCGGCGCCCATGCCCGCGAGCCCGGCGCGTCGATCGAGGCGCCCCCGACGGCTCGCCGGAAGGCGAATCGTCGGGGCGCCTCGCCGACACGCGTCCCGTTCGACTCGCCCCGCACGGGCTCATAGACAGGCGATGACCTCGGCCGACGTCATGGGCAGTGAGAACATCGGGTAGTCGTAGGTGAGCGCGTTGTCGTGCTCCTCCTGGGAGGTGGCGGCGACGCAGTCCCGCAGGGTGATGACGCGGAAGCCGTTCTCGTACCCGGTGCGCATCGTCGACTCGACGCAGCAGTTGGTGAGGAAGCCGCCCAGGATGATCGTCTCGATCCCCTTGTTGCGCAGGATGAAATCGAGGTTCGTGCTCGCGAAGGTGTCGAGGCCACGCTTGCCCTCGATCACGATGTCGCCTTCGGCCGGGGCGAGATCGTCCACGATCGCCGCGCCCCAGGAGTTCTTGACGAACGCCGAACCTTCCACGACTCCCTTGAGGATGCCGTACGGGTGGCGCGACAGTTCGCCGTAGCCGGGGGCGAAGGTGATGGGTGCGTGCATGATGGTCACGCCCGCGGCTCGCGCGGCTTCGACCAGGGCCACGGTGTTCGCGAGCATCCCGGTCTTCGCCATCACTTCGGCCACGGCACCGTTGAGCACCCCGCCCTCGCTGGTGAAGTCGTTCTGATACTCGATCAGAACGAGTGCGGTCTTCGCCGGGTCGAGGCGGAAGGTCTCGGACATGGAAGCTCCTTGCCGAACGGCGACGTCAACGTCACCGGCCAGTCTGCCCGACCCGAGCCGCCCGGGCGCCCCGTTCCGTACCGGCAAGGCCGGATCGCTGCCTTGAGAGGTACTGCGGCCAGGTCAGCGGTTTTCGCGGGCGGCTTGCTCGATCAGGTGCACGACGACGTCTCCGACCGGATGTAGAGGTCGGTCCCGGTGCTGCCGCCCGGATGGGGGAAGGGCACCGGGTTCAGCGCGGCCTGGATCTCGCTCCCGGGGTACTTGTTGATGACGTCGCCGAGCCTCTCCCCGCGTCGGGGACGGTCGTCGGCTCGCGAACGTGGAACCCCGCCGTGGCACAGGCATCGTGCGGGAGACTGACACCGCCCTTTGCTCGTGGGCGCCGCCGGCGGTTCCCGAGCGTCGGTGGCCGAGCGCATGGAGGATTGCGTCGTGGACACACCCGCTTCCCGTACGTGGCCGGTCTCGGTCAAGGGCGTTGTGGTCGACCGCCGCGATCGTGTGCTTTTGCTGCGCAACGAGCGGCGGGAGTGGGAACTGCCGGGCGGGCGACTGGAGTCGGGTGAGGAGCCGGCCGAGTGCGTGGTGCGCGAGATCGAGGAGGAGACCGCCTGGCAGGCTCGGACCGGGCCCTTGTTGGACACGTGGGTCTACGAACCCCTGCCCGGACGCCACGTCCTGATCGTTACCTACGGCATCCATCTCCCGGACGCCGATACCGCCCCGGTCCTCAGCCACGAGCACTGCGAGATCGGCCTGTTCACCCGCGCCGAGGTCCCCGATCTGTTGATGCCCGACGGCTACAAGCGGTCCGTGACGGCATGGTTCGACCACCCCGCCCGCACGCCCGAACCTGGCGGCCTCGGGTCCTCGTGATCCACCCGAGTCGTTCGCGTAGCAGGCGTGCCAATGCCTCCGGCAGGAACTCCCCCGTCCCGCACCCGGTGTTCAGGGATGCCCAGTCCGTGCCGTTCAGGAGCCGGCGATGGTGCGGTGGCCCGTCGAGGGCGAGTCTTGCCGTCGGCCTGCCGTGCTCGCTCACACCCGGAGACTGCGGCGTCCCCGGAATCGAGGGACGTCGAGGCCCGCTCTGCCTGTCGGTTGGGGCGTTCGGCGTCGTCCGAAAATCCCTGGCTCCCCGGTCCGGCCGCTTGGTGGGATGCGGTGGCTGCGACGGCGGGAGGGCACAACTTGGCGGTGTTCTGCTGTGCGGGCTGCGGTACGGTCCTGACGGCGGCGGTGTCCAAGGTGACGTTGCCGATCCACTTGGCGGACGCCCACTGGGAGACGCTGCACCCCCACTGCCGGAGCGGCCCCTCATGGACTGGGCGGACCGTGCGTTTTACCGAGGTTGAGGCTGCTTCGGTTACGACTGCACTTCTTGAGGTGCCGGAACATCACGACTTTCTCGCAGAGGATCGAGCGTGGATTGTGGTGGTTACCTCCGAAGGTGACTTGGATGTGGTGGACCGAGTCGATCCTTGGCTGGGCTCGGGGAGGACCAGGTGTCGCAGGTCGGGACGTTGATGACACTTTCGGCAGGGCAGAACCTCGCAGCCGCGAAGCCAGGCCTTGCCACGCTGTTGCCGGCGCGGCGCACACGACGCGCCTGTCGACGTTTGCCTCAGGTTGTCGGGTCCCAGAGCCCGTCGGCTTCGCCGCGGGCGAGGTGCTCGGCGTAGACGCCAACCTTCCAGGCGATGACGGATCGGCACTCCTCCAGCGCCTGGATCTGTGCGTCGACGCGCTGTCGATGGGCGTCGAGTAGTTGCAGGCGTTCCGCTTCGTTGCCCGGTCCGCGGCGCACCAGTTCGGCGAAGTGCTTGAGGTCGACCAGCGGCATGCCGGATTCGCGGAGCTTGACGCAGATCAGCAGCCATTCGACATCGAGGGAGGTATAGCGCCGTCGGCCGCCCGACGTGCGTTGGACCGGTCCGACGAGCAGGCCCTCGCGCTCGTAGAAGCGCAGGGCGTGCACGCTCAGTCCGGTCCGCTCGGCTACCTCGCCGATGCTCAGGGACGGCACGGCAGCTTCGGTGGTCGTCATGCCACTCACTTCCGGATTTGATCTAGACCTCGCTCTAGATCGTAGCGTCGGCGGCATGACCATTCCTGATCAGCAGCCGCTCGGCTCGCCCTTTTCCGCCTCCACCACCGCCGAGGACATCGTGGCCGGCCTCGATCTCTCCGGAAAGACGGCCGTGGTGACCGGGGGCTACTCCGGGCTCGGCCTGGAGACCACCTGGGCTCTGGCCGCCGCCGGAACCCGGGTCATCGTTCCCGCCCGCCGTCCCGACGTTGCCCGTGCCGCTCTGAAAGAGGTGAAGAACTGCGAGGTCATCCCCATGGACCTGGCCGACATCGACAGCGTCCGCTCAGCCTCCGCGCACATCGGCGACCGTCTCGACCGTCTCGACCTCTTGATGGCCGTCGGCGGAGTCATGGCCACCCCGGAGCGGCGCGTGGGGCCCGGCTGGGAAGGCCAGCTCACCGCCAACCACTTCGGGCACTTCACGCTCGCCTGCGAGCTCTACCCGCTCCTGGCCGCCGCAGACGGCGCGCGCGTCGTCGTCAACAGCTCGGCCGGACACACCCTGACCGGCATCCGCTGGCACGATCCGCACTTCCGTACCGGCTACGACAAGTGGCTGGCCTACGGCCAGGCCAAGACCGCCAACGCCCTGTTCGCCGTGCACCTCGACGTCCTCGGGCAGGGCGACGGCGTCCGGGCGTTCGCCCTCCACCCCGGCAAGATCATCACCGGGCTGCAGCGGGAGATGACGCTCCGAGAGCAGATCGACCGCGGCTGGGTGGACGAGCACGGCAACGTCATCGACACCGACTTCAAGACCCCCTCACAGGGGGCCGCCACCGGCCTGTGGGCCGCAACGTCCCCGCTCCTCGACGGCCGTGGCGGCCTCTACCTGGAGGACTGCGACATCGCCCGCGTCTGCGGCCCCGACAGCCTCATGGACGACGGTGGCGTGCGCGCATATGCCATCGACCCCGACGAGGCGGCCCGACTCTGGGACCTGTCTCTTGCAGTGACCGGCGCCACGCCGATCACCGGATGAACCTGCGCTCCGCGTATGCCGCGCTGCCTGCCGCTGCGGCGGGCAGCGCGGTACCGGCCGACCTCGGGCCGATAACGGCCCTGGCACACCTCCTGACCAACCCCGAAAACCTCGAGGCCAAGCTCGGGCGGTAGGCGCCACCGCCGCGGTCGGGGTGACCGCGTCCGCGTCTCGCACGGGCACCGACGGCCGGCCGGGCGAGGCGACGATCGCCGGTCGGGGGCCGCCGCACCCAAGGCCCGGCGCCGGCTGCCTCGGTCGGCCGCGCCCGCTCCCCGCGCGAGCACGGCCGACCGGGAGCAAAGGTGCGGCTCTACTCCGGGGTGACGTTCTCGGCCTGCGGGCCTTTCTGACCCTGGGTGACGTCGTAGGAGACCCGCTGGTTCTCCTGCAGCTCGCGGTAGCCGGAGGCGTTGATGGCGGAGAAGTGCACGAACACGTCCGACCCTCCGTCGTCCTGCGAGATGAAACCGAAGCCCTTCTCCGCGTTGAACCACTTCACCGTGCCCGTCGCCATCTACCGCTCTCCTTCTGCGCGCGGCGCGCCACCGCGCCGCCTCTTCGGTGCCCGGCCCGGATACGGCCCGGCGACCGGGGGTTTCCCCCCAGCGGCCACGCGGCAATCCTCCGGACGGCCGCGGCGCGCCCACGGAACGCAACTCGGCCGATCTTGACCCGATTTGCCCGCGCGATGCCGACCCCCAGTGGGGAGGGGGCGACAACCGAGGTGCTTGCCGGTTCACCCGGCTTTGCCGTGGGCGTACCGGTCGGCGACTATCGCCGCCATGCCCGCCCGAAGCGCTTGCATCGTTCGGGCACCGGCGCGGGCGGCGCCCTACTCGGCGAGGCGACCTGTCCTGGCGGTGGATGTTCCTGCTCAGCGTGCCGCTGGGCCTGCTCGCGCTCGCACTCGCGTGGCGCACTCTCCCCCTCGACCCACCGCGTGACGTCGGACGGTTCGTTGCCCAAGGTCCGGCGTCGCGACCTCAGGATCCGATCCTCGCTCGTCTTGCGCGGGAACGCGGCGTCCAAGAGAGGCGAATCGGCGTGTAGACGGTGGCGGGATCGGGGCAATTCGGCACCGGAGCCGCCTCGCCGCCGGCGTCGATCCTGGCGTTGCTCTTGGTGTTTGCGGCTTCCTCCGCTTGCGCCACGACAAGCTGCTCTTTCATGGTCACCGAGGCCGGGTGCGATCCGAAGAACATCCCCGTCGAAACTGCAAGGACAACCGGGAGCGGCCAGGAACCGAACCGATGCGGCACACGTCTCCCGCACCATGGTTTCCGACGAGCACCAAGAGCACGCGAGTTCCCCCGGGCCCACCTCGCCGTCCGCGGTGACCGTGGACCCACCGAAGGTCAACGACTACGACAGCTTCGCCGAGGCGTACACGGCCGAAAATGAGTGCAACCTCATCAATGCCTACTACGAGCGGCCCGCGATGCTTGCCCTCGCCAAAGACGTGGCCGGCCGGCGGATCCTCGACGCCGGCTGCGGCTCCGGGCCCCTATTCGCGGAGCTGCGTGAGCGTGGCGCCATCGTGAGCGGCTTCGACGCGAGCGCCGGGATGCTGGAGTTGGCCCGGCGGCGGCTCGGCCACGGTGCGGACCTGCAGGTGGCCGACCTGGGCGGCCCGCTTCCCTACTCCGATGACACGTTCGACGATGTAGTCGCGTCCCTGGTGCTGCACTACCTGAAGGACTGGGGGCCGGCGCTGGCCGAGTTGCGACGCGTACTCAAGCCCGGCGGTCGGCTGATTGCGTCCGTCGACCATCCTTTTGCCATCAACCTCATGCACCGCCAGGCCGGCCGCGAGGCCGAGTACAAGTATTTCGACACCACCAACTGGACCGAAGAGTGGACCATGGGCGGACAGTCCGCGCTGATGAGTCTCTGGCACCGGCCGCTGCACGCGATGATCGAGGCATTCACCGGGGCCGGTTTCCGGATAGCGGTCGTCAGCGAGCCAGAGCCCGATCCAGCCGCCCGCGAGCTGTTTCCCGAAGCCATCGCGGCCAAGCCGCGCTTCCTGTGCTTCCTGTTCTTCGTCCTGCACGCCGACCAGCCATAGCCGCGGGAAGCGCTCACACCGGGTGTCGGCAGGCTCTGGCGTCATCGGGTGCTTCCCTGGGGGGTGGGCAGGTGGTTCGGGTGGGGTGCGGGAGCCCTGCTCGGTGGTGGGCTCCCGCATCGGTGGGGACGGCTGGGGTTCAGTCCCGGTTGTCGGCGTTGAAGCGGTCGAGGGCGATGCGGACGGCGCGTTCGGGACAGGTGGCGGTGACGAGGTCCTCGTGGGCGAAGGTGTGCTCGCCGAAACCGTCGATGCTGTGGTCGATGTCGAGGGTGGGGTCACCGGGGACGACGGCGTGGAAGGTGACGGCGCAGTCGTCGTTGCAGCATCCGTAGACGGACCATCGGGTGGGCGGGCGCGGGTCGGGGGTGGGTGCCGGCGCGCCGGATGGTGTGGTGGGCGTGCGTGGCCCGGATCTCTGCGCGGGTTGGGAGACGGTGGAGCGGCTCGACGCGGGCGGCTTGGCCTTCCCGATCCTGCGCGGCCCCGGCCACACCGACACCCGGCCGTCGAGAAGCAGCCGACCACCGGCCACGCCCTGACCGGCGCGCTTGCCGCCGTCACCGACGACGCCCGCCGGGTTCTGTTCGACCGATCGAGGCTCGCCATGCTCGAACTGCCCGGCGGCAAGACCGCCGGCCCGGAGGACTTCGTCGCCACCGCGGTGCGTCAACTCGCCGGGGGTCCGGCCTGGTCGCCGACCCTGGCGACGCGCATGTGGTGGCGATGCGGGTCGACGACAGCCACGGCATTCCAAGGCTCACGGGCGTCGTCCGCATCAGCGCCTGGACGGGCGCCCTGACTACCCGGGAGCCGAATCTGTTCTCCCGGTGGGAATTCTTCGACCTCCACGCTCTCGCCTGCGGGGGGGACGTGTTCGTGCCGGCCGCTCTCGCGCCGGATGCCGTGTGGCCCGGCGTGATTCCCGGCCTGCCGCCCGTCGTCGCGACCGGCCATCATGGCAGGTCCTGTCCCGGTACGCGCCGAGTTTTCCGTGCCCAGTGGAGCAGTCGGACGTGGGTGCTGTGGTGTTGAGCTGCCGGGACGGGCGTGCCCTGGAAGGGGATCTTCGCGTGCCGTGTTTCGCTCAACTCGTCAATGAACGCGTTTCGCGGGCGATCTCGAGGTCCTCGCGAGCGGTGACCACGAGCGTTCGAACAAGGCTGCCGTCGGCGCTCACGTCGGCGTCGCCCTGGGCCTCGGCGTTGGTGCGCGGGTCGAGGTGTACGCCCAGGAAGGTGAGTTCGCGGACGGCGTCGGCCCGGATCGCCTCGTCGTGTTCACCGACTCCGCCGGTGAAGACGAGGACGTCCAGGCCGCCCATCGCGGCGGCCATGGCGGCGATCTTGGCGCGGAGCCGGTAGGCGTATACGCGCCGGGCGGACCGGGCGTGGTGATCGCCTGCCTCCGCTGCCGCGCGAATGGCCCGCATGTCACCCCCGTGACCGGCGAGCGCGACAAGGCCTGCGCCGTGTTCCAGCACCTCTTCGAGTTCCTCGACCGTGATGCCCTGGCGTAGAAGCCACACGATCAAACCGGGATCCACGTCGCCCGCCCTGGTGGCCATGACGAGCCCCTCGGCCGGGGTGAATCCCATGGTGGTGTCGACCGACTCTCCCGCACGCACTGCGGCCATCGACGCGCCCGCGCCCAGATGGCAACTCACCACGCGAGCCGAGGCCGGGTCGACACCCGCCAGACCGCAGGCGTGGCGGGCGGCGTACGCGTGCGACAGGCCGTGGAAACCGTAGCGGCGCAGCCCCCATTTCGTGCGCCACGCGTCCGGCAGGGCGTAGGTGCTCGCCTCGGGCGGCAGGGTGCGGTGAAAAGCCGTGTCGAAGCAGGCGACCGCGGGCACGCTCGGCAAGGCCTGGCGAACGGCGTCGATTCCCGCAAGAGCCAGGTTCTGGTGCAGGGGGGTCGGCGGGGCCGGCCCCGCGATACGGGCGAACACCCCAGCGTCCAACAGTGTCGGACCGGTGAACTCCGCTCCGCCGTGCACAACGCGGTGTCCCACGGCGTCGATGGGCCCGGCGCCGCGCAGGAACCCGGAGACGGCGCCTTCGGGGATCACATCCGGGCATTCGATGGTCGACGCGCACACGACGGCGTCGTGCGGGTCGAGTATGGACAGCTTCACCGTCGACGATCCGGCGTTGACGACGAGCACTCGATCCGGGTTCATGGTGCGCGCTCCCTCGGGATTGTCTCGTTGCGCCGTGCGTACGCAGGCGCGATCGTCTCCGCCGCGGCCTGGTGGCCGGGCGGACGGAGCCGAACGGCACGTGCGCGATCGCGGTCCGGATGGTCGATCCGCCGTTCGTCCTCGGCAATCAGTCGGGCGTCATCCGCGAATGCCGGACTCTCTGGTCACCAACGTCCTCCCGGTGCTGGTGCAGGTCCACCAGGACTCCCAACAGGTCATGGTCGGTAAGTACGCCGACTGCGCGATCCGTCGCGTCCACGACCAGGAGGGCGTCGATCCCGGCCTCGAGAAGGCGCCTGCTCGCGTCGATGACATCGACGTCGGGGGCGACGAACGGGGAGTCGGGTCCGAGGGCGTCGCGCGCTGTGCGGTGCTTCAATCCGAGCGGGTCGCGTGCCCAGACCGATGCGAGATCGCGGTCGCTGAGCAGACCCACGGCGTGCCCCTCCTCGACGACGGCCACGTGCCGAAGGTGGGCTGTGAGCATGCGCTCCATCGCCTGCCACGACGTGTCGTGGGCGGCGACCGCGACGACCGGGCCGTGCATCACCTCGCGAGCCGTCGGAATGCCCGTCGGTTTCCCTGGGCGTGTGTGTGTCGTGGACATGGTTCACCGGCTTCGGTCGGGTGTTGTACGGAGATACGGGCATAGGCGTTCACTCGCGTGGTCGATCGGCGATCAGGACTGCCGCACGGCGGAGGTGATCGGTGGCGAGATCCGCGAGCGCTCGGTCGGCCCCGCTCACCGGATAGCGGCGCCAAGTACTCGGCGTCACGATCGGCGGGCAGTGCGTAGGCGTAGTCCTCCGGTACCAGGGCGGCGGCCCATGGACGCCCCGAGCGGCGCCGGCCGGGTGAGGTCTCGATGCTCATGTCCTTCGCCCCAAACGGGTGAGAGGGTCGGCCGACCGGGCCGAGTGCCTTCCGCTTTTACGGTCGCGCGCACAGACTCCGACCCACAGGGCCGAGTGGCGCCCGGTCCGGGCCGAAGGTCCCGCCGGGAGTCGTCACCGCAGGTCGGTCGACCCTTCGCTGCCGGACCGAGAATCCTGGAGCCCGGATCCGATGGGGCGAACGGCCCTGTTCGATCCGGGACGGCCGGAGTCAGGATGGAAACCGGGACTGTCTCCGACCAGCCCTGCGAAGGGAGCACGACATGTCCACCTCAGAGGGACGGGCGCCGATCGTCGTGGGCGTCGAAGGGACCGCCTCCGCACACGCAGCCGTCGCCTGGGCGGCGGATGAGGCGCATCGGCGCCGACTACCGCTGCGTTTGGTATGTGCGCTCGACTGGCCTGCGGACGCCGATCGGGACCCCGCCAAGCGGAAGCCGACGCAGACATGGAGCCGATTGTTCGAGGCACCGGGGCGACACGCGCTCGCCGAGTCGCACGCGTTGGCTGTCGACCTGCATCCGGCGCTGCCCATCGAAGAAGCCCTGGTCGACGGTGCTCCGGCCGATGTCCTGCGAGCGGAAGCACGGACCGCGAGCATGGTGGTCCTGGGCTCGCGCGAGCTGTCCTCGATGCGGGAACTGATGACCACCGGCGGGATCGCGGTGCCGGTCGTGGCGCACGCTCCGTGCCCTGTCGTGGTGGTTCGCGACACGGAGCGGGTCTCGGCTGCGGCACAGCCGATCGTCGTCGGCGTGGATGGCTCGGCGGTCTCGGAGCGCGCCTTGGCGTTCGCCTTCGAGGAGGCTGCCCTGCGCGACGCCGAAGTCCTCGCGGTTCATGTCCGCAGCCCGCACCCGGGGTCGGTCGATACCTCGATGGCCGACGCCGACGAGATCAAGGAGGGGCGCCGTCGGCTGAAGGAGGCGCTCGCCGGGTACGGCGAGAAGTACCCGGGTGTGACGGCGCGGCGCGAGGTCGCGTTGGGGCATCCCGTGCACGTTCTGGTACGCGAATCGGAGCACGCTTTGTGCCTGGTGGTCGGTACTCGCGGGGTCGGTGGATTCCGCGGCATGCTGCTCGGCTCGGTCGCCTACGGAGTTCTGCACCACGCACATTGCCCGGTGGCCGTCCTGCCGCGGTCGGAGCCGTAGGAGCCATGCCGCGCCGAAAGTGATGCCGGCGCTGTCGGGTCCCGAGCCTGTGACGATGACGTCGGTCGGGGCGCATTCGGTCCCGTCTCACCCGCCGGGGGAACTCCGGGCATCGTCGATGCGATACGCGATGTGCTCGGCGACCGAGACCACACCGTCGACGCCCCGGCACAGCCGCTCGGTGACGGGTATCAGGCTCTTGAGCGGCATGTCGCGCCGCGCCCGGACAACCTCTCCGGTCATGCATTCCGCAATCGTTCGGTGGTGCATGTCGCCTCTCCCATCCGGGGTGCGGCAGTCGGTCGTCGTCACGTTTCAGGCGCCCCGACCTGCTCCCCTGACGGCGCCCGGGCGATCTCCGGGAACGAGCCCCGCCGACCGCCCGCCCGTTCCCGACCGGCGCAGGGTCCACGGTGTCGACTCCTACGTCATCGACGCTTCACCGACCGAAGCAACGCCTCGGGCTTCTCCACGTGCGTTTCCGGACCGGGGAAGAACAGCGACTCGTGGTCGTCCTCGGTCCAGCGCACCTGATAGGGCGGAGTGCCGTCCTCGTGGTCGACCCGGATCACCAGGCCGACACGTCGGGATTCGCCCACGTGCGGAGACTCGACCACCACCCAGTCGCCCACCTGTGCCTTCATGATGCGCTCCCTTCCGGGGCCTCCCGAGTCCACGGCGGTGGCAGGGCTCCACGCGATCCGCCGATTTCCGAATGCCGTCGAGAGTCGGTTCGCGCACAGGGCCGAAGGGCCCGGGGGATCCGCGCGCGGCGAGACGGTGCTCAATCGTGCACGGCCGACGGCCCGCCGGTGACCGCCTCGATGTCGCGGGCGGCCGAATCGAGCAGGTGGTGTGCCAGGTCGGACAATGCCCGGGCTGCGGCCAATTCGTCGCCGATCTCCGGGACGTCCCGGTCCTTGGGGTTCTTGCGGGCATGTCCCCAGCCACGCACCGATGTGTCGTCCCCCGTGCGCAACCGTGCTTCGGCGAACGTGCGCACCGATTCGCCGCCCTCGAAGTCGTCCTGGCCACTCTTTTCGCTCAGGTGGATGTCGACGGTCCAATGCTTTGCGGCAACCATCGGGCTCACCTCCGGTTCGACGGCCTTCCTCTTCTCAGTCTGCGCGGATGACGCACGCTGGATAGGGCCGAAGGGCCCCCGGGATCGGGGCTGCCCGGTGACCGTCGACGTCTGCCGCCTCGGCGCCGCACGCCCGCGTTCCCGGTGATGGGCCCTTCGTCGAACCGACCGGGCCGAACGGCCCTGCCCGGCGCCGAGTGCCGGGAGGAGAGTCGGCAAGAGAGCAGGCACATCGGGCCGGCTCGCGCGGAGAGGGGTGCGCGGAGAGGGGTGCGCGGTGATCGCCTTCGAGGAATCGGCGTCCGTGGTCGTGGGCATCGACAACACCGAAGCCGTCCGAAGAGCAGTTCTGCGGGCGGCCGACGAGGCCCGTCGTCGCCGTCGTGGGCTTCGGCTGCGTCCGGTGCGCGCCTTGGACCGCCCTGCCGACGCCAAGGGGCCGTAGGGAGAGATCGACATGACCAACGCATCGCTGAATCCGGCCGACCTGCGGTATCTGGCCGCCGCAGGGGGCGCGGCACCCTCGCTCCACAACAGCCAACCATGGTCGTTCCGGCCCACGAGCGACGGCCGGGGCATCGCGGTGTACGCCGACACGACCCGCGCGGTGCCGCTCACCGACCCCGACGGCAGGGCCCTGTACATCTCCGTGGGCGCGGCCGTGTTCAACCTGCGCGTCGCCGCCGCACAACTGGGCCGGGACCCGCTGGTGACGCTGCTTCCCCACGGCCCGGATCCGGCACCGGCGGCCGTACTCGACCTGAGTCGACGCGCCCACACCCACGACGCGGACCTGTACCCGGCGATCGCCCTGCGCCGCTCCAGTCGCCTGCCGTTCGCCAACCGCGACGTACCGGAGCGCATCGTCGGTGAGCTGATCGCCGCCGCCGACGCGGAGGACGTGGTCCTGGCCGTGTTGGAGGAGGCCGACGCGCGCCGCGTCCTGAACCTGACGGCCGAGGCCGAACGGCGAACCGCCGCCGACCTCGCGCGACAGGCCGAGACCCGCGAGTGGCTGCGCCCGGAGGAGCCCGCGACCGATGGCATTCCCTATCAGGCCCTGGGTCCCCAGGACCACGACGCCCGGGTGCCGGTGCGCGCCTTCACCGGACACCCGCCCACACCTGCGACCCCGACGCAGCGCTTCGAGGCGCTGCCCCAGGTGGCGACCCTCACCACCCGCTTCGATCGCCCGGAGGACTGGCTGCGCGCCGGCCAGGCCATGGAGCGGGTATGGCTGACGGCCACCCTCCACGGCCTGCGCATGTCCGTCCTGCACCAGGCAGTGGAATGGCCCGAGACCCGCGCGAACCTGCGCGATCCGCACACCGGCCCCGGCTACGTGCAAATGGTGCTTCGCATGGGCTACGGGCCTCCGGGAGCCGCCACCCCTCGCCGCGCCGTGGAGGAGACTCTCCAGCCGACCGAGACCGACGGCGACACGCCGGCCGCCAACGGATCCGGCGCGAGAACGGGTACGCCCGTCGTGTCGGGCCCGCGCTGAGGCTGCATCCGCTGCCGGTCGGGGGCCACCACCCCGACCGGCACCGGCAGCCACACCCGGCGCGGCGAATCTCCCGCGACACAAGGCGCGACACGGGGGCCGACCGGACCGGGGCAACGAGTCGAACGGCCCTGCCTCCGCCCATCCCCCGGCGCCAGGGTTCTTGGATACGAGGCCGACATGTGGTCGGCGTGCGAGAAGAGGGAGTCACCGTGGACACGTACGAGGGACCCGCCCCGATCGTCGTCGGAGTCGAGCACACCGACGCCGGCCGGCTCGCCGTGGTCTGGGCGGCCGACGAGGCGGCCCGGCGCGGCCTGCCGTTGCGCCTGGTGCACGCGCTCGACTGGCCGGCCGGTGCCGACCGCGACCCCGAGGCCAATCCGCACCGGCAGACCTGGAGCGGACGCTTCCGCGACGCGGGACTGCGAGCCCTGGCCGAGGCCGCCGTCCTGGCCTCGGGTCGGCATGCCGAACTCGTCGTGGACAGCGCCCTGGTCGATGGGGAACCCACCACCGTCATGCGCGCGCAGGCAGTCCATGCGGCCATGATCGTCCTCGGCTCGCGCAAACTGTCCTCGGCAACCGAACTGCTCACCACCGGCGGCATCGCGGTACCCGTCACCGCGCACGCCTCCTGCCCGGTCGTGGTCGTACGCGAACCCGAACATGCCACCGCCGATCCGCGCACGATCGTGGTCGGCGTGGACGGCTCGCGGCGCTCCGAACCCGCCGTTGCCTATGCCTTCGACGAGGCCGCGCGCCGCGGAGCCGGCGTCGTCGCCGTACAGGTCCGACAGCCGGCCTCCGGCCTGGTGGCCTCCCTGGCCATGCCGGAGGAGATCAAGGAAGGCCGGATCCGGCTGGCCGAGACGCTCGCCGGCTGGACCGAGAAGTACCCCGACGTGCCCGTGCGCCGCGAGGTCACCGTCGGCCACCCCGTACGGACGTTGGTGAAAGCCGCCGAGCACGCGCTGTGTCTGGTCGTCGGCAGCCGCGGGGTCGGCGGCTTCCGCGGCATGCTCCTGGGCTCGGTCAGCCAGGGCCTGATCCACCACGCCCGCTGCCCGCTGGTCGTCGTAACCACCGTCCCGGAGACGGATTCCTCGGCGCCGAACTGACGGCCGATCCGAATCGCGCATGCAGCCGGAGGGGCAGCCGTCGGCTCCCGCGCATCGGGCCTCCAACGACCCGGTGTCCCAATGCGAGTACACCACCGACAGCATGCGCAACCTCAAGACGGTCGGCATCGTGGCCCGGGGCGCCGTCGTGCTGTCCAAGTCGTTCGACAACGGCATGATCTGCGCCTCCGAACAGGCCGTCGTCCCGCACACCGACATCCACGACGCCGTCCTGTCCGAATTCGCCGCCCCGGGCGCCCACTTGTCCACCGACGACGAGAAGCCCAAGCTGGAGACCTAGTGCCGCGCCCGGCCGCGAACCGCGTGTCGATCCCGCGGCGGTGGGTCGCAGCCCGGTGTGGATCGCCGCCCAGGCGGGATTCGCGGTGTCCGCGGATACGACCGTGATCCTCGCCCACGCCGACCGGGTGGGCCCGCAAGAGCCCCTGACCCGGGAGAAGTTGTGCCCCGTCCCGGCCGTCCTGCGCGCCGACTCGCGCGAGCACGGCTTCGCCCTCGCCGCCGACATGGTCGCCTTCCACGGCATGGGACACGGCGCCGTCGTCCACACCGAGGATGCCGCGGTCGCAGAGGACTACGGGCGCCACATGAAGACGGCCCGCGTCATCGTCAACGCGCCGTCGTCCCGGGGAGCCATCGGCCGCACCAACGCCGTCCTGCTGCCCCACGGGATCCGCTACAACGGGAGCCCGCCCGGCAAGCTCGCCGATGGCCCAAGGACGAGCACTACCGGGCACCCGAACGCTTCGCGGACATCGCCCGCGCCCTCGACCTCCCCACCGCGACACCGGCCGAAGGCATGCAATCCCTGGCCGCCGCCGTCGAGCGACTCAGGGATCGCGTCGGCGTCGAACCGTCGTTCCGGGCCCTGGGCATCGACGAGAAGGCATTCCTGGACGCGCTGCCCCGCCAGGCGCTCAACGCGTACGAGGACCAATGCGCCCCGGCGAACCCGCGCATGGCGATGCTCGACGACATGATCGCCATCATGCGCGACGCCTACTACGGCCCGGCTCCCGCCCCTGCGTCGTGAACAATCCGCGGTGACGTACCCCGTTGCATACAACCGCCGTGCGGGTGTCGGCGACCCGGAACCCGGCGGGCCGCCGCCCCGTCCGGTTCGCCGCACCCGCGGGACGAGCTGCGCCCGACTTCGGATTCGGCCGCCCACTCCAGAGCGTCACACAGGAGTTCGGTGGGTGAGCGGGAGCCGTCACACGGTCCACTCATGTTCATCAGGTGCGCCGCGACCCGGGGCGATGTCTCCGGTGGCACCACGAGAAGTTCCCTGAAGGGGTCGACGAGCGAGAAGAGTTCGACCCGATGGGGGTCCTGCCCGGCCACGAACCCGCCCCAACGCACCACACGGTCGAGCCCGGCGATCCGGAAGGGCCGCGGCACACCGGGCCACAGACTCCGATCGAGCGTCGCGCGCGAATACGAACCCACGCGTTCCATCCCCGTGAACAACGCCGCGAGCTCCTCGACCGTCGCCCGCGAATGTGGCCACCACACGCCGTCCAGTTCGTCGCTCCTGCCGCCGGCATGCGTGAAGAGCGACAGGCGCGCAGGAGGAGCCATGTCGGTCACGCTCACAGTGAACACGGAAATCTGCCCAGCCAAGCCGGCTCAAGCGCCCTGCACGGCACGAGCGTCGGCATCCTCGCGAAATCACACTCGACCTTTTCACCGTAGCCCTGCGCACGAGCGAACGAAACTCGTCAGTCGGCGAGCACCGGGGCACGTCCGCGCCCGGAGGCACCCTCGATGACGTACGGGACACGCCCGACGGTCATCCCGCCATGGGATCGTGATGGATCCGGGTCAGCAGACGCGCCAAGTCGTGGTTGGTGACGATTCCGAGCGGTTTCCGGGCCCGGTCGACAACGATCAGCGCGTCGGCCTCGGTGGCGAGCATGCACGCCACGGCGGTGAGTGCGTCCACCTCCGGGCGAACGACCGACGCGCAACTCCGGACGAGTTCGGCAACCGTGTGTGCGCGGCATCCCAGGTGACGCGGTGTCTGCGGATCGGCGAGGTCACGGTCGCTCAGCACACCCACCACCGCTCCGGTGTCCGGGTCGACGACCGCGAGATGGCGAAGCCCGCGTGCAAGCATCAGCTCTCGCGCCACGCGGGGTGTGTCCGTCAGGGCCACGTGCACGACCGGCGTGCTCATGACGTCGCAGATCCCGGGAACCGCCGCCGGCAGCACCGAACGCCGGCCCCTGGCTGCCGTGTGCGTACTCGCGGAGTTCACATCGCCCTCCGTCGATCCGTCCGCCTGCGATGACCGCTCGGCGGCCCGGGCATCGGCGCCGCCCCGGTGGGGTGAGCGGATGCCCGGTCACTCTTCACTGTCCGGGCCGGCGGCGGCACCCGGGAGGGTCGTTCGGCCCGGATCGGTGGGCCGAACGGCTCCGGCGCTCTGCCGGCATCCGACGCACCATGAGGGTGTAGGTCGATACGGCGTCCGGAGAAGGTGAGGGCGATGGGATTGCTTCCGGCCCTGACGGCGCTGCCCGCGCGGCACGGCGGGCACATGTACGAGGACGACGACGGTTGGGAGTGGGTCTGGGGCTCGATCCTGATGCTGCTCCTGATCCTGGTGATCGTCGCCGCGGTATGGCTGTTGGCGCGAGGCTCCTCGCTCGGCCGCACGGCACCGGGCCCGGACTCGGGCGGCTCGTCGGCGACCGAGGTATTGGCCCAGCGGTATGCCCGGGGAGAGATCGACACCGAGGAGTACCGGGAGCGCCTGGCGGTCCTGACCGCGTGGCCGAACACACCCCGCGAGGGCAAATCCCGCGGTCGAGACAGGCCGGACTCGCCGAGCAGCTGATCGCGAACGGAGCGGGCGCTCGACGTGAGTACTCAGAGGGTGAACGTGTGACTACCCCCGGGCGGGACCCGGACCACGGAGCTCCGGAACCCGATCGGAACCGAGCCCCGCTGACCCGGGCGTAGGCTCACGGTCACCGTTCGGCGAGAGACCGCCACCACCACGCCCCAGTGCCCGCGGTATCGCAACTCGACCTCCAGATGGCCGAGTCGGGCGGGGAGGCAGGGGTCGAGCCACAGCACGTCCCCGCGCGTGTCGAGTCCGGTGTAGCAGCGCTGCAACAGGTCCACCGTCCCGGCCATGGCACCGAGGTGGATTCCTTCCGCGGTGGTGCCTCCCTGCACGTCGAGAACGTCGCCGCCCAGCGCGTCGCGGAAGAAGCGCCAGGATCGCCGGCGATCGGTTCGGGCCAGTACCCAGGCGTGCACCACCGAACTCAGCGTGGATCCGTGCACGGTTCGCGCCTGGTAGTAGTCGACCGTGCGTTGCGCCAGTTCGTGCCCGGCGGGATAGCCGAGGCGGCGCAGCAGGCCACGGATCTCCCGGGCCGGGAAGAGGTAGTAGAGCATCAGGACATCGGCCTGTTTGGATGCCTTGTAGCGGTTGACGCTGTCACCTTCGGCCTCCAGGATGCGGTCGAGGCGCCGGTTGTTCGGGTATCGCCGCCGGTAGTGCTCCCAGTCCAGTTCGGCGAGGCGCTCGTATCCGGCGAACTGGCTCAACACGCCGGCGTGGAAGGGGACGTGGAGGCGACGGGCGACGGTACGCCAGCGATCGAGTTCACCGGTGTCCACGTCGAGCCGCTCGGTCAACTCCTCGCGCCGGTATCCGGGCAGCGCCTTGAGTGCATCGAGTGCGCGGGTGAGTACCCAGGAGGCGAGGACGTTCGTGTACGTGTTGTCGTCGATGCCGGGACGGTCGGCCCACGGGTAGGCGTCGTGGTATTCGTCGGGCCCCATCACGCCGCGGATCCGGTACCGCTCCAGGGTGGGGTCGTAGTGCGCGGTGTCGGCCCAGAAGCGGGCGATCTCCAGCATCATCTCCGCGCCGGCGGTGTTCAGGAAGTCGAGGTCACCGGTGGCCTGGTAGTACTGCCAGGTGTTGTAGGCGACGGCCAGGCCGACGTGCCGTTGCAGGTGTGTGCGGTCCGGGAGCCAACGACCGGACATCGGGTTGAGGTGTGTGCGCGGGGCCTGCTCGGTGCCGTCGCAGGCGCTCTGCCACGGATACATCGCCCCTCGCCGACCGATGTCCAGTGCGGCCTGCCTGGCCGCGTCCAGGCGCCGGTGTCGATAGCGCAGAACGGCGCGGCCGATCTCGGGTGTGCGCAGGTTGAGGGTGCGGAGCACGAACAACTCGTCCCAGAAGATGTGGCCGCGATACCCCTCGCCGTGCCAGCCCCGGGCCGGCATCCCGGCGTCCAACTCCACGGTGTGCTCGGAGTAGGTCTGTGCGGTGTGGAACAGATGCAGGTGCAGGGTGTTCGTCTCCTCGGCCCGGTCGGTGAACTCCGCTTCCGTGCGAAACCGGCGCCACAGTTGTGCCCAGCGCGTCACATGGGCGCGCAGCAGGTCTGCGAAGGGACCCGCCCGCGAAACCATCCGGACGGCGGCGGGCTGCGGATCGTCGACGGCCGGGTCACGCGAGGTGCAGAAGCACACCGTCTTCTCGACCGTCACCGGTTGCCCGGCGACGGCGTCGACGGTGAACACCTGCGCCGGCCGGCCCGTGCGTGTCTCGAATGCGGGCTCGGCCTCGACGCTCGAACCGTCGAGGAGGCTCGAACCGTCGAGGAGGAGGCGGGTGCGCGACGCGACGGTGATCCGGAGCGGGGAGCCGGTGGCGCGCACGGTCAGCCACAGCGTGTCCGTGCCGCAGCCCTGATCGGCCGGGATCAGGTGGCGGCCGACCAGACTCCGGTAGCGGGCGACTCCGGTGTTGGTGACGGTGCCGTCCAGCGCCGAGCGGATGTGCAGCGGGCCGGACCAGTTCTGCGGGGTCAGCACCGTCTCCAGCGCCGCGATGTGCGGGTCGGCCAGGCTCGCGATCCGTCGTTGCACCAGGCGTGTGCGCCGGTCGGCCCCGTCGACGATCAGGGCGTCGCGAACGAGCACACCCCGATGCAGGTCGAGCTCCAGATGCTGGGACACGATCCGCGTCTCGCCGTCCTCGCCGAACCATGCCGACGTGTCGACGGCCCGGAAGGTGAGCGGCAGCCAGTTCGGGCAATTGATCAGGTCCTCGTTCTCCACCCGATGGCCGTCGATCGTCGAGACGGCGCGGTCGTAGCGGCCCGCGAGGTAGGTGCCGGGGTAGTGGACCCCGTCGGCGCAGGCCTCGGGAGCGGCACCCCTGGTCACCAGATAGCCGTTGCCGACCGCGCACAGGGCCTCCCGCCGACCCTCGTCCTCGGGGTCGAAGCCTTGGAAGGCCAGAATCCAGGGGTCCTGCGGCGGTCGGCGGGATCTGCTCATCGGATCGATACCCGTTCTCCCGGGCGGGGTACGACGGCGGTCCAGCCCGGTTCCGCGTCGAGACGGTCCCGCAGCGCCTGCGCGCCTTCCGGCTCGCCGTGCACGGGACAGGTCGCGTTCGGGGGGGCTTGCCTCGCACCCGGTCGAGGATCTCGTCGGCGTCCGTGTGCGCCGACGGATCCGGGATGTCCACCACTTCAGCGCGAAACGGCACATACGTGCCGAATGTCTTCAGGATACGCGCGCCCTCCACCGGATCGCGTGCCCGAGTGCCCCGGGGGGCGAATCCGACGGTCGGGACGGCTCGGTCTTCGTGCCGGGCTCACCGGTCCTCCGGGGGCACCGAGCGGGTGGTCGTCGAGCGGGTGGTCGTCGCCGGCTCAGTGCTCGATACGGCCGCTCCAGCTCGGCTCCACGGCTGCCCAGTCCCGTTCCCAGGCGAGCGCACGGCGGCGGGAAATCAGCAGTTGCTCCAAGCCGAAGGCTCCGGTCGTCACCACGACCGCGCCGGCGAATGCCATCATCCCCGCGGTGAGCTCTTCGGCGAGGATCGCGCCGTGGGTCAGTGGCGGCGTCGCGGGTCGACCGGCGGCATCGAGCCAGATGTGGGTGGTGCCGCCGGCCGACCCGCCGAGGGGGACCTGAGCCGTGCCGGTGCGCGCGACGCCGTCGTCCGCGAACCAGCGCACGCTCGCCGTCACCGTCTCGGCGCCGGGTCTGGCCTGCTGGGGCGGCTTGGTCAGCAGCACGGCGGAAACCCGATGTTCGCGTGCCAGTTGGCGATTGCGCGTCGCCTCGCCGGACGCCGCGCGCGCGTCGACGGCCACCACGATCGCCAACGGCACCAAGAGCAGGGTCAGGATCGTCAGCGCGAGCGTCGCCCGTAGGTGCACGACGTCGCATCGCCGATACATCGGCTCGCGACCGAGCAGTGCCCGCCACCATCGCCGTACCGGTTCGCGCCCTCCCCGCGATCGCGGCTTCGCGCCGTTCATGGCGTGGTGGTGATCGGTATCGGCACGACGGCCACCGGGCAGGACGCGTGGTGGAGCACGGCGTGGGTGGTGGGGCCCAGGCGCATCGGGAAGGGTCCGTGTGCCCGGTGCGCCGCGACCACCAGCAGGTCCGCATGTGCGGAGACGCCGATCAGCGCGGATGCGGGCGTGCCGGTCGTGACGATCGCCTCGATGGTGACGTCCGGTGCCTGGGCCCGGATCGGGTCCAGGATCTCGGTCAGGAGATGGTCGTGGGTTGCCACCATGTCCAACGGGTCGCCGAGCAACGGTGCGACCACGCCCGGAGAGTAGCCGGCCATCGTGAGTGTCCATACATGGACGGGGACCACTCTGCCGCCGATGCGACGGGCCCGTTCCACGGCGAATTCGACCGCGGGCGTGTCGCTGCGATCCGCGACGCCCACGACGACGCTCGGGGTGTCCACGTCGTCGACGGCCTCGGGAACGACCACCACGGGGCAGGTCGTGTGTGCGCACACGCGCAGTGACACCGATCCGAGCAGCAGCCCCGCGAAGCCGCCGTGGCCTCGGGAACCGACCACGATCAGCTCGGCGCGGCGACTCGCCTCCAGGAGCACATCCGCCGCCGGCCCCTCGACCGAGGACGTCTCGACGCTCAGGTGCGGGTGGGCCGCGCGGCTGCGCTCCGCCGCCTGCTCCAGCAGGGCACGGGCGCCCTTGCGGACCTCGTCCGCGTGAGCGCGCCGGCCGAGGACGCCGGTCGGTACGGCCGTCACCAGGTAGAGCGGCGTCTTCGCCTCGGCGGCGGCGCGGGCACCCCAGGCGAGTGCGCGTTCACCGCCGGGCGAGCCGTCGTAGCCGACCAGGACACCGAGGCCGGGAAGGTGGGTTCCGGTGCTCATGAGCTTGTCCAATCGTCGAGTGAAGACGGCTCGGGCGGCGGGGTCGGTACCGCGATGTCGGGTCGATCCCTCACCCTCAGCGTGCGCGCGCCCCGCCGGCGGGCACAGGGCCGCCCGGTACCGGTGCCCCGGGACCTTCGGCCCGGCCCACCACCCCCACCGGCCCTGTGTTCACGGCCGCGGACGTTCCATCGTGGAAACCGGGTGAACCGCGCGATTGCGGATCCCGCACACACAGGAGGCGAGCGCGATGAGGACGAGCAGCGGACCCGCCCCGGGCAGCGGCTCCACCACGCACGCGGACGCGTCGGTGGGTGAGCGGAGCGTGGCCGACGTGATGAGCACGGCGTTGCTCACCGTCGCGGGCGACGAATCCCTGTTGATGGCCTGGGAGCTGATCCAGCGCACCGGGTTCCATCACCTTCCGGTCGTGGACGAGGACGGCCGCTGTGTGGGGTTGCTGGAGCGCAGCGAACTCGCGGTGGCGTGCGCGCTTCCGGCGATCTCG
Organism: Embleya sp. NPDC008237; assembly: GCF_042956465.1. Classification (NCBI taxonomy): domain Bacteria; kingdom Bacillati; phylum Actinomycetota; class Actinomycetes; order Kitasatosporales; family Streptomycetaceae; genus Embleya; species Embleya sp. NPDC008237. Next base: position 23,400 of record NZ_JBIBGL010000022.1, read on the forward strand.
CTCGCCGAGCGCTACGTGGGAGACCTGCTGCCCGGTGGCTCGCAGCCGTACGTGCCGGTCTCCGCCCGACTCGCCGAGGTGGCCGACGTGATGACCGACCACGCGGTCGACGCCCTCGCGGTCACGGACGACAACGACAGCATGGTCGGCCTGGTCACCGCCCGCGATCTGGTCTCGGCACTCGCCGGACGCAAGCCCGCACACGGCCCCACGGACCACGGACCGGTGCTCTTCCGGCTGGAGCCGGTGCTTCCGCCGGCACGTCGCAACCCCTGAGCCGCCCACCCGAACCTTCGCCGCTCGGCGCTTGATCGCTACCAGGACCACACGAAGGAGCTCGACATGGAATCGCTCGGTACCCACTTCGACCGGGAAACGATGCGCGTGTCCCCTCGGCAAGGCATCGCCTCCGCCGACGAGATCACCGAGGACCGGCAGGAGGGCCGGATCGTGGTCGGCCTGGACGGCTCCTACGGGTCCGCACTCGCCCTGCGTTGGGCCGCTCGCGAGGCCGCCGAACTCGGTGTGATCCTGGACGTGGTCGCGGCGTGGACGGAAGCCGACCCCGAGCGCCCGACCCTGGACCGGCCCGACGCCCCGCTGTCGGTGGCACGCGAACGGCTGGAGCGCGCCCTGGGGAGCCTCGTACGGGCCCCCATCCCGCCCGACCGGATCGTGGCCACCCCCGTGCACGGCGCGGCCGGCGAGGTCCTGGTCGCCCGCGCCCGCAACGCCCGCCTGCTCGTCCTGGGCACCAGCGGCATCGAATGCCCCACCATCCCCGGCCCCACCGGCGTGTACTGCCTGCGCCACAGCCCCACCCCGGTGCTCTTCGTCCCCGCACCCCCGGACGCCTGATCCGACACGGCACCGACACCGACACCGCCCGAGCCTGATCACCAGGCTCGGGCGGCGTCACGTTCGGCGGATCCAACGCTCCCGAAGCGGCCTTGCGCCGACGACCGTCGGCCCGGACGACCGTCGACCCGACGGCCCCGCCGCTCGTGGCAGCGGCTCACCTCCGGCCCGAGCCCGGACGCAGCCGGCGGCCGGTCACCCGGCCGGGGCGGACGCGGAACCACAGTTCGCCACGATCGGCCGGCCAGGCGCCGACCCCCGCCTCGGTGAGCCCGGCGATCTCGACGGGGTCGGTGACGGGCTCGGCCACGCCGATCACCAACACGCTCCAGCCCAGCCGGGCGTAGCGGTCCACGTCGTCCACCTCGAAGGCCACCGGTCCCCGGAGGTCGGCGAGCGGGGAGCCCGGTCGGGTGGTGAAGAAGATGTCCCGGCCGTGCGACGTGTAGTTGACGGGAAGTACCCACGGCACATGGTCCGTCCCGCCGGCGAGGCGGCCGACCTCATGGGTGGCGAGGCGGGCGTGGCACTCCCGCTCGCTCATCGGGATCAGGCTGCGCGTGTCGGAGGAACCGGGTTCCTCCCGACCGGCTGCCGGCGTGCCGGACATGAGCGCGGTGACACCGGTCTCCAGCGCCACCGCCAGGGCGCCCAGGGCGGCCCGGGACAACGGGGCGTCACCGGCCTCGAGTTCCACCAACCACTTCAGGGGCAGTCCCGCCCGGGCGCAGACTTCCGCCCGGGTCAGGCCCAGTTGCTCGCGTCGACGGCGGATGGTGCGCGGTATGTCGACCATGTCGGGAAGGCGGGTGCCTGCCGTCTCGTTGTCCATCGGATCCTCCTTCGTCGACGGCGCCGTGGCGTCGCTTCGCACGGTCATCGGTGCTGCTCAGTCCGGGTTCGGTTGCGGGCGCGCGGGCTCGCCGGGATTGCCGTCGCGGGCCGCGATCGTGGCCCGGGCGGCCTCCAGGCGGGCGCCGGGGAGGCGGTAGGGCGAGCAGGAGACGTAGTCGACGCCGCACTCGTGGAAGAAGTGGATCGAGTCGGGGTCGCCGGCGTGTTCTCCGCAAACGCCGATGCGCGGTTCGGCCGCTCCGCACACGCACACCTCGCCCATGCCGCGGGCGACCACCGCCGCGTGGCTGGTCTTGCCGCCGCGGCCGGTGGGCACGGCCTCCGCGGCGATCATGCCGGGCAGGTCGTCGGGGCTGGTCTCGTGGCGGACCAGGACCACGTGCTCGCCGGCCTCGGCACGGCGGACCGCCTCGGCGACGTCGAAGACGACGGCGCCGCCCGCCGCTCCGGACGAGGCCGGTACGCCCTGCGCCGGGACCGGGGTGTCGGGGTCCGCGTCGGGATCCTCCTCGGATCTCGTGGAACGTGGCTGGGACAGGGCGGTTCAGCGGCGGAAGAGGGCGACCTTGAGCGCGCCGGTCTCCGCCGCGCGGGAGAAGGTGTCGTAGGCGGCGAGCATCTCGTCGAGGCCGAACCGGTGGGTGATCATCCCGTCGGTGCCGAGTCGGCCCTCGGCGAGCAGGTCCAGGAGCAGCGGTGTGCTGGTGGTGTCGACCAGGCCGGTGGTGATGGTGAGGTTGCGGATCCACAGGTCTTCGAGGTGCAGGGTGGCCGGTTTGCCGTGTACGCCGACGTTCGCGACGTGTCCGCCGGGGCGAACCAGGCGGGTGCACAGTTCGAAGGACTCGGGCACGCCGACGGCCTCGATGGCCACGTGCGCGGCCCGGCCGTCCATGGTGAGCGAACCCAGAGCCTCGGCAGTGGCCTCGGGGAGGTCGAGGACGACGTCGGCGCCGAAGCCCTTGGCGGCGTCGCGGCGCGCGGGCGATGGGTCCACGGCGACGACGCGCGAGGGGCCGAAGAGGCGGGCGGTCGTGATGGCGGCCAGTCCGATGGGCCCGGCTCCCACGACGACCACCGTGTCGCCGGGGCGCACGTGTCCGTTGCGGACGCCGACCTCGTAGGAGGTGGGCAGGATGTCGGCGAGCATCAGGGCCTCCTCGTCGCCGACCATCTCCGGAAGCTTGTACAGGGAGGTGTCCGCGAAGGGCACCCGGACGTATTCGGCCTGGGTGCCGTCGATGAGGTGGCCCAGCACCCAGCCACCGCCGCCGGAGCACTGTCCGTAGGCACCGGTGCGGCAGTTGCGGCAGCGCCCGCACGAGGAGATGCACGAGATGAGCACGCGGTCGCCGGGGGTGAAGTCGCGTACGCCAGCGCCGACTTCGGTGACCGTGCCGACGGCCTCGTGGCCGAGGACCCGGCCCGGTTCCACCTCGGGCACGTCGCCCTTGAGGATGTGCAGGTCGGTGCCGCAGATGGTGACGGCGTCCACGCGGATCACCGCGTCCTGGGGGTCCCGGACGGTGGGGGTGGGCACGTCCTCCCAGCGATGCTGTCCGGCGCCGTGGTAGGTCAGGGCCTTCATGGCGTCCGCCTTTCCGAAGGTGAGCGGTAACGCTTTCCGTCTTCAGGGTCACGCTGTCCGCACGGTCGCCATAGGGCCGAGCGGCCCGGTCGAAGGGGCCGACCGACACCAGGCGTCCCGGGGGCGACCGTCAAGGCGGGCCTGGGGCCCTTCTCCCGGACCGCGCGGCACACGTCGACCCCGCTGCCGTCCGGCAACCGCCCGTCCAAAACCGCGACGTCGGGGCACGGCGCGGGTGGGCACCGGGCCGTTCGGCCCGGTGGGGCGGGCAACGCGGCCCTGTCCCGGTTCCCGGATCGGCGACAGGCTCGTGGTGTCCGGCCGAACACGTCGTCGTCGACACCTTCGGCGCGAGGCGCCGCATATCGACCAGGGGGTTCGCATGTTGCACCGCAGGATCGAGGACGTCATGACCCGTGACGTCGCCACCGTCGGCCCCGACACCGAGTTCCGGGACATCGTCACCGCGCTGGACGCCCGACGCATCAGCGCCCTGCCGGTCGTCGACGACGAACGGCGCATCCTGGGCATCGTCTCGGAGGCGGACCTGCTCCGCGCCCAGGTGGAGAAGGCCGAGGACGCCCACCGCGTGCCGGGCCTGCGCCGACTCGCGAACCGACACACCAAGGACGAGGGCCACACCGCGCGCGAACTGATGACCACCCCCGTGGTGAGTGTGGAACCCACCTCCGGCACACTCCGCGGCGCTCGTCTGATGGACCGCCACCACGTCAAGCGCCTCCCGGTGGTCGACACCGACGGTCGCCTGGTCGGCATCGTCAGCCGCTGCGACCTGCTGCGCACCTTCCTGCGCCCCGACGAGGACATCCGCACCGAGATCGAGCACGACGTCCTGCGCGAGGCGCTGTGGCTGGAGCCCGGCACGATCGAGGTGCACGTGCGCGACGCCGTGGTGCGGTTGTCCGGGACGGTCGACAACCGCAGCCTCATCGACATCGTGGTGCGGCTGTGCCGCGCCGTCGACGGCGTCGAGAACGTGACGCACACCCTGACCTTCGACTTCGACGACAGCCACATCAGGCCCGGCCCGGCGCACTTCGGTCGCCGCTCGCCCGGCCGCTGAGGAGGACACCGTGTTCCACGTCTCCGGCCGCATCGGCCGCATTCCCAAGGAACACCTGGACCGTCTGCTGGCCTTCGGCCGACCGGTCACCTTCGAGTCGGGCACCCGCATGTTCGAGGAGGACCAACCGGCGCGCACCTTCTGGCTCCTCGAAGGCGGCGCCGTGTGCCTGGACGTGCACGTCCCCGGCGGCCACGCGGCGACCGTGGAGACGCTGGGCGCAGGTGAACTCGTCGGATGGAGCTGGCTGTTCCCGCCCTACCGATGGCACCTGGGCGGCCGAGCCGTCGGTGCCGTCCGGGCCGTCGAGTTCGACGCGAGCGCGGTGCGGGCCGAATGCGAACGCGACCCCGACTTCGGACGAGCGATCACCCTCGCATGCGCACAGGTGATCGCCGGCCGACTCCAGGCAAGCCGACTGCGACTGCTGGACCTGTACGGACCACACGGTTCGGCACACCACGACTCCACGCAAGGCTGAGAACCGCAGGCTCCGGAACCCATCGGTGTCCGGGGCCTGCGGCCTGCTCGGGAGGGCGCGGCCCGAATCGTGCTCGATCCACCGGGCCCGGCGGCCCTCGGTGTGCGTGCGGTGTCCCGGTCACGCCCACGCGCGCCGTGGTGGCGCCGAGCTTGTGGAAGGGCAGCACATCGACACGTTCGACATTGCCCAACCCCGCGGCGAAGGAGGCCAGTTCGTCGATCATCGCGGCGTCCTCGGTCAGTTCCGGTACCGGTGATGGACGAGAGGCCCCACACGTTGAACCACCGATGTCCCCGGGCCGACGGCGGCCCTGGGGACATCGGTGTGTGCGTTGCGCAACCGCCGGTCTCAGGTCTGGTGTCGTTCGTTGCCCTGGTGCAACTCGGTCACGTACACCGCCGCCTGGACCCGGCGTTCGAGGCCGAGCTTGTTCAGTACCGCCGAGACGTAGTTCTTGACCGTCTTCTCCGCCAGGCCCAGGCTTTCGGCGATCTCGCGATTGGCCGTCCCTGGGCGATGTGGTCCAGGACCTGTTGTTCGCGCTCGCTGAGCCCGGTCGGGCCCGGTTGCGCCGCCGGTCCGTTACGCACCCGTTCCAGAACGCGCGTGGTCATCGCGGGGTCGAGCAGCGACTGTCCGGCGGCGACCGTGCGCACGGCGGCGATCAGGTCCCGACCGCGGATCTGCTCGAGCACACAGGGGCGTTCCCGAGCCCATCCGGACGCCCCAGCCGAGTCCGCTTGTCGGGAGCGGCGCCCGAGCGACCCAGGCGGACGTGGTGCGCCAACAGTAGGTGACTCCGCCTACGACGATGCGCCGAAGTCCCTCGGTCGTCATGCGTGCGACGTTCGCGTCGAGGCGGGACGGCCGGGCCGGCGCATCCGGGAGGACCGGTACCGGCGGGTCCGACTCCACCTGCGGGTCCCTCGATGCCGACGACGAGGGTCCCTCACTCCGTTCACCGTCTCGAAGTCGATCTACTGTCTTGCCCGGCACCGCTTCGCGGAAATCGATCATGCGACGGATCACTGCCCTGCGGACCGACGATCACGTCCTGCGTCGGGCGATCGGCGGGACGCGGCACGCGACGAGTAAGGATGAAATCCATGAAGGCAGGACCCTCCCGTCCTCGAAGAATGACGGTGACGGTTGTGGTGACGGCCGTGGCGTCGGCTCTCGTCGTCACAGGGTGCAGCGGCGACGGCGATTCGGGCGCGAGTAAGGGCGCGGATTCGCCGCTCAGCCGGTCGGCTGCGGCGGGCAGCACTCCGGCGGACAACGCTCCGGCGGGTACCGCCGCAGGGAAGCCGGTCGACCCGAACGCCGAGCTCGCCGAAATCAGGGGCGCCGGAGGGGCTGTGTTGGTCGTCAAACAGGTGCTGCGGGACTCCGGCGGGTTCGTCACGGTCCAGGGCGTGCTCACCAACAAGGGCCCCAGTGCCCTGAACCCCGCCGCGTGGTCCGGCACCGAGACCGTCATCCAGAACCGAAATCTCAACTCGGTGGGCGGAGCGACCCTGGTCGACAAAGCCGGCAGGAAGCGCTACTACATCCTGCGCGATACCGACGGACAGTGCTTGTGCACCAACAAGCTCACCGCACTGACGCCGGGGGAATCGATCCCCGTCTTCATGCAGTTCCCGGCACCTCCGGCCGCAACGACCGAGGTCGACTTCACGCTGCCGAACTTCGCCACCGCCTCACTGAGGATCTCCGGATGAGGATGTCGATGACTCGCCTGCGGATTCCGCGTGGTGCCTCGTTCATTGCGGGCCGTACCACCGCCGGCCTTGCGCTCGTGGCCGGCACGTCGCTCCTCGGCGCCGGCATCGCCGTCGCCGTCGATGTCCCGACCCCGCCGCCGGGCACAACGATATCGACCGTGCCGCCCGTCCGGATCGACGCGGCCGACCCCGATCTGAAACTGAGCGCAGGGGCAACCCTTGTACCCGGCCGAGTCCTTGACATCGGTCGGATCGTCGAGGACGAAGGCGGTGAAGAGCGCCGCCAGGAGACCAACACCGATGTCCGGGTCGCGCTTCAAGCCGAGGTACTGTTCGGCAAGGACAGTGCCGTGCTGAGCGACACGGCCAAGACGCGAATCACCGCCCTGGCCGAAGAGATCAGGAAGTCGAATCCCGCCAAGGTGACCGTACTCGGCTACACCGACAACCTCGGCTCGTCCGCGCACGGAGACGTGCTGTCGCGACAGCGCGCCGACGCGGTGCACGCGGTTCTGGTCGGGGTCCTGGGCTCGGCCGTGTCCTTCGATGTTCGCGGATTGGGTGAAAGGGACCCCGTTGCCGACAACGGCACCGAGGAAGGCCGGAAGAAGAATCGCCGCGTGGAAATCGTCCACCCGCGCGGATGACCCGTCAGCCGCCGTTGCGGCGCAGCGTGTGCGGGGGAATTCCCACCGCGTCGAGAGTGAAGCTGTAACCCCTGCATGCCGAAGCGGGGCCGGCCGCGGCCGAGGATCGATATACCGGCACGTGAAGTCCGCCGGCCCTGTCCCGGTTGTTTCGACGCTGTCCGGGACACGACCGAGGCAGTGCCTCCGACCAGGGGAAATGGCCCCGGAACGGGCGGGTGTTGTCCGGGACGGCGATCCGGCCTTGTCGTAGGCCGAGGGTCCCCACGAGGCTGAGAGAGCCGACAGGCAGACACCTCGACTCGCAACTGGAGGAGCGCCATGCGCCTTCGTCCCTTACTGACCACAACGCTGCTCGGCGCCGTTGTGACGGCCACGGCCGTCGTACCGGCACAGGCGGCTTCGGACCGGCCGGACCTCGCTCCGTTCGCCCCGGGCGAGAAATGCGCCACCCTGTACGCCCCGAACGGCACCGGCTCCATCGAGATCTGCTGGACCTGGACCAAGCACGCCCAGGGTGTCGGCTTCTACGGCTCCTACTGGGGCAAGTACCACGACGGCAGGCGCGACCAAAAGCACTTGATCCTGCAGGCCAAATCGACCAGTTGGAACTGGGGGCCGGTGGACGCCGCGACCCAGGGCGACAACGCCCACGGGGAGCCCTTCAACAAGGACTACCAACACCTGAGCGGACTCACCTTCCGAGCCTGCATCAGCGGCGGCGGTTGCGGCTCGGCCCCCTGAGGCACCACCGGAACCCCGGACGCCCCGTCGCCGCGTCCCCCATGTGAATCCCGGGACCGGGCCCGGTTCGCGAGCCCGGCTCGGACAGCCGACTCCTCGACGGTCCAGGGAAGTTGATGAGGTCACGGGCGGATGGGTCGGCGCGCGACGTGTCTGACGGCCTGACGAGCGGGCACGCACGCCACCCGATGTCGGGCGTTGGAGGCGTGCAAAGGTTCGGTCGGTTCTTCGTCCGGGACGACGAGACCGGGGTTTCCGGCCCTGCCCAGCGTGATCGACCACTGGCGTATCCGCCGCCCTTCGAGGACGTGCCCCGTCCATGGCACGATCCACGGGACCGCCAACACCCCACCGCACGACCCGTCCGCAGCCGCGCTCACCGCCGCGGGATGGAAGAAGCCGGACGGGCACTGGGCCAGGAACGGCAAACGGCTTTCGGTCACGATGCCCTACCCCACCGCGTTCGGGAACCAGGTCTCGGCCGCCGTCGAACTCGCGGCCAAGCAGTGGAACCGAACCACCCGGGGCTACAGGAACCGTCTGATGGGGAGGACCGCCGTCTCCCGCAGGCGCTGCCCGGCGGGCCGACGCTGCCAGCGGGCCGGGTCGATGGTGACGCTGCGTTGGAGGTCCGCGTCGTAGTCCCGGTCCAGTTCCGCGGTGAAGGTCTCGTCCAGGACGGCGAGCATGACTTCCTCGTCGTGGTCCATGGAGCGGCGGTTGAAGTTGGTCGAGCCGATCAGCGACGCCACCCCGTCCACGGTCATGATCTTGGCGTGCATCATGGTCGGCTGGTATTCGCGGATGGACACGCCCGCTTCGAGGAGTCGGCTGTAGTGGTGCCGGCCGGCGAGTTGGCAGGCACGTTGGTCGGTGTGCGGGCCGGGGAGCAGGATTTCCACCGTGACGCCGCGGCGGGCGGTGGCGCACAGCAGGTCGACGAAGTAGGTGTCCGGGGCGAAGTAGGCGGTGGCCAGGCGGAAACGTTGCTCGGCGGAGGTGAGCATGACGCGGATGAGGGTCTGCATGTCCTGCCATCCGACGCCGGCCGAGCCGCGTACGACCTGGACGATCGAGGTCCCGACCTGGTCGTGTCCGGTGAAGCGGTCACGGTCGTCGAAGAGTTCGTCGTGGCATTCGGCCCAGTTCTGTGCGAACGCGGCGGCGATCCCGTCCACGGCCGGGCCGCGGACCTTGACGTGGGTGTCGCGCCACTCGTCGGGGTTGCGGGCGTCACCGCACCATTCCTGGGCGATGCCGACGCCGCCGGTGAAGGCGGTGTGCTCGTCGACGACGAGGGCCTTGCGGTGGCAGCGGTGGTTCTGTTTGAAGGGCGACAGCCACAACGGTTTGCGGAACCAGGCCACTTGGACGCCGGCGTCGTCCATGACGTCGAGGAGGTCTCGCTCGATCTCCTTGGCGCCGAAGCCGTCGAGGAGCAGTCTCACTCGCACGCCGGCCCTGGCCCGGTCGGCGAGCGCGGCGGCGAAGTCGCGGGCGATCCGACCCCGCCAGTACACGAAGGTCATCATGTCGATGGTGTGCTCGGCGCCGCGTATCGCGTCGAGCATGGCGGGGAAGATCGCATCACCGTTGCGCAACGGTACGAGCTCGTTGCCTTCGGTGGCCGCCATGCCCAGCAGGCGCTCCAGCCGCCGACGCAGGCGCTGCTTGCGGGCCGGTACATCGCCCCGGGCCGTCGCGTCGGTGCCGTCGGCGTGTTCGGTGTTCTCCCGAGTGCTCATGCGGCACCTTCCGACGGTTGGGATGGCGAGCGCTTCGGTCATCCGCGGACAGATCAGCAGCGGGGCGGTGGTGCCCGGGTTCATCGGAACGACTCGGCCGATGCGGTGCGTGGGAGGGTCCGCCACACGCGGTCGCGATCGAGGCGACGCGGTCGTGCCCCGGGGCCACGTTCCTCGATCGGGTTCAGTCGGCGAGGAGTCGGGTGCGCAGTCCGGTCAGGGTGCGGGCCAGGAGGCGGGAGACGTGCATCTGGGAGATGCCCAGGCGCTCGCCGATCTGGGACTGGGTCAGGTCCTGGCCGAAGCGCATGGACAGGATGTCGCGCTCGCGCTGCGGCAGGGCGGCGATCAGCGGCTTGAGGGCGTGCAGGTTCTCGGCGAGGTCGTATCCGGGGTCGACGAACGAGGCGCGCGAGGCGTGGACCTCGGTGGGGCCGTCGTCCGTGGCCGGGGCGTCGAGGGAGGCGGCCGTGTAGCCCGCGGCGGCGGCGAGGCCTTCGACGACTTCCTCGACGCCGATGCCGAGCCGGTGGGCGAGTTCGGCCGACGTGGGTTCGCGGTCGTGTTCGGCGGCGAACGCGTCGCGGGCCCTGGCCAGTTCCAGGCGCAGTTCCTGCAGGCGGCGCGGGACGTGCACGGCCCAGGAGGTGTCGCGGAAGAAGCGCTTGATCTCGCCGGAGATGGTGGGGACGGCGAAGGTGGGGAACTCGACGTCGTAGGAGGGGTCGAAGCGATCGATGGCCTTGATCAGGCCGATCGTGCCGACCTGGACCATCTCCTCCATGGTCTCCGGGCGAGAGCGGAAGCGTCCGGCGACGAAGCGGACCAGGGGGATGTTGAGTTCGATCAGGGTGTTGCGCACGTACTGGTACTCGTGCGTGCCCTCCTCCAGCACCCGCAGCCGCTCGAACAGCACCTTCGACATCGCCCGCGCGTCGGCCGCCGAAGCACCGCCCGGGTCGTCGACGATCGGCAGATCGGCGAACGCGCTGCCCTCGGCGGCGGTCGCGGTCGCGTCGGGGGCCGGGAAGGCGGTCGCGGCGGTGCGGTTCATGTCGGCGTCCTCCTGCTTTCGGGCCGGCTGTGGGCCGCAGCATTGTGCCCCATGCCGCGGGACGTACACCCGTTCGGGGTCGGATTCCCCGCCTCCGGCAGTGACGCGTACCTCGTCCCGTCGGGGTCGACATCCGGTGCGGCGTGCACGGCACCGAGCGCCGATCACTCGATCGGTGACGTCGGGGCGCGGGCCGCCGGGCAGGTGTGCGGTCACGACGGCGTCGGCCTCCGGAAAAGATCACCGATGGTGCACGAACGGGCAGTTCACGGCCCCTGCGGTGGCTTCGTGGGCTTCTGCTCCGATCCCGCGCTCGTGGACCGTCGGGACGAGGACGCGAGCGGGTCGTTCCGTGCCCGGGCCCGTCTGTCGAGGTCGGCCCTGAACATCGTCGCCCGTGTACCCACGTGCCTGTGAGGAAGATCATGCCTCGACGTCGTCGTTGTCTCGTCCGGCGGCGGGTGCCACGACGGACCGGCGCTGTCGCCCGGGCCCGCGCAGGCCACCCGGTCGCCGGGTCCGAACTGCTCGTCGTACAAATCGACCGACAGGCCCATGTCCGTGCCCATGAGTGCGAAGTTCAAGGGTGGCCACACATCGGCCGTCGCGGATCACGATCTCGCCCGGCTTCTTCCCGACTCCGTCGGGGCGCACGCGGGCGCCGCACAGCGTGCGCTCCCAAAGTCGCCCCCGGTGTCCCCTTGTCGCCCATCTGCGCCTCCCGCGCGCCCTGCCGCCAGTGTCCTTCCGCTCGGATCCTGAAAGGTGCCCATGACTGCGGTCTTGCCAGTCTGCTGCCTTCGTGCGCTCGTCGGGCGGCACGAGCACTACGACAACGCTGGAGCGCGACCGGCCCTGGACGGCCGGTTCGCTCCGGCCATTCCCCGGAGTCACAGCACCGCGATCGTCAATAGGACGGACCGCCATGTCCGCATCAGAGCGTGAACCGATCGCGATCATCGGCATCGGTTGCCGGTTCCCCGGCCGTGTGGAGAGCGCGGCAGGGCTGTGGGATCTGGCGGCCGCGGGTCGACAGACGGCGGGCCCGGTGCCGATGGACCGGTGGGATGCCGGAAAGCTGGCGGCCCTGCACGACCCGGAGTCGGCGACGCGAGCAGGGCACGGCTGCTTCCTGGAGGGGGACGTGTGGGCATGGGACCCCGGGGCCTTCTCCGTCGCGCCGATGGAACAACGTTGGGTGGACCCGCAGTTCCGGGTGCTGATGGAGGTGGCCTGGCAGGCCGTCGAGCATGCCGGGGTGCCGATGGATACGATGCGTGGCTCGCGCACCGGCGTGTACATGGGCACCTACGCGCCGGACAACCTCTTCCGAGAGGCCCGACCGGTCGAGGACGCTCCCAACAGTCCCTATCTGTTCGGAAACTTCACCGCCGGCGCGGCGGGCCGGGTGGCGTTCTCGATGGATCTGCGCGGCCCGGTGATGGTGGTCAGCACACACTGCTCCTCGGGTCTCGTGGCCCTGGACAGCGCGTGCGGGGCACTCACGTTGGGCGAGTGCGACACCGCGCTGGCCGGGGCGGTGCTGCTGATGCTCTCGCCCGAGACGCACTACTACGAAGCCCCCTTGTTGTTGTCTGCGGCCGGCGGGTGCTTCGCCTTCGATTCGCGGGCCGACGGCTACGTACGGGGCGAGGGCGCAGGCGTGCTCGTCCTGAAACGGTTGGCCGACGCCCGGCGCAGCGGGGACCGGGTGCTGGCCGTCATTCGGGGCAGCGCGGTCAACAACGACGGTCAGGCCGGCCGCCTCACCGCGCCCTCCGCCCGGATGCAGGAGCGATTGTTCCGCGAGGCGGTCGCCCAGGCGGGGATCGACCCGGGCGAGGTCGGGCTGGTGGAGGCCCACGGTCCGGGGACCATGGTCGGCGATCCGATCGAGTACACCTCTGTCAACGCCGTCTACGGACGCGGCCGGGGCCGGTGCGCCCTGGGTTCCATAAAGACGAATATCGGACACTCGGAACCCGTGTCGGGTATCGCGGGAGCCATCAAAGCCGTGGAGTCCCTACGCCGCGCGGCCATCCCACCCAACGCCACCTTCGAGGAATGGAATCCCGCCATTTCGCGGGACGAGGGCTCCCGGCTCTTCGTGCCGACCGAGCTCACTCGCTGGCCGGTGGACGGTGCGGTGCGGCTGGCGGCCGTGTGCTCGTACGGTGTGACCGGCACCAACGCCCATGTGGTGTTGGAATCCGCCCCCGTTCCGCATCCCCGATCCTGCGAGCCCGCGCCCGTCGCGGGGCGGGCCGGGTTGTTCGCGGTGTCGGGCAATTCTTCGCAGTCCCTGGCCCGTGCCGCCTCTCGCCTCGTCGCCTGGGCCGAGGGCCCCGGCGCGCACACGAAGCCGCTGGACGTGGCACATACCCTGGCCCAGCGACGTTCGCACGCGGAGCACCGGCTGGCGGTCGTCGCGCGGGATCACCGGCAACTGGCGTCTCGTGCCCGCGCTTTCGTGGCCCAGGAGGCAATGGACGGGGTGGTCTGGGGTTCACCACTGCTGCCGCCCGAGCACTCGGGTCCGGTATTCGTCTTCACCGGTCAGGGTTCACAGCGGCCCGGCATGTGCCGAGGGCTGCTGGCGAGCGAGCCGGTGTTCGCCACGGCCATCGACGAGCTGGAGCCACTGATCGAGGCGGAGGCCGGATTCTCGCTGCGCGAAATGGTCGAACATTCCGAGCGGTTGGTCGGGTTGCAGCGTATCCAGCCCGTGCTCTTCGGCGTCCAGGTGGCGCTCGCCGCGGTCTGGCGGTCCTGGGGGATCGAACCCCGCGCCGTGATCGGCCAGTCCCTGGGCGAGGTCGCCGCCATGGTGGTTGCGGGCGGCCTGCATCCGCGCGACGGTGTGAAGGTGATCTGCCGCCGCTCCGCGCTGCTGGCCACGATCTCCGGCGGGACCATGGCCTCCGTGATGCTCGGCGCCGATCGGGTTCGGGCGGCGCTCGACGCGGCGGGAGCGGATGGAGTGAGCCTGGGAGTGCTGACCTCGCCCGGCATCACGGTCGTCTCCGGCGACGCCGCGCAGATCGCCTCCCTGGTGCAGCGGTGGGAGGCGGACGCGGTGGTGGCGAAGTTGATCGACGTGGAGGTCGCCTCGCACTCCTCGCAGGTCGATCCCATTCTCGCCGCACTGCACACGGCACTTGCCGATGTGCCCGAGGCCCGCCCGCGGATCCCCTTCTATTCCACCGTGTCGCCCGACCCGCTGGAACCGGGCGTCGTGGACAGCGCGTACTGGGTGCGCAACCAGCGTGATCCGGTGCGCTTCCACACGGCCGTCTCCGCCGCGCTCGCAGCCGGACACCGGCTGTTCGTCGAGTGCACCGCCCACCCCCTCGCGGTACGCCCGATCCTGGACGTCGCCGGGGCGGACGGGGCTTTCGATACCGTCGCTGTCGGCAGCCTGCGACAGGGCACGGACGACCAGGACGCGTTTCTGGGCAACCTCGGCGCCCTGCACGCGGCCGGCTACGACGGCATCGATTTCGGCACCCACTACCGCGACGGAAACCTCGTCGACGTGCCCGTCACCGACTGGCATCGCACCCGCCACGGTGGTGACGAGCCCGCCTACCGTCTGGTCGCTCCCGCGCTGCCGGGAGCGACCCAGCACCCCTTGCTGGGCGGCCACGTCCGCGACCCGGACGCCCCCGCACGCCACTTGTGGCAGACCCCGTTAGGGCCGCGACTGCTGCCCTGGCTCGCGGACCACGCGGTGGCCGACGTGCCGGTGCTGCCCGGCACCGGCATGGTGGAGATGATGCTGGCCGCCGGCGCCCGCACGTTCGGCACGGATCGGATCGCTGCCTCGGACGTGCGCATGCTGAGCCCGCTCGTGCTCGATTCCGAGCCGCAGGTCACCACCCGGCTGATCCACGACGCCGACAACGGCACCGCGTTCGTCGAGATCCTGACCACCGGCGACGACGGCGTCACCGTGCACGCCGGCGGCACCGTGCGGCCACTGCCCGAACACGATCGGCCCGCGCCGCTGACCGCGACCGAGTCGGATCCCCAACGGTGGCGCGACAGCGACGTCGCCGCGCTCCACCGCACCTTCCGCGACCGGCACAACGTCTTCCACGGCCCGGCCTTCTCGGCGATCGACCGCATCCGAGTGCACCCCACCGAAGACCTGGCCCTGTCCACACTGCACACCCACGACAGCGCCCGGGTCTCCGCGTGGACGATGTCCCTGCACCCGGCCCTCGCCGACCAGGTGGTACAGACCGCCGTCTCGGCGTGGCTCGCCCATTACACCCTCGCCCCGGGCCCGGTGGTGGTCGCGGGATTCGACGAAGTACGAGTCTACGGACCGACGGCCCACACCCGCACGGCCGCCATCCGAGTACACACCGCGGACGATCTGGGGTGTACGGCCTCCGCCCGGCTGGCCACCGCGGACGGCACTGTCGTCGCCGTGATCAGCGGCCTGCGCGTCGCCAACGTCACCCCGCCCGAAGAACGATTCACCGCCCGGCTCCTCCACCAGGCACAGGTTCTTGCCTCCACACCCGCGGAGCGATCCCGCGCCACCGACGGCACCTGGACCGTACTCACCACAGACGAGAGCGTCTGGCCCGCCGAACTCGCCCGGGAACTGGGGAAGCAGACGGCGGGTTGTCGTCTGCTTCCCCTCGCCGCCGCCCTCGCCGACCCGGCCGCACCGGCCCCCTGCACGGGAGTCGCCCTGGCCGTGGGCGACGAGCAAGGGGGCCCGGCCGCCGAGGCCGCCCGCATCCTGGTCTCCCGAACTGTCGCTCTCGTACGCCGGCTCACCTCGTGGGACCCCCCGCCCCGGCTGTGGATCCTGAACGGCGCGGGCCGCATGTCGACGGCTGCCGCCGCCATCCGCGGACTGCTCCGCTCCGTGGCCTACGAGCATCCCGAACTCAGCGCCGGCACCGTGGACTTCACGGCGGACGGGGCCTCGTACACCGGCGTCGTCGACGAACTGCTCGACACGCGGCAAGCGCTCACGGAGATCACACTGTCCCCCGCCGGACGCCACATCACGCAGGTACTCGCCGGCCCCGGCCGCACCGCCACCGCTCCGAGGACCCAACCGCCGATACGGCCCGGCGCGGCCTACCTCGTCACCGGGGGATCGGGCGGCCTCGGCCTGCTCACGGTCGAATGGCTCGCAAGGAGCGGAGCGAGCCGGATCGTCATCAGCGGACGTTCCGCACCCTCCACCGACACCGAAGCCCGTCTGCACACCCTGCGCACGGCGGGCACCGACGTCACGATCGTCCGCGGTGACATCGGCGATCCCACCGTGGCCGCCCGGGCACTCGCGGCGGCCGGCGGCACGGGCCACGCGCTGCGCGGCGTCTTCCACGCCGCCGGAGTCGTGGCGGACGCCACCCTCACCAACCTCGACGACGAAACCCTCGCACGGGTCTGGCGCGGCAAGGCCGAGGGCGCCTGGGTCCTTCATCGGGCCACCGCGGAGACGGAACTCGACCACTTCGTCCTCTACTCCTCCGTCGCCTCCTTGATCGGCGCCCCCGGACAGGCCGCCTACGCCGCGGCCAACGCCTTCCTCGACGGCCTGGTGACCCTGCGCCTCGACCACGGCCTACCCGCCACCGGCATCCACTGGGGTGCGTGGAGCGAGGTCGGCCGCGGACAACACCTGGCGGACCGAGGCTTCCTCACCATCAGCCCCGCCGACGGCATCGACGCCCTGGAGCGCATCCTGGCTGCCGGCCACCGGCACGTCGCCTACTCACCGCTGGACATCGCCCGATGGATCGCGCCCTACCCGGCCCTGCGCTCCTCCACCCTCCTCGCCCCACTCCTGGCCGGCGAGGAAACCGACGACGACACCACCGCGGTACGCGACCGACTCCTGACCGCCGACGGCATCGCGGAACGTCGGGAAATCCTGGAGTCGTTCATCACCGAGACCGTCCGCGAACTACTCGGCGGCACCAGCCGCCACATCGGCCCGCACACCAGCATGGTCATCCTCGGCCTGGACTCCCTCGGCGCCGTCCAGTTGCAGCAGCGCCTCCAACAGGCCCTGGGCTTCGCACTCAAACCCGGCGTCATCTGGGTCAAACCCAGCGCCGCCGCCCTCACCGACACGCTCCTCGACGCCATGGGGCTGCGCGTCACCCCGGAGGGCCACTGACATGACACACCGGGCGACCCCGGCCGACGCCGAACGCACTCCCTCGGGCAGTCGCCGGCTTCCCACCGCACTTTCCTGGCGCTCCGCCGTGCTGCGCTGGGCCGCCTTCGGCCTGTTCTGCCTGGTCTTCCAAGCCGTGGTCTTCACACGCTGGATCCTCGGAGGCGACGCCCACGCGCATCGAGCCGGGGACTACACCATTCCCCGCACCATGAAGATCGCCACCCACGTGGGCCAAGTCAGCGCCACCCTGCTGTTCCTCGTGGCAGCGGCGGCACTGTGGCGAGAATGCCGCGCCCAGGGCCGCGTCACCCTGAACGCCGCCGTGTTCGTAGGCTTCTGCTTCTCCTTCTGGAGCAACCCCTACGTGAGCAACTTCCACTACGCGGCCGGAAACAACCGCTACGACCTCAACGTCGACACCTGGGGGCCGTATCTCCCCGGCTGGCAGGGCGACACACCCGCCATCGAGTCGTACCTCATGGAAATCGCCTACCCCGTGATGCTGCTGTGGATCGTCATCGCACTGGCCGTCGCGCGCCTTCTGATCCGCCGGCGGCCACACTGGAGCCGACGACGCACCCTCGCCACGACCATCGGGGCGATGCTGGTGTGCGAACCACTCCTGACCGGCGTCTACCAGCGACTCGGCGGATTCGCCTATCCACGCGCGCTACCCGGGCACCTCACCCTCTTCGAGGGAAACTGGTACCAACTGCCCCTCACCTCCACACTCGCCGTGGTCGGCTTCTTCGTCGCACCGGTTCTGGCCATGGCCCTGCACTCCGAACAAGACCGCGAAGTCCACCTCTTCCGCGGCACCGCACAACTCGCCCCGCAGGCGCGGCCCTGGGCCAGGCTGCTGGCCGGAGTCGGCTTCATGAACGTCTGCACCCTGGGCTTCCAGGTCACCATGGCTCTCGCCTCGTTGGTCAGCCATCCGATCGACCTGCCCGACTGGTGGGACCGGCCGGCCCCATGACATCAAAGGTCAGGAGCTCCCATGAAGCCCTGTCGTCGGCGCCGTCTCCACCGCCCGACAGGCCACGAACACGCCGTCGTCATCGGCGCGGGCATAGCCGGACTCCTGACCGCACGGGTCCTCACCGAAAGCTTCACGCGCGTGACCATCATCGAACGCGACCGCCTCGGCCCCCTCCCCCTGCCTCGCAAAGGCGTTCCCCAAGGACGACACGCACACGCGCTACAGGCCCGCGGACTGCAGGCGTTCGAGGAACTCCTGCCGGGAATCCGGCAGGAATTGGCCGCGGCAGGCGCACCACCGGTGGACTTCTGCCGCGACGGCCGACTGTACCTCCCGTCCGGCTCACCACCACCGCAGGATTCCGGCATCCACATCCAGCCGGTCAGTCGCCCCCTCCTGGAAGCAATCGTTCGCGAACACGTCCTACGGACACCCGACATCCGCCTGAGAGACGCGTGCACGGTCGTCGGGCTGACAACAATCGACGGCGGACGGACGGTGACCGGCGTCCGCCTACGGCCCCGCAGCATCCGGCGCGACATCGATACCGAGGTCACCAACCAAGAGGCCGACCTGGTGGTGGATGCCTCCGGACGCGGCTCGCACCTGCCCGACTGGCTCACCGCACTCGGGCTGCCGCACGTCGCCGAGTCCGTCGTCGACGCCGAAGTCGGCTACGCCACACGCGTCTACCACACCACCACACCCTCAGGGTGGCGCGCGATCTTCGAACTCCCGCAGCCGCCCGCCGACCGGCGCGGCGTCTTCGCTCTGCGCGTCGAAAACGACCTGCTGATCGTCACTCTCCAGGGCGCCGCGGGTGACCACCCACCCACCGACGACGGCGGCTTCGACGCGTTCATCAAGTCGCTGTCCTGCGACCTGCACGAAACCGTCCGGCACTCGCGGCCCCAAAGCACAGCCGTGCGCTACGCCCGAACGGCGAATCTCCGCCGCCGATACGACCGCCTGCCCCGATGGCCCGACGGCTTGATGGTGCTCGGCGACGCCGCCTGTACCCTCAACCCGGTCTACGCCCAGGGCATGACGGTCGCAGCCCTGGAAGCCCTGGCGCTACGCGAACTGCTCACACGCCGGCACAGGCGTCCGTCGGCCGGCATCGCCGGCGAGTTCCAACGACGAGTGGCCCGCGTCACCGTCTGGCCCTGGGTCATCGCGACCCTCCCCGACCGCGCCTGGCAGGATGAGCGCCCGCCCCTGCCTTTCCGCCTCGGTCTGTGGTATCTCGACCGGTGGCAGCGACACGTCCCCACCGATCCTCGCATGTTCCACGACATCGCCCGGATCACCAACATGACCGGCAGCCCCCTCCTGCTCTTCCACCCCAGACACGTGACGCACATGGCCATCACCACTTTGCGGAGAACGCGGCGAGCCCCGGGCCCATGACGCGATCGGACTCGCGACGGAAGCGCGCACGAGGTGACGTCCCCGCTCGACTGCCCACACCCACTCCCGATGGCCCTGATGTCCGGCCTTTTCGAAAGAGCGCGAAATCCCCTTCCCAAGGCCGGTGTTCCGCCCGTCCGGCGACGGTCGTGTCAGGTGCCTACAGGGCCGGGAGCGCCCGAGCCCTCGCCCACCGGGTAACGACACCTGCGGGGCGGCGCGGCTGGGGAAAGTCGTGGACTTGGGCGCGGTGGCGATCTAGCGTCGGGTGATCACGGGCGCCCGGACGGGTGCCGGATTCCGGAAGTGCGGGGAGAGCATGAGCGGCGGCAAGACGCAGGACACCGGGGCGGCTGCGGCGGACGACACCGGTTCGGCGCCGGTCACGTTCGTGACCGGCGGGTCGAGCGGCATCGGGGCCGAGACGGTGCGGCGGCTGCTGGCCGCCGGGCACCGGGTGGCGGCGACCGGGCGCAGCGAGGCGAAGCTGGCGGCGTTGGCCGATCAGGCGGACAGGCTGGGCACCGGCGGCCGTCTGCTGACATTCGCGGGCGACGCGGCGGATTGGGACGAGGTGTCCGCGGCGGTCGGGGAAACCGTGCGGGTGTTCGGCCGGTTGGACAACGCGATCGCAAACGCCGGGTTCGCGGTGGACGGGAACATCGAGACGGGTGACCCCGCGCAGTGGCGGGACATGGTGCTGACGAACGTGTTGGGCCCGGCGCTGCTCGTGCGGGCGGCACTGCCCGCGTTGAAGGAGTCGCAAGGCCGGATCGTGCTGGTCGGCAGTGTGGCGGGGTTCAAGAACACGCCCGGGAACATGTACTCGGCGACGAAGTGGGCGGTCACCGGTCTCGCGGAGAACGTGCGCATGCTGGTGACCGGTTACGGCGTCGGCACGACGTTGATCGCGCCGGGGCGGGTGCTGACGCCGTTCTGGGACGAGCGTCCGGGCGGGGCCGCGGCAGCCGGTCCGATGATCTCGGCGGAGCAGTTGGTGGACTCGGTGATGTGGGCGATCGGGCAGCCTGCGGGCGTGGACGTGAACACGCTGGTGGTACGGCCGATCGGCCAGCCGAACTGATCGAATCGACGCTGGGGCGTGTCTTCGACTCGCGCCGGGGCCGCGACCCGTGGCGCGCAGACTCGCGGCGTTACGGACCCTCGCACGGCCGAAGCCAGGCCCAGCCGCGGGCACGCGCCTTACGGTCGCACGCGCCACGGCTTACTCGACCGAGCTCGAAGACACGCCCTGGGCCCCCGCCCGCCACCCCCGCAAAAGCCTCCAACGCCGCGACCTTCCCCTCCCTCGATCCCGTCGGGGCCCGGAGCCGACCGGTGGGTCGCCTCCGACTACCGGCAGCACAGCAGTCTGGCCGGGGACGGGCCGGAGGCGTTGCGTCGGTTGGTGGCGGGTCTGCCGGAGGGTTTCATTGCGAGGGTGCCCGGGTGATCGCCGACGGTGATCCGGTCGCGCTGCACGGCACCCACCACGGTTTCGGGCCCGACCCGAAGACGGGGTCGCACGCGTCGCACGGCGTCCCGGCCGCGTGGATCCGCACGAGCCGGCCCAGAAGGCCGGTGAGTTCGACCGGTTCGCGTCGCCCGGGCCGACTCGCGTGGATCTCACGGATGACGTTGGTCCGGCCGGTGCAGCCCCAGGCGCGGTGGGCGTAGTCGAGCGCGGCGAGCAGCACCCCCGCGGCGGTGGGCCGGCCCGCCCGCAGCGCGAGCGAGGTCAAGACGGTGCGGTCGACGTCGCGGCCGTCGAACTCCAGGCGTCCGCAACCGCACGGGGCCAGGCGGCGCACGACGGCCTCGGTGTCGATCCGGTCCCGCCCCTCGCGATCGCCACGGTTGACGAACGCGTACTCGATCGCGCGGTCGTACGCGTCGATCAGGTCGAGTTCGGTGCGCGCGTCGTCACCGGCGACGGGTTCGTGGGCCACGGCGGGGACTTCCCTTCGGATCCGAGCACACCCGAGGTGTGCGTCGCCTCGTCCAACGAGATCCCCGAGCGTGGGGAAACCGCCCACACGGGTGCCTCGCGGATCCGTTCCGCGCCCCGGCTATTCGACGCCCCTGCGGGCGAACGGATCGCGGCCGGGCGTCGGACGCCCCGCATCGATGTCGTCGTCGCGGTCCCGGTCGTCTTCGGGCTCGGGCCACCGGCCGAAGGTCCCGGCGCCGCCCGGGACCCACGCCGAGCCCGCCCGGACCCTTCACGCGGTGCGGATACGGGCGGGATCAGACCCGAGTCCTTCCGTCGAGCACCTGCCGCCCGGGCCGGCGACGTCCTTGTTCCCTCCCCGGCCCGGGATACGACAGCGCATCGCCGGCGCCGAACGGCACTTCGCCGCCCCCTGTGCACGGTGGTGTCCTACCTTCCTGAGGTCGGGAATCGATGGGTCGGCGGGCGGCGAGGCCGGTTGCCGAAACGGCGGGCAGGTGGGCCGCAGTGGTACGCGACGCCGTCAAACGGCGGGCAGGGCGCCTGCGGCGAGCTCGCCGCCCTTGAGCACGGCCAGCGGCGGCCGATCCGCGAGGGCGCCGATGTCGGCGATCGGGTCGCCGTCCAGCACGAGCAGGTCGGCGAGCCTGCCTGCCTCGATGGTGCCCAAATCATCGCCGCGGCGGGCGAGTTGCGCGCCGTTGCGGGTGGCCCAGCCGATGACTTCGAGGGGTGAGATGCCGGCGTGCTCGGTGTAGAGGCGGAATTCGCGGCCGTAGAGGCCGTGGCCGAAGCCGACCGCGCCGTAGTCGTCCCCGAGGACAAATTTGACGCCTGCGGCCTGGGCCTTGGGGATCTCCCGGTACATGTGCGCGAGGTCGGCGCGGATCGCGTCCGCGGCGAAGCCGAGCCCGTCGCCCATCATGTCGAGGAAGTGCTTGGGGAAGTGCAGGGACGGGACGACGAACGCGCCGGTCTCGACCAGTGCGGCGATGATCTCGTCGTCCATCTCGTCGCAGTGGTCGACGATGTCGATGCCCAGTTCGAGAGCCATCATGATGGCCGGCTTGTTGACCAGGTGCGCGCGGATCAGCGCGCCGCGTGCGTGCGCCGTCTCGATCGCCGCGGCGAGTTCGTCGCGCGTCATCTCGATGCGGTTCTTCGGCGCCGTGGTGCCGTGGCCGCCGGTGACGAACAGCTTGATCACCTCGGCGCCGCGCTTGATCTCCTCACGCACCCCGAGGCGGAACCCGTCCGCCCCGTCGCACAACCGCACCGCTCCGGGCGCCGGCATCCCCCAGTGCCACGGCACACCGTCATTCGCGTGGCCGGTCGTCGACAGTTCCCGCCCCGAGGGCCAGAACCGCGGGCCCGGGATCAGGCCGTCCTCGATCGCACGCTTGACACCGCCCTCGACCTCGTTCGACGCGCCCGCGCCGACCACCCCGGTGTAGCCGTGCTCCAGCGCCGTCCGGAGGTTCTTCGCGGCGATCAGCGCCTGGTAGGCGGGCGGGTACTCGTTGCCGTACGGCACGTTCGGCCGCGACCCCAGCTCGTGGTACGTCGCGTGGAAATGGCACGTGAACATCCCTGGCATGACGGTCTTCCCCGCCAGGTCCACCACTCGGTCACCGTCGACCGGGCGGGGTGCTTGGGCGTCGTGGCCGACGTGGGTGATGCGGCCGTCCTCGACCACAATGGTGTGGTTGGCGGCCGGGCCGTGGATTCCGTCCAGCACGGTGGCGTGGGTCAGGATGAGTCGGCTCATGTGTGTACTCGTTTCATGATGCGAAGGTCGTCACGGGGGTCGATCGCCCGAGTCGGCTCACGGCTCGAGGATGATCTTGATGGCTTCGGCGGACGGGTCGGCGGCACGGGCGAACGCCTCGGCCGCGTCGTCGAGTCCGTACCTGTGGGTCACCAACGCCTCGGCCAGACGCGGGGTGTCACGCAGGACTTCGACGGCGGTGGCGAACTCCTCGACGCCCTGGTGGTGTCCGTAGGTGACCGCCGGGATGATGCCGATCTCCTTCATCTGGACCGCGACGCTCATCGTCACGGGAGTCCAGAACGTCCCCAGGAGTCCCAGCGTGCCACCTGGGCGGGTGTGTTCGACGGCGACGAGGCGTCGACCACCACGCGGTCGGCCATGCCGCCGTCGAGTGTCACCCCGTACAAACGTTCACCGCCGGTGCGACACCACTGGCGGTGTCCCGACGTGCACAGGTCGCAGGCACCGCAGGGCGCCTGCGGGCGTACCGCGACCGGTGTGCCGTCGGCGAGCGTCCCGGCGAACGCGTGCCCGAGCGTCGCCCCCGCCATCCCGGCGGTGACCATGTGCGGGTCGCTTCCACATATCGCGGTGGAGACCACGTCGACGAGCACGTTGTCGGTGGAGTCGCCCGCCGCCTCGGGTTCGGGGACGCGGACGACCCGGGCGCCTTCGTCGGTGTTGCGTACTGCGCGCATCCCGGGGTCCTCCTCTTGCCTGGTCACGAGCATGGGCGTGGGCGTGGCCGACCGGTGTGGGCGGCCGGTGTTCGAGGTCGGCGGGAAGCGGTATGCCGCCGGCCGGTGGTTCAAAGGCCGTCCACCGGGCGCACCGGGTCGCGGCCGTCCCAGTCCCGGGCCGCGTCGCGGATGGTGGCGAAGAAGTCCCGGTACAAGGCGGTTTCGATGACCTCGGCGACGGTGCCGCCGTGCGCCTCCGTCGGGAAGTACGCGAAACGTGTGCCGGGGCCGCCGGAGTCGCCGTTGTGGTACGGCGTGACACCGGCGTCCGCGAAACGCCGGACGTGCGCGTCGTAGGCCGCCTCGCCTTCCTCGACGAAGTGCCCCAGGTGATGCAGGCCTTCCCCGCGCTGCTGCAGGAAGTCCGCGTACGCACTGGGGGCTTCGGGGTTGAGCTGCTGGATCAGTTCGATCTGCAGATCGCCCGAATACGCCAACGCCACGCCGATCCGGACGGGCGTGCGCTCGCCCAGATAGTAGATGTTCGGGATCGCCGCCTCGGCGAAGGAAAAGAACGGCCCGACGCCGAGGTTCTCCGTCCAGTGCCGCATCGCGGCGCGCAGGTCGGTCACGACATAGCCCAGCTGGTCGACGGTACCGAGCAAGGGGGTCACAACATCCTCCGTCGGTCGAGGTCTCGCATCGCAGCGAGCCGCGCGCCCCCGGCGTCGGCTACGCACGCGGCGCCGGCATCAGTGAATGGGCAACGGCACCGCATATATCTCCCATAGATATGTACCATAGATATATGCCAGATAGGTCAGAGGAGCAAGACCCGATGCAGAAGTCCGCCGAGCCATCGCAACTCACTGCCACCGCCCGGACCGCGCTCGGCTTCATCGCCATGCAGCCGCGCACCGGCTACGACATCAAACAGGCCACCGGGCACATCGTCGACACGTTCTGGGGAGTGAGCTATGCCCAGCTGTACCCCCAGCTCAAGAACCTCCAGGCGCTCGGCCTGATCGAAGCCGACGCGGTCACCGGACCGCGCGGCCAGACCGTCTGGCGCATCACCGACGAAGGCCGCCGGGTGCTGTTCCGGTGGCTCGGCGACCCGCCCACTCCGCCCCAACTGCGCGACGAGGCACTGCTGAAGATCCTTTTCGCCGAGGCCCTCAGCCCCGAGGACCTCCTGCCGCTGATCGCCGCCAAGCGTCGCGAATTCGAAGGCTGGCTGGCCTTGAACGGCGGCACCTCGGCAGTCAGCCTCCTGCTGCGGGAATACGCCGTCGGCCAGGCGCGGGCCGGACTCGCCTGGTGTGACGCGGTGGAGAAGCACATCACCGGTGCCTGACGCCGAAGGCGTAGGTCCGCAGGCCGGGCCCCGTGCCGCGCACCGCCGAAGAGACCGCACCCGACTCGGCGAGCCGTCGGCATCGTCCTGCTCGACGGCGCGCCGGGCGGGTGCGGGGCCGCGAGTGTGCCGTCGCGCTCGTGCGCGTCGCCCGGCAACGGCGGCGCGGTCACGGTGCGGTCGATGGGCGCGGCTACGCCATGAGCGTGCCGCCGTTGAGGTTGATGGTCTGGCCGGTGATCCAGGATGCCTCCTCCGAGACCAGGTACACCGTCAGTGCTCCGGCATCGTCCGGGCTGCCGATGCGCCGGACGGGGATGGTCGACGCCAGGGCTGCCGACTCCGGCGGTTCCGGTTGCCCGTCGGCGACCAATCCCAGCGCGATGGTGTTGGCGGTGACGCCCTGTCCCGCCGGTTCCAGGGCCAGGTGGCGGATGAAACCCGCCGCTCCGGCTTGGGCGGCGCCGTAGGTGGACACGCCGATGGGCAGCCCTGTGGCTCCGGCCTCCGATCCGATCGCCACCACCCGGCCTCCCGCAACCCCGACCTCGCCGCCCTCCTCCCCGCAACGGCCCACCGACTACACGAACTCCCGGGCCAACCCCACGACCACGGCCCCGACTTCCTGGAAGGCGACACCGGAACCCTCCTCGCCCTCCACACCACCACCCCGGCGCGAGGTCGTGCCGCACTGCCCGTGTGTACCGGTCGAGGCACTACCGCTACCGGCCGTTCGCGCCGCGTCGCATACTCGGCTCGGGCGGTCGGCGCGCGGTGACCACGGCGAGGGTGGTGTCGTCGCGGACGGGGCTCCCGGGGCCGAGGGTGTCGCGTAGGATCACGGCCGCGATCACGGTCGGATCGCGGTGCTCGATGTCCGGGTCGTCGGGGACGTGCCAGCGGCTGGGGAGGCCGTCGCTGTGCAGGATCAGCGTCGACTCGCCGGTCCACGGCCGGTGTTGGGGTGCCGGCGGGCGGGTGTGGCGGTAGGCGCCGACGACGCCCGGTCGCGACACGAGGTGGTCCCAGCCCTGTGGGGTCCGGATACGGGCGCCGACGTTGCCCACTCCGGCGAAGGTGAGCCGGCCCGAGGTCGCGTCGATGCGGGCGATGGCGATGGCGGCGCCGCGTGTGCCGCGCAGCGCGGTGTCCAGGGTCTCCAGCAGGTCGTGGGGGGCGAGTTCGGGATGGCGGTGCAGCACGCGCACCGCGACGTCGGTTGCCTCGGCTGCGGGCGGGCCGTGGCCCAGGCCGTCGGCGAGCATCACGGTCGAACTGTCGGCGGTGGCGGTGTGGCTCCATGCGTCGCCGGAGTGCGGGGCCCCGGCCAGGGGAACGTGCAGCCCTCCGACGTGGGCGATCGGCAGGCTCGGGGCCGTGTCGTTGTCCGGTCGGGGACCCAGGCGGGCGAGGGCCACTGTTCCGTGGCCGGGTCCGGGGTGGAGGTCGAAGGAGTCGGACAGGCGGCGACAGGTGCCCAGTCCGATGCCCAGCGAGCCGGACGAGGAGAATCCGTCGCCGGTGGCGGCGGTGATGTCTGCGATCCCGGGGCCGTGGTCCAGGGCGAGGATTTGCACGGTACCGGGTTCGCCGGCGTGCCGCGGTGCGGCGCCGTGCGGAAGGCTTTCGATCAGGACGCGTCCGCCGCCCGCGTGCTTGAGGAGGTTGGTGACCAGTTCGGATGCCACCAGCACGGCGCGGTCGGAGATCGGCGAGGCGAGTCCGGCGGCCGCGGCGGCTCGCTCGGTGGCCACGCGGACGTCGCGGATGCGGGTCGAGTCGTGGACGGGGATGTCCCATACTCGGGTCACTACGGCCCCACCAGGGGCGCGTTCGTCGAGGCGGCCCAGCTCACGACGGTGACGGTGGTGCCCTGCCCGGGCACGGTGTCGAGGGCGAACTCGTGGACCAGGCGGCGCGATCCGCCCAGGCCCAGGCCGAGTCCCCCGGCGGTGGTCCAGCCGTCGGTCATGGCGAGTTCCACGTCGGGGATGCCGGGGCCGGTGTCGGCGAAGCGCAGTCGCAGACCCGCCGTGGCACCCCGCGCGACATGAGCGACCTCTACGCTCCCGCCTCCGCCGTGGACGAGGGTGTTGCGCGCCAACTCGCCGGCCGCGGTGACCAGTTTCGTTTGTTCGACGAGGCCGAAACCGACGTGAGCGGCCGCCTCGCGGACGCGTTGGCGTACCAGCGCCACGTCCGGATCGGATCGCACGTGCAACAACACCGTTCCGGCTTCGTTCACGATGCCGTCCTCGAGGAACGCGTCACGCCGCGCGCCGATCCCGTACGCGCCTCCCCCGCCGGGTCCAGGGACGCGAGGGCGTCCTCGACGGTCAGGGCGGTACGCAAGCCCGGAAGGTTCAGGCCGAGTTCCACCAGGGTGATCGCGACCGCCGGGCGGATGCCCGCGATCACCGTGTCGGCCGCCATGAGCCTCGCGCAGGCGGCGGTGTCGGCCAGGACTCGGGCGAGGAAGGAGTCGAGGATCTCGGCGGCGCCGACGTCGATGATCACGCCGCCGGCGGTGCCGGCGGCGACCACGGCGGCGACATCCTCCGCGAGTACGGTGGCACCGTGGTCGTCCAGGTCGTCCGGGAGCGTCACCACGAGCACCCCGCGCACGGTCGCGACCGGGATCCGGACAGCGCGCGGTGATCCGGGGGCGCCCGTCACAGGCCCCGTGTTTCCGCACCGACGACGCCGGCAAGCGGGGTGCCCGCCCGATTCAGAGCCAGGGCCAGCGCGTCCGCCAGCGTGGTGCGTGTGGTGATGCCACCCAGGTCGATGCCCAGTTGCACGATGGTCTGGGCGATCGCGGGACGAATTCCGGAGATGATGCATTCGGCACCCATGAGCCGGGCCGCGGCCACGGTCTTGATCAGGTGTTGGGCCACCAGCGAGTCCACGGTGGGCACGCCCGTGATGTCGAGGATCGCGGTGGCCGCGCGGTGGGCGACGATCGCGTCGAGCAGGTTTTCCATCACCACCTGGCTCCGGGCGCTGTCCAGAGTGCCGATCAGCGGCACCGCCACCACGCGCTCCCACAGCTTGATCACCGGCGTGGCCAACTCCGACAGTTGAAGGCGTTGGCGGGCTATCAGATCCTGCCCCTCGACCAGCGCCGTCTCCATCACCACCAGGCGCAGCGTGCCGAGAAGGTCGAGCAGGCAGATCACGGCCGCGTGTCGCAGTTCGGCGTCCTCGTCCCGCAGTTCGGCGTTCAGCATCTCCAGGATGGGGGCTTCAACGCGGCCACCTCGCCGGCCACCTGACCGGGCGTTCGTCCCGCGCGCCCGCGCAGGGCCGCCATCCTGCCCAGCTGTTCGCGGACGGCGTCGAACCCGGGTGCCTCCACGTCCTCGGTGCGCCCGGTCACCGCGACTGCGGCCAGGGCGTCGACCACGGCTCGGCACGCCTCGACCGCCTCCTCCCGGGCTGCGGTGAAGACGGTCCGAAACAGCGACAGGTCGGCCCAACGTTGCGCCAACTGTTCACGGCGTTGTTCCAGAAACACCGTGACGAGCTTGGTCGCCGCCCCGTTGGCCTGCGCGTGCGTCATGTTCGACTCCTCGTCCCGTCCGTCGATCACGGGTCGAAGCGCGCGCACCGATCCGATGACGCATGTCTATCGGCAACAGTTGTCATGCGTCAATAATTCGATACGCTTCGCGCCGGGGTGTCGGGCGGGTCACGGCGCCCCGGCGGCGCGGGCCATCGACCCCGCCACCGGATCCGCGCGCTCATGGCCCGGTGAGACCACCGGACGAAAGGAGGCGGCATGGGACAGCGGCCGATATCGGGTCGAATGCCTCAGGCGGTTCGCACATGGGGGCGGAGCGGGACTTCCGCGGCCTCGTCCGCGACGAGGAGCGCGGCGTCCCACAGGGATTCGAGCCCCTTCAGCAGCATCGCCCGGGATTCGACCGGCATGCGCGCGATGACGACCGCCAATTCCCGTTCGCGGCGGGCCCGCAGGTCGGCCAGGAAGGCGTGGCCCCGTCGGCTCAGCCGCAATTGCAGTTCGCGACGACTGCTGGCGCTGGGCAGGCGCTCGACGAAACCCACCGCCTGCAGGCGGTCACACAGGCGACTCGTCGAGGAGGGCGTGGACCGCAGGCCGTCGGCCAGCGTGCGCAGGTTGATTCCGTCGTGCTGCTCGAGCAGGAACAGCGCGCGCAGTTGCGAGGCGGAGACGGGGGCCGTGGACGCACGCCCCAACAGCACCTCGAGCAGTTCTGCCGCCGCGGTCGTCACGCGCGCGGTCTCGTCCGAATGTTCGTGCCGAGGGGAGGTAGCCACGCTCACCGCCTTACTCTGACGTCCCACCACGAGTGCCGCCGGTCCCAGGGCCGCGCCGCAACCACAATAGACGCTATAAAAGCGGTTGATCCGACAGACGGTGTGGGCCGTTCCGCGGACACGCATGAGGGCGTCATCCCGCGTCCACCCGCAGAGAACGGCTGAACAAGACTGTGAATGGCTACGAAGAGGCCGAACGCGCGTTGCGTGCCGCGCCCCCGCACGACCTGCTCGACGCGCTCCGCCGCGTGCTGACCAGGCACTACCGGGCGCAATCCGTCGAGCTACTGATGGCCGACTACGGCTTGACCGTCCTGCAACCGGTGTCCGTGCTGCCGTACACCACCGAACCCCTCTCCGTGCACAACAGCCCCCAGGGCCGAGCCTTCGGCGCGCAGGAGCCCGTCCACGAGGAACAGGACCAGGCCACCGTCGTGCACTTCCCGGTGACCGTCCGCGGCGACCGCCTCGGCGTGCTCACCGTCGCCCTGCCCACCGACGCCTGCTCGGCGACGGTCCGGGCCGAGCTCGCCGACATCGCCGAGATGCTCGCCCACGCGGTGACCGTCGCCGAGCGCGACACCGACCTCTACCTCCAGGCCCGGCGCAAGGATCGCCTGACCCTGGCGGCCGAGATGCAGTGGCAACTCCTGCCGGGACGAGCCTGCAGCCGCGACGAGTACGCCATCGGCGCCCAACTCGAACCCGCCTACGCCGTGCACGGCGACAACTTCGACTGGTCCGCCACCGCCGACCACCTCGTCCTGACGGTGACCAACGGCATGGGCGAGGGCATCGACGCCGCCCTCCTCACCAACCTCACCATCAACGCCCTGCGCAACGCCCGACGCGCCGGCATCCCCATCGCCGACCAGGCCGCCCTGGCCGATCAGGCCGTCTTCGCCCAGCACCAGGGCAACGCCTACCTGTCCGTCCTGCTGCTGGACTTCGAACTGGCCACCGGACGGGTCCAGGTGGTCGACGCCGGCTCCCCGCGCCTGCTGCTCCTGCGCGACGGGGCCGTGGCACCGGTCGACTTCGACGCGCAACTGCCCCTGGGCATGTTCGAGGAGACCGACTACACGGCGCAGGAGTTTTACGTCAGGCCCGGCGATCGCCTCGTGTTCGTCAGCGACGGCGTCCACGCGGTCGCCTCACCGGCCGGCGAAGCCTACGGCGACCGCGCGTTGGCCCGAGCGATCAACGCCACCCGTCTCCTGCCGCCCGCCGAGATGCCGCGCGCGGTCCTGCGCGAACTCACCGGCCACCGCGGACGGCCCGTCCCCGACGACGACGCCCTGATCGTCTGCCTGGACTGGTACGGCAGGCCCGCCGATCGTCCCGCCCTCTCGGATCCCGACCCGCACCAGGGCCGACCCACCCCCCTCGACGCACCGCCTCGCGATCCGCAGTGAGCGCACGCCTCGGCACTCGGACCGGTCGAGGACGCCCGATCGCGTCGAGGACATCAAGTCGGGCGCCGGACTCCACCGTCGGACCGGGAACCGCCTATCGCCTCTTCGGCGCACGCGATTCACACGCCGGTTCCGGCAGCGCGACCGCCACCGCGGGGGCGCTGCGCCCGGGGCCGTGACGCCGTGCATCGCCCACGCGGTCGTCGGGGCGCGGTCGAGCACCTCGGCGACGACACGGCCCCGGACCGGCGCGGGCGTCTCGTCCCGCCCGACGGGTCCGGTCCGGGGCTCCGCCGGGAGGGCGGCCCGCACTCTGCTCAGGTGCGGCCGGGCGGGTGAACGGCGGACGCGGCCGCATCGAACGCGCGGAGCCCGCGAACCAGTTCGACGCGGCTCTCGACGGGCATCGTCTCCAACACCTCGAGCAGGTCCGCACGGCGGCGTTCGGCGACCTCGTCCAACAGGCGCAGCCCCGCCCCGGTCACCGCCAGCATCACCTCGCGCCGGTTCGCCGGCGCGCGGATTCGTTCCAACAGCCCGGCGGCCGCGAGCCGGTCGCACAACCGACTCGCGGCGGGCAGGGCAGCGCCCATCTCCACCGCCAGGCGGGTCAGGTTGATCCCCGGCAGCTTGTCGACCGCCTGCAGAGCCCGCAACTGGGAGGGCGACAGCCGGGGCGAGACCGTCTCCGGGGAGCGCGACCACAACCGCACCAGGGCGCGCGCCGCATCGGCCACCGTCGCGGCGGCCGCACGCGCCTCGCCGTCCGATCCGAGAACGTCCATGCCTGGGCTCAACCCGCGCCGCGCGCTATGAAAGCGCACCCGGCCCGCCACCGATCACGCTCCCGGGCCTCCTGCCGGACTCTCCGCCCGGCCCTTCCTTCCTCGGCCCACCCTCCCGCCGCACTGCTCGAAGGCTCGCCGGACGGGGCCGGAACATCGGTGCGGTGGTCCACAGAGGTATCTCTTCCGATCGGACACTGCGTCGGTCGTACTTGTGGGTACCCAGCCCGGCCCGGCACGAACGGGGAACATCGGGACCGCGTCGATTGCCCCGGGAGGACGCCCCTCCCCGTGCGACGTGCCGAAGACGACGTGCATCGCCGCCGGTTCACCGGCCGCCGTCCACCTCAGCGCACGACGGGCACCGCCGTCCCGGGTGCCTTGGTCCGCCGAACGTCCGAGGCTGCACGCGCGAAGCCGGGCTCGGAACCGGCGACCTCGAACCGCACGGCCATCAGGGCCCGATCGTCCGGCCACGACCCGTCCCGGCCGTCGACCAGAAGACGACACAACATGTCCGGCGCCATGTCGTGGGTGTCCGCGACGAGAGCGGACAGCAACGCGAACCCCTCGTCCAACGACTGCCCGCGTCGCTCGATAAGGCCGTCGGTGTAGAGCAACAGCGTGGACCCCCGCTCGATCTCCACCTCTCCGCAGGGTCCGGGCACGACCCCGGGCAGGCCCAGCAGGGGCACCCGCCCCGGCAGCAGACGCGGGGCACCGCCGGGGGGAAGCAGCAGGGGTGGCATGTGGCCGGCGTTGGTGTAGCGCAGCAGCCCGCGCGCCGGGTCGTAGACCAGGTAGCACGCGGTGGCCGTGCGCTCGGGCAGGTACGCGCAGATGAAGGCGTTCACCTCGGCCATCACCTCCGGCGGCCTGTCCCCCACCCGCAGCGCGGCGGCCCGCAGGACGCTGCGCAGTTGCGCCATCTCGGTGGCCTCGGTCAGTCCGTGTCCGGCGACGTCCCCGATCGCCATGCCGATCCGCCCCTGCGGCAGGCGGAACAGGTCGTACCAGTCGCCGCCGACCGCCACCTGGTCCGCGCCGGCGGCGTAGCGCGCGGCGACCGTCAACTCGGGCAGTGGGGGCAGATCCGGCAGCAGACTGAGCTGCAGGCGCTGCGCCAGTCGGTGCTCGTGCTCGTACAGACCGGCCCGCGAGAGGGCCTGGGCGATCTGACGGGCCATCACCTCCACGTGCGCCGCTTCGTCCGGCGGCAGTACTGCCTCGAGTTCCAGCCGCAGGATCCCCAAGGGTTCGGGACGATGTCCGGTGAGCGTCAACAGCAACACGTGCGGGGCGTCCGCCGAGGGCGGGCCGTCGGTTCGGGCGTCGGGATGGGGTGAGTTCAGGACTTCCAGGTTGCCCGGTTCGTCGAGATCGAGCCACGGCTCGTCCGTCGCCGAGGCGGCCTCGCCGCTCTCGCGAAGGGGCAATAGGCGGTGCAGGTGCAGACCCAGGGTCGCCGAGCGCACACCGATCAGGCTCGGCGCGTCCTCGCGCACCACCTGCGCGACCTCCCGCAGGGAGACCGCGGCGGCGAGCACCGCGGACAGCGCGTACAACCGGCGCAACCGCTCGTCCGCGCGCCCCTCCAGGGGAGCGAACTCCGAGGCGGCGACGCGCACGACGACGTCGCCCCCGGCGGACGTGCGATGTCCCAGACAAGTCCTGGGTCCGACGAGCGCGCCATCGGAACGGAAGGTCAACGTGTCCGGCACCGGCTCCGCGGTCGAGCGCCAGTGCCGCAGACACCGCCCCACCTCGGCGTCCGGGTCGAGAACCAGGGACGCGAGCGTCCGGCCGGCGGCGCCCGCCCCCAGTAGTGTCGTGGTGGCGGCGTTGACCGCGCGCACCCGCCCCGTGCCGTCGACGAGCAGCAGGGGTTCCCCCACCCACCGCGCGGCCCCTGCGAACGCCCCAAGTGCCTCCATCACCCAGTCCCTTCGCTCGACAAACTATTGCACCTCGGCAACAGTAGTCGGTCGCGTCATGGACTGACGCGTGGCCCGGATCACAAGCTGCGGCGTCGGACGGCCCGACCACCCGCGCAACGGGGAGCACCGGCCCGGCGACCCGTACCCCGCTGTCCTTCGACGATCTGATCACCACCGCAACGGACCCGAGGTCGCCGACCGCCGAGCCGGACCCCCAGTCCGGCTCGCCACCCCGACCGCAGTCGCCCCGCCGTCCCGGCTCACCGAGCACGCGAAAGCCCACGTCAGGAGAACGCGGCAGGCACCGCGGCTGCGGCCGGAACGAAGCCGCGACGCAGGACCGTTACGCCCGGCCGCGTGCGCTCGCAAGACCTTCGTCGAGCAGACCATTCACCACAGCGGCGCCTGCGAACACCCCTCCGGCGGCTTGTCGAGCACCCTCTGTCGTAAGGCGCCCTGCCGGACAGCTGATACAGGTGCTGCCCGGGATGATGAACCCGAGCGACGACACATCGACCACGACATCGCCCCGTTCGACACCCCGGTGTGCGTCCAGCGCGGAGCGGACGTGAGCGCAATTATCCAGGTCGACCTCGCCGAGAAGCCGCACACGCGGTGGAGGTGAGGTCCGCTCCACACGAAGCACACCGTCGTCGTAGTCAACACTCACGTCTGTGTCCCTCGTTCGCCGGACGCTTGCATCGAAGGTACTGACACCCGACGGCAGCCGAGGGCGAGCGCCCTGACGCGATGCGTGACCCTGTGACGGATGGGGACGGTGATTGCCTCCGTGCCTGCGACATCGGGGCGAGGCCGACGCGGGATACCGGGCTGCGGTAACAGGTGCCCACCGAGATGCCGGCACCGGCGAAGGCAACGTTGTCGGCACCGTCGAACTCACTGCCGCCCGGTGGTCGTCTGTCAGGGCCCCGCCGATCTCGATGTCGAGGTGGACGACGGAGCCCGGCTCCAGTCCGGCGCTCTGCGCAAGGGCCGTCGCCTGGCGTTCGCCGGCAGCACCATCCCGTTTAACCTCAGCGTGCCGGCCCTGGGTGGCGGCGGTGGGCCGCCTTCCCGCCGAGTGGCACTGTCCTTGACACGGGCTTAGGTTTTAATTGCGAGTCGCGTATGGGCGGCCGAATGTTCGCAATACGTCATGCCAGTGACCGGGGTACCGGCACAGGTTGTGCCACCGATTTCTCAACGCCGGTATCGGTTTCAACGGCGAATCGGGCCTTGCGGTAGGCACCCCCTCGAAGGGCGTACGCCTCTACCTGGTAGGCGGCTGGTTCCGCGTCTTCTCCTCCCCGGAGGAACCCTTCACGGGACACGCAGGTTCCTGACGAAAACGCGCGCCACGCCCCGGCATTCGAGCACACCGTCGACCCGTGCGTCTTCGCCGACGCGATCGCCACCGCCGGCTACCCGACGGCACCGAACCATGACGAAGCCCTCTCGCACACCATGCGAACCATCGAGGCCGACCGCCGAGCACTCCCGTCGCCGGCGTCTTGGCGGTGGGCCACCGCGGAATGGAAACACTCTCATGGCATACCAACTCGAAGATCTCGGACGGATCTTCCGCAACCAGCTGTACAACGTGCTCACGGGCGGGGACGGCAGTGTTCCGCCGGACAAGTCGAGTTTCATCACCTGGTGCATGCCGGGGCTGCCGTACCAGCCGGCGGACTTCACGTTCGCCGCACAGGGCATCGGCACCGGCCACACGGCCCAGGAGGACAAGCTCCTGCTCCAGCAGGCCTACAACTTCGCCGCGCTGATCGACTACATCCCGGACGTCACCTCCGCGTACTCCTCCGAGCGCCAGGAAGGCGTGTGGCGCAACGCGAGCGGTGCCCGTCTCAGCGAGATCTACGGGCAGATCCTCAAAGGTTCGAAGGTCATCGACGACGAGCTCACCGACGACCAGAAGCAGAAGCTGGAAAAGGCGCGCAGCCTGCTCCGCGTGACGCGCAAGGTCAAAGATCCCTTCACGGACGAGGAGACCGAGAAGACCGAAGACAGTCCGATGCTGAAGGCCTACAAAGCCGGTCAGACGGCCTACAACATGGCGAAGCTGGCCTACAACAACAAGCGCGTCGCCGCGCAGGCCGCCGTCGGTGAGGCCGGCAAGGCGGCGGTGATGGACTGGGCCTCCAACGCCCAGCTGTACGCCCAGATGGTGGCCTCCGCCGAGGACGACTGGGTCACGAGCGGCTACCGCAACGAGGTCGACCGGATTCGGGCGTACGTCGACCAGACCACCGAGAAGTCGATGCTGCTGTGGAAGCGCAACCTCGAGCAGTTCTACGACCAGGCCGTCACCAGCGCCCTCGGTCCGGGCACCAACTTCTACTACACGACGGTGGTCCCCGGTGACTTCGCCGAATCCAGCGGCTGGACCAACTACTCGATGTATCACCAGATGGTGGACTCCGCCAGCCGCTTCGACACCACCTCCTGGTCGGCGGGCGGCGGCGTCCGCTGGGGCCTGTGGAGCGCAAGCGGGGGAGTGACGTCCACGTCCAGCGACTTCAGCGCGAACTACCAGGTCGAAGACTTCGCTTTGTCCTTCGACATGACTCAGGTGCAGATCGTACGCCCCTGGTTCTACGCGGAATTCCTGGAGAACCGAGGCTGGACCCTGGTGCGGGGGCAGGGCTGGAACTATGACCAGATGCCGTCGGACGGCGGCAGTCCTCCGAGCGGCCGCTTCATCGGCTACCCGCTGCAGGCCCTGTTCATCAAGAACCTCACCATCCGCTCGGCGTCCTTCGCCAGCGCCTTCCAGTCGCACTCGAGCTCCGTGTCGGCCCAAGCCAGTGTGGGCTGGGGACCGTTCAGCGTCAACGGCAGCTACAGCCACGCCGAGTCCGACCAGCACTTCCACGCGGAGAACGACGGAACCACCATCACCGTGCCAGGCATGCAGATCATCGGTTTCGTCAACCATCTGCTCGGCAAGACGCCCAACCTCCTGGACGGCATCGACCCCGGGAAGCTCGTCTGAGGGCTACGGCTCCCCGTATCGCACAGCACACCACCGCAAAGGCGCCCCTCATGAACACCGTCACGGCGACCTCCGTCGACAGCTCCGCCCTTCTGGGGCTGGCGGCCCGCATGCAGCAACTATTCACCGACAGAGAGCATCTGGTCTCCGTACCGCTCACGCCGGTTGCCTATCGGGACTCCGATTTCCGGTTCGACGGAGCGCTGGACCTCGGCCAGGCTCGGGTACACGCCGAGTTCTCCGACCTCGTCAACCGGATCCCCACCCAGCCCGTGTGGTCGCCGGGGGACGCACCCCACCTGTGGGACATCTACGGTGAGGTGCTCGCCGCCGACCTCGCCGACAGCACGCTCACTCCGAACGAGCAGCAGCGATACCAGGCGGCCTCCGCCTACCTCTACACCGTGGGCGCCGGCGGGGCCTCCTCACCCTCGCCCGCCCTGAGCGACTACCGGGCGGCGCGGCAGGCGTGGCTCCAGGCCGACGCCGACTACCACCAGGGAGAACAGGCCGCCGCGATGTCCTCCGACCCCGCCGTCCGCGATCGCTGGACGCGCGAGCTGGAGCCCAGGCTTCGGCAAGTCCGGGACGATGCCATGGAGGCATGGCAGACGACCGGCCACAAGAGCCCGGTGGAGGACGCCGTCCGGGAGCTGTCGGAACTGGCGTTGAAGGCGCCCTCCAGCATCTGGAAGCGGCATCGCGACACCTTCAATCCCAACCTTCCCGATCAGTTTTCGACCTCCCCGAACGGCGTCCGTTACGCTCCCACCTTCTACACCCCGGCAGCCGCCCTCAGCCTGCCCTGGACTCGGGTCACCCTCGACCGCCAACTGCTGCTGACCCTGGCCTCCCAGGCTCCGCCGCAGCTCACGTCGACCCTGGGCGGCATCGACGACGCGGTGCAGTCCCTCGCCTTCGACTACCGGGTGGTGTCCCTGGTCCGCCCGTGGCTGGATCCGCCGTTGGAGCTGTTCGGCTCCCGGTCCTGGCGGCTGCCGCCGGGAACCACTCCACTGAGCGACGGGGGCAACCCCCCGCAGGGCCGCTGCCCGATATACGTGGAGTCCGTCGCCTTGGCCCGGAACCTCGATCTGACCCGGCGCGTCACCGACCCCATCGTCGTCAACCGGGGCGACACGGCCCTGAAGGGCACCTGGATCCTCGACCTCGACACCGGGGACCAGGGCGGTGACCTGTTCAGCGGAGACGTCTGGTGGGAATGGCTGACCGAGACCTCCGCACAGATGACCCCCGGCCGCCGATCGAGCATCGTCAACCTGGGCGTCGTCGACTTCGACACCCTCACCCTGGACCGGTTGGTCACGTTGACGTACGGCAACGTCCCCATCCCCGGGAACCCGGACGCCTCGAACCAGCTCGTCGACGGCGACGTGTTCGCCGTGATGACGAGCGAGGGCAACTTCGCCAAGGTCCTCGTGGTCAAGTACGGCTACAACATGCTGATCCGATGGGTGACCTATCGTTGGGGAGGTCCCAGCGAGGAACACAGCGTCACCACGCCGCAGGACACCTTCCTCGCCGCCTTCGTCTGCCGGCTGCTACCCAAGAGCCCGGACCCCGACCCCTCGCTGCCATGGTGACCGGGTCACCCGCCATCCACGGACTGGTCCTCCTGGGTACCGACCGGATCTATGCCGTGCACATGGCGACCTTCGCGGCCCCGTACGACTACCAGGCCGTGATGCGGGTGACAGGGAAAGCAGAGCAGTACCACGCCGCCCGGCAGCGATTCGGCACCTCTGCGGCGCTCACCGTCCTGCCGAATCCGGGTCTGTCGTTCGAGGACGCCACGAGAAAAGAAGGGTTCGCCGCCGAGCTGTTCCTCGGACACTTCGCGAAGGGCGGTGAACCGCTGGGACGGATGACCGTCCGGATCGGGAAGGTCCTGCAGCACAGGGCCCTCACCCCGCCGGGCCCGTCCGAAGCCGCCGCCTTGAGCTACGACCACTTCGGCGGTGTCGACATCTTCATGTCGCACCGGCTCACCGCACGGCCGGACTTCGATCAGGTGCTGACCGCGCAGCTCGTCTCCGACGATTTCTTCCCGGTCCTTCCTGCCCTGCAGGAACCGGAGCAGGTGGCCACAGTGACCCTCCCGGAGCGCCCGAACGACCTGACGGGAAGGCTCCGGCCCGGCGACCGGGTCAAGGCCGCCGACCGCGAACTCCGTATTCTGGCCGAGGTGTACCTGGAGGCCGACGACCTCGCATGACGAACGCGTCGGTGCGTTCACGGGTTTCCGATGGCGTCGACCGTGTCCGGATCGGAGCCCGAAACGTATCTCACCCAAACCAGCACCAGCACCAGCACCAAGAAGGCGACGGACAGAGCGCATATCGCCCACGAGCCACCAAGGGCAGCCGCAACCGCAAGTACGCCCTGCCCGATGAGTGCCGGAATCACGATCCACGGAGCAGTCGCACCGGAATCTTTGTCTCGGAACAGGCCGCGGATACCCAGGATATCGGCGAAGATGACGATTCCGGAGATCGCGAGAACCAGCGACGTCTCTCCTTCGCCCTCGTCGCTTCCCTCGAGGTGGTCGTTCGGCCCGACCCCCTCGGAGAAGAGAACGAACAAAGCGGCATACCACCCGAGAATAATAATTTGGACAATTAATCCCAAAGTTATTGTTCCCTTGGCCAGCCTGGATACGCGTTTCAATCTGACTCCTTGGCCGGGGGGATCGAGGAAGCGGCTACCTGGAGGATGACCTCATCCTCTGGTACCGGAGTGTCATGAGACCGCCGTCATCGGCCGCGATCGAGCACCACGTGCGAGTGTCGCCGGTGATGTAGACCACCCCTGGGTGGCAGCGCAGGCCACTACCGCGCGGGATCACGAGGGCGGCGGATCGCTCGGCGCGATGGTGCGCGGACCGCCGGTCGCAGTCGGGGCCGGTGTCCCAGCGCAGGCGGCTGGACGCCTGTCGGCGCGCCTTCCGGACCAGGTACGAAGGGGACCACCAGGTCTCGCGGTTGGACACATCGAGCGCGGCGTCCTGAAGGTCGACGAGAGCGTCGACATCATCGGCATCAGGCCCGACAAGACCACCGCCGCAATCACCGGCATCGAAATGCACGGCAGGATGCTGGACGAGGGCCACGCCGGCGAGCACGTAAGCGTGCTCCTGCGCGGCATCAAGCCCGAGGACGTCGAACGCGGCCGGTGCATCGTCAAGCCCGGCTCGGCCACCCCGCACACCGAATTCGAGGCCTCAACCCGGATCGAACGTTTGTCATACGGCAAACAAAAGCGGAGCACAGACGTCGCTCGCGCGCCGACACACCACGGACGACACCTTCGCCGACACCCTGACGTCTGCTTCGTCTTCGACGTCGAAAGAAGAGACAAGGTGGTCGGTGGGATTCGTTCATTAGGGTGAGACGCATGGACATGCGGAGGATCGTCGCGGTGCTGGCCGAGGAAGCCGAACAACAGATCCGGGACCGGACGTGGGAACTGACGCCGCGCGACCGCGACCTCGCCCTCAAGGCCGCGGCCGGCCTGCGCGACGTTGTCGGCCCCCCGGACGTCCAGGAGGCGTTGGCGCAGATCGACCGGCTCGAACACCTGCGGGAAACGCTCGCCGTCCTGGCGGTCACCCTCGCCCGCACTCACGGCCACATGGCCTGGTTCCTCTCCGGTGCCATCAACGCGCTCGAACCCATTCTGCGCTGGCGCGCCCTGCCCGCCGACCGCGGCGGCACCTTCGGCACCGTCCTCGCGAGTCCCGAGCAATACGCCGAGGCGGAGGATGCCGTCCGCCGACTCCATGACGCCCTGGCGCAGATCGCTGCCGAGCCGGTTGACCCCGGCAGCGTTCTCCCGAGTCGGCAGGCGGACGAGGCTTGAGTACGGATTCAGGCATGGATTGATGCGTCAAGTCGCGTGGCCACGGGGCCGCGACGAGCCCTCGCACCGGGTCGGGACGGCATGGTGGAATGCCGTCGCCACGCGGGGCCGCGGCGGGCGCGGCGCGCCACGGCACGACATAAGGAAGGATCGACACCGATGGCACGCGGTGCGCCGCGCCGGGAATCCATCGGGCCGGTAACCGGAGCGCGAGCGAGCCCGATCGGGGGCCGGGGCCGGAACCAGGGCCGGGAACGCGGCCGACCGCGTGAGGTATCGTCGACGGCATACCGCATCGCATGGCGGCCTCCTTCCTCGCAGCAAAGCCGTTCGGAGGTCCTTCATGCCTGCTCTCACCGTGCGCCCCTTTCATCGTGACGATCGCGACCAGTTGACCGAGCTCGTCAACGCGCATGTCGCCGCCGTGGTGCCCGGCGTGTCCGTGTCCGTCAATACCGTTCTCGGGCAACTCACCCGGCGCCCGGACGAGTTCATCACCGATCCGTGGGTGGCGGAGCGGGCCACCCTGGTCGCCGAACAGCACGGGGCCGTGATCGCCGCCGCGCATCTGCTGCGCTACCGCGACGACGCCGAGGTCGGCCCGGACCTTCGCGGCGCGGGCGAGATCGCCTGGTTCCTGCACCGCCCGCCGGCGTCGTTCCGGCCCGGCTCCGAGACGGCGGCGGATCAGCTCATGGCCGCGTGCCTGGCCCGGTTGGCGCGTTGGCACGTACGGGTCCGCTACGCCGACGGAACCCTGCCCGCGCCCGGGGTCTACGGCCTGCCCGACGCGTGGCCGCACGTGCGGGCGGCCTACGAGCGGGCCGGCTTTCGGCACACCGGCCACACCGAGGTGGTGCTGCTCGCCGAGGTCGCCGACCTGCCGGCGCCGCCCACCGAGCCGTCGGTGCCCCGACCGGCCGTGCGGCGCACGCTCGGCGAGTGCGGAACCCGACTGACGGCCCACCTCGACGGCCGCGCCCTCGGCTTCATCGAGGTGGACACCACCCTCGACCGGCCCGAACGCCTTGCCCGCAACGGAGGATTGGCCGACATCGGCAACCTCGTCGTCGAACCGGACCACGGCTTCGAAGGGTTGGCGGACTGGCTCCTGGCCCAGGCGGCCCGGTGGCTCCGCCTGGCCGGGGTCGACCGCGTGCTCGCCTACGAGTCGGCCGACGACGCGGACGCGATCGGGCGACTGACCGCCGCCGGCTTCCGCGAACTGACCCGTACCGACCGAGGGTGGGAGCACCGGCAGGGCTGACGCGGCGAGAATCCGGGCGGGGGCGTCCCCGTCCGGATCCGCCGACCGGTAACACGAACCCGCGGACGCGCCCGGAGTACGCGCTTGCTCCCGACCTCCCGACCTCCCGTCGCCACAACCCGGGCAGCACTGGAACACTTGGACGCGGCCCGGGCCCACCAAGGCCCCTACGACACGACCGGCGAGGCACGCGGCGCCGCGCGATCCACCAACCGCCACCACGCGCCGTCCGGCCCGACGCGAATCGGCCGCGCCGGACACGGCTGTCGGCGGCCGGCGAGCCGCGTCCCACTCGGTGGACGTCGGGCCACGCCGGAACCTCCCCGGCCCTCGCGGGCACACCCCCATTCGGCCGAACGGGCCCGCAGGGCCTCCGCCCCGCGTGGTCCCCGGCGTCGGCACGATGTCCCCACGGCAGCGGGCGGCGTGCGGATGCAATCCCCGGACGGCGGTAGTTGCATGGACGGCGACCGGTGTCCGACGCCAAGGAGGTCGACATGCACATCCTGCGTGCGGTGGAGAACGAGGAGACCCGGTGGTGGCACGCGACGGCCCGCCGAGACATCGCCCTGTGCGGCGTCGCGCTGCCCGCCGAGGCCGGCGGCGCACCCGACGAAACCCTCGCCGAGCTGCTGTGTCCCCCCTGCATGTCCGCGATCGCCCGGGGCATCGCAGGAGGCGACACCACCAGGCCGGCCCGCGCCGAGACGGCGGACACCTGACGCGACACGGCAAGGTCCGACGTCGCTCGGTACGACCGGCGCGCCGATCGTGGGCGATCCGAGCGCACCCGATCTGCGCCTCCGCCCTCGTCCGAAAGCGTGGACGGCGCATCGCCCGGGCCTTCCGGTGCCGGCGTCCTT
Organism: Embleya sp. NPDC008237; assembly: GCF_042956465.1. NCBI lineage: Bacteria > Bacillati > Actinomycetota > Actinomycetes > Kitasatosporales > Streptomycetaceae > Embleya > Embleya sp. NPDC008237. The sequence goes on from NZ_JBIBGL010000022.1 coordinate 65,949, forward strand.
CCGTCGGAATCGACTCCCGTCGGGTTCCTCCCGACCGAATCCGACCGGATCGATCTCGACCCTGTCGGTGATGATCTTGGATGTGCGTTCGGCTGCCGAGAGTTCGCCAGGGCTTCGACCGGGCACCGCATTCTCTTCTGCCGGAAGGTCCGGAAGGCCGGAAGACGGTGGGTGGTCTCGGGTATGAAGGGTTCGAGTCGATGAGCGACCGATGTACCGTGCGGCAGGAGCGCCACCACGTACGGTTGTTCCGCCTCCCGACCGACAACCGATACGAACGGGCAGCCCACTGTGACGACTTGCGAGAACACGCCATGACCTCACCCACCCTGGCCGTCGTGAGCGGAGGCCCCGGCACCGGCAAGACCACCCTCGCCCATGCCCTCGCCCGGGAGCTCGGATGCCCCGCGATCATCCGGGACGAGATCAAGCAGGGCCTGGTCATGTCCACCCCCGGCCACCGGAGCGGCGGCGGCGACCCGCTCAACCACCCGACGCTGGACGCGTTCTTCGGTGTACTGAACGTGCTCCTCCGGGCCGGGGTGACGACCGTGGCCGAAGCCGCCTTCCAGGACCGAGTGTGGCGCCCGAACCTGGAGCCGCTCGCAAAGGTCGCGCACATCCGGGTCATCCGCTGCGTCACGCCCGCCACGATCGCGCACGACCGCATCGTCCGGCGCGCCGAGGAGAACGCGCACCGAGCCGCGCACGGCGATCGCGACCTGCTCGACGCGATCGCCGCCGGAAGGCATTCGCTGGACTCCTTCGTACCGATCTCACTCGACGTCCCCACTCTCACGGTGGACACCGCCGGCGGCTATACCCCGACCATCGGGGACATCGCCGCCTTCGTACGGGCAGACGTTCCGGACGGAGCCCCCGCGGGCACGGATGGCCCGCCCGCCGCGCGGGCGGCACAATGATCGCCGGACCGCCGATACCTCGCGCACCAGGCTGTCCGGATCATCCGGAAGGCCGCCGGCGCCGTCGACGAGGTCACCCGGGCGCGTAGGCGAGACAGGGCGGCGAGCGTACAGGAAGGACCGACTCGTTCTCTTCCGGGCTGGACGCGCCGCCGCGGTCGGGGCACGGACGGGCCCGTGTATCCCTACCGGCGCGGTCGTGCCGAAATCGGCGGTGCCCTGCACGCGGGTTTTACTGCATGTCCGCGCCGACCGGGTGAGCCGACGACGAGCCCGTTCGACGGACCCCGGGAGAGACGCGTTTCCCCCCGGGTACCGATCGTCACCGGACTCGGACGAGATGACCGCCGCGCACCGGGAAAGCGCCGCCTGCCTCGACTTCGTCGACCAGGAACAGCCTGTCGTCCTGCGGTTCCTGCGGCGCCGTCGACGCGCAGCGGCATCAGGGCGCGTTCGAACGGGCGCCGATCAGGTCCTCGCACTTGGCCCGGTGAGTGCGGCCCCGGACATGTGGGCTTCGGGTCGGTCGGGGTGGCGCTCGCCGGTCAGAGCCAGCCCTTTCGGGTTGCGTAGAGGGCGAGTTGGAAGCGGGTCGTGGCGCCGGCGCCGGCGTTGAGTTGTTCGAGGTTGCGCGACAGGGTACGGCGGCTGATGCCGAGCAGTTCGGCGATGGCCTCGTCGGTCAGGCCGCCGGCGAGCAGTTCGAGGATGCGGCGGTGCAGGGGTCGCAGCGTCGTCGGGACGCGGCCGTGGCGGTGCAGCGGGAATGCCGAACGCCAGGAGGTCTCGAACAGGCCGATCAGCGCCGACAGCAGGCTCGACGAGCGAACGATGAGGATCGAGTCGTTGATGTCGGCCTCGACGAACGACATCGACACCAGGGCCTGGCGTCGATCGAAAATCGTCAGCTTCACGGGGACGGTGGGCAGTACCCGGGCCTGTTCGCCGGCGGCGATGCACGGCTGGATGTTGCACGTGTAGTAATGGTTGTCCTCCACGGCGGACTTCGAGTAGACGATGCGGTATTCGACGCCGTGGGCGAGGTTGTGTTCCTCCGTCTCGTTGGCGACGCCTCCGGTGTGGTAGGGCGGCGAGTCGAAGCGCAGCACCTCGGATCTCGCGGCGCCCTCCGCCTGGTGGATGCGCTCTTCGATCCTCGCTCCGGTGAGCACCTCGACCAGTTCGTCCGTGGCGGACTGCGGGTGCACGGAGCGCCGATATCCGCGGTAGGCGTCGATCGCCGCCAGTTGGGCTTGGCGCAGTTCCGCCGAGCGTGTGTGCGCGAGGCGTTCGATGCCGATGCTCGGCTCGATCGGCACGACGGCCGCCGGGGTGGGCCCGCCGGCGGAGACCAGGCCCAGGTCGACGAGGTGGTCCACGGACTCCTCCACGTCGTCGAGGTCGAGGCCCAGGCGGGCGGCCACCTCCGCCGGTGCGATCGGCCCGGTGCGGAGCAGGGCCAGGTAGAGCAGGGTCTCGCGTTTTCCCAGACCGAGGCGGGTCAGGTGGGTCGTGAGTTCCTCGTCGCGCATGGCCGTCCTCTTCGCCTTCCGCTCGGAGCGATGCTCCTGGTGGGCCGATACGGTGCCCGATCCGTTCGTCCTGTGCTTGCCTCCGCCGGGGCGTTGTTTCTCGTCGCGCGGACAGGATGCCCGATCCGGGAAAAGCATGGCAGGACGGCGAACCGGTTGGCGCGGTCCGCCCATTCGTGTCACTGGCGAACCTGTGCCGCCGCGAGCCCGGATCGGGAGTAGACCTACGCATCCCGAATGTCGTGGGCCTCGACGTCCTTCTTTTTGGAGTGGATGTGCGCACACCTGTCCGAAAGTCGACCGCGGTCGTCGTCTCGGCGATCCTCCTTCCGTTCCTCGCCGTTCAGCAGTCCCACGCCGGCAACGTCCCCCCGAACGCGGGCGACTCCGCCGCCCGCCCGGCGGCGGGTCGCCACATCGTGGTGTTCAAGGACACGACTCTGTCACCGGACGCGATCCGAGCGCGGTCCGCCCACCTCGTCCGGGCGTACGGAGGCACGATCGTACGCACGCACGGATCGGCCCTCGCCGGTTTCACGGCCGACCTCGGTGCCGAGCAGGCGCGCCGGATCGCGGCGGATCCGCAGGTGGCCTACGTGGAACCGGACGCCCACGCACACACCTCCGCGTCCACCCGGACCGATCCCCCCTCCTGGGGACCGGACCGGGTGGATCAACGCGACCTGCCCCTCGACCACGCACACACCCCGGCGTCCACCCAGACCGATCCCCCCTCCTGGGGACTGGACCGGGTGGATCAGCGCGACCTGCCCCTCGACCACGCGTACACCTACCCGAGCACGGCGAGCGCGGTGACGGTGTACGTCGTGGACAGCGGCATTCGCACCTCGCACAGCCAGTTCGAGCAACGCGCGAGCGTCGGAGTCGACGAGGTCGGGGACGGTCGTGCCGGCCAGGACTGTTTCGGGCACGGCACCCACGTGGCCGGCACCATCGGCGGCCGGGACTACGGGGTGGCCAAAGGTGTCCACCTGGTTTCCGTGCGAGTGCTCGACTGCAAGGACAGCGCGAGTACTTCGAACATCATCGCCGCCGCCGACTGGATCACCGCGCACGCCGTGAAGCCGGCCGTGGTGAACATGAGCATCAACGGTTCGCGCAGCCGCAGCGAGGAGACGGCGATCCACAACTCGATAGCCTCGGGCATCACCTGGGTCGTCTCCTCCGGGAACGACGGCGCGGACGCGTGCCGCAACACGCCGGGCGCGATCGCACCGGCCATCGTGGTCAACAACGCCGACTCCCGCGATCGACGACGCAGCAGTTCCGACTACGGCTCCTGCACGGACCTTTTCGCCCCCGGAACGGGCATCGAGTCGGCCTGGTACACCGGCGACACGGCCACGAACACCAAGACCGGCACCTCGCAGGCGGCGCCGCACGTGACCGGCGCCGCCGCCCTGTGGCTGTCCCGACACCCCACGGCCACACCCGCCGACGTCGAACGCGCGCTGATCGCCGACGCCACCCCCGACAAGATCACCGACGCCCGCTCCGGAACACCCAACCGCCTGCTTCACATCGACCCTTCGACCGCCTCGACGGCCTCTGCCGCTTCGAGTGCGTCGACACGCTGATCCGGTGTGCAGGCCCGCGCCCCGGCGGGCGCCCCCTCGACCCACCGCCCGCGACCCCCCGGGCCGAACGCCGCGCCGACTCGTCGGCACCTGCACCCGTACCCGTCCACCGCGGCTCACCTCGCCGCCACCGCCCACCGTCCTTCGAGGAGGTCCCCCGATGCGGATCACACGCGTCCCGGCCACGCTGGGGTTTCCCGCGCTGGCCCTACTGGTCGCCGCCACCGCTTCGCTCTCGCCCACCGCGAATGCCGCCGATCGGCACGCGGCAACTCCGGCCGCCGCGATGTCGTCGGCCGTACCCAGGTTCGACCACGTGGTGATCGTGCTGTTCGAGAACACCAACTACGAAACCATCAAAGGCAGTTCCAAGGCCCCCTACTTCAACGCCCTGGCCGCGCAGGGCACGTTGTTCACCAACTCGTTCGGCATCACCCACCCCAGCCAGCCGAACTACATCGGACTGTTCTCCGGCTCGCAGCACGGGGTGACCGGCGACTCCTGCACCGACCTGACCGGAGACAACCTCGGGCAACAACTCGCCGCGGCGGGCAAGACGTTCAAGGCGTACTCGGAAGGTTTGCCCAGCGCCGGTTCCAGGACCTGCTCGAGCGGCAAGTACCGTCGAAAGCACGCTCCCTGGGCCAGTTTTTCCGGCACCGCGGGAGCGGGCACCCACGTCCCGTTCTCCGCCTTCCCGTCGGACTACTCCAAGCTCCCGGACGTGTCGTTCGTGGTACCGGACATGTGCAACGACATGCACGACTGCTCGACCGGCACCGGCGACACCTGGCTCGAGCGCAACCTCGACGGCTACGTCCGGTGGGCCAAGACCCACAACAGCCTGCTGATCACCACCTTCGACGAGGACGACTTCCGCTCCGTCAACCAGATCCACACCGTCTTCGTCGGCCAGAACGTCAAGGCCGGCTACCAATCCCCGACCCAGATCAACCACTACGGCGTCCTGCGCACCCTGGAGGACATGCACGGCCTGCCGCCGCTGGGCGAGGCGGCCCGCAAGACCGCCGTGACCGACGCCTGGGGCGCCGCGGCCGGACCGGTCATCACCGCCCCCGGGAACCAAAGCGCCGCCGCAGGCACCGCGACCACGCTGCAACTGTCCGCCTCCGGCGGCAGCGCGCCCTACACCTGGGCCGCCACCGGGTTGCCCGCCGGCCTGACGCTCGACCCGGCCCTGGGCCGGGTGTCGGGCACCCCGACCACGCCCGGCACCGCGTCGGTCACCGTGACCGCCCAGGACGCCGCAGGAGCCCTCGCGACCACGTCGTTCACCTGGACGGTACGCCCCTCCGGCAGCGGATCCGTGCTGTTCGACGACGACTTCGAAGCGGATCGGGGTTGGAAGGTGAACGCCTCCGGAACCGACACCGCGACGTCCGGAGCCTGGGAACGCGGCGATCCCGACGAGACACGCTCGACATACGGCCCCAAGCAGGTCAAGCAGTTGGGGACGACCGTCTCCGGCACCAACGCATTGTCCACCGGGGCCCGGGCCGGCGCCGAGTACGGCGCCAACGACTTGGACGCGGGCGTGAGTTCGGTGCGCTCTCCGGCGATCACGTTGCCCGCGGGCGCGACCGCGCCGAACCTGCGGTTCTCGTACAGCGTGGCCACCGGCGACAACTCCGGGGCCGATGACCACTTCCGCGTCCGGGTGCTCGACGACACCCGGGCCACGACCGTGTTCGAACGCGCCGGCACGGCGACCGAGGTCGCCGGTATGTGGCAGGTCGTGAACGTTGACCTGTCGGCCTTCGCGGGCCGGACCGTCCGGGTGGAGATCGAAGCCGCCGACCTCGGCGCCGTCAGCCTCTTCGAGGCACAGGTCGACGACGTCACGATCACCGGCTGACCACCGCCCCTCTCGATCGGTGCGGTGGCCGACTCTTCCCCCTCGGTCACCGCATCCCGGTCCCCGCTCCCACTCGTCCACCGAGAAGGGCAACGCACCGTGTACCTCTCGACCATCGACCGACCGGCCCGGGACGCCCCGCGCGTGCGCCGACCCCGCCGCCGCGCCCGGTCGCGTCGCGGGCGGGTCGGAATCGGCCCCAACGTGCTCGCGCTCGGCGCCGTGAGCCTGTTGACCGACGTCTCCTCGGAGATGGTCACCGCCGTCCTGCCGCTGTACTTCGTCCTTGCGCTGAACCTCGGCCCGGCCGCCTACGGCGTCATGGACGGCCTCCACACCGGGGCCACCGCACTGTTGCGCCTGGTCGGCGGCTATGTCGCCGACCGCACCCGACGGCACAAACGGGTCGCCGGCGTCGGCTACGCGATGTCCGCGGTGGCCAAACTGGGTTTCCTCGGCGCAGGTACCTCCGGGTCCGCGCTCGGCGCGGTGATCGTGGCGGACCGGGCCGGCAAGGGACTGCGGTCGGCACCGCGTGACGCCCTGATCACCCTGTCCACCCCCGAGCCCCTGCTCGGCCGGGCCTTCGGCGTCCACCGCGCCATGGACAGCGCGGGCGCCTTCCTCGGCCCCCTTGCCGCACTGGGCGTGCTGTCGGTCGTGGGCGCGACGACACCGGCCGCGTTCGACGCCCTGTTCGTGACCAGCTTCTGCTTCGCGTGTGCCGGCCTCCTGACCCTGGCCCTGTTCACCCACGACCACCACGAGGAACGCCCCTGCGCGGATCCCGTCACCACCCGCGCCGCCGTCGCGCTGCTGAGATCGGCGCGAGTGCGCGGGCTGGTGTGCGCGGCCGGGATGCTCGGACTGGCCACCATCGGCGACGGCTTCGTCTACCTCGTCCTGATGGACCGCCAGGGATTCTCGGCGGGCTGGTTCCCGCTGTACGCGGTGGGCACCAACCTCGTCTACCTGACCCTCGCGGCACCGTTCGGCGCGCTCGCGGACCGCTGGGGTCGCAAGCGCACCCTGTTGGGCGGCTACCTGTCGCTGGGCATGGGCTACCTCCTGTTGTTCGGTCCGCTGCCCGGCACTTGGACCACCGCCCTCGTGCTCGTGTGCCTGGGGACGTTCTACGCCGCCGGCGACGGCGTCCTGATGGCACTCGCCGCACCGGTGCTACCGGCCGCGCTGCGCACGACCGGACTCGCGCTCGTGCAAACCGCCCAAGCCCTCGCCTATCTCCTCTCGTCGGTCGCCTTCGGCTTCGCGTGGGTGACCTGGGGACCCGCGGCCGCGACCAGGGGCGCCGCCGCGGCCGTGCTCGCGGCGATCACCGTCACGGCGGTCGTACTCACGGCGCCCACCCTCACTCCCACTCCCGAGGAGGCCGTGGGATGAATCCACGCCTGCGCATCCCGCTCGCGGTCGTCGGCTTCGTCTCGCTCGTAGCGGTCGCGACCTCGGCGATCGGCTCCGCCGCCGGGCCGGCCCGGCGGACCGCGAGCGCCGGCACCCCGGGCGCGGTCTCCCTCGTCCCGGGTCCGCACCTGATCGCGCGCAGCCTCGCGCACGACAGCCGCGACCATCTGGTCTCGGTCGCGGCGAACGACCCTCGTGGCAGTCGCACCGTGTCGACGACCTCGTGTGCGCGGCTGTACGCGTCCGCCGGCACCGGGATCTGCTTGCGGTTGGACGGCGGCCTGAGGACCTTCGAAGCCGTCGTCCTGGGTCCGGACCTGGGCCGGCGGCGCGCGCTCCCGCTGGTCGGCGTGCCCAACCGAGCCCAGGTCTCGCCCAGTGGTCGCATGGTCGCCTGGACGGTCTTCGTCACCGGCGACTCGTACAACGGCGGCCGCTTCTCCACCCGGGTCGGCATCCTCGACACCCGCACCGGGGATCTGGTCTCGACCCTGGAAGACTGGTCGGTGCGCGTCGACGACAGGCCCTACGAAGCCGCGGATCTCAATTTCTGGGGCGTCACGTTCACCCGGGACGACGGGCACTTCTACGCCACCATGTCCACCGCCGGACGGCGCTACCTCGTCCACGGCGACCTGGCGACGCACACGCTCCGCACCGTCCGGGAGAACGTCGAGTGCCCCTCCCTGTCACCGGACGGGACCAGACTGGCCTTCAAATCCGCCGTGGACGGCGACCCACGACACGGCTGGCGCCTGTCGGTCCTGAACCTGACCACCGACACGGTGACCCCACTCGCCGAAACCCGCTCGGTCGACGACCAGGCCACCTGGATCGACGCGCGAACGGTGGCCTACGCGGTGGCGCGCGGGCGCGGCCACGCCGACGTCTGGCAGGTCCCCGCGGACGGGTCCGGCGTCCCCACCCTCGCGATCCCCGACGCCGACTCCCCCGCCGCGCTCGCCCCACCCGAGGCCTCGGAGGAAAAACCCGCGGCGTGACCGAACCCGCATTCGGCCTCTCCTCGGAGAACGCCGCCTCCGACCGGCCCGGTCCGCGCTGCCGTCCACCGCGCGGACCGGGCCGCCCTTTGCCCCCGCACGGCGGGAACCACCGCGCCCCAACGCGCCTCGCGCCCCCATCGCCGCGTTCCCGTCCGCCGGCCGGATCGACCGGCCGAGCGATGCGGTTCGTGTCGGCGGTGGGGTCGTCGGTCCACACTCGCCCGTGCCGGCGCGGGCGGGCCTGGACGGGGATGCTCGGCAGCGCCGGTCTCGTCGCTTGGTTCCTTGACTCCGTCACGTGACCTTCGGCGATTTCTGCGGACCATCCAGTCGCCTGGCCACGGTGTCGAGCGTCGGCCAGGGAGGACCTTCGCGCAGCAGGCGCAGGAGTTCCTCTCCGAATCGTCTCCCGTTCGGAAACTGGTCGCCGAGCTTGCAACGCCACGCGGCGACCATCGCGATGACGAGTTGCCGGCACTCGTCCAGCAGCTCTTGGTCGACGTTCGGGTAGTGCGCGCGGACCGTCTCGGGAACATGGGCGAGGTCGAACTCGACGGGTCCGCGGCAGCACGTCTCGAGGTCGATGAACAACGGGCCGTTCCTCGTGCCGAGCACATTGCCCGGATGCGGCTCGCCGTGGAGCAGCTGCTCCACGGCGCCGCGGTCGTCGATCGCTCGTCGCAGGCCGGCCAGCGTGCCGCCGAGGAAGACGCGGTCCGCGTCGGCGAGTTCCGGCGAGTGATCGGGGTCGGCGACGATTTCCTCCGCCTGCGTGATCCGGTCCGTGAACCTCGGGGTCTGTACATCGACCTCGCGCATGCCGGCGTGCAGCCGCTCCAGCGCTTTGGCGTAGTCGACTGGCGGGGTGTGAGGTGTCACGGGCTCGTAGTAGGTCCACAGCGTCACCGCGAAGCCATCGCGCGTGTACACACGCGGGTCCGCCCGAGGCTCCAAGGGGCACACCGGGCATCCGACCTCGGCGAGCCGTTGAGCGAGTTCGACTTCGAAGTGTGCAACCTCGTGTCCCACACGGGCGATTCGGGCAAGGACGTCGCACGGCGTCAGCCGCAGTGTCAGCTTGTTCGAGTTCTGGAGAATCATCGCGTCGTCGGCCGGCAGGTCGAGCGATGCGGCGACGGAAATCGCGGCCGCGATCGCACGCGTGACGTCGCTCATCTCCACCCTCGAATCCTGTCATGGACGAGGGAGGGCGCTGCCGGTCGGCGTGCCTCGGCACAGTGACCCAGGCCACTCACCTTCGACGACGCACCGAACAACTCCGCAGCCCGGACCCCGCCACCCGCCACGACGCGATCCGCATGGCCCGGGACCTGATCGTGTCCTGGCGAGGCGACCACCGCGAACTCGTCCTGCTGATCGCGCACTGCCTGCTGCCACACGACGCGTACACCGCTGCCGCAGCGGCCGAAACCCTCCAAGCCCTGGCACCGGTCGCCGAACCCGCCCGCGAAGCCCTCGCCGCGTACGTCACCGCACAACGCACCACCCACGGACCCGACGCATGGGCGCATCCGCACCCACTGCTGCGCCGCGCCCATCAGGAAGCCGTCATGGCACTCGCACGCCTGGGGGACGTACGAGCGGTGCCCTCACTGCTGACGGCACTGGACGACGATGTGGACGCCTGGCGCGCCGAACAGGTCGCCGCACATCTGCGCCTGGCCGCCGACGAACTGGTGCCGCGGCTGATCCGCCGCCTCGCCGACATCGACGTCGCGCGGCAACGGTCCGCCATGAGCGCGGGCGCCGTCGTCTGCGCCCTGGCCGAGTTGGGCGATGCGGCGGCCGTCGATGTCATCACCGACTTCGCCGGCGCCGCGGTCCGCCACGAGCAGTGGAGCACCGCGGCCTCGGCCTTGGACGCGCTCGCGTCAGTCCCAGCGATTCCGGCTGGATGCTGTCCCGCTTCGCGCGGATGAAGTCTCCCAACGGCGTACCCATGAGGCGAGCGTACGACGGTGTCGGCGGGCTGTGGAGGGCTCAGGCAGGCCCTGCGGGGGCCGGCCTGAACGCGGTCTGGTTGCTCTCCCGATGCCACGTGATCGTGGTGGGCATGGACAACACCGAGCACAGGTTGCTGATCATCGTCGGAAGCGTTCGGGACGCGAGGTTCGGCCCGGTGGTGGCCTCGTGGGTCGCCGAACAGGCCGCCGCCCACGGCGGCTTCGAGGTGGACGTCGTCGATCCGGCCGAGATCGACATCCCACTGGCGCTGCCCGCCGCGTCCCCGAAGTACGCGGGCGACGACTACCCCCGCCCGGCCGGGATGGCGGCGCTGACGTCGGCGCTGGAGGACGCCGACGCGTTCATCGTGGTGACGCCCGAGTACAACCACAGCTACCCCGCCTCGTTGAAGGCGGCCATCGACTGGCACTTCACGCAGTGGACGGCCAAGCCCGTCGCCTTCGTCAGCTACGGCGGCGCGGCGGGCGGGCGACACGCGGTCCTGCACCTGGAGAACGTGTCGACCGAGCTGCACGCGGTCACCGTGCGCGACGGCCTCGCCTTCCCGAACTACTTCACCGCGTGGCAGGACGGCCGGCCGCTGGACGCCGCCGCGCCGGGGTACGCCAAGACCCTCCTCGATCAACTGTCCTGGTGGGCGGGCGCACTCCGCGCAGCACGCGAGGCCGCTCCGTACCCGGCGTAAGCGCGGCGGCCATGGCGTACGCGCCGCCCGGGTGTATACCGATCCGCCGGTCGGCCGGCTCGTGCTCGGCATCGCCGCCGCGATCCGGGCGAGCGGCCGCCGATGCCCGTGCTGTCGACCGCTCGCCGAGCGCTGGGTCACCGTGCCGCGACTTGCACTGCTCATGGTGTGCGCACACGGCAACGGGCAATGGCGTGCCCGCTGGTGGGTCGAGAGACCCGGCCGGTGGTCCGCCAACGCGCACCTGGCCCGCGCGTTGAGCGCGCGCGTACCTGCGGTTCCGTGAGGCACGGCAGCACGGAAGCGGGCCGACAGGACGGCACAGCGGGCGACGAGACATCGGCGGCGACCACGGCGGGGCCACGTCCACGTACCTTGGGGCGGGCGCCGCGTGCCGCGGCGCCCGCACTGGAGCGCTCTACCCGATGACCCGAAGGAGCCGGTTCGGCGACCCGGCACCCGCACTCGTGATCCGGTCCGGCGTGGCCGCTCCGATCAACGCCGCCTGTACCTCTGCCGGCGTCGCGGCGGGATGCGCGGACAGATATATCGCCGCCGCACCGCTGACATGCGGTGTCGCCATGGAGGTCCCACTGGCCGTCCGCGTCGCGGTGTCACCGTCCTTCCACGCCGAGACGATGCTCGTCCCGGGCGCGAACAGGTCCGTACAACTGCCGTAGTTCGAGGTGGACGCCCGCCGATCGGAGGCGTCCGAGTTCTGCACCGTGATCGCCTCGGGGAGCCGACCCGGCGAGTAGTCACAAGCGTTCGCGCCGTCGTTGCCCGCGCCCGCGACGTAGGCGACCCCCGCTGCAATCGACCTGCGGAACGCCGCGTCCTTGGCCGCGCTCAGCCCACCGCGAATGCTCACGTTGGCCACGGCCGGCTTCGTCGCGTGTGCCGTCACCCAGTCGACGCCCTGGATCAGCTGAGACGTGCTGCCCGTGTTCGCGCAACCGATCACCCGCACCGCGACCATCTTGACCTGTTTCGCGATGCCGTAGTCACGGCCGCCGAGAATCCCCGCGACGTGGGTCCCGTGGCCGTTGCAGTCGAGTCCGTTGTTGCCGTCGCCCACGGCGTCGAATCCGACACTCGCCCGCCCCTCGAATTGTCGATGCGACACCCGGATGCCGGTGTCGATCACGTAGGCGGTCACGTTCGCCGCACCGTTGGGGTAGGTGTAGCTGCGATCGAGCGGCAGCTTCGGCTGGTCCACGCGATCCAGACCCCACGACGGCGGATCGCTCTGCGTGTCGGTGATCTCCTCCACACCGTCCTGCTCCACGAACGCGACCCGCGGGTCCGCCGCGACCCGGCGCGCCTGGCTCTCGCTCATGTCGGCGGCGTACCCCGACAACGCGGAACCGTACGTCTGCCGCACCCTGCCGCCGTACGACCCGGCCAACGCGGCGGAGCGCTCGTGTGCGTCCGCCGCGGTGTGTGCGCCTTCCCGAAGAACCACGATGTAGCGACCCGGAATGGGGTGGGCTGCGGCCACGATGTGGCCCTCACGGGCCGAGGGCGGGGATGGCACGATGCCGGCCTGCGCCGAGGCGGCACCGGGAACCGCGATCAAAACACACGCCGCGGCCAGGGCGGCGGTCGTGAGCCTGCCGTGTATTCGTCTGAACACCTTTGCTCCCAAGGAGAGTTCGAGTCACGTCGCGACGACGCGGATCGGTTCTACTCCCGGGATCGCTCGATCGTGGCCGGCCTTCGCCACTGGCGACATCAGGCCGGGCTGCGGAAGTGGCGGCCCGTTTCATGGGTGGTTCGGCGCTGCCTCGGCCCGGAGTGGCGGCACAAATCGTGGTCGGCGGGCGGGGTCCCCGCCCGCCGACCATGCGAGGCGGCGAATGGGCGGCCAGGGCCTGTGAGAGCCCCCGCCCCCCGTGCGCGACGCCGGGTCCGGTGGGGGCTACATCCGCCACTCCTGGCTCGGCGCGCCGTTGCAGTCGAGGATGACCAGGCGTGTTCCGTTGCCGATGGTGGGTGCCGTCAGACAGCGGTTGGCGGTGGTGTTGCGGATGCGGTAGATCGCGTAGCGGTGGATGTCCCAGGAGGTGACCTCGACGACCCAGCGCTGGACGGCGCGGCGGGTGTCGCACGGCTGCTGGACGAGCGCGGCACCAGGTGCCGTCGAACCATTTTCGAGATCCAGACACATGCGCGAGTGGGTGGCCACCAACTGGGAGGCGTAGCCGTCCGGCAGGGTGCGGGCGTACCAATCCTGGTGGGGGCCGGACACGAAGTCCCACAGCCAGACCGGCACTCCGGAGGCGGTGGATGCGTACCACACGTCCATGACTCTGCCGCTCAGCGGGTTGCTCACCGGGCGGGTCATCGACCACTCCTGGGCGCTCTTGGCGGCGCACGGTGCCTGGTACAGGAACGCGCCTTCCGGGCGGGTGTCGGCGGTTTCGAGGCACAGGTGGCTGTTGTCGTTGACGAAGCGGTACAGCGGCCGGCCCCAGCCGTCGTAGCGGACGACGAACGGCTCCCAGGCCTGGCTGGAGCCGTTGTGACACGGGGCCTGCCGGACCCGTGCGCCGGGGGCGCGGCTGCCGCCCTCGACGTCCATGCACATGCGGCTGTGCGAGGCCGTGATCTGCCACGTGTAGGGGTTCGAGGGGCGTGGGAGGAACTGCCAGCGCTGGTTCTGCCCGCCGTGGAAGGGCCAGAGCCGCACCCCGGCGCCGGAGGCCGGCGACGAGTTCTCCACTTCCGCGACCACGCTGGAGCCGGGGCTCCCGAGATAGCCGGCGGTGGCCCAGAGCGGCTGGTCGGCCGCGGAGGCGGGGGGCGCGCCCGCCGTCGTCATCAGGGCGAGGAGCATGGCCATCAGTGCCGCCCACAGGCAGGCGGAGCGCGGTGCGCGACGCCTCCGCCACAGTTGTTCGTTCATCGACCGTTCCTTCGGCGAGGGGCCGCCGAAAGCGGCCCGTTCGGAGGAGACGTGGCCCGGCGAAGCAGAATCTCTCAAGGTCCGCCGGAACTTTTTTCCGGGCTCTTCTGCCTTCACCGAGTGAATCTGCCCAAGCGCTGCCGGGAACTCTCCGATCGATCGTGTTCGAAGCCGGATGACCAGGGCTGCTGCTGTTGCGGGGCCAAGGATGACGGCCGCGATCACGAACCTGGGAGAACAGCGCGGACTGATGATCGGCAACCAGGTCCTCCCCTGCCGCCTCGATCCACCCCGGCGGGACGACGGGGTGAACCGGGACATGCAGGCGATGGCGACGGCAACCGCCGCAAGCGCAAGGGCTGTTCTCGTTCGTCACGCGAACCTCCGGCGGGGGAGGCCGGTTGCCCGTGCACGGGTCAGTCCGGCTCGCCCGGCTGGATCCTGTCCGCGATGGCTTCCACCTGTCGGTCGGCCAACAGGTCCATGGTCTCCGGCAGTTGCGGCTTGATGTCCCGGCGCAGCAGGTCCGTGCCGGTCGTCGCCGGGTCCGCGACTTCGCCGGCCGCCACGCGGCGCAGCGTGTGGCCAGGGGTCGGCGGCGGCGAGTCCCGCGTGGAGCGGCGTGAGGGGGGCGCGCCGGCTGCGGTCCCCAGCCGGAGCAGGACGGTGCCGACGAGCTTGTCCTCGGGGCAGTAGCCCCATTTTTTGGAGTCGACCGAGCCCGGCCTCTCGCCCAGGAGGACGAGCATGCCCGGCGGCACGTGAATGCCGGGGCATCGGCCTGCCCAGTCCGGTACGGGCTCTCCGGCGACGGCGGCGATGCGTTTGATGTACCACGCGTCGGGTGTGGCGCCCGCGGGCGGACTCCAGCCGTACTCGGGGTGGGGCGCGACGACGACGGCCAGCCGACCGGTGGCGACCCGGCGTCCGCCGCGAAGCATCAGCACCCGGTCGCCCGGCATGAGGGTCGGCGACATGCTGTAGCCGCGAACGGTCACCGCGACCAACCGCCCACGTGCCGACGACAGGGCTGCGGCGGACAGGAGCACGCCGGCGAGGGCGAGGAGCCTTCGGGCCGCGGTGGTCACCGGACGATCTCCTCGTAGCCTTCGGCCTGCGTGGTGAAGAGCTCGGCATAGACGCCGTCGATGGCCATGAGCTGTTCGTGGGTGCCGCTCTCGTGCACGGTGCCGTCGGCGATGACGACGATGGCGTCCGCGGCGCGGACGGTGTTGAGACGGTGGGAGACCAGGATGCTCGTCGCACCTCGGCGCAGTGTGGTCAGCCGGTCGTGGACGTGGCGTTCGGCGACCGCGTCGAGGCCGGTGCCGGGTTCGTCGAGAATCATCAGGTCGCGTTCGGAACGCATCAGGGCCCGGGCGAGGGCCAGGCGCTGCCACTGGCCGCCGGACAACTGGACGCCGGGGGTGAAGTCTTCGGTGTCGTCGGGAAAGAACACCCGGCTGAGCATGGTGTCGTAGCCCTGCGGGAGGCGGGCAAGGGCGGTGTGGATGTCCGCGTCGGCGGCGGCGGCGTGGATGCGCTCGTCGTCGTCGAGGGAGCCGAGGTCGCCGAGGCCGATGTTCTCCTTGGCGGTGAGGTCGTACTCCATCGGGTCCTGGAAGACGACGCTGACCCGCCGGCGCAGCCGGTCCGCGGGGATGTCCTTGAGGTCGATGCCGTCCCAGTGGATGCTGCCTCGCTGCGGGTCGTAGAGGCGGCACAGCAGTTTGACGAGGGTGCTCTTGCCGGCCCCGTTGAGACCGACGACGGCGAGGCTGGTGCCGTGCGGGACGGTCAGGGTGACGCCGCGGAGGATCCACGGTCCGTCGTCGGTGTAGCGGAACCAGACATCCCGGATTTCCAGGCCGCGGCTCAGGGGCGGGGGTGTGATCGGGTTCGCCGGTGGGGGGAGGTCGTCGCGGACCCCGGTGACATGCCGGTAGTGGCTGAACAACAGGGCCGTCTGGTGGCTCTGGGCGATGCACCCCACCAGGCCGACCAGTGCCGTCTGCATGCCGGCCGAGGCGGCGACGAGAAGGGACACGTCACCGGCGGTGAGGGCGTGCGCGGCGGCTTGATGCACGCCCCAGACGAGTGCGCCGGTGGAGATGCCGGCTCCGAGGACGGCGAGGGCCGTCTCGTAGCCGGCGAGGCGGCGGTCGAGGCGCTCCTCCTGCCGGTTGATGTTGTCGAGATCGGTACGCATGCGCCGTGCGAAGTAGTCGCCGAGGTCGTAGAGGCGGATCTCTTTCGCCGCTTGCGTGTCGGTGAGGAGTCCCCGGTAGAAGATCTGGCGGCGGGCCAGGTTGCTGGTGCGCCAGAACATGTCCGCGCGATGGCGGCTGTTGGCCAGGTGGGCGAACAGGGCCGGGACGGCCGCGGCGACGAGGATGGCGGCCAACGTGGGACTGACGAGCAGGAGACTGCCCAGGAAGCCGGCCATGGTGAGCACGCCCTGCGCGCCCTGGAGTGTCGCGGCGACGAGCCGGTCGGCTCCCTGCGCGCTTTGGATGGCGAGTTGCACGCGGTTCTGGAAGGTCGGCGTTTCGAGCTTGGACAGGCCGCTGAGTCGGTTGACGGCGGCGAGCAGGTCGCTCTGGGCCTGGGTGGAGGTGGCGCGACGAATGCGGCCGTCGGCGTAGGAGGAGATGGCCGAGCCGGCGGCGAGGAGGACGGTGAGCAGGCCGATGCCACATGCGGCCCGGTAGAGGTCCCGGGTGCGGAAGTCGTTCGCGGCGAGGCCGTCGACCACGTACTTGAGCAGCCAGGAGGCGGCCACCGGGGCCGCGCCCGCGACGGCCACGGTGGCGATGCGGACGGCGAGCGCCCCGGGGCAGGCTCGGATGGTCAGGGCCAGCACTGCGGCGAGGCCCCGCAGGTATTCGGCCGTACGGGCGGCGAATGCGCGGTACGTGGACGTCCCGGTCATGCGGAGAGGTAGTCGAGGGCGGGCAGCGAGCCTTGGCCGATACCTGTCTCCGTGACGGTCCCGTCGGCGTCGAGGAGGACGAAGCTGGGGTGGTGACGTACGCCGAAGGCGCGAGCGACGGGACCGTTCGGGGGCTCGGTGGCGACGAGTTCGGTAAGCGGGCCGACCGCTTCGATCAGCGGATCGGCATCGGGGGCCGCTGCGCTGATGACGGCGACGAGGCGCGCGCCCGACGGAGTATTCGCCTGAGCCCACCGCTCGATCACGGGGAGGCTGTTCCTGGTCGGCCCGCAGTCGGGACGCAGGAAGCAGATGAGGGCGGGGTGCCCGGCCAGGGCGGACTCGGTGACGTCGCCTCGGGGAGTGTGCAAGGTGAACGCGGGGGTGTGGTCGCCCACTTGCACGGCGAGGACCGGCGGGCCCGGGGCCGTGGCCGGAGCGTGGGCGGCCGAGGTCGAGGCGGTTATCGTCGCGCGCCAGCCTCTGACGATCGCGAGGGTGAAGAGGGCGTTGACGAGGGCGGCCGCGGCGAGAACGGCGAGGCCGGCAACGGCGTGGTTCACGTGTGGTCGTCCTTTCAGCGTCGGCCGCTGCGGGCGGAGAAGAAGAAGGCGATGTCGTCGGTGAAGACGGCGAGCGTGGTGAGATATGCGGCGCTCCCGACGGCGAGCGCGAGCGCGGGGGCGTCGAGGGGCGTGGTCGTGCCGTGCGCGACGGCGACGGCGCCGCCGAGGATGGCCAACACGGTGAGTGTGGCGTTGCGGGCGACGTGCCAGGGGCCCATGGGCACGGTCGTCCTGCTGCCGAAGCACGGGCAGGCGGCCCGGCTGCCGCGGCGCATGGTGGTGACGGCCACGGCGCTGAACGCCGCGCACAGGACCGCGGCGAGGGCCAGGCCCGCGGTCAGCGTCGCGGGCAGCGCCAGGAGCACGGCGGCGGCGAGCTCGGCCGCGGGGACCAGGAGGGTGAGAGCGGGCCGGGCTGCGGCCGGCAGAAAGGCGAAGTCGCCCAGTGCCGTGGCGAATCGGTCGCGGTCGCGCAACTTGGCGAGGCCGGCCACGGCCAGCACGCAGATCAGGGTCAGGCGGCAGATGAGCAGCAGGTCCGACAAATGTGGCTCCGGGAGAGTGGGCGCGAGAATGCGGGGCGGGCCGCACGCGGCCCGCCCCGCAACTGTCAGCAGTAGTCGAAGCTGCCGCAGCTGACCCCGCACCTGGGCGTGATACAGCAGCGACGGCACCGCTGGCCGTTGGCGGTCCACTCGGTCCAGCAGTCCGTCGGGCAGCCGGCCTCGGCGTCCGCCTTGGGCAGAATCCGCTCGATCAGGCGGCCGGCACCGGCCTTGAGTGTGCGCATGGTTCTCCTCATTGTGTGTGGATGAACGTGCGTAATCCACGGTGTGACCTCACGGCCGCACCGGGGTTCAGGACGCCGCAGGCACCGGTTGACGGCCGTCGGCGGAAGGGGCGGCGAGTACGCCGCCTCGGTAGCTGAGGATCGTGGGGAAGCCGGGAACGCGCAGGGCCCGGAACAGCGGTGACGCCTCGGGCTCCGGGACGACCTCGTCCGCCGGCCCGACGAGTTCGGCGATCAGGCCGCTCTCACCGGCTTCGGCACCCATCACCAGCGCCACGACCCGGCCGCCCGCTTCCCGGACCCGGTCGGCCCGTTCGGCGAACTCGGGGACCTTGCCGATGCAGGACGGACAGTCATGGGAGAAGACCCCCAGCAGCAACTCCCCCGCACCGACGTCCTCCCGGGTCAGGGTCCGGCCGCTGATCCCGGTGGCGGTGAAGTCCGGCAGACGGTCGCCCGGTTGCGGACCCTGGGCGCTGAAGTCGGCTCGCCTGCGCACGACTTCGAGCTCCTGCCAACGGCGCAGAATGACGATGAGCAGTGCGAGGTTGAGCAGGACGACGATGCCGACGAGCACTAAACCGGCAATGACGTAAGGCAAGTTCGACCCCCTGACGCGGTTGCACAGGGGGCCAGTGTGCAAGCGGTAGCTGTCGGTGTCTATCCACAATGCGAGACTCCTTTGACATCTCCCGCGACCGCGCATATGGAGCACGCGGAAGCGCTACGCCGGCCCACCCCGACGCACCTGCTCGACCACGTCCCCGGGAACACCCCGCATCGGCGGCACCACCGCGGGGCCGTTGCCGTCAAGGGCGAAGCGTCGGCCGCGTACCGCCGATGCCCGCCGCGTCTCGAGGTTCCCCCGCGGTTCCTCGAGCTGCTCCGCGACCCGGGACGGCACGGTGCCGCCACGGCCGTCGCGTGCGAGCGGACCGTGCCGAGCACCGTCAACACGACTCTTGACGTCGGGCGTCAGCGTCGGGAGACCTCCGCGAGTGCTCGCCCGTGGGGTCTTGACAGTTCGAGCCCGTGCGGCTTGCCGTAGCTCGACGCACGCGCCCGCGGCCCCGTGCGCGACCCGGAACGGACCGTATGCGCGACCCGGAACGAACCGTGCCGTCCCCGACGCCGGCACGACCACCTCCCGACGCACGGTGCGGGTGGCGTGCCAGTCCCCACCGGACCTGTCGAACGTCACGGTGCAGCCGTCCGGCGTGACCTCGATGGGGATGCGCCGGGTGGTGCGTCGGATGAGCACGGCATTCGGCGCAGCGGAGTCCGTCGGCGCAGGGCTCGGTTGCCAAGTCGCTTCGTATTGGGCACTATCCACGTCATGACTACACGAAAGGGCGGTCAGCCCTCCGGTCGGTGACCGGCTCGTGGTGGGAGCGCGACGACGGTGTCGCCTGCGATCATCCCATCCTTCTCGACCACGCGCTTGCCCTCCGCGACCGCTACGGACATGGTCCGTGGCCGGGGTTCGGCGATCCTCTTCCCGACGCCCGCCCCGGCGGTTCCCGCCCCGTCATCGTCGGCGGCGGTGAAGACGCCCTGGTGAGGCGCGATCACGACGGCCAGGATTCCGTTCATCCTACGGGGATCGAACTCGCCGACCGTTTCGAGGACTTGCTCCGCACTCCGGATCCCGTCCGCAGTGGCAGGTTGCGGGACCTCCACGACCTCCTCGCCACCTGCTCGCCGATCGACGTCGCGGACGAGCTCGGCGCCGAAGTCCGCCGTCGCTGCTTGCCGTCCGGTGGCCTGCGCCGGTTGGGCCGGGAGTTGGCGGAACGCGGCACCTGTCGAGCCCCGGTGAAGATCGGCCTGGTACTCCTGGGCCTGGGCGGGGACATGCGCGACCGCGAACTGCTCCTCCTGCTGGGAACCTTGGACGAACTCACCCTGTACGCCGCCGTCGCACTCCACCGCTCCCAACCAGACGGGGACCAAGCCGTCCACACGTTGGCTCGACGTGTCGCCGGCTGGGGACGCATCCACGCGGTCCGCATGCTGCGCGGCACCACCGACCCCGGCATCAGGGCCTGGCTGCTCCGCGAGGGCTTCCGCAACGCCATCATGGACGAGTACCTGGCTCACATCGCCGCGACCACCGGCGACCTGCATGGTGCCCTGAGCAATCCGGAGATCGACACCTCGCTGATGAACGGCGCGAGCGGCATTCTCGCTGCGCTCGCCGCGAGCCAGGGCGGTCCGGCACCCGGCTTGGCCGACTACCCGGACGCCGTCCCCGTGCTGCGTCGCCACGCCGACCTGGTCCAGGCCCGGACGCCCACCCTCGCCATGCTGCGTGACCTGATCAGCATCACCGTCTTCTTCCGCCACCCGCCCCAGGACCTGCCCTGGACGCCTGCCGACATCCGGTACCTGACCGCACGCCACGAGGCATTGCTCCACGAACCCCGATGGTCGGCGCTTGTCCTGGATCACCTGGCCGACCCCCGCCGGCCCGACTTCCACCTCGCCCTGGGACCCGCCGAGTTCCTGAGCCTGCGCCCGACGGCGCAAGCCCTGGCGCGCCTGGAAACCGGACCGTCCCTGCTCGACCCGACCTGGATCCACGCCCTGCGCAACGGGGACGGCGAGCAGGCCGCACACATCCTCGCCTTGGCCGAACAACGCCTGGCCACCACGCCCCAACCCGAACGCGACCATGCCCTCCTGCTCTTCGCGCACTTCCTGCGCCACCATCCCGAACACGGCCGGCCCCTGCTGAAGTCCGCACTCACGTCCGGCACGCCCGAAGTACGCCAGGCCGCGCTCACCACCCTCGCCGGGTGGCCCACCGACCTTCTCGACTCCGACGCCGCCGAACACCCCCACGGCGCCCGGACACATCGGCAGGACAAGCCCCGAGAGACGAGCCCATGACCGCAATTCCGCACCGTCTGGCGCCCTACGCCTCTCTGCCCGACCGCTACGGAGAACAGCAGGTCGCGGCATCGACCGTCGACGCCCACGGACGCGTCGTCACACTGCTCGTCCCACCGGACGCGACATGCAACCATCGTGTGCCCCCGGAGCAGCACCGGCCCTGTGACGCACTGATCGTGCTCATGGACGGCAGCGACGTCCATGAAGTGCACCTGCCGGACCTCCACCTGCGCTTCCCCAGGATCGACTCGCTGGGCAGCGGTTTCGTCCTCGCCGCCGCACGCTGCCGCATGCCCTCCGGACCACCGGCGGCCACTTTCGAAGCCCTCGAAAAAGAAATCCCCCACAATGCACTCATCGTGGACAGCGACGGCACACCGCTGACGACCTTCCACGCGGGTGACGATGTCCAGCACCTGCTCACGGACAGGCACGACAACATCTGGACCGGCTACGGCGACGAGGCCCTCGTCTGCGCGCAACTCCCCGCGAACCTGCGCCGCGCTCGCAGCTGCGCGACCACGCCTCGGCCCGCGCCGCGGACGACCATGCCGATGCCCGGTCTCGTCCGCTGGACCCGTGACGGCTCTCCCGCCTGGTACGCGACGCTCGACCCCATCAGCCCTGGCACCTGGACCGATTGTTATGCCGTCAACGTCGGGTCGGACCGGACCTGGGCCTACCCCTACACCGGCTTCCCCCTCGTGGAGATCGACGCCACCGGCATCCGCTGGACCCGACGGACACCGATCCCGTTCGCGTCCGCCGTGCTGGTCGGCGGCGACAACGTCGCCTTCCTCGCCGCCGGCACCGGGCCGCGCAAGATCCCGGGCCACTACACCGTCACGCTCACCCAAGGCCGGAACGGCCCCCTCGAGACCGTGGCATCAGCCCCGCTCCGGCTCCCGGACGGAACGCGGCCCACCACATGGGCTCGCCGCACGGTCTGCCGCGACGATCAGGCCTGGCTGCAGTTTCCGGACCACCGCACCTGGTACCACATCGAACTCTGACCACCGGTATGCCGGGCGCAACCCGGCGTCGGCGTTGACAAGGGAACGTCCCCGCGGTCGCGGGGCCGACTCGACTCCGGGCGCGGACACCTTGATCGGCCGTCAGGGCCTTTCGATGCGATGTCGTCCGGTGCGATACCCGGATGGCGAAGGTGCGCCATTGCGTCCGCTGCTCTCCTGGCGTCGCCGACCATGCCGGCGCAGACGAGATTTCACCCGGTGCGCGGGAACGAAGGAGGGTTCCGGCGCCGCAGCGCGGACCGCCGCGGCCGGCGCGTCGGCGGGATGTCGTCGGGCGAGTTCCACCCTGGCCGGCGCATGCCAACTCAAGCCCCGCCGCTGCGCCGCAACCGCGACCACCAGTGGCGGTGGGTGGGCGGGCGGTGTCCAACACCGGCAGCTACATGCTGACGATGTACGTGTCCCTCCTCGTCCTGCACACCGACGGCTCGGCGATCGATCCCGGCGACGGGTAATGCGCGCTGATTCGCCGCAGCAACGGGCTCGAGGTCGGCGCGGTCCCGATGGCGACGCCGGAGAGCTCCCCCGCGGTCGCCGACGGCCGCATCGGTGCCGGGATCACCCGCGGTGAACAACCTGGCCGCGGCGTGCGCCGGTTCCTGTTGCGGCGTCAGCGCATCGGGGTCCGGCAAGGTCGTCAAGCGATCGGTACGCCATGCATGTGCCACGTGCCGGCGGGTAGTCCTGCGTTGCCTTCGGACTCCACCGGACTCCACGGGCGAACCGGTCCTACGAACGAACAACGGGAGAAATCCATCATGGCCGCACAGAGCGACGTCGTCGAACTGATCCTCGAGGACCACCGGCGGATGGAGGACCTTTTCCGGCGCATGCGCAGCGTCGAGGCCGACCGGGCCGCCGCGCTGGCCGAGTTCGCCGACCTGCTCATCGCGCACGGTCTCGCGGAGGAAGCCGAGGTCTATCCGGCACTCAAGCGCTACAAGCACATCGACGACGAGGAAGTCGAACACGGCGAGGAGGAGCACGAAGAAGGCAACAGGGCGCTTCTCGCCCTCCTCGATGTCGACCGGGTCGGCTCGGACGAGTGGGACGAGAAGCTGGAGGAACTGGTCGAGAAGGTCACCCACCACGCCGACGAGGAGGAGCGCACCATCCTCAACGGCGCCCGAGAGAACGTCGCCATGGACCGCCGCGAGGAACTCGGCACCGCGTTCGTCCAGGCACGTGGCAAGTACCTCGAGGCAAACTGCGGAGCCATCGACAACGTCCGGTCGATCGTGGACGGCAAGTAGGGTCGTGCGCCGCCTGGTGCCGCGTCCAGTTGAGATCAGCAGGAGCTCCGGCTGAGGCGTTGAGCCGGATCATCGCGGCGCGGAGATGGAGGCCGGTGGGGTAGCTTTCGGGGGTCTGGTCGTATCTCGTGGCGATGCCGCGCCAGGCCTTGGGTTTGTTGATCAGGCGCTCGATTCTCGAGGAAACCCTCGAACCGTCCTGCTTCGGGGCCACTCGGAATCGCACACCACGCACCGCGCACCGCGCACGAACTTCATCACCAGGTAGGTGAGTTCGGCCGGGCCGTCCGGCCCCGGACCCGAGTACCGACCGGACGAGCCGAAGGAGTACTCCGGTCCTGGGACCGGAGGACGATGTGCGCCGAGGCCCGGGTTCTTAGCTTGGGCGCCATGCCAAACGCGACCCCGCGTGTATCGCGGGCCATCCCCGACCACCCGTCCGATCAACCGAGTCAGCCGCTTTCGCGGGCAGTCCGGCAGGTGCTGCGTACCTTCGTGCCCCTCGTGCTGTGCGTGGGTGCGGCCGCCGGCGGGATCGGCACCGCATATGCGGGATCGGTGACCGACACCAACCCCCCGGCCACCGCGTCGGTCTTCGCCGGCGTCGCCGCGTCCGCCGGCCCGGAGGGCGCCGCGGCCGCGGCGTTCGGCTCCCCCGAGGCGGCCCTGGGCCGGGTGGCCCACCCGCTGCGCACCACCGAGCCACGCGGCGGCCTGGCCGATCTGCGTCCGTTCGGCCGCATGGTCGGCGACGCCCGGGTGGTGGGCCTGGGCGAGTCCACCCACAGCTCGCACGAGTTCCTCACCGTCAAGCACCGGGTCCTGCGGTACCTGGTCGAGGAGAAGGGTTTTCGGGCCTTCGCCCTCGAAGCCGCGTGGAGCACCGGAGTGCGGCTCGACGCCTACGTCCTGCGCGGCGAGGGCGACTTGAAGCAGATCATGGACGAGGAGTTCCAGGGCTCCTACCGGTTGTGGAACAACGCCGAGTACCGCGATCTGCTCCAGTGGATGCGCGCGTACAACGCCGAGCACCCGAAGGACCCGGTGCGCTTCGTCGGCGACGACAACGGGTTCGCCGGTGCCCAGCTGTACGACAAGGTGGGCGCATACGCGGCCGCGGCCCGCCCCGAACTCGTCCCGCAGCTCACCGAGCTGTACCGGGGCCTGCGGCCCGCCACCGACGCCGACACGTACATCAACGAGTACCTGTCCAAGCCGATCGCCGAACGCAGGGAAATCGCCGAACGCACGGGCCGGGCGGTGGAACTGCTCAAGCAAAGGCCCGGCACGGGCACCGACGCCGACGCGCATGCCTGGGCCGTCCAGCACGCCACCGCGATCCACCAGATGACCACGCTGTACGCCTTCGACTTGGACGACCCCCGAAGCATCCCCGACGCCATGACCTACCGCGACCGGAGCATGGCGGACAACGTCGCCTGGTGGCAGCGGCAGACCGGCGACAGGATCGTGCTCGCCGCCCACAACACCCATGTCGCCCTCGACACCTACGCCCCCGCCACTCACCCGAAGGTCCAGGGCGCCTTCCTCCGCGAGCGGTTGGGCAGCGGATACCTGAGTGTCGGACTCACCTTCGACCGGGGCTCGTTCAACGCCTTCGGCCGGGACGGCGGCGTCCACCGCTTCACCGTCGGCCCGGCCGCACCCGGCACCGCCGAGCACACCCTCGACCGGGTGCGCTACCGCGACTTCGTGGTCGACCTGCGCAACACTCCGACGGAAGCCCGCGCCTGGCTGGCCGAGCCGCACACCATCAAGAACATCGGCGCCACCTACCCCGGGATCGCGGACGCCCCGCAGATCCGACTCGCGAAGACACACGACGTCGTGATCCACCTCCGGCAAGTGAACGCGGCCGGCATGCTCAACTAGTGCCGCGCCCGGCAACGTTTGCCCCGTCGCGGTGTTCGGTGCGGTGCATCGGCGTGCCGCCGGAACGTTCTCGTACTGGAGTACTCGGACGTTTCGGCGGGGCGGCGAGGTGCCGTGCCGGGCGCCGCGACGGGGTGAACGTTGCCGGGCGCGGCACTAGCGCGTATCGGGTCGCGATCGATCTGTGGGATTCGTCGCCGAGGCGGTCCTGAGCTGGCGGATCGTCGTGTTGTGACGCGAGAGCAACTGACGGACGTGGAGCGGGAGTTCATCGGGCCGTACCTGCCTATCGGTGGGTTCGGTCCGTATCCCGAGCGGCTGCGGCAGCAGTTCGAGGGCGTGATCTGGAAGTTTCGGACGGGTGCGCAGTGGCGGGAGATGCCGGAGCGGTTCGGTGCGTGGCCGACCGTGCACAACCGTTTTCGACAGTGGCGGGACGCCGGTGTCTTCGAGGCCCTGTTGGAGGGCCTGATCGCGGAGGCCGCGAAGCAGGGCGTGGTGGACCTGTCGTTGGTGAGCGTGGATTCGACCACCGTCCGGGCGCACCACGACGCCGCCGGGATGCATCTCGATCCCGCCACGCTCACCACCCTGGAGAAGGCGGCCGCCAAGGAGGGGAAGGCCCGGAAAAAGGGGGGCAGGCCGGGGGAACAAGACGGGAACGGAGCCGGAATCGATCCGAAGCGGGAGGAACGACGACGTGTCCGGCGCCGACACAAGGTCCGACTGAGGGTTGCTCTGCTCGGGCGATCGAGGGGCGGGCAGTCCTCCAAGATCCACCTCGCCTGCGACCGGAACTGCCGCCCGTTGGCGTTCGTCCTGACCGCGGGACAGACCGCCGACAGCCCGCAGTTCGTCCCCGTCCTCGGGAGGATACGGGTCCGCGGGCCCGTCGGGCGTCCCCGCACCCGACCCGACGCGGTCGCCGGGTACAAAGCCTACTCGTCCCGCGCCAACCGCGCCCACCTGCGGAAACGCCGCATCAAGGTGGTCATCCCGGAGAAGAGCGACCAGGCCGCCAACCGCAAGAGGAAAGGCAGCGGCGGCGGCCGGCCCGTCGGCCACGACGCCGACCTCTAAAGGGAAGGGAACACCGTCGAGCGCCTCATCAACGAGCTCAAGGCCTGGCGCGGAATCGCTACCAGATACGACAAAATCCCCCAGAGTTACCTCGCCGCCCTCCACCTTCGCGCCGCCATGATCTGGGTCAACGCCCTCAGCCGGAGCACCCGTTGATCTCAACTGGATACGCGCCCTAGACCGTCCGGTTCCGGCGCCCGACCGCGCCATCATCCCCACCACAACCACCCCGCCTCGAACGAGGCCACGAGCCCGGGGCACCCCGGCGGCGCAGCGGCGGACGCCGTCGGCGGCGCGGGCCGGGGCGCACGGTTCCACCATGGGTGCACCGGAGGCGGTTCGCTCGGTGTGGATCGGATCGGCAAGGACAGCCACCGACCCCGGTGTGCGGTGTGAACCGCATTGCCGGTCGAGGATGTTCGTGTGCCCTTGACTCCGCCGTGCGCCCGGATACGGGAAGAGCGGCGCGGTGACCGCCTCCGGGCGTCGGCCGGCGTGGCCGTGCACCGGCCGTCACCCGGCCGGCCGTCCGGCCCACCCGGCAACCCACATTCGCGACCACGGATACCCACCTCGCGCCCGGGGTAGCAGCCGCTCATGAACCTGGCGACGTGGGCCGACCGGGCCTTGGACCGCACCGTTGTCCTGGGCTACGGCACCCCCGGCTACCACCTGCGCCGCCGGCTGCCGGGCTGGCCCGAGGACGGCGGCCGCATGGACGGCCGCGTCGTGCTGGTCACCGGCGCCGCGTCGGGGATCGGGCTGGAGGCCGCCGTCGGCTTTGCCCGGCTGGGCGCCTCCGTCCGCGTCCTGGGCCGAAATCAGGAGCGGGCCGACGACGCGGCGCGCCGGGTCCGCGAACACGTCGGCCCCGCTGTCGGCGGGGCAGCCGAGGCCGATCTGCGGCCCGTCGCCTGCGACATCAGCTCCCTGGCCCAATTGCGGTCCTTCACCGAGCAGTTCCTCCGCGACGAAGCACGGCTGGACGTGCTGGTCAACAACGCCGGCGTCATGCCCGACCAGCGCACCTACAGCGTCGACGGCGTCGAATTGACCTTCGCCACCCACGTCCTGGCCCCCTGGGTACTCACCGAGGCGCTCCTGCCGGTGCTGCGGGCCGCGGCTCCCTCGCGCGTCCTCAACGTCACCTCCGGAGGTCAGTACGGCCAACGGCTTCCCGCCGGGGACCCGGAGTCGGCCGACACCCGCTACACGCCCAAGAAGATCTACGCCCGGACCAAGCGCGCCCAAGTGGTGCTGACGCAGCAGTGGGCGGAGCGGCTGCGCGATGCGGGCGTACACGTGCACGCGGTGCACCCCGGCTGGGCCGACACTCCCGGGGTGCGTAGCTGGATGCCGGTGTTCCGCACCCTCACCCGCCCCGTCATCCGCACACCCGCCCAGGGCGCCGACACCGTGGTCTGGCTCGGCCACGCCCCCGAAGCGGTCCGCACGACCGGGCTCCTGTGGCACGACCGTCGACCGCGTCCCGCGACGTACGCCCTCGGGGCCCGGCCCGACGGCGCCGCGGCCCGCCGCGAGCTGTGGGACTACGTTTCCCGACTGGCCGCCGCACCGACGCCGCCGACCACGGAGTAGCCGGCGATGGCACCCGTTCGCCCGCTTCGCGGCGACGGCGAGGACCCCGCCCACGCCGGCCACCGGGGCACGGCGCCCCCGTGGGCGGGCTCGACGCCCGCCCGCCCGCGCACGCGGCGACGGTGCCGGGTCAGCTGCTCGGCAGGGTGCCGCGGACGACGCTGTCGCCGGAGTGCTGGGGCGAGCCGTTGTACTGCTGGAGGGACACGTCGACGACGGGGTAGCCGGCCAGGTCGAGGGTCGGCGGGAGGTCGAAGGTGGCTTCCCCGTGGGCGGGGAGCATGCCGACGGCGATCATTTTCTGCGCGTCGCGGTCCAGCAGCCAGACCTCGTAGAAGCCGGGCTGCGGGGCGAGGCCGGAGACGCGTACGACCAGGCGCCGGCCGGTCTCGCCACCGGTGTCGAGGACTGCGTCGCCGACCGCCCGGTGCGCGGGCAGCGGCTCGAGGCGGGTCGCGGCGGTGACCTGCATGGGCGGGCTCTCGTCGTCGCGGGCGGCCCACAGAGTGCCGCCGATGCCGACCGCGGCACCGATCAGCGCCGCCGAGGCGGCAAGGGCCAGTGAGGTCCGGAGCCTGAACCACCGTTCCCTGGGCGCGGTGGCGCCGTTCGAGGGGGTGGGCGCGCTGCCGGGCAGGTGCGTGGCGCCGGTCGCCCTCGGGGCGAAGTCGTCCTCGCCGTGCCGCGCGGAACCCCTGTCGCCGCCGAGACTTGTGGAAGCTTCGGATCGTCCGTCGCCGGCTGCCGGGGGCCCCGGTTCGCCGGCCAGTTCGTCGTTGATGCGCTGCCACAGCCCGGGCGGCGGAGGGGTCGGTTCGTCGTCGGGGTGCACGTCGCGGCCGAGGCGCGCCGCGGCTTGGAGGCGGTCGAGTTCCGCGCGGCAGACGGGGCAGGCGGCGATGTGTGCGCGGTCGGTTTCGGGCACCGGCTCGCCGAGTGCCGCGAGCGCGAGCGTCGTCGGGTCACTGTGATTCATCGTCCACCTCCTCCAAGCGGTCGCGCAGGCGGCCGAGGCCGCGTCTGATGTGGCTCTTGACCGTGCCGAGCGGAAGGGCGAGCCGCGCGGCGATCTGAGTGTGTGTCAGGTCGCCGAAGAACGCCATCTCGAGGATGCGCCGCTGCGGCTGGCCCAGGCGGGAGAGTTCGTCGGCGACGACCACCCGTTCGACGACGTCCGCGTCGTACGACGGATCGGCGGCGGGTTCGGCGTCGGTCGGGTCGGCCCGGCGCGCGCGGGCGGCGTACGCGTCGGCGATGCGATGCCGGGCGATGCCGACCAGCCAGCCTGCCAGGGACCCGGCCTCGGGGCGGTACGTGGCCCGCCCGCGCCAGGCGGAGACGAACACCTGCTGGGTGACGTCCTCGGCCTCGGCGTGGTCGCCGAGTGCGCGCACGCACACGGTGAACACCAGTCCGCCCCACCGCCGGTAGGTCTCGGCGAACGCCGCCTGCTGCCCGGCCGCGAAGGCCTTGGCGACGTCGGCGTCGTCGAGCGCTTCCACGCTCGCCACTGTACTGGCCAGGACCGCGGATCCGGGGAAGGCCGTGCGTGGGGTCATGTCGGCTCCGGCACTGCCGTGACGATCAGGTTGGCCTGGTAGCCCCCGGCCGAGCGGTCGTAGGCGCCGCCACACGTGACCAGCACCAGTTGCGCGGGCCCGTCGCGCCGGAAGATCCCGGTGGCCGCGAGCCCGCCCTTGGGGACCGTCTCGACCCGCGTCACCCGGTACGTGAGCACCGCCGCGGCGCCGCGCTCGACCGTGACGCGGTCGCCCGGGGCGCCGCGCTCCAGCTTCGCGAACCGCCCCAGGCGTCCGTCCGCGGTGTCGACGTGCCCGATCAGGACGGCGGACCCGGTGGCGGAGCCCGGTGCCGGTCCGAAGCGGTACCAGCCGACCGTCCCGCCGTCCGGCGGTATCTCCGCCTGACCGTCCGGTCGTACGCCCACCGGCACCACGCGAGCGGACAGCCCGAGCGACGCCACACGTACCGCCGTGGGTGCCTCCGGCGCCGCGGTGCCGGATTCCGACCCCGCGCCCGCCGGAGCGATCGACGCCTCGGTCGGCGGGACGGACGACGTGGTGGGCGCCGGTGGCGCAAGCGGCTCCGGGGGTGCGCCGGCAGATCCGCAGGCCGCGCACGCGGTCACGGCGACACCGGCAACGACCGGTCGCCATGCCGGAATCCGCGTGCGCCGCCGAGCGGGCGGGGCCGGGAAGCCGGCCATCGGCACGGGGTCCGCCGGCGGCACCCGGCGCCGATGCGGATCACGCAGCACGACAACCTCCAATCCAGGGCGACATCACGGCCGGGACGGTCCCGCCGTGATGTCGGCCCCTTGCCTGTCGGATGTCCGTCGCACGGGCGTCAGCGCCGCGCGGTGGCGAGGCGATACCCGCCGGCCGCGAGTCCGAGCGCCGCGGCCGCGCCCAGGCCGATCGCCCATGCGGGCGTACCGGAGCCGCCTTCCGCACCGGAGTGCGCCGCCGCGCCGGACTCGCCGGCCGGGACGCCGCCGGGCGCGGAATGCAGGCCCGAGATCGTCTGGGTCTTCAGCGCGAGGCTCTTGTCGTTCGCGCCGCCGTAGGCGTACACGATCGTGTTGGTGCCCTCGGCGAGGTTCAGGTCGGCCGGGCCGAGCGCCACCGTGGAGGTTCCGGCGAGTGTCACGTCGGCCTTGACGGTGCCGGCAGCGACGTCGGCCTTGGCCTCCTTGGGGTTCGTCAGGTTGGTGAACACCGGTGTGCCGTCGGCGCGGACGTCGACGGCCGGAGCCGCGGCGACGTGCCGGACGGTCACGCGGGCCTTGCCGGCCGCGATCGGCGTCGTGTCGTTGACGAACGCGGACAGCATCGGCGTGCCGTCCGGCCCCAGGTGCGCGACCAGGGTTGCGTTGGCGCCGGCGGGGACGTCGACCGTCTTCTGCAGCGCCGGTGTCCCGGCCGGACCCTCGTTGTCCTTGAACACCTTGACCTCGTAGCTGCCCGCCGGGAGCTGCTGCGGGTCGGTGAGGGTGCCGGGCTTGAAGTCGGGCAGCAACTGCCGACCATTCGCGTACACGTCCACGGTCGGCCCGGGGATGCCGTGCAGGACCGAGACGGTCGCCGTGTCGGCGGCGTGCGCGGGCGCCGTACCGAAGGCGACCGACGACGCGCACAACACGCCGACGCCGAGCGCGGCGGCGGCCCGCCGCCGCGCCATCGGTCGACTGCCGCGGCCGTCGCCACGCCCGACATCGCGACCGGGAGCGACGCTGTCGCGGGTGATCGGGATCCTCTCTTTCGTGTCCATCAGAAACTCCAGATCTCGTCCGTGCAGAACCCTTCACCCCTCCTTCCGCGCTCGCCCCCGGAGCGGATGCGCCCGAACCGCAACTTTCCGGTCCACCGGGCGGAAAGACCGCCCGCGCGCAAAACTCGACGAAATTTCCGGCCCGGCAGTGCATCCGCAGCGCCCTCACGACCCGAACTGTGGGCGAGCGTCGCGATACGCACGACCCTCGGGGACGGAGAAGTCATGCCTGAACACCGCAGTCCGGTATCCGCCGGCCCGATCACCCCGGCCGCAAGGCCCCGGCGGTGACGCGGCCCCGGCCGCGCGTCGCGGTCATCGGCGCCGGAGTGTCCGGCCTCACCGCCGCCTATGTCCTCCAACGCCGCTACGACGTCTGGCTGTTCGAATCCGACGACCGGCTCGGCGGGCACGCCCACACGCACGACATCCCAGCGGACCACGGCGGGACGGTGCCGGTGGACACGGGCTTCCTGGTGCACAACGAACGCACCTACCCGCACCTGATCAGGCTCTTCGCCGAGTTGGGCGTGCGGACCCAGGACGCGGAGATGTCGATGAGCGTGCGCTGCGAGGGCTGCGGTCTGGAGTACGCGGGCGCGCGGCGCGTCGACGGCCTGTTCGCGCAGCGGTCGAACAGCGTCAACGTCCGCTACCTGCGCATGCTCGGCGAGGTCGTCCGCTTCCACCGCCGGGCCCGGGCCCTGCTCGCCCGGGAGCCCCGCGGTTCCGACGGCCACCCGACTCTGGGCGAGTTCCTGGCCGACGGCTTCTCGCCCTACTTCGTCGACCACTTCGTCATGCCGCTGGTCTCGTCGGTCTGGTCGACAGGCACGCGCGGCAGCCGCGAATACCCGGCCGCGTACCTGTTCGCGTTCCTCGCCAACCACGGCATGCTGGCCGTGGGCGGCTCACCGTCCTGGCGAACGGTGCAGGGCGGGTCCCGCACCTACGTCGACCGCGCGGCCAAGGGCCTGGCGTCGGTGAACGCGGCAACGCCGGTCCGGGCGGTGCGCAGGACCGAGACGGGCGCCGAAGTCCGCGACGACGCGGACCGTGTGCACGAGTTCGACGCCGTGGTCCTCGCGACGCACGCCGACGATGCGCTGCGGCTGCTCGCGGATCCCCTCCCCTCGGAACGCAGAGTGCTCGGGGCGTTCCGGTACACGCGCAACGAGGCCTGCCTGCATACCGATCCCTCCCTCCTGCCCCGCGCGCCCGCGGCGCACGCCTCGTGGAACTACCTCAAGACCGCCTGCGAGGGCGGCGTCGATCGCGACCGGGTCCTGGTCACCTACGACGTCAGCCGGCTGATGCGTCTGGACGAGCCGCACCGATACCTGGTGACCCTCGGCGCGACCGACCGCCCCGCCCCCGCAGCGGTCCTGGCCCGCATGACGTATGCGCACCCGGTCTTCACCCCCGCCTCCTTCACCGCGCAGCGGCAACTTCCGCTGCTCAACGCCGGGCGCACCGCTTTCGCCGGGGCCTACCACGGATGGGGGTTCCACGAGGACGGCTGCGCGTCGGGCGTCCGCGCGGCGGCCGCACTGGGGGTGGCGTGGTGACGACGACGAGCCCACGCGCCTGCGCCGCGAGCACGGGGACGGCGCTTTACCGCACCGAAGTGGTCCACACCCGGCTGCGGCAGCCGCGGCGACGGTTCCGCAACCAGGGCTACACCTGGCTCGTCGACCTCGACGCACCCGTCCGACTCCCCCGGCTGCTGCGGTCGTTCGCCCGCTTCGACGCCCGCGACCACATCGGTGACCCGACCCGCACGATCCGCGCCAACATGACGTCCTGGCTCGCCGACCAGGGCGTGGACCTGTCGGGGGGACGGATCCTGATGTTGGCGAACGCGCGCGTCCTCGGCTACGTCTTCAACCCTTTGACGCTCTACTGGTGCCACCATCGGGACGGGCGGCTCGCCTGCGTGGTCGCCGAGGTGCACAACACCTACGGCGAACGCCACCGCTACCTGCTGCACCCGGGTCGGGACGGCCACGCCCGGACCGACAAGGCCTTCTACGTCTCGCCCTTCCTGACCGTCGAAGGCCACTACGACATCCGCGCGCCGGAGCCCGGCGACCGCTTCGACGTCTGCGTCACGCTCCACCAAGGCGGCCGCGTGGTGTTCACCGCACAGTGGCGGGGGCGGCGCGTCCCCGCCACCCCCGCCCGGTTCGCCGCCCTGCTGATCCGCTTCCCTCTGTTGCCGCATCGGGTAACGGCCGGCATCCGGGCACAGGGCCTGTGGCTGTGGCTGCGCGGAGTGCCCGTGGTACCCCGGGCAGCGTCCGGCTGCCCCCGAACCGAACACAATCGACGAGGTACACGATGATGTCTGCCCTCAACCGCACCCTCGGCGCCGCCACCACCGCGTACGGCGTCGCGATCCTCCTGCGCCCCCAGTGGCTCGCCCGCCCATGCGGCCTGCCGACCGCGCCGGACGGCTCGGCCACCGCCGACACGGCGCCGCTGATCAGGATGGTCGGCGCCCGCGACGCGGTCATCGGCGTCGCCATCACGTGCGCCACCGGCGACCGCGCGCGCCGCGTGGCCACCTGGTGCCGCATCGGATGCGACATCGGCGACGCGGCGATCCTGGGCGCGTGCCTGCCCTCCAAGGCGCACCGCGCCAAGGCCGCATCCATCGCCTTGGCCTGGGCCGCGCTCAACGCCTACAGCCTCGGCGGGGCCGAAACATGCCGCGGCGCCCGCTGACCCCCCGATGGGCCAAATGGTCGTCAGCGGGCCGCGGCGCATGCCTAGTGCCGCGCCCGGCAACGTTCACCCGGCGCGGCGCCCGGCACGGCATTAGTAGCTGTCGTAGGTGGGCTTGCCGTTCGGCCGGTAGATGCCGAGGACGGTGCCGCCCTTCGTGGTCGAGACGCTGACCGGCTCCAGCGCGGTGGGGATCGCTCCGTCGGCGAACAACCGCTTGCCCGTGCCGATGATCACCGGGTGGATGGTCAGCCGGTACTCGTCGACGAGGTCGTTGCGCATCAGGGTCTGGGCGAGGTCGCCGCTGCCGACGACGTTGACGTCGCCGCCCTCGGATGCCTTCAACGCGCGCACGGCATCGACCACGTCGCCCTCCAACAGCGTGGAGTTCCGCCACTCGACGGACGTCAGGGTCCGGGACGCCACGTACTTGTGCATGCTGTTCATCCGCTCGGTGAACGGGTTGTCGGGATCGGCGGTCGGCCAGTACGACGCGAAGATCTCGTACGTCTTGCGGCCGAGCAGCATCGCGTCGGAATCCTGGTACCAACCGGCGATGCCCGCGCCGACCTCGTCGTCGGACACCGCTTTCTGCCAGCCGCCGTGCTCGAAGCCGCTCTCCGCGTCCTCGTCCGGACCGCCCGGCGCCTGCATGACGCCGTCGAGCGTCAGGAACGTGCAAACGATGATCTTGCGCATGATGTGCTCCCTTGGTCGTCGATGGGTAGACCCCAGAGCCGCCGAAAAATCATCGGCGAACCTCCGTGACACAACACCACGGCATCTCACCGCGATGCGCGATCCGACATCCATCCGACGTCGATTCGGCGTACTCCGCAGGTCGGCTTCGCGAATCCGGGATGATCCCCGCGCATTGGTGGTGGCCCCGCCGAGCCCGCGCGCACCCGGACGGCGGATGGCGCACGACTACACCGCCCCGAGGCGCGGCCACACGCCGCGATCCGGCTTCTGTCGGGTGGTCGCGCAGCCCGAACCTCCTCAAGCCCCGGGCGCGGGGCGTCGTCGCCACCGGCGCTCGGCGATGTCACCGTGGTCGGCCCTGGAGGCGTGCCGCGCGTCCCTGGAGGTAATGCTGTTCGGGGAGACTCGTGGTCAGCCGGGCGGCGGTCAGGTAGTGCACATGGGCGGCCTGGTGGTCGCCGGCCAACTCCAGAAGGTGCGCTCGGACGGCGTGCAGTCGGTGATGTCCGGACATCCGGAGGTCGGCGTCGAGGGGCCCCAGCAGCGCGAGACCGGCCTGCGGGCCCTGGGCCATGGCCACCGCGACGGCCTGGTTGAGGGTGACCACGGGATTGGGGTCCAGGTCCCGGAGGATGTCGTACAGGCCGACGATCTGCGTCCAGTCGGTGTCCTCGGCTCGCGCGGCCTCGGCATGCACGGCCGCGATCGCCGCTTGCACCTGATACGGGCCGATCGGCGCGCGGGCCAAGATGTCGGTGATCAGCGCGACGCCCTCGTCAAGCGATTCACGGTGCCACCGACCGCGGTGCCTTCGATCCGACGAGCCGCCCGGGTCGACCGAGCCGCCTGAGTCGCCTGAGTCGCCTGAGCGGATCGAGCGGACCGAGCTGCCCGATCTCGGCTCCCGCGGCCCGGCGCGAGGCTCGCCGCGTGGGCGAGTTCGGGCGAGGCGCGGCGGGCCGGCTGTCGAGGGGTCAATCGTGCTCACCCCGTCGGGCCAGGGACGCGGCGATGCCGTCCAGGACGCCGGTGAGGCCGGAACGGAACAGGGCGTCCAGGTCCCATGAGTCGCCGACGGCGCGCATCGCGCGGGTCAGGCGCGGATACGCACCGGACTCGAACAGCGAATCCCACGAGGGAGCGGCGGCCTTGCGCCACTGCGCCGCGGTGAGCCCCGATCGCCGTTCGGCCTCGATCTCGTCGACCAGGGTCATGGCCACGCCCTGTGTGTACGCGGCGATCATGAAGACGTACCGGAACGCCTCACGCGGCTCGAGGTCGAGACCGTCGAAGGACGTGAACGTGCGTTCGCTGTCCGCCGCGATGCCGGGGCTGGTCCTCAACCGGGTGCTCACCATGACGTTCCGCAGGATCCAAGGGTGCCGGCGGTACAGCTGCCAGTCGCGGTGGGCGGCGGATTCGAGCCCCTCCCGCCACCCTCGCGGAGCGGGATCGGGGGGCGGCGCCTCGGTCATCGCCGCCTCCACCATCAGGGCGACCAATTCGTCCTTGGACGGCACGTAGCGATACAGGGACATGGTGCCCGCGTCGAGATCGGACGCTACGCGACGCATCGAGAGCGCGTCGAGCCCCTCGGCGTCCGCGATCGCGATGCCGGTACGCACGATGACCTCGACGGTGAGGTGCGTTGCCTGGGCGTCGGGGTTCGCCGCTGTGTCGTCGGGCTCCTGTGCCACGCGTGCCCGGTAGGCCTTCGCCCGGCACGCCCGGGAGCAGTAGCGCCGTGGCCTTCCCCGCTCGGCCGACTCCAGCACGTTGCCGCAGCGGGCGCACGTCGCCATCGCGTGCCTCCTTTTCGTCACGGATCAAGTTGTGTGTCGAAATTCTAGCGTGCGGGGCGGGAACGTGCGCCAATTGCCCATCAAATAAAGAACTTGGCGGGCCCGTGTGCCGTGCGTATCTTGTACGCGGTCGACACGTACGCAGTACGCATCGACGTGCAGGTACCAGTACACACACCTCAGGGAATGGTGGAGATGACGGAAACCCGGAACAAAGCCGGAACGAAGGAGTGGATCGGGCTCGCGGTCCTGGTGCTCTCCTGCGTACTGGTCTCGATGGACATGTCCGTGCTCTTCGTCGCGCTCCCGTTCCTGACGACCGACCTCGAACCGAGCAGTTCCGAACTGCTCTGGATCACCGACGCCTACGGCTTCCTGCTGGCCGGAATGCTCATCACCATGGGTACGCTGGGCGACCGGATCGGCCGACGACGGTTGCTGCTCGCGGGCGCCCTCGGCTTCGGCGTCGCCTCGGTCCTGGCGGCCCTGTCGACCGATCCGGGCACCCTGATCGCAGCCCGCGCGCTGCTGGGCGTCGCCGGGGCGACACTCGCGCCGTCCACGCTCTCGCTGATCCGGAACATGTTCCACGACGACCAGGAGCGGGCCACGGCCGTCGGCGTGTGGACCGCCGGTTTCGCGGGCGGTGCCGCGCTCGGCCCGGTCATCGGCGGCGCGCTGCTCGAGCACTTCTGGTGGGGCTCGGTCTTCCTCGTCAACGTGCCGGTGATGCTGCTGCTGCTCGTTCTCGGCCCATTGTTGCTCCCGGAGTATCGCGATCCCGAGCCCGGCCGGTTCGACATCCTCGGCGCCGTCCTGTCACTCGTCGCCGTCCTCGGCATCGTGTACGGCATCAAGCAGGCCGCGGAACACGGTTTCGGCTGGGTCCCCGCGGCCTACGTCGCCGCCGGGGCCCTGGTCGGCGGCGGATTCCTGTACCGGCAACGGGTGGTCGACAACCCGATGATCGACTTGGCGCTGTTCCGCTCCCGCAGGTTCAGCGTGTCGTTGGCCACCGAAACCCTGGCGATTTTCGCCCTCGTCGGCTACAGCCTGTTCACCTCGCAATACATGCAACTCGTGCTGGGCATGGGGCCGTTGGAAGCGGCGCTGTGGTCGCTGCCGACCTTCCTGGTGATGCCCGCGGGCATCGCGGCGGCCACCGTGCTCGCGCCGCGGATCGGCAACGCGAACGTGATGGTCGTGGGGTTGCTGGTGTCCGTCGCCGGCTACGTCGCGCTGGCGCTGATCCGTACCGACTCCGGGAGCGGTCATCTGATCGTCGCGTTGACCGTCGTGGCGCTCGGCATCGGCGGGGTCGTCGCGGTGGTCACCGACATGATCCTGTCCTCCGCGCCGCCCGAGCGGGCCGGATCCGCGTCGGCGATCTCCGAGACCGCCGCCGAATTCGGCGGCGCCCTCGGCATCGCGGTACTGGGCAGCATCGGCACCGCGATCTACCGAACGACGGTGACCGACAACGCCCCTGACGGTCTGTCGTCCCAGGAGCTCGACGCGGCCCGGGACACGCTCGGCGCCGCCGTCGAC
This sequence comes from Embleya sp. NPDC008237, assembly GCF_042956465.1. Taxonomy (NCBI): domain Bacteria; kingdom Bacillati; phylum Actinomycetota; class Actinomycetes; order Kitasatosporales; family Streptomycetaceae; genus Embleya; species Embleya sp. NPDC008237. The sequence goes on from NZ_JBIBGL010000022.1 coordinate 103,995, forward strand.
ACCGCCGCGACCCTGCCCGGGAGCAGCGGCGAGGCGTTGCGACAGGTGGCGTTCGACGCCTTCACCCGGGAGATGCGGATCACTGCCGTGGTCGGCGCGACCCTGCTCACCGGCGCGGCGCTCGCGATCGGAATGCTGCTGCGGGGCACAACCCCCGAACCCGCCACGCAAGGCGAGACGGCGGCAACCGAGGCGACGAGCGAACCGGTGGGATGACGTCCTTCAGGACCCGGCGGGCCAGGCGGGTTCGGCGGGTCCGAGCACGGCACAGGTCGAGCAGGCCGTGTGGGCCCGGGGTGACTCGCGTTCCGAAGGCGTCGGGGGCACACGCCACAGAGGGCCGGAGGGGAATCGACGGTTCCTACCTCCAAACGCGGCTTCAGGACCGTCCTCGCCGGCCGCAACCACCCGCTGTTCTACTCGGCGAACAAACGCCAGGCTCGCGACGGGGACAACTACCGGGTCGGCCGCGCCTACCATTTCACTCCCGACGAATGGGCCCGATACCTGGCCGGACAGAGCGCCACCCGGATCCACGAAATTCCCTGGGAATCCATTCAGCGCTCCCGACTGAGGGTTCACTGGTCCGGGGAAACCAAACTGCACCTCGAACTCCGAAACGGCAGCACGCTCGTCATCAAGTGGCGGAGCAACTGCGAAGCCGACACCAGGCTCAGCGGGATACTGCCCTTCCAGAACGGCTGATGACCCGATGGCGACCCGGACTTCCTCGGATCGACCATGCCCGCGCCCGGACGGTCGCGCCCGACGATCGCCGGGGGTTGTCGAGGCCGAGGACTGGGACACCGCCTGATCAGCCACGCACTGCAACGGTCTTGCGACGTGCCTCGCTCAGACGCACCCGTCTGGCCGGTGCCGTGGGACAGCGTGGCGGCGCACAGGGCGTCGAGGACGGCCTGCAGGGAGTCCTGCTCGGCGGCGCCGAACAGCGCCGGCAGGGCGAAAGCCTGTCGGAGCGCGTTGTGGGTGGTGTCGTCCGGGAGGGTGATCGTGGTGCGTGGAACATTCGGGTCCTCGAACAGCCGCCGCCACGCTTCGCCCGGGTCGTCGAACGGCGGGGGAAGCGGCGCGCCCGCGTCGAGCGCGGCCAACGCGGGGCGATCCAGTCGACGTCGGCGAGCCCCGCCGCAGCATAGGCGCGGTGCGCGGCCCAGCGGGCGATCTCGCGTTGCGTCGCGTCGTCCACGCGCGCGATCGCGTGGACCAGGTGCACGTCCAGCATTCACAACCTGTGCACGTTCCCGCCCACCCGCCGCAGCCGCTCGGTCGGCAATCGGCCCGCCCACATGCGCAGTTCGTGCTGCCGGACACGCTCGGCACGCGCACGGGCCCGCACCTCGCGGGCGGTGCGTTCGGCCGCGGCCCGCTCCCTGGGCGTCGGCGGCGGCTGTTCCCGGGCGAACTTGTGCCAGTACGCCGCCTTGTCGCTCGCCTGGCGCACCACGCGATCCGGTTCCACGGGCGCGGGCCAGAACTGCAGCAGGTAGCAGTCGACCGGCGGCTCGCCGTCGAACACCACACCGTGGACGCCCGCCTCGTCCATCCCCACGCGCAGTAACGCACCCGATGGTCGACCGGATCGAGTTCGAACCCGCACGCGTCCGCGTCCCCCCACTGCGCGAGCCGCACGGCGCGGGTCGGCGGGGTGAACGGTGCCTCGACCACGTCCTCCCACCCCGGCGCGGACTCCGCGCTCGACGACGACGTGTACGACGCCCTGGTACGCGGCATCGACGCATACGAGCGCGACCACCCCTGGAGGTGGCCGGCGGAGTCTCAACCAGACGAATGCTTCGGGAATGACGGGAGTTGCCGGATCGCCCGGGTGCCCTTGCGCGCCACGGTGACCAGTGTCGAGCCGCGTCGGCGTCGCCGTATCCGGCCCCGAGCAGTTCCGACGCCCGCGCGCCGGACGCGATCGGGGCCCGGTCGCGGCGTGAGCCCAGGCGGGCGAACAGGTCGTTGAACTTCTCGTCCGGGATGGATGCAGCGCGGCACCCGCAGTTGCCCTTGGCCTCCGTCGCCCTCAGCCGGTCGTAAGTCGGCTCGCGCTGGAGGTCATGCTGGAACTCTCGGCGGCGGCAAGGGTCTGCACCATGAACTTCACGGTGGACAGCCGCTCCCCGGTGCCGCGAACACCGCCGTGGGCGATTGGTGAGGACGGGCACGGCTCGTCGAACAAGTCGGGTGGCAGCGGTGGCGGTTGCGTCGTTGCGGGTCTCCCGTCTCAGGTCTTGGTACCCAGCTGGTAACCGGCCTTGTGGGTACCTTCCGGAGCATCGACTCAACGGGCGGGAGGGATTCCGACAATGGGCTGGATCGTGGTTGTCGGGGCGGGTGGCTGCCCGACTGCTCGACAACGTCAACGTCCGATCCGCACCCGCCCTCCTCTGCCGGCAGGCAGTCGGCTTGCCGCGCCTCGCGTCGACGTCAGATTCGCCGTAACGGACGTCGAATAGACACCACTATTTCGATCCATAAAGGTAAGGCAGGACATCATGCGTGCAGCCCGGTTCCATGAATACGGCGGAGCGGAGAGCCTGGTGGTCGAGCAGGCCCCCGACCCGCATCCCGGAGTTGGTGAGATCCGTGTCCGCGTCGCGGCGGCCGGCGTGAATCCCATCGACTGGAAGCTGCGTGCCGGCGCCCTGCACCGGCTGATTCCCCTGGAGCTACCCGCCATCCCGGGGCGCGACGCCGCCGGGGTGGTCGACGAAATCGGTGACGGAGTGCAGGGGGTGAGCATCGGCGATCGCGTCTTCGGGCTGGGCGGTGTCACCGGCGCAACCGCGGAGCTGGTCGTCCTCTCGGCCTGGGCCCACGTCCCCGACACGTGGAACGACGAGCAGGCCGCGGGCGCCGGCCTCGCGTCCGTGACCGCGATGCGTGGCCTGAACGCGCTCGGCTCCCTGGCGGGGCGCACCCTTCTCGTCGAGGGCGCCGCCGGAGGCGTGGGCGGCGCCGCAGTCGAGATCGCTGTGGCACAAGGCGCCACCGTGATCGGGACAGCCCGCGAACGCAACCACGAGTTCCTCACCTCTCTCGGCGCCGTTCCCACCACCTACGGCCCCGGCCTCGCGCAGCGCCTCTCCGTTCTCGCTCCGCGCGGCGTCGACATCGCGCTCGACACGGCGGCCTCCGGCTCCCTGGACGACCTCGTCGCGATCACGGGCGATCCGACACGCGTCGCGACGGTCGCCGACCACGCAGCCGGGCAGCGCCTGGGCACGCATGTGGTCAACGCGGAGAACGACTCCGCCCTCCTGTCCGCGGCCGCGGAACTGGGTCGGCAAGGCCGCTACACACCCCGCATCGAACAGACCTACCCCCTGGAGCGGATCGCCGACGCACACGCGCACGCCGAGCGCGGACGCACACGCGGAAAGATCGTGATCCGCATCTGAAGCGGGGGCACGGCGCAGATGCGCGAGCCCGCCAAGGGAGGCCGAGGCGCGGGTGTGTTCCTCGGCCTGCCCTCACGCGCTCGACACCCAACAGCACACCCACACGAACCGCCGCGTCGTTGGCGCTCCTCGGGGGCCGCCGTGATCTTTGAGCGGACGTTAAGGGGCGGCTCAACACGTCTTAAGGACGTGCCTTCGGGCCGGCCGCTACTGTGGCGGGCCGACGCAGGTTCCCCATGCCGGGAAACACCGTGCCGCCCACTCGGCCGGGCGAAAGTGCGAGGTCCACCAAATCGCCGTCAACATCCGATCCGCGCCCCCGGCCCCGCAGCGCCGCTCCCACGCCCGGCCCCGAAACGCCGTCGCTCCCGCGCGACCGCGCACCCCGACGTCCGGAGCCATCCGCGAAGCGACGGTGCGGCGCGCCCGTCGGGCAGCCACCTCCCTCGTGCTCTGGGTGACGACGACCGCGATCGTGACCGCGATCGCCTGGTGGGGGGTGCGCACGGTGCTGCGCGATACCGTCTTCGAACAGCCGCCGTTCCCGGCCGCGCCGCAACACAGCCCGTCCGCACAGGCCCGGCCCCAGTCGTCGGAGTCCGCGGCGCCGACCCCCACCGGCAAGAAGGTGGTGGCCGCCCCACCACCCGCGTCCACCCGTCCGACGTCGAAGTCCCCGACACCGACGAAGAGCCCCGCCGGCGCGAACACGACGGCTCGGACCTACCAGGTTCTCGGCGGGCGGGCGTCCTTCGAAATCGGCGCCACGTCGGCGACGCTGATCTCCGCGACCCCTGCCTCGAACTGGGCCGCGAAGGTGTGGAACAGCGCCGAGTGGATCCGGGTGGACTTCACCAAGGACGGACACACGTCCTCGATCTTCGTCACCTGGAACGACCACCCGCCCGAGGTCTCCACCCACGAGGAATAGGTGGGTGGTACGGCTCCGCGCCGAGTGTGCCACTCGGTGAGTGTGGCCCCCGGTGAGTGTGACTCTCGGTCCGGGGTTCGTTGGGCCGAAGTGCTTCGGGCCGATGCACGGGATGTGCGCAGTGGCAAGTCTCGGCCGTGGGCGTCTTCAATCGGATCGCCGCGCTCCCCGACAGGGCCGGTGCCGTCCGCACCTCCTACCCGAAGTCGGTGCGGGCACGGCCTGGTTCGGAATCGACAGGCGTTGTGCCGCGTGCCGCGTTGCGCGTCCTCTTCTTCCCGCCGCCTGGTCGCCCCGGCCTCGCGCCGCCCCTCGCTGCTCCACGACGGCGACCGCGACGCCCGTCCCCGGCGTGTGCCGCACCCGGCCCGGCCGACCACTTCGCGTACGACGTGCGTGCCCGGTACGTACGCCATGCGCACCCGGTGCGTACGGCATGCGCGCCTCGATGCGGCCCCAGCGAAATCCATCTACCCCGGGACGTGTCGGTGCTCGTCGCCGGGGGCATCTCCGATGCACGTATCGACGCCGCGCACTGCGGGAAGATTCCCGCACTCGCCCACGATGTCCTTGAGATTCTTTTAAGCCGACACTAGGCCAATATTAATCATGAACCATGGTACGGGCGAGTCTATTTGTGGCACGGGCTGCTAATCTTTCGCGTCGTGAGAATCAATGGAAAGAACATGGCGGGCATCACCGCAGCCATCGCCGCAGCGGCCGCTCTCGGTCTGATCGGCGCGGGACCCGGTTACGCGGAAAAGGCGGGCGGCCGATCGGCGTCCTGTCCCACCTCCGGAGAAATGCCGGCCATAGGGAATTCGCCGCGCTTCACGGACAACAATGTGGCGCTTTTCGCGGGCGGCGACTACACGGCCGACGGTGCGGCCGCGGAAGCCGAGGGCCTGTTGGTGGTCAAGGGTCGGGCGACGTTCGCGAAGAGTTCCGGCGGCGTCTTCAACGTGGGCCGCGTGGGCGCCGGTTCGGGCATCCTGCCGTCCTCCGGCAACGTCATGCTGGCCGTCGGCGGTGACCTCTCGATCGCCAAGGGTACGACGGTCGACGTCGGCTCCGGGCTCATCGCAGGCCCCAAATACGGTGGTTCGGTGCAGATCGGCGGCTCGTTGAACGCGGCCGGCACGTTGCAGACCAACGGCGGGGCAAGCTCGTCGCGGATGGGGTCCGCCCGAGCGATCGAGCCGTACGGCGGCTTCGACCGGACCCTGCGGGACGAGTCCGCGTCGCTCGGCGCCCTGAAGCAGACCGGCACGGCTACCCGCTCGGGCGCGACGGTGACGTTCAAGAGCACTGCGGCGAGCATCGGCAACATCCAGGTGTTCGAAATATCGGCGGCGGATATGAACGGCGCTTCGACGTTCGTATTCGAGGCGATCCCGGACAACTCTTCGGTCCTGGTGAACACGACCGGCACACAGGGCGTATCCATTTCACCGATGTCCGTCGGATTCAACGGGGAACGCGTCGATATCTATTCGTCACCCACATACGGCTCGGCCGCTTCGCGCATCCTGTACAACTTCCGCGAAGCCGAGTCCCTGACCCTGGGCGGCGGCGGAAACTTCATCGGGTCGATCCTCGCCCCCAAGGCATCGGCGGATCTGACGGCGAGTACCAACGGCCGCCTGTACGTCGGTGGGAACGTAAGAATGCACGGGACCGGCAACGAAAGCCACAATTATCCGTGGAGCGGCGCGCCGACCTTCGCCTGCAAGCCCGAAGTCCCCACGTCTCCCACACCTCCCCTGCCGTCCGCGTCCGCCCCGCAGCCTTCCCGACCGGGTACGCCCGAGCAACCCGGCCTGCCCGGCCGGCCGACCCCGTCCGCGGAGTCCCCGGGTGCCACGCCGCCGGAGTCGGCCCGCCCGGTCACGCCCGGCGACGGCAAGTCGCTGGCCGAGACCGGCGGTTCGCACACAACCATCCTCGCCGTGTCCGCGACGGCCGCAGTCGCACTCGTGGGCGGCGCGGGCGTCTTGGCAGCGGCCCGGCGCCGCCGCCGGACGTGACGGCACGGCGACGCTGACGGGCACCGGGGCGGGGCGGTCTCGGCCGCCCCGCCCCGGTCCGCTCGCAGGCCCACGCCGCGGCACCGACCTCGCCTCCGACTCCGAGATGGGCGTCACAGTGAACTACGCAGACCTTGCACCCGTGGAGCCGCACACCCCCGCCCGGACACCGCCGGCCACGACCCACCCCGTCCCGCCCGGCGCCTGCGGCGCACCCGCCCGGCGCACCGCACGCTTGCCGCGCATCACCGACGCCTTCCCCCAACCGGTCCTGCTCGTGGACTGCAACGGAACCGTCGTCGGCGCCAACACGGCCGCCGTCGACGGTCTACAGGCACCGACGACCCACCTGCTCGGCCGCGGGGTCCTGGACATACTTCCGCAGTTCGACCTCGGCCGTACTCCGGGCGGCGTCGCCTGCGACGACGACCGGGACGACGAGCCGACGCGGATGACCGTACGGTGCACCGACGGCTTCGAGTTCACCGCCGAAGTCGCGATCCGCATCGTGCGCCGAGCCGACCTCGACGACGAACCGGCGTCGCCGATGTCCCCGCCGGCCGGGCCCGCCGCGCACGGTCTCGACCACGAGGACCGCGGCTTCCTGATGGTCACCGTCACCGACCTGACGTCGCGGCTCTCCGCGGAGCGCGCCTGCCGGCGGCTGAACCGGCAGACCGAGTTGATCCTGCGGGCCACCGCCGAAGGCATCGTCGGAGTGGACATCCGCGGCCGGATCGTGCTCGCCAACCCGGCGGCCACACGTCTGCTGGGACGCCCGGCAAGCGAACTCCGCGGTCGCGAACTCCTGGCCCTGGCACTGCACTCCACCGCGGACGGCAGCCCCCTCTCCCCGGAGGAGTCGCCGCTGACCGACACCCTGCGGTCGGGACGCAGCCACCGCGACATGGGCGCCGTGCTGTGGAGCCGAGACGACACGTGGTACCCGGTCCGACTCAACACCGTCCCGATGACCGACGAGGGCCACATCGTCGGCGCGGTCGTGGCCTTCACCGACCGGTCCGCCGTGCATGCGGCCGCAACTCGCCGCGACCGGCTGGCCGCTGTCCTCGACCATGAACTGCGCGCCCCACTCGACCGGATGGCGCAGATCCTGACCCATATCGTCGAGGACCCGGCGGGTGTGCTGTGGCCCGAGGCCAATCGCGTCCTGCGGCAACTCGCCGAGGACTGCGGCCGGGCCGCACACCTGGCCGACCGGCTGCTGCAACCGGCCGACGGCTCACCACAACCGACGACCGAACTCGCGCGTCGGCAGCCGCCCGCGGCACACGTCGCGGCAACCGCGGCCACCCGTGCCCGGCCCGCCGCACAGCCCTCCCGCCGGGGCCGGCACGCCGACAACCGCGACGACGATCTCTTCGACGCCCACGCCACCGCGCACCGAAGCCACTCCTTCGGCCCGCCCCCGATCACCGTGCCGGGCACCGTCGTCGACTCCGAGCCACCACGCCGCCGGCAACGACAACTCCCTGCGGGGCCGCACATCGTCGTCCGCGCCCTGGAAGCCGGTACGGCCACAGCCACCGCGCCCGCAGACGGCCGAGGACCCGTCGGCGCCAACCGGACGTGAGCCGGGTGCGCATCGACAACGCCGGTATCCCCCTGGCACCCGAACCTTCAGGAAGGACCGAACGTGGGACAGCATCGCCGTCGCGGCAGAACCGGGAGCCACCGGCGCCCGACGTGGCCGCAGGCCGGGGCCGCACCGCTCGGAGCGCAGCGGGGCATGGCCTACGTCGTGGGTGCGAGCGTGTTGGCCCTGGGTGTCAGTGTCACCGTCGTCGACCGGGCGACCGCCCCGCGCCACGACGTCGTCGAAGCGGCGCCGCCCGGGGACGAATTCCCGGCCGCCTCGGTATCGGTCATCCCGCCCGGGCCACCCGCTTCGTCGGCGACCTCCGACGTGCCTGCGGCCCCTCGGCCGACTCCGCCTGCCACCCGGCCGATCGCCCGTTCCGAGCCGATCAAGGCCGCCACACAACCCACCGCGGCCCCGCCCCCGGACAAAGCACCGGCCGAACCACCGGCCAAGGCAGCCCCGGCACCACCACCGGCCGGGTCGTCCTTCGCGAGCACCGTCCTGCGCATGGTCAACGGGCAACGTGTGGCCGCCGGGCTCCGCCCGCTCGCGACGGACGCCGAACTGGTGCGCGTCGCCGGCGCGATGAGCCGGGACGCGGCCACGCCGAGGCACGCAGACGACACTCGCATCGGTCCATGGGGCCGATGGAATCCCGGACCGTGGGCTCACGGCGGCCGTTCGCGGACAGCCGGGATCGGCGGCGCGAACCTCGCCTTCGGCCAGACCTCCCCCGAGGCAGTCGTCGGACTGTGGATGCGCAGCCCACAACACCGGGCGAACATCTTGGACCCGCGCTGGACGCGCACCGGGGCGGGCGTGCACTTCGACGAAACGGGTGTCCCCCACTGGACGCTGCTCCTCGGGTAGCGGTCCATCGACCGTGATTCGTCCGGTGCCCGACGATTCACGCCGCCGCCGAATCCGCTTCCGGGGATTTCATTCGGCGTGCTGCGGTGCGCCTCCCCTGCGTTTTGCCTCGCTCCCCCGGCACTCCGATCGCGGGAGGAACACACGCGGCCGAGTGTTCGGTCGAACCGAGGGCGAGAACGTGGATCGAGCAATTCCGAGAATATTCAACTGCCGTGCCCTGGCGAGGGCATCGTGGATCCTTACCGAATTATGCGAACGAACCTGAGCCGCTTCCCGACGGCTGTCGACGCGAGCGCGGGGACGGGCGCGAACGGGTGACGAACGGGTGGCGAACGTCCATGACCGGGATCCATCCGACGCGGTCGTACAGATCCGCGCACCGGCGACCAGGGAGGCGAAACCCCCTTTCCTCGCTGCGTGTTGGGAGCGTCGAGGCAATCTGCGGAGCCTGGTTCGAAGGCAGGCCGCCGAGGGATCCGCCTCTCGACGGACACCGTCCGCACAACCCCCGACTCGCCCGTACGTCGACGACGAAACGGCTGGACGGTCGCGCGAGGCAAGCACTCCCTCACCGACCCGGACATTGTCTTCGGCAGCACACCGAAACGAGTCTCTCAAACCGACGTCAAGGAAATCATAAGTTGACCTTAATTGCCGTCACGGTAGGGCTCTTCGTCCTGACAAGCCTTCGGTTCACAGCTAATTTCCCGCCTATGCCGCACACCGCCGCACAGCACCCCCGTCCCTCCACCCGTTCCCCGAAGTCGGCGACGTCTCCGGCACATCCACGAATGCCGGTCCGCACCGAAGACCACCCCATGCCCGTGGGTGAGGGGCAGCGGACGGGAGTGGGAGCGCACCGCACCGTGGCCCCACCGCGAATATCCCCCCACGTCCTGCTGTTCGCCCTGTTGTTCGTCGGCGGAACGACCTTCGGCGTTTGGACCTCACAGATCCGACCCAGCACGCGCCTCGCCACCCTCCTGGCGACGGCGGCGCACCTGACCGGGCTGCTCGCGGGTCTGGGCATGTTGGCGATGCTGCTCTTGATGACGCGCGTACCGGCGGTCGAACACGGCATCGGCGCGGACACACTGGCGCGTTGGCACGCGCGCGGCGGGCGCACGGTCATCCTGTTGACGCTCGCCCACGCCGGACTCGCCTGGTGGGCCCACAGTGCGTACCACCACATGGGGCCCGTCGACGGGCTGCTCGACGTCCTCGGCTACCCCGCGCTGGCCGCCGCCACGTTCGGCTGCGCGCTCCTGGTCGCGGTTGCGGTGTTCTCCGCACGCGCGGTGCGCACTCGCGTGCGCCACGAGACCTGGCTTCGGGTCCATCTGCTCACCTACGTCGGGACGGCGATCGCCTTCTTCCATCAGCCCGCGGGCCCCGACCTGGCCGGAGCCCCGGTCCTCGCGTGGTTGTGGACCTTCCTCCATGTCCAGGTCGCGGTACTGCTGCTGTGGTACCGGGTCGTCGTCCCGCTTTGTGCGCTGCGCCGACACGACATTCGCGTCGTGCAGGTCTACGACGAGACCCCCGACGTCGTTTCGGTGCTCATGACCGGTCGCGGGCTCGCGTCCCTGGACGCGGCCTCGGGTCAGTTCTTTCGTTGGCGATTCCTGACCCGTCGACTGTGGTGGACGTCGCTGCCCTTCTCGGTCTCGGCGCCCGTGCGCGACGACACCCTGCGCATCACGGTCAAGGTCGTCGGGGATCACACCCGACGCGTCAAACGCCTGCGTCCGGGCACGCGGGTGCTCGCCACGGGTCCCTTCGGCGCGATGACCGCCCGACGCCGCACCCGGCGCAAAGTGCTGCTGATCGCGGGAGGCATCGGAATCACCCCGATGCGCGCCCTGTTCGAAACGCTGCCCGGCGAACCGGGCGACATCACATTGCTCTACCGAGCGAACAACTCGACGCAACTCGCGCTTCGGGAGGAACTGGAAGAGATCGCGTGGCGCCGCTCGTGCCGGGTCCACTATCTGCTGGGCTCCTCGCGCGGGCCCGACAGCCCCTTCACGTCCGCGGGACTGCGTCGACTCGTACCCGACATCGGCGAGCACGACGTATACCTCTGCGGCTCGCCGGACATGGCGCGTGCGACCCTGCGAATCCTGCGCCGCGCCGGTGTGCCACGTGGGCAGGTTCACGCCGAAGTCTTCGACGCGTAGCGATCACGGCACCGCGTACCACCATGCGACCGAGCAACTCCCGCGTGGCCGGGTACTCCCCCGCCACGTGACCGAGGCCGGCACGCACCGACACATCCCCTTCGCTCCTTCGTTCAAGGAACCGCCATGACCCTTCGTCGCACGGCCACCGGCCTCTCGCTGACGACCACGAGCGTGTTGATCGTCGCCCTCACGGGCGTTCCCGCACCGAGCGCGCCGGCTGCCCCGGACCGCCCGAGCTCACAGGTCGCTCCGGCGAACACTCCGGGCCCGCGGCAGCGGCCGGCCGCGTATTTCGATTTCATTCCGCCGCCTTTCCGACTTTGATTTCCCCAGGGTTTCGATTCCCGATCTCCACCGGGACGCCGAGGCACTATGGTCTCGTTTCATGGCTCAGGTGCTCTTGGTTGAAGACGATCATTTTGTACGTTCCGCTCTGATTCGATTCATCACGCAGGAAGCTCACGGAGTTCGCAGTGTGGGAACCGCCCTGGATGCCCTGCGCGAAATCGCCCGGCACCCCTTCGACGTGGTCATTCTCGACCTCGGATTGCCCGATCTCGACGGTGGTGAGGCACTCAAGATGTTGCGCGGCATATCCGACGTCCCGGTCATCGTCGCGACCGGTCGTGACGACGAGGCAGAAATCATCCGATTGCTCGACGCCGGCGCCGACGACTATGTGACGAAACCGTTCTCGGGAGAACACCTCCGGGCACGGATGTCGGCGGTGATGAGACGCTACGACAACCGCCGCGACACCGGCGGCGTATTCGTCTGCGGTGCGTTGCGCGTCGATGTCCTGCGCCGTGACGTGGAGTTCGACGGCAGGACGGTGGACCTGACCCGGCGCGAATTCGACCTGTTGGCATGCCTCGCGTCCCAGGCCGGGACGGTGGTGACCCGCCGTGACATCCTCGCGCAGGTATGGGGTCACGCCCAGGGCGACGACCAGACCATCGACGTGCATCTGTCCTGGCTGCGGCGCAAGCTCGGCGAAACGGCCCGGCAACCACGCTACGTGCACACGGTGCGCGGTGTGGGGGTGAAGCTCCAGGCACCGACCTGACCCGGCCGAGCCGCCGGCCCGGCCCGGGCACATCCACCGCGCTCTCGCGGCGCGTCCCACGACTCACGACGCATGCGGGAATTCCGCCACCCGGGACGCCGGTACGGCGAGCCGCGCGCACCCCGCCACGGGAATCGAAACAAAAAGCATCGCCGTCCGTGAAATCCCGACGCATCCGTCGACAACGTCCGTGATCGGGCGGATCGGGCGTGCATCGCGAACGGCCGTGCATCGCGAACGGCGAAACGCATGACACCGAGGGCGGCCGGCACCCCGCCGGCATGCCCGGCACGCACACGACCGCGCATTCCTTAAGTACGACTCATCTGCCACATAAACGCTGCTCGGGATCGGATCGAGTTCTCCGGAATCCTTTCTTCGACTCCCCTGCCGACGTTAGGTTCCCACGCAGCGGCCCTTCCCCACACGACGAAAGGACTACCGCCGGTGAAAAAGCATCCGGTGCAAATTCTGGCAGCGTTTCCGTTCACACTCGCGCTCGTTCTCTCCGGAATAGGCACGGGAACGGCGTTCGCGCACGGCACGTCGCTGAATCCTCCGAGCCGTATCCAGTTGTGTTCGACCCAGGGGGGCGAGAACCCGGAGAACTTCCGACTCCCGGCGTGCCGTGCCGCCAAGGCCGCGGTGGGCAACAACCCCGCCCCGTTCTACGACCCGAACGCGGTCAACATCGCCGACGCTGCGGGCAGGCATCGGCAGATCATCCCCGACGGCAAGTTGTGCAGCGCGAACAACCCCCAGTACGCCGGTCTCGATCTCCCGCGCACCGACTGGCCGACGGCCAACCTGCCCTCCGGGGGGTCGTACACGTTCCGCTACAAGGCCACCGCCCCCCACAAGGGCACGTTCGAGTACTACATCACCAAGAACGGCTTCGACGTCACCAAGCCCCTCCGCTGGTCCGACCTGGAGTCGGCCCCGTTCGCCACGGCGACCGACCCCTCGCTCGAGAACGGCGCCTACGTGGTCAAGGGCCGTTTGCCGGCGAGGTCCGGCCGTCACCTGATCTACATCATCTGGCAACGCTCCGACAGCGGTGAGGCGTTCTACTCCTGCTCGGACGTGGTCTTCGACGGCAGTGGCAGCTCCGTCCCCGCACCCGCCGACAAGTCCACCCCCACCACCCCGGCAGCCGGCGGCGGACACGACGCGCATACCCGGCCCGCGGCCGGGGCTTCCGGCGCGGCATCGTCGAAGCCTCGAACGGAACCGGCTTCGCTGACCCCGTCGGAGCCCGCCGCGGCACCGGTGCCCGAGTCCGAGTCCGTGTCGCCGGAACAGGCCCGGGCACGAGTGAACTCCGAACTCGCCAGGACCGGCGGGAGCGGATCGCAGTCCGCGCTGATCCTGGCCGGCGCCGCGGCCGGTTCCGTCGTCATCGGCTTCGGATCCCTCGTCTACGCCCGCCGAAGGACCTCGCGCTGATTCAACGCCCCACACGAGCGACGGCACCGTCGTGAACGGTGCCGTCGCGTTGCCCCGCCGCACACGAGCCGCCCGGGACATACCGGCCGAAGTGCGGATCACCGGTGGTTGCGGAGGTGTTCGGCGCGTTCCCTCGGCGTGATCCGTCGTCCTGGACGAGCTTCGAGCGCCGGGTGTAGAGGGTCTTGACGTCGTTGACGGCCACGGTTCCCGTTCGGCGTCCTCGGCTGGTTCCCCTCGGGGGATCAGCACGGGGTGGAGCGCGAGGCGGTGGCGGCCGGGGCGTGCGGGTGGATGGTGAACACCCGGTCCAGGCCGACGATGCGCAGGATGCGGGCGGTATTGTCGGGCACCGCCGCCAGGGCTAGGCCGCCGTCCTGTTCGATGGCCAGGTTCCGGGCGGCCAGCAGGGCGGTGATGCCGCTGGAGTCGCAGAATCGAAGACCGGCGAGATCCAGGACCAGGAGTTGCCCGGCGGCCAGGGTGAGGCCGTCCACGGCCAGGCGGAGTCGGGGTGCCGTCGCGTGGTCGAGGTCACCGGTGATCTCCAGAACGGGACCGGTGGCGGCGTCGCGGGAGGTGATCGTCAGCGGGCTCATCTCGGGTCTTCACCTGCGGGGGGCGGGCACGCCGAGGGCGAGCAGGGCGGTGTCGTCGTCGAGTCCGTCGCCGAAGCCGGCCAGGAGAGCGGTCAGGGCGCCGATCAGGGCGCGCGGGCCTGCCGGCGGTTGGGCGGCGGTGAAGGCGCGCAGGGCGTCCTCGCCGTAGAGCTCGCGCTCGGGTCCGATGCGGGCCTCGGTCAGGCCGTCGGTGTAGAGGAGCAGGGTGTCGCCGGGGAACAGCCGGGTGTGGGCGGCGGTGAACTGGACCTGGGGCAGGACGCCGACGAGCATCCCACCGGGGGTGGGGAGATAGTCCGCGGTGCCGTCCGCGCGCTGGATCAGTGCCGGGGGGTGGCCGCCGGAGGCCAAGTGCACGCCGACGTGGTCGCCGCCGGGGTCCAGCACGCCGAATATGGTGGTGCAGTAGCGGGTGTCGCCGCTGGTGTACCGCTCGTGCAGCACCGTGTTCAAGGTGGTCAGCACGGTGACGGGATCGGGGTCGTGCAGGGCTGCGGCGCGCAGGGTGTAGCGGGTGAGCGAGGTGACCGCGGCGGCCTGGGGGCCTTTGCCGCACACGTCGCCGAGGAAGAACGCCCACCGGTCGGCGCCCAGCGGGAACAGGTCGTAGAAGTCTCCGCCGAGCAGGTCCGGGGACGCCGTGTGGTAGTGGGAGCCTGCCTCCAGGCCCGGAATCGCGGGCAGCGCGGCGGGCAGCAGGTTCTGTTGGAGGACGGCGAGGGCTTCCTGGAGCCGTGCGCGGTCGGCCTCCGCCTGCCGGCGGGCTTCTTCGGCCGCCTTGCGTCCGCGCAGCAGCTCGGCCTCGTAGGCGCGGCGGTCACGGGCGTCGAAGACGGTGGTACGGATCAGCAGCGGTTCGCCGTCCTCGCTCACCTTCACCTTCGAGGTGACCAGCACCGGCATGCGCTGTTTGCCGGCGCCCTTGATGTCCAGGGCGATTCCGCCGACCTCGCCCTGCATCTGCAACATCGGCGCGAAGTGCGTCTCGTGGTAGAGCTTGCCGCCCACGGTGAGCAGGTCGGCGAACCGCATGCGGCCCACGACCTGGGAGCGTTCCAGGTCCAGCCACTCCAGCAGCGTGGTGTTGATCTTCGCGATGGTGCCGTCCATCAGCGTCGACAGATATCCGCACGGTGCCTGCTCGTACAGCTCCTCCGCACTGTCCTCCAACAGCGAGGTGAACACCGCGTCCGTGGCGTGTGCGTCCTGCTCCCCGCCCGGCTCGGACGCCTGGTCTGTGCGGCACATCACCGGCTCGCCCCGACGAAGTCGATGATCGACTCCGCGGTGGCCTGTGGTGCGCTCAGCTGCGGGCAGTGCCCGGTGGCCTCCAGCGTCACCAGACGGCTGCCGGGGATCGCGGCGTGGACGTAGGCGCCGACCTCCCGGGGAGCGATCACGTCCTGCTTGCATTCCAGCACCAGTGTCGGCAGGGAAACCGTCTCGAGATCGGCGCGGCTGTCGGACAGGAACGTCGTGCGGGCGAAGACCCGGGCCATGTCCGGATCGGTCGCGCAGAACGACGCCGTCAGCTCCTCGCCGAGTTCCGGGCGGTCCGCGTTCCCCATGATCACCGGGGCCATCGCCGCCGACCAGCCCAGGTAGTTCGATTCCAGCGACTCCAGCAGCTCATCGATGTCGTCGGCGCTGAAGCCGCCCCGGTACCCGTCCTCGTCGATGTAACGAGGCGAGGGGGCGACCATCACCAGACGGGAAAACCGCTGTGGTGCCTTCGCCGCCGCGAGCACCCCGACCATCGCGCTGACCGAATGCCCCACAAAGGTCACATCGTGGAGGTCCAACTCGTCACAGATCTCCAGCACATCCAGCGCGTAGCCCTCCAGCGAGCTGTAGCGCCGCTCGTCCCAGGCCGACGGGTCGGTTCGTCCCGAGCCCACGTAGTCGAAGAGAACCACCCGGAACTCCTCGGCCAGAGCGGGGAGTACCAGGCGCCACATGTTCTGATCACAGCCGAACCCGTGCGCCGGCAACAGCACCGGCCCGTTCGCACGGCCGGTGACGGTGATGTTGTTCCTGCGACGGATATCCATATCCGCCAGTCTCGCATCACCCTCCCCATCCGACGCAGGGGCCCGGGGTGCCTCGTCGCCCCGCTGGTGTCACCGTCGCCCGACCGAAGTGGCAACGCGCGACCCCGACCGGACGCAAGTGATCCGGCGCGGTGCGGGCTTTCGAGCCGGGGCGTCCCGGGCGACGAGGGCCACGGTTCCCGAAAGATCCACGGGTGCCTGCGGCGACGAGACACCCCACACACGATCCCCGAACGGCGTGACCGAACAACCCTCCCCACCGGGTGTTGGGCCTGTCCGGCGGATCATGCCGGCGACTCACCGGCGCTGAATCGCCGTGGCGACCCGCCGGACATGAAGCCGCCCGGATCAGGTCGGGCCCGCCGTTAAATGCCTCGACATCGCTCGCGGTGATCGGGGACGCTTCGCATGATGACCAGAATCGACGACACGCCGCCCGCGTGGGACGAGCGCACGCAGCTCACCACGTTTCTCGACTACGCACGTGCCACCGCCCGCGCCAAGTGCGATGGCGTCTCCGCGGAGAACGCCCGCAAGGCGCTCCTGCCGGGCTCACCGCTGATGACCGTGAGCGGATTGATCAACCACCTCCGCTGGGTCGAGTACTACTGGTTCCGAGTGGTCTTCCTCGGCGAGGAGGACCGGGGCCCCTGGACCGACGAGGACCCCGACCGCGAGATGCGTATCGCCGTCGACTTCCCGCTCACGCAGTTGCTCGACGAATACGCCGAACAGAGCGCCCGCCACCGCGAACTGGTCGCCGGGAACAGCCTGGACACCAGGGCGAAGGGAGCCGTCCGCGACGGTCTCCGCGTCGACCTGCGCTGGATCCTCCTCCACCTCACCGAGGAGACGGCCCGCCACAACGGCCACCTGGACATCCTGCGCGAGATGCTCGACGGCACGACCGGCAACTAGAAACGGCGGCCGTGGAGGGACCGGTGGGGTGCCGCCGGCCGCGGTCGAGCGTCACAAGGCGGTCCTGTTCGACCGGGACGTCTACGACGGCGTCCACGCCCGCGCCGCCGCCCTCGCGCACACCCTGGGCCGGCTGAACCGGCTCGAGCGCTCGAACATGACGGTCGCCGTCGCAGTCGCCTACCTCCAGGCGTCCGGCCGGCCGGTCAAACCCGGACCCGAGGGGGTCACCCGGCTCGTCGACGAACTCCGCCGTGAAGACTGCGGTGCCCAGTCCGTCGCCGCCCTCCTGCGTTCCTGGCCCGCCTGACGTCCGGGAGGGGTGTGCTCACGGCGACGGTGACGGAGTCGTCGCGGTCGACGCCGTACTTCGGCGGGCGCGAGGTGAGCGAGGTGTTCGGCGACGCGAACGCGGAGTCCGGGTGGGTGGCGGGCGTCAATCCGATGCACATCCGCGACGGACGCATCGTCGAGGCGCCGGGTCACAGCAAGTCCCCGTGGCCAGGCGGCTTCCGCTCGTCCGACGGCAGCGGCCCCTGTGGGCGGGCCACGCGAGCCGCACCGGTCACGCGGGTCGTCCGGGGCACGCTCCGGGCGCCCCGCGGCGGCGGGCCGGGTCAGGCGTTGGAGCCCGCGTCGACGGTCAGCGCGCTGCCGGTGATGCCGCCGGCGCCGGGGCCGGCCAGGAACGCGACGGTCGCGGCCACCTCGTCCGGATCCAGGAACCGTCCCAGCGCGCTGAGTTGGCGTTGCGCGTCGGCGTCGGGGCCGACCGCCGGGTTCATGTCGGTGGCGGTCGAGCCCGGGTGCACCACGTTCGCGGTGATCCCGCGCGGCCCCAGCTCGCGGGCCAGGCCCCGGGTCAGGCCGCCCAGCGCGGCCTTGCTCATCGCGTACAGCGCGATGCCCGGGAAGGGCACCCGGTCCGCGAGGCAACTGCCGATGGAGATGATCCGGCCGCCCTCGGGCAGGTGTCGGATCGCGGCCTGGGAGGCGAGGAACGCGGCGCGTACGTGGATGGCCAACGTGCGGTCCAGCTCGTCCAGGGCGACCTGCTCGATCGGGCCGTTCGGGAAGACGCCCGCGTTGTTGACCAGGATGTCCAGCCGCCCGAACTCGGTGTGCGCCCGGTCCACGGCCTCGGTCACCGCGTCGGCGTCCGCCACGTCGGCCCGGATCGCCAGGGCTCGCCGGCCGGTCGCCTCGACGGCGGCCACCACCTCCCGGGCCTTCTCCTTGCCGGTCGCGCTCACGTAGGTGAACGCCACGTCCACGCCGTCGTGCGCCAGGCGTCGGGCGATCGCCGCGCCGATTCCCCTGCTGCCCCCCGTGATCAGCGCGGCCCTGTTGCCCGTGGTGCCTGTAGTACCCGTCGCATTCGTCGCGTTCGTCGGCTCGTGCATGCCCATCCCCCGGTTTCGTGTGAATGTTCTTCCGCGCCCGCCGATTTCTATGTCGATCGGCACAGAAATAATCACAGGGCCGTCCGGGCAGGTCAAGGCATATATTGAACGAACGACACAGAAATGGATGGGCGAAGGGTGGTGGCCCGGCATGGCCGGACGCGGACGACCCAGGGGATTCGACCGGGACGCGGCCCTGGAACGGGCGATGCGGGTGTTCTGGGACCTGGGCTACGAGGCGACGTCGATGACCGACCTGACGTCGGCCATGGGAATCGGCTCGCCCAGCCTGTACGCGGCGTTCGGTTCCAAGGAGGAACTGTTCCGCGAGTCGCTGCGGCTGTACGGCGCCACCGAGGGCCGGAGGGTGACGCGGGCCCTGGTCGAGGAGCCGACCGCGCGTGCCGCCGTCGCCGCGATGCTGGCCACCAACGCGCGGGCGTACACCGAGGAGGCCAAGCCGCGCGGCTGCATGATCGTGCTGTCCGCGACGAACTGCTCCGAGGCGAACGCGGCGGTCCGCGCGCACGTGGCGGACGTGCGCAGGGAGGGCATCGACGACCTGACGCGGAGGCTGTGCCAGGGCGTGCGCGACGGTGACGTCCCACCCGGCGTCGACGCCGCCGCCGTGGCCTCCTTCTACTCCGCGGTGATCCAGGGCATGTCCGTGCAGGCCCGCGACGGCGCGTCCCGCGCGGACCTGGAACGGCTCGCCGCGTGCGCGATGGCGGCGTGGGACGCGGTCGTCGGCGGCGCGGCGCGCCCGGGTTCGGCCGACGAGGGCGCTACGTAGTTCTCGACCGATTTCCAGCCGACTGGACGCGAGTTCGCGTAGGCCGGCCGCCCGCGCCCGGTCGTCCCCGACCACGAGCGGAGACTGCAACGCCCCGACCGACGCGGCCTGTCGGCCTCGATCCGCGGGGCCTCGTCCAGACCCGGCCCGGCAAGACAACCGGCCGCGTCGAGCCTGCGCGCCTACCGGAGAGCGACCGCCACCAGCCAGGTCCCGCCCGGTTCCGGTGGTGCTTCGTCGTGTGCCTGCCGGGGGACTCGAACCGAGCGAAGTCCGGGTCCACCTCCACCGAGGCGCGCCCTCTTCGTTGCGCGGCGCCGGCCGAGCCGTGGGGGCAGGGTGGCCCGTCCGGGTCCGTCCGGCCCGAAGACCTCGCCAGGCGTGGGTTGCCTATCGCGCTGGTACCACGGCCCGGCGTCGCTGCACCGCGCGTTGGAGACGGAACTTCGACCCGTGGTCGATGTCGCGGCACACGTCCGCCGCCATAGCGTTCGGAAGCATCCGGGGAAGTCTGCGACCTACGCAAGGCCCCGCGCCAGGGGAACACCGTGAAGTGCTACGCCTTCTGAAACACCCGGGTGTCGTCCTCGATCGCCGCTCCGAGGCAGGTGCAGGACCGGTGTCGTGCGGGCCCGGGTCGGCGGTTCGCCCCGGGCGCCAGTCCCGGATCCGTCCGGCCCGGCCGACGAGATCGCCTACCACCTCGCCTTCGCCCCGGCGGGCGGACGCCGTCGTCTCCGAACCGGTGCGGGTGGACGGCGCCCGACGGACCATCGAGGTGCTTCCAGGCCGCCGAGAACGAATGTGGCCTGAACCGGTACGAAGTCCGCCGCAAGGGCCCGTTCCGAGTCCGGATCACGATCGGGTCAATCCGCCCGGCCGTCCTCGACGAGCGGTTCGAGGACGATGACGGGGATCCGGCGATCGGTGTGGCGCTGGTATTCGGCGTAGTCGGGGTACGCGTCGACGGCGCGGGCCCACCACTGGGCCTTCTCGTCGCCGGAGACCTCGCGCGCGCGGTACGTGTGGGTGGTCCGCCCGTCCTGGATCGCGACGACGGGCTCGGCGAGTACGCCGGCGAACCACTGCGGATTGGTCGCCGTGCCGCCGTTGGACGCGACGGCCGCGTAGCGGCCCTCGTGTTCGACGCGCATGACCGGGGTCTTGCGGAGTTTGCCGGTCTTGGCGCCCCGGTAGGTCATCAGCACCGTGGGCAGGCCCTTGATCGTGACGCCGTCGGTTGTGCCGGTGCGGTGGACCTGGTCGACGTGGTCGCGGACCCACGCCAGACCGCTCGGTTCGTATTTCCCGGCGAGTCCGACCGCAACGACCGGGTCCGCGGAGCGCCTGGTGTCGACGTTGCGGGTCAGCGTGTCGAGAAGGCCGGGCAGTTCGGTGGCCGTGCCGGCGGGCAGGCCGACCACGGTCTCCCCCGCCAGGGCGACCCAGACCTGCTTGATCTGCTCGGCCAATGCCCGGCCGGCGTCGGTGAGTTCGACCAGGCTTGCGCGCTTGTCGGACGCGTCGGTGGTGCGGCGGATGTGACCGGCGGCTTCGAGCTTACGGGTCATGCCGGTGACGCTCGGCGGCTCGCACCCGAGCGCCCGGCCGATCCGGGCCTGGATCATCGGCCCGGTCCGGGCGAGTTCGAGGAGCAGTACCTCCTGCCCGGGATGCAGCCCGAGCGGCGCCAACAACGCCGCGGCTCTGGTCCGGTGACGCAGGCTCAGGAGACGGACCGCCTGGTTGAGTTCATCTGCGTACGCGAAGTCCATGGGATCCCCCTCGATTGGTTATGCGGATAACGTTATGCGCATAACCAATTTTCGGCAAGGCCCGGTCGCCCACGTCGAAGCAGGCAGCAGCGTGGAGGACCTGGTTCCCGGACACACCGTCGGCGGCGAGGACGTCGGAGCCTGGATCCAACGACAACAAGGCAGTTCGGCGAACCTGACACCGGCGCAGCGGGCGGCGCCGGCCGGGGTCGGCGTCCGTGTCACCGAACAGACGGAGCAGCCCGCTGCGTTGGCGTCGCCGGCGAGGGCGGACCCGTGGACATTCACCTTCGCCGCCGCGTCGGCGTATCCGCGCCGCGAAGGCCACCTCACCGTCTCCCGCAAACATGTCGAAACCATCGAACACGACTGCCGGACCCACCGGATAAAGCTCGGGGTCGCCCTCGCCGACGCACGACAACGACGCGCCGCATACGCGCCCGAGCTACTCGACGCGCTCACCGCGCTCGACATGCGATGGACATGACTTCAGGCATCAGTGCGGTTCGGGCCCAAGGTCACGCTCGGCCGAGCGTGCGGCGACTCCGACCGGAGAATTCCGCTCGCCCCGGCCGGATGCGTGGCTCCCCACCGAATCCGGGTGCATGGGTGCAAGCGGGCGGGACGGCGCGGGTGCCGGTCGAGTCGGTGACGTGGTTGCCGAGTGCGGGTATGGCCCGCCGGTTCTGCGGCGGGCCAAACCTCGTTCGGGCTCTATCGATGCCTCTGTTGCTTCCTGTGGCGGCGGTCCCACCACACAACGAACCCCACCGGGACGATCCCCGATGCGACGTCGCGCAACAGCCACGCGTGGAAGCCGAGGGCGGCGTGCAACACGATGAAGACGGGGATGACGATCAGCCCGCCCCAATACCTCTCGAGAAACCTTTTCAGCGCCGACGACCCGCGGCAACTGCCGCCCCGAATACCGGCGTTCGAACGTGGTGCCGTGCGGCACACGGAAGTGCGCGGTTCAGGAGGAAGGTTCGCGGCGTGGTCCGGGAATGGATCGTCGGGGTGGTCGGGTGAGGGTGATCTGGCGTACGAGCTGGTGCAGGCAGGCCGTGGTCGCGACCGCGGGCAGGACGGCGACGACGACGCCCTGGACGGTCATCGGGGCGTGGGTGAGGGAGAGCGCCATGGACAGGCCGGCGAAGGCGGTGACCACGATCCACGAGTGCAGCGCCCGACGGCGGTGGAGACTGGAGCGCAGGATCGACAGCGAGGCCACCACCCACGGCCCCTGGACCAGGACGGGCCACCACCGGGCCGGGCCCGAGGTCGCGCCGGCGGTGTGCCCCAGCGGCGCGAGGGTGATCACCGCGCCTAGCACACCGATCGCGGCGACCACCACGACGCTGACCACCACCATGAGGCGGCTGAGCCGGTCCAGCCGCCGCCCGCCCGTGACCGGACGGACAGGCGTGGGAGGCCGCCGACGATGACCGCCCGGCCCCCGAACCGGGACCGGGACCGGGAGCTCGACGGTGACGGGAACCTCCTCGACCGCACTCCCCAGCAGCCGGGCGAGATCCGCCTCGAACCGCGGGTCCCCCACCACCGCGAACGACGGGGAGAGCCCGTCGGGCGGCACGGCCGCGGCCGATGTCGATGTCGATGTCGCCCACTCCACCACGCCGGGCGACGACGCGGCCCCCGGGGGGAATTGCATGCCGGGCGGGGGATACGGGTCGTATCCATAACCTTCGTACACGGTCCTGACTCATTCGAGGGATCGGGCGCCGAGAGGCGAGTTTGGACGCCGAATACACGTTTCGATGGGGTCGGCGGGTGGCCGGTCCGGGAATTCACGAACGATGATCGTCCAGGACGTCGTCGAGACGGCGCGAGTACTCCGCCGCGATCAGCACCATCGTCAGGGCGAACTGCTCGATGTCCGCGGAACAATGACGCAGTGCGACGCGATGTCCCGCACGCTCGATGTACGCGTGCGGAGACCGTTTACGGAGCGTCGCCGCGCGAGGGGTGAGCACCCAATCCCCCATCGGGAAGGCACGTTGGGCGAGCACGGGAGAAGCTGCGGCGGACGCGGAGGCTCGGAGAGTCACGCCCGGGTAACGACGCTCCCCCTTGAATGGCGCTGGTCCGAAACGGTGAACGACGACTCGGATTCGTGCCTCTTTTCGGCCACTTGTTGAACATTTATGAACACTCACGCGGTGAAACCCGCCTCGCCGAGAACGCGAATCCCGTGCCCGCACAGGGAAGTGACGCCGTTCACCCGAGGTGCTCTTTACCCACGCAATGAACAACGCACGAATCGGCAAAGATTACGGAGCGGCCGTCCACCCCCGGCCCGCCCTCCGACCCGCCCGTACTCGCCGGACACCCTGCAACCCCGCGGACCCTGCGCCGCGCGGCCCGCGAACGGCCGCGATGCCCGGTCCACCGTCCGGCACGGTACCCGGCCACGCACCCGACGCCCCCCAACAACGACCCACCGCATCGAGCGACCCACCGAGCACACGGGGCACGGGGCACGGGGCGACACCGGTGACGCCCACCGATCACCGTTTCGTACGGCGAGAACGCGACCGGCGCGACCGGAGTTCACCACAACGGGTGACCCATGAACCCTCCGACGCCGGGCAGAAACCCCTCGGGCGCGGCGCCGGGTCCTCGGGGAAGAAAGACCCGGCCCGCGCCCCCTCACACCAACCGCCACCACGCCGCCTGGAAGCGTCCGGGTCGGTGTCGAGGGTGCGAAGGTCCGGTGTCCGCGCGGGGCGGCGGCGCGGTCCGCGGTCCACCGCGCGGCGTTGCCCATCCGGTCGTACCGCAACCTCCACGGTCGTCACGACCCCGACGAGCAGCCTTTGCGGCAAGCGCGCTGCCCTCCTGGCCGGTCAATGTGCGGACTTTGGCCGGCTCTGCCACCACGCACCGAAACCGAATCGGAGGGGTCTCCACATCCGACGCGCCCACAGCTCCCACCGTCACGAGCGATCCGATGAACCATCCCGGTCTGGGAGTATTCGCTGCTCTCGGTGGATATTCTGCGTCCCACCGGTGCGCCTGGACGGGGTGCCGAATAGAATCGGCTTCCATGTCGAACCCTGACGAACTGCTCGTGAACGTCTCCGCCATGGTGGAGTCCGGGCAAAGCAATCAGATGTCGTTGACCGTGGTGGTCGGCGGAGCCGTCATCACCGGCCGTTTGGCCCCGGAAGCCGTGTGGCGGGAGCGTGTGTCGGAGGTCCTGAGGAACTCGGACCACCTCGGTCCGTTCTCCGATGTCTTCGCGGTGGACCGGACACCGGGCCGACCCGATCGCGGCACCGCGCCCACGCACCTGCACTTCCATCTTGCCCGGGTCCTGCAGGGCAGCCTCGGGATCCCCGAGACGGGCGGAATGTATCGCGTCGCGATCGAGGACATCAGCGCCTGGAGCGTTGGTGATGTCAGCTATTCCGACCAGTGAGGTGCGCCGTACCTGACCCGCGCCCGTCGTGGTCGGCAGGGCGAGGCCTGAAGGGCGGGGGTCCCGGCCGCGATCCGGGCGGACCGTGTGCGCGCGTCGTGGATGTCAGCCTCGGAATGGTCGAGGACGAGGGCGATTCGCGCAGCGCCCAGGTGTAGTCGTCCTGGATGTCGGCCTTGTGCGCGGTGCACACCGGAGCGGTCGAGCGATGGCAACGCCCGCCCGGCGACAACAAGGCCGCTCCCTGCCCCGGGGCGCGGTGGCGGTCGGCCCCCGCCCCGGGTGTCAGGGAATCAGTTCCTGCGGACCACGCTGTGGGTCGAGGCGCCTTGGGTGGCGTCCGTCGGGGGGAGCTTGGATCCGGCGTTCGGCGTGGAGTTCACGCGCGAAGACGGGGCCGCACCTGGTGCCCCTTCGTTTCC
Source organism: Embleya sp. NPDC008237 (assembly GCF_042956465.1). Taxonomy (NCBI): domain Bacteria; kingdom Bacillati; phylum Actinomycetota; class Actinomycetes; order Kitasatosporales; family Streptomycetaceae; genus Embleya; species Embleya sp. NPDC008237. The sequence goes on from NZ_JBIBGL010000022.1 coordinate 128,973, forward strand.
TCGACCCGTCTCGGCCAGACGAGCCGGCGGACAACGGAGGATCGGCCCGGGTCACGGTGGTGAGTCGACGGTCACCGGGCATATCTGCGGATGCGGTAGCGCAGCCCGGACGTCGAGAACTGCCAGCCCTTGTCCTCGGCGACTTTCCACGTCGAGTCCGGTGTCGGGGCGTAGGTGTCGCCGTCCACCGTGGATTCGACTTCGGTCACCGAAAGCATCGTGGCGTATTCCAGGGTGGCACCATAAATCTCCCCGCCACCGATCACCCATGCGGCACCGGGGACGCCCGGTTCCGACGGCTCGGCAGCGAGTGCCAGAGCGTCGGTGACGGACCCGGCGCGTTCCGCGCCCTCGGCCACCCATCGCGGATTGCGAGTCACCACGATGTTGCGTCTGCCGGGCAGCGGCCGAAATCGCGAAGGCAGCGAGTCCCACGTCTTGCGCCCCATCACCACTGGATGGCCCAGGGTGGTCGCCTTGAAATGGGCCAGGTCCTCGGGCAGTCGCCACGGAATCGCGTTGTCCGCGCCGATGACGCCGTCGAGAGTCTGCGCCCAGATGAGCCCGACGTTCACACCGCGACCGGGGCTTTGATGGCCTGGTGGTGCCGGTAGTCGAGCATCTCCACATCGGCGTAGGCGTAGTCGAAGAGCGAGTCGGCTCGGCGCAGGCGCAACTCGGGAAACTCGAACGGGGTGCGGGAGAGCTGCTCGGTCACCTGCTCGACGTGATTGTCGTAGATGTGGCAGTCGCCGCCGGTCCAGATGAAGTCGCCCGCCTCGAGGTCGACCTGCTGCGCCACCATGTGCGTGAGCAGGGCATAGCCGGCGATGTTGAAAGGAACGCCGAGGAACAGGTCCGCGCTGCGCTGGTACAGCTGGCAGGAGAGCTTGCCGTCGGCGACGTGGAACTGGAAGAAGGCGTGACACGGCGCGAGTGCCATATTGGTCAGCTCGGCCACGTTCCAGGCGGAGACGATCATCCGGCGGGAGTCGGGGTCGCGGCGCAGAGTGTCGAGAACATCGCCGATCTGGTCGATGTGCCTGCCGTCCGGGGTGGGCCAGGAGCGCCACTGTGCGCCGTACACCGGGCCGAGGTCGCCGTTCGCATCGGCCCATTCGTCCCAGATGGTGACGCCGTGCTCACGCAGCCAGCCGACGTTGGAGTCGCCGCGCAGGAACCACAGGAGTTCGTACACGATGGACCTGAGATGCACCTTTTTGGTGGTGACCAGCGGGAACCCCCGCGAGAGGTCGTAGCGCAGTTGGTGCCCGAAGACACTTCGCGTCCCGGTGCCCGTCCGGTCGGCTTTGGCCGTCCCGGAGGTGAGCACCAGTCGCAGTAGGTCTTCGTACTGGGTGTCCGCCACGGCAGTCGAGTCTACCGGCCCGCCCCGGCCCACTCGACGGCAGTGCATCCCCCGCACGCCGGGACACCGGTGGGCCTACCGCACCACAGCGAACGCCACGACGCATCGGACACCGGCGGCCCGCCTCGGCTGCATGTACGGCGGCGGTTGCTCGGGGTCCTACCACGTCGGTTGGGGCGGAGGCAGCCTCCGGCCGGCCGGTGGGTCAGCCGGAGTCGAGCCACACGAGGATGCCGTTTCCGCATTCGGTGGGCAGGGGGCAGGTCGGCCGGGAGGTCCTTTGGGCCGCCAACGCGCTTGGTTCGGCGTCCGGGCTCTTGGACCGCAGGCTAGCGGGCGGGAGGAATCCGTCGGTCGTCGTCCGCGGACCGCCGCATGGCCCCGATGGTTGTGGGGTGTTGCCCGCTGCCCGAGGCGGGCGCGGACATCGGGCGCGGTTCGGTCATGGGCGGGCCGGGCGGAATCGGGGGCGGGAGCGGGAGAGGTGGCAGGGGGTTGCGGGCGTGGGCGATGGCGGCGTCCAGTGCGCGCCGGGCGAAGGCGCTCAGCCGTACGACGCGGTCCGGGGCGTGGGCCGCGGGCCACAGTTGGACGAGGTAGCGCTCGCCTGCCGGGTCGCCGGCGCTGCCGTCGTATTCCAGGTCCCGTCCGTGGGCGTGGACCCGGACCCGGAAGGTGGCCGCCCCGTCGGCGCCGAGGGGTAGGCGCACGGAGGGGACATCGCAGATCTCCACGACGTGGAAGTCGTCGGTGTGCACGGTCAGCGAGGACTCCGCGACGTCCTCCCAACCGTCCGCTGGTGTGCCCGAGTCCGTGTCGTGGACCTCCACCGTCAACGGCATCCGCCCACACGTCGCCAGTCCGGTGCTCAAGCGGACCTCGTCGTCCCGGGCCTGGACGAGACCGGTGGTGTTCCCGGAATACGGCCAGTCCCAGGCAAACCTCTCCCCCGCGACCAGGTGCAGCGAGTGGTTGTCGACGAACAGGAGACCACGCGCGGAATCAACGACGGAAATCGCACCCACCCCCCGGGGAACGTCCTCCACACCGGAACCCGGAACCCCGGAACTCGGAGCCCGGAACTCGGAACCCGGCACGGGAAACCGAACCCGCACGCTACGCCGCCGCACCGACGACCGCCAGGAGCACCGACCCCACGAGCGCGACCCGACGGTGGAACTCGACCATCGTCCGTCGTTCCGGAGTGGCATCGCCGGTGGAATCGCCCCGCTCGGACGCGTCCGAATCCATCCGTTCCCGACCCCGCCCAGCCCCGGCCCCGGACACACGCCGGTCACAGGATCACGCGCCGCCGGTGGACCCGCCCGCGTTGCCGGGGCCTGCACCGCCTGAGTTCACATTGGTGACGATCGCGGCAACGTGAGCCGATCCGGAGCGCGAAGGGCTCGCCGGAGGCTTGGGCAATCGCACGTGCGATGTCTCCAACACAACGGGGACGCCGACTCCCGATAGCAGGGCATCCAGGTCTTGCTTCATTTGCCGCGCGTCCGGGGACTCCGGGCCGGAATAGACGTGCACAACGTGGTCATCGCCGATCACAATCGCCACCGACACCATTCCGCCGGCCGGCCGCGGGTCGCCGCCCACGTCGGTCTCGATGATGGTCTCGTGCAGAAGTATTCGCGCCAGGTCGGCGATCGGCAGCCATGGACCGGGCCGACGGGCGCGCACGAAGCGGAACCGGGCCGGGGCCTGCGTCGGGGCAAACCGAACCCGGCGGACACGACGCAGCTCCTTGGCCGCGACGAACGGACAGGTGATCAGGGAGGCGGCTGCCGCGGACAGACCGGCCACGGAAAGCGCCTCGGCGGAGCCGGCGCCGAAGCCGACCATCAACCAGAAGATCATGCATCCGGCGCCGCCGAACAGAATGGGCACCCACGCCACAGCGGCAAGTGCGATGAGCACCGCCTGGCCGTCCGAACCGCCCTTCTCGCGGAAGACAAGGTCGGTCGTGCCGGCGTCAGGGCCGGGCCGCACCAACTCACCGGGAGACATGCATCCAGCGTAGACCCGGCCGCCGACAGACAGAAGACAACGAACAAACCACAACTTCCTTACTCGCACGCCACGTTGACGCATCACAAAGGCGCGGGATCGGACATGATCACAACACGCCCTTGCCCGGCGGCCCAGCCTCGACCGCGAGGCCTGTAGGCAGCGCAACACGTCGAACCAGTCATCACCGGTACAAGCAGCACCGGCCCGATACCGCTACGGCAAGCGCGGCTACGTCTCCCTCGGCACCGCCGCAGTACCGGCCTCGCTACCTGGCAGCGAACATGACCGGCCGGCAAATCCTGGATGAAGGAGGGCGGGCGCCGGGGCCATCCGATGGTCGGAGCGCCGGTAGGACTCGTCTCTCGGTTCTCGGTCGTATCGAGCAGGTCCGCCTGTGTGGCAATGATCGAGAATGCGCCTCCTGCGGTGTCCGGTCCCGGAGCGCCGCCGGTTGGGAAACCGGCAACCACATCCCCGCCCGGTGTGGTGGCCGACGCCAGGACCACTCAGAGTGTCTCGAGGCCCAGCCCGTACAGGATCAGCATGCAGTCGCTCCTGTTCAGCCACGCCGTGTGCCGCAGATCGCCCAGCTGCACGTCCTGCGCGCGCAAGGTGTCCACCAGCGTCCGGGCCGCGCGCACGGCGTCCCTGGGGTGGGGGTGTGGGAAGTCGAGGACGTGGAAGTCGGCCTCGGGGCCGGGCCGCCAGCCCAGGCCCGCGAGTGTGGACGGGCTCAGCACCGCGGTGCTCGCCTCCAGGTGCAGCAGCCGACCGTTGCAGATCAACTGCACCACGTTCGGATTGTCCTCGTCCGTCTCCGGCCGCATCACCAGGACCAGTTCGTCGTCCAGTCGGCCCATGTCCCACACCATCGCCGACAACGTCTCCTCCAGCCCCAGGACGAACTCCTCCCAGGTCTGGGCCTGTTGATCGCCCGGTATGAACACGTCCTCCATTCCCACACGGTCGAGCCCGAGAGCCTGCCACACCCCGAGCTCGGCGACCGCGTCGTCGCGTTCGCTCCACCTGGAGACCTGGTACTCGTGGTTCTCGACCACCGCCGCCGACAACAGCGCCAACCGCACGTCTTCCGAGCTCCATTCGAGCTCCAGGAGGGTCTCCTCGCGGCGCCAACGCAACACCGGGCCGCCGACAGCGACACCCACACCCACCGAGAGATCGTCACCCACTCGGTCACATTTCGCCGCGGTATGACAATCAAGGAACGGGTCACGGTGACGCTTCCCGCAGACCTGCCGGCCACTGCCAAAACCGCGTCGGCGGGAAACCTGTCCGCCTACGTCGAACGCGCGCTGCCCGCCGAAGCCTGCGCGAGGCGGGCGAGCGGGCCGAAGCGATCGAGGCCTGGCACGGCCGGCACGCCGAGGACGTCGAAGAACTCGCGGACGTGTTCGGCGATGACCTCTACCGCCCCGGCCCGGCAACCGCTCTGCAAGCGCCGCTGCTTCGGCCTCGGACCGACGAACATCCGGGTGTCACGGGACTGTGTTTGTTGATGATGGTGCTCGTCTTGGCGTGGGCCGTGCTGGTGTCCTGGGACCGCGCGGTCCGGCACGGTCCGGCGCGGGAAACGCGGCGCGGCGCGATCGGCTCGGCAGCGTTGAAGGCGACCGCGATCGCGGCCGCCGCCGTGCTCGCGCCGGCCCCGATGATCCGGCTGTGGCGTTCGATGGGTTGCCCGTGGCTCGGACCGACCGACGAACGGATCGAGCGGGAAATGAGCTCCGTGCACGAGCGGATGACGTTGTCGCTCGTGCACGCCGCAGCCGCCCTGCTGATGCTGATCGTGGTGACGCTGACGACCCGCCGCCGCGAACGATACTGAGATTTTCGGTCAGCGGTAACGACGGGGCCGGTTGCGGGCGTATGCCGGTGTCATGCGGCATCCCGACGGGGGGCGGCCCGACCCGCGAACCGCTCGTGCACATCCGCAACAACGGCGCCGGGGGTCCAGGGCTTTCGTGCGTGCGGCGCGGGCGCGCGGCGTGCTGCCCTCCTGCGGTTCGGTAGAGTCCGAGCGTGGCTGTGTTCCTCGTCTTCCTCCGCCGCTCCGGTCCCCGCTGGGATCCGTCCCGCCCGATGCAGGAGCAGTCCGACTGGCCCGCCCACGCGTCCTTCATGGACGAGTTGGTGGAGTCGGGTGCCGTCGTGTTGGGCGGACCACTCGCCGACGAGCATCGCGTGGTGCTCGTCGTCGAGGCCGAATCGCAGGACACCGTCCGTGCCATGCTCGCGCGTGATCCGTGGAGCGAGACGCACCTTCGAGTGGACAGCGTCGAACCGTGGACGATCCGCCTCGACGGTCGGCGCGCCTAGAGTCCACCTGTGGCTCAGGGGTGGTGTGTGATCCCCGGGAACACGCACACGGCGGGCCTGAAGGTGAACCGGGCATCGAAACGGTCCCAGACATCGGAGTATTCGGTACCGGACAGACAACGCAGGCGTTCGGCGACCATCAGGCAAACCTGTCGCCCCCTGGCCCAACCGCCGTTGGTACCGGTGACCCGGCCGGTCACCGTCCCCGCCGTCGAAGTCGTGAGGACGGCGGTCGCACGAGGTGGCCCCTTCGCCCTGCGAATGCGGGACCCCGCACGAGGAGGCTGCCGCAGGTGTGCGTGGCGCGGGTGTGCGTGGCGCGCTACTGCGGCTGGACGGCGAAGACGAACACCGCGAGGTGGGTGGCGACCACTGCGAAACGCTCGCCGATCGGCGTCGGTAGGTAGGTCGCGTCGAAGCCCTGCGCCAGAACCTGCTTGGTGCGCACGTCGACGGCGATGGGGGTCCGAGTGTTCATCGTGTCCTGATCGGCCCGGATCCCGTAGAGCACGCCGCCGACGACGCTCTCGGCGCTGAGCGGGTGTTCGTCTGCGGCCTGCTGCCACAACGTACGGCCCGACGACGGCTCCCAGACGGTGCTCCGGGAGTTCGTACCGCCGCTGCCCAGCACCGCCACCGCGCCGGTCGCGTCGGTGAGGACGGTCGACGCTCCCTCGGGACTGGTGGGCCCGGTGGCCACCAGGCGACCGGTGGCCCGATCGTGGAGACTCACCACCGCGGCCTGGCCGTAGGGCTTCGTGTCCCACGCGATGGCGATCCTGCCGTCGACGGAGCCGAGGATGTCCGGCAGCGAGCCGGTGTCGTACGCCTTCGGGTCGGCGCCGGCCGGCTTGTCCACCGTGTCGGTGGCCCACAGCCGCGCACCGGAGGCCGCGTCATGGGCGACGATCCGGCGCGGGGCGAGCGTGCCGGTGCCCGTGCGCTCGATCGTGAACACCGTTCCGTTCACCAGAAGCGGCACCTCGCCACTGCCGACCACCGAGGCGCGACGCCCGCTCCCGACTGCGAAACTGCAATCCTTCGCGCAGGTGAACACCTGCCCCGATCCCATGTCGCCCGCACGCAGCACGGTCACACTCCCGCCCGGGCGGCTGTCGGTGGTCCGGATCAGCCAACCGTCCTCGATGGCGGCGCCATTGGTGTTCTCCCTTCCCAGGAAGGGCAGTTCGGTCCGCCCGAGCGGCTCGCCGCGCTCGTCGTAGGCGTCGACCGACCACGAACGCTTTTCGGCGCTCAGTCCGTCCGACGGCACAACGCGCTGTTCCCGCACGACGATCGCCGGTTTGCCCCACCACGTTTCACCGCTGACCCGGCCGTCGGTGGTGAAGCTTTTGCGCACGTGTCCGGTGGCGGCGTCCCGCAACTCCACCGTCGTCCGTGCGCCGTTCGCGGTGGCGACAACGACCGCCGTACCCACCGGAAAGACGTTCGGCTTCTCACCGCCCGCCCCCTGCGGCGTCGCGAGCGACCACACCGGGCTCGCCTGGAGCCCCGGGAGCGCGGGGCCCGAATAGGACGGCCCCTTCCCGGCGTTCGGGCCACTCGCCGGCCCGGGGGGTCTCTTCGAAGCGGAGGAACCCGACCCATCCGACGAAGTACATCCGGACAGCCACATCGGACCCCCGAGTCCGAGCACCCCCGCCGCGACGATACCGACGATTCTCCGACGCATGACGTTCCCCCGAACTCGCCCGACACTGATCGGCGCGAGGATAGGGCATCGCCCGGCGAGGCTTCGGACGGAGTCGGCCCGCGCCGAGCCCCGCTTGCGGAAGCCGCGGTGCGGGAGCGAAGGGTGCATGGCAGCCCGAACGTACGGTGCCAAGTCCTCACACGGACCGCCAGGCGGCCACTCTCGCCCGCACTTCCGCACCTCCGCACCTCCGCACCTCCGCACCGGAGGGACCTGACGGGAAGCAATCCGTCGGTGTTCCCAGTAGTCGCGTTCCGCCAATCGAACCCACAGGTCGGGGGGTCCGACGACCGCCCGCGCTTCGGTCGGGCGCAGTCCCGCGAAGGCGAAGGTGAAGGCCACCGCGTTGTACCGGTAGAGGTAGGCGACCAAGACCTCCTCGGGGGTGTCGTCCTCGTACGGTCCGCCGCCCGGATGCAGGTCCCAGCCCTCGATGGCTCCGTCGCGTGCGATCGCGCCCTGGTTGCCGCTCTTGGGGTTGGCGTAGAGGCCGTAGCAGACGGTTCCCACGGACAACCGGGTCAGCACGCCCGGCATCTGCGGCTTCTCCCGGTCCGCAATGGTGCGGTAAGCGCTGACCCGATGGCCCTTGGCCACGGTTCCTGCTGGTTCGGAATTTGCTGCTCGCAAGCATGCTCGGATCCATGGCCGGCACGCTGTGGGTCGGCGAGCCGGCGGAGACGGCGTCGAGGTCGGACGGCTTCGATCCTCAGCTTCCGCTTCGACTCGACCGGCCCAGGCCCGACACACCGGCTGGGGCTGTGATCGCATTGGTCTCGGGTGAGCGTCGGAGGGCGAGGGCGAGGCCGGCCATCGTCGTGATCGCCATCGCGGCGACGCCGACCAGCGCTGCGGTCGTGTAGGCGTCGTCGTTCGGGAAGAGGTGGCCCGTGGGGGTGCCGGCGGCCAGGATCAGACCGCCGATGGCGCTGCCCAGGGAGTACCCGACGCTGCGGACGACGTAGTTGAAACTCATGGCGCTCGACGTCTCGCGCTTGGGGGTGACGGCCAGGATGACGCCGGGCATGGCGGCCGAGAAGCTGCCGACGCCGAAGCCCAGCACGCCCATGGCCGCGAGCAGTTCGGCCAGGTTGGACCGGGTGGTGGCGAACAGGAGGAACCCGCCGCCGACGATGGCGGCGCTGCCGGCCAGGACCAGCGGGCCGTCGATCCGTTCGCGGACCCGCGGCGTGAGCTTGCCGGCGACGTACCCCAGCACGGAGAACGGGATGAGGACCAACCCCGCCACGAAGGTGGTCAGTCCGAAGCCGTAGCCGGCGCTGTGCGGCGTCTGCGCGTAGCGGGTGATGAGCGTGAGCAGGAGGTACATGCCGCTCCCGCCGACGAACATGGCGATGTTCGCCCCGGCGACCGCCGGGTGCCGTACCGCCCGGATGTCGATCAGGGGCTTCCTGGTTCGCAGTTCGGCAACGGTCCAGGCGCAGAGCAGGAGTACGGCGGCGACGGCAAGAGTCACCGCCACGGCGAGGTGTCGGCTCCACAGGCTCCTCTCGCCGGCCAGGAACAGGACGAGGAGCAGTCCACCCGCCAGGAGGAGCGCACCGGCGACGTTCACGTGAGCGGAGCGGCCTTCCGGAGCTGCGGGTATGGAGCGCCACGCGGTCACGAAGGCGATGGCGGTGACGAGCAGGCCGAGGCCGTAGGCGGCCCGCAGTCCGCCGAACTCGGCGAGCAGCGCGGCCAGCGGGTAGCCGACGCCGGCTCCGATGATGGAGACCACCGAGATCAGGGCGATCGTGGCCGCGCTGCGCTCCTCGGGAAGATGGTCGCGGGCCACGCCCATCATCAGCGCCGTGAGACCGAGTCCGACGCCTTGGGCCGCTCTGCCCACGAGCAGCCAGGCGAACGGCAGCGGCAGCACGGTGAGCGCGCTGCCGACGACGACGATCGCCAGCGTGGTGAGAATCGTGGCCCGCCGGTGCGGACCGGCTCCGAGCCGGCCGAGGACGGGTGTGGCGACGGCGCCGCTGAGCAGGGCGATGGTCAGCGTCCACTGCGCGCTGTCGAGGGAGACGTGGAACGTGGTTGCCACACTGGTGATGAGCGGCGTCCCGAGGCTGCCGACCGCCGCCACGACCAGGGCGATGAACATCAGGGCGGGGACCAGCAGACGTGCCTCGGAACGCGCGGTGCTCACAGGCTGGTCACGAGCCTGGGCCGCGGTCACCGGTCCGACGCCTCTCGGGCCTGGCTTTCGAGCTCCGCCAGATGCAGCAGCGCCGGAAGGGCTGCTGCCAAGGCCTCGACCTCGTCACCGGTGAGTTCGTCGATCAACCGCGCGTACGCGTCGACGCCCGCCTGGCGTCGCGTCCGGACGTACGACGCGCCGGCCTCGGTCAGGCACACCAGCGTGACCCGCTTGTCGGACGGATCGCCCTTCCGCTCGACCAGCCCGGCTTCCTCCATCACCCGGACCAGGACGGTCATCGCGGGCTGGGTGACGCCCTCGGCCAGCGCCAGATCGGTGATCCGTCGCGGGCCGGTCTTGTCCAGGGTGGCCAAGGTGGCGGCGGACGTCAGGCTCATGTCGCGGGGAAGGCGTCTCACGGCCCTGGTGGCCAGACCGTAGAGGGCTGACCCGATGGCATCGGAAGCGCCGTGCGCGGCGTCTCGGCGACTCACGCCCGAAGCATAGCAGTTTTATATGAATCCTTTATGCATCTCTCGATCAGGGTTCGGCGGCCACCACGCGCGGGAGCTTGCTGACGTGCGGCAGCGAGTCGCGCGCCGCGGTCCCCGACACCGCTCGTAACCGCCCTTCCGCAGAAAACCCGGTCGTGGCACGTCTCATGTCCGTGCACGACATCCCCCGCCCTCATGCCCAAGGTGTTCATCCGGCGTCCGGAGGCTCCTGCTCGCCGTCGCCGTCGGAATCGACGTCCTCCCTGATCGGGACACGCGCCGCCCCGTCCGCTGCGACGGCCTCGGCGGCCGCCGGCCGGCCCGGGAACGTCGCGGCGATGACGATCTCGGCTCTCGCGATCGGGACTCCTTCGCCGGCGGGGCGCGGCCGGGGACCGGGGGCCGGAACCGGCGGTGCGAGGCCCATGCCAGGGGGACGCCGTGCGGTGGGGGGAGCGACGGGAGGCATGGCTGATGGGCGGGTCCGGGGCGGGGCCTTGGGGGCCTTCGGGGCCTTGAGGTCGGGCGCCGAAGCGGTGGGCTGTGCTTCGGCTGCCGGGGTCGGCTCGCCCGACGCGGTGTCGTCGGGCACGTCCCGGGTGAGCAGGGGGAAGGGAAAGGGCGGCGGGGGCGACTCGGCCGGCGCGGGTGGTACGACACCGAGCCCGGGCCAGGTGTCGCGGACCTCGTCCAGGAAGGCCCGGTGGTCGGTGCCATGGGTCACCGCGGCGGCGTACAGGGCGTCCAGGGCGGCCTGCAGGGAGTCCGGCTCGGCGGCGCCGAGCAACGCCGGCAGTGCGCAAGCCTGTTGGAGCGCGTTGTGGGTGGTCCCGTCCGGGAGGGTGATCGTGGTGCATGGAACATTCGGGTCCTCGAGCAGGCGCCGCCACGCTACGTCCGGCTCGTCGAACGGCGCGGGGAGCGGCGCGCCCATATCGAGCGCCGCCAACGCCGGGGCGATCCAGTCGACGCCGTCGAGCCCCGCCAGAGCATGGGCGCGGTGCGCCGCCCAGCGCGCGATCTCGCGTTGCGTCCCGTCGTCGACCCGCGCGATCGCGTGGACCAGATGCACGTCGAGCATGCGCATACCGTGCACGTTCCCGCCCACCCGCCGCAGCCGCTCGGTCGGCAACCGGTCAGCCCACATGCGGAGTTCGTACTTCCGGACGGTTTCCGCGTACGCGCGGGCCTCTTCCTCGCGGGCCGCGCACGCTGCCGCGGCCCGTTCGTGGGGCGTCGGGGGCGGTGGCCGGTCCCGGGCGACCTGGTTCCAATAGGCCGCCTGGTCGCTGGTCTGCCGCACCACGCGGTCCGGTTCCGCGGGCGCGGGCCAGAACTGCAGCAGGTAGCGGTCGACCGGCGGCTCGCCGTCGAACACCACGCCGTGGGCGGTGGCCTCGTCCATCCCCACCGCGCAGTAACGCACCCGATGGTCGACCGGATCGAGTTCGAACTCGCACGCGATTCCGCCCTCCCACTGCGCGAGCCACACGGTGCGGGTCTGTGGGGTGAACGACGCCTCGACCACGTCCTCCCACCGCTCGTCCACCGCAGGTGGGGTTTCGTGGACCTCGATGGTCAGCCCGACGTGGCCGGTGTGCATGCCGGTGGTCAGGAACAGATACCCCTCCACGGCGGCGCCGCACAGGCCGTTGACCTGCCCCGCCTGGTGGTCGTCCCGGATCGACACGCAGTTGGCGCGGCTGTCGACGTACATCTGCGTGTACTGCACGTGCACCGAACCCTCGAACACCGTCCGCACGAACACTCACCCCCCGAACGTCACCGGCCCCCGCGTCCTCGACCCGGGCCACCAGGCGTCATGCTGCCGCACGGCACGGACAACACGACTCCGGGAAAGTCCGCCCACAGCCGATGAGTTCACGGCACGGCAATGTACGACACCGCATGTCCGGCGGAGAGCCTCCGATCACGACGCCGCCGCCAACACCGGACCGACCCGCTTCACGGCGTACCCACCTCCTCGAAGGATCGTTCGACACGCCGGCAACTCGCGCCAAGTGGTCACGACACATGCGCTGCGCTTCCTCGTCGTCGGCGAGGCCGGCGCAGCGCCCGCCGCGGCGGGGCAGCGCGAGTTCCGCCCGGTGCGGGGCAGGGTCGGAGCGGCGGCCGGTGCCATCCGGTTCGAGCAGGCCCGGACATGGTTGGAGGTCGCGTCGTTGTTCGCCCGGGCGGCCGACCCGACGCCAAGGCATGGGACGCATCCTGATCAACCGCGCACCGCACGACGGACGACGGACGACGGACGACGGACGACGAACCCGACTACACGTGGACCACCGGCAGCCAGTCCCCTGAAAGACGCCGGGCTTGCAGAATGCCCACGAACTCGCCTTCCTCGTCGTGCCGCGCGTGCACGGGCGGATCGGCATCGATGTCGAGCGGCTCGTGCGCGTTCGCGTTCCGACCGTCGAACGCGATGCGGTGCCGCGTCCTGCCGGTCCGTGGAGGTGCCACGCAGGGTTGTCCGTCGCCGCCACCCGATACGCCGCCCAGAACGCGGCTCCGTCGCGGTTGCGGCCGTACCGCATGAGACGTCGCTCAGTAGTACCGGCGGTGCCATCGCCCGGTGGCGAGGTCGAGTTCGGAGTATGCGGCCTCTCCCGGTGTCTCCGTCACGTAGACGCGGCCCTCGCCCTCGGCGATCGACCACGCGGCGATGTCGTCGCGAAGCGTGTTCGGGCCCTGGGCGGTCAGTTCCACGACGCCGCCCTTCCCCGCGGCGCAGAACAACCGTCCCTCGACGAACGCCACGCCGATCGCGGCGACTCGGTCGCGTACGGCCACCGAGAAGCCGCGCCGTGCGGACCCGCGGAGTACGCGGCCGCCGCGCGATCTGCCGGTGACGTACACGTCGCCGTCGGCGTCGAAGGCGATGCCCGCCAGCAGGTCGGCCGCGTCGGGTCCGTCCGGATCGGCGATCCGCGTCCACGCGGTCCCGTCGAAGTGCAGCAGGGTGCTGTTGTGGCCGGCGGCATACACGTCGTTCGCCGCGCGGCCGAGGATGGCACCGATCGGTGCGCCGATACCCGGGTGGAACTGCGACCAGTGGCGGCCGTTCCAGTGGTAGAGCACGCCGCCGAAGGTTGCGATGTGTACGTCGTCGTCCGAAGTCCCCCAAACGGCCGCCGGGTTCGGCCGACCGCGGTTGTGCGCCTGTGCGGGCAGCGCGGTGTGACGCCAGGTCACACCGCCTTCGGGCGTGTCGAACTCGAGGTCCGGCGGCGCGGTGTCCGTCCAGGGAACAGGTGCGCTCGTCCAGACCAGACCGGTGCTGCTCGTCGCCCACACATGCCCCTGCGGCGAACACCACAGCTCGCGGAGCGTGTCGTTGGTCGCGAGGATGTTCTCGGCCGCCTCGTCGCTGCCGACGGGCCGCCGAAAGACGTACCCCACCGCGTTGCCCGAGTCACCGGGGGCGTACGCGATCAACAGGAAGTGCACCACGCCGCCGCCCTCGTGGACGACCACGATGTCCTCCACGAACTCGCGCGAAGCCTCCTCCGAGGACCCGTGCGACCCCCCACCCGAACTCCCGCCTTCCAAGACGGCGGCGGCATCCCCCGGCTCGTTCATCGCAGCGCTTCCTCCGGCTCGGTCCGGTGCGGACGATCACGGCCCACATCGCCGAACCGCTCAACCGGGAGAACAGGCCATCACCAGGACCGATCCTAGTGCCGCGTCCGGCAACGTTTGCCCCGTCGCGGTGTTCGGTGCGGTGCATCGGTGTCGCGCCGGAACGTTCTCGTACCGGAGTACTCGGACGTTTCGGCGGGGCGGCGAGGTGCCGTGCCGGGCGCCGTGGCGGGGCAAACGTTGCCGGACGCGGCACTAGAACGGCCCGACGACAACCCATCCCTCACACCGCGCGGCCGACCGTGTTCGGCCCGATTGAGGTGGTCAGCGCGTCAGGGTTGGGGCTGGCCTGATGGGACGCGGCACCCACCCGTGCCTGGCCTGACGCAACATCGGAAGTCCCGCAGCGTTCTCACCGGTTCCGTGGGCGGCGGTCGAACGCGCGGCCGGGGGTGGGAGCGTGGTGGTCACGTTGGTGGGCGGGTGACCTCGACGCCCGGTCGTCTCGCGGGTGGGCGAAGCTTCGTCATTCGCATCGGGAGGTAGGGGGCAAGCCGAGTGCCTCTCGGTACGGGGCGGCCAACAGGCGTACGCGCGGGTTTCACGGCTGGAGCATGTCTCCTTGGGGTGGCCCCCGCAGCAGAGTCGTCCTGCCGTGCGAAGCTGCACGCCATGGCGCCTGCGACAGTCCGTGGACTTGCCCTCCCAGCCCACTTGACCTCTCTCTCTGGACGAACCCCCATCTGTGCCAGTGGCGGGTCGTAGCACCCACCTTCTCGGCGTTCACCGCGAGATTGGGCCTGTAGATCCCGGGGCCATCTTGGTCTACATGCCCGGATACGGAAGTGCGGCCGGGCCCACTCGCCGGATCCGGTTCCGCCGCTTGGTCGAGCCGGTCAATGGCGTCTGTGTTCGGTTTCGGGTTCGACCGCGCGGTCGCATGCCGCGATCTGCTCCCGGCAGGGGCGCAGCAGGAGTTCCGTGGTGGCCTCCGGGCCGTCGGCGCGGCCCGTGATGTGCAGGTGGGATTCACGCAGCCGGTCGGCGCCTTGGCCTCGGCATTCCTCGTGGAGCGCAGCGCGTCGTCGCCCGGCCCGGTCCAGGCGGACGACGATCTCCTCCCGGTCGACCAGGTCCTCCGCGGCCCCAGTCCAACATTCGGTCGGGGTCGGGTCGGGCACACCGCATTCCTCGACACCCGCGGGGTGGTCGACGAGTACCTCGGTCGCGAACTCCATGGGGATGCCGCCGTGTTCAACGGCCCTCCCCCACACCTGCTTCGGTGTTGCCGTCGACCACCCGCGGCGCGCCCAACGCCGCCCGCATCCCGTGCGGAGCATGGATCACCACCGGGACACCGTCTGCGGCGTCGGCCACCGCCCGGCGATGCCGAGGTCCGGTTCGGACATCGACACACAACGGCCACCACACCCCCGCACGGACCGCCAACGACGCAGCCGCATGGTGCGGTGAACGCGCCGGCCGGACCGGCGCGGCACATCGAGCGGCCTTCACGGGCGCCTCGCTCCGCAGGGCGGTCACCTACTGCGGCGCCTTGGTGTCAGGCACGGACGGAGGTAACGGGGCGAGGTGGCTGCTCGGCCGGGATACATAGCATGTATGGATGCTCGATCTTCGCCAATTCCAGGTGCTCCGCGCCGTTGCCTCGAGTGGTTCGTTGGCCGGCGCGGCCCGCGAGCTGCACTACGGACAGCCGACCATCAGCTACCATCTCGCGGCGCTGGAGGCGCACTTGGGGGTCAAGCTGGTGGAGCGCGGCCCCACCGGGGCGGTCCTGACCGATGTCGGCACGATGGTCCTGGAGCATGCGGGCGCCGTGCTCGACCGGATCGACGCGGTCGAAGCGGATGTCGAGGCCCGGGCGAAGCACGGCGTGTCGACGCTGCGCATCGGTGCCTTCCACTCCGCGGCCTCGCGGTTGCTTCCCCAGGCCGTACGGGACGCCGCGATCGGTTCGGACGTGCGGATCGAGTTGATCGAGGCCGAGCCACTCGATCTGGTCGCACGTGTACGAGCCGGGTCGCTGCACTGCGCCGTGATCTACGACGTCGGTGGAGCCGGGGCACGATACGGCGCGGACATGCGGGCCGAGACCTTGTTCGACGATCCGTACCGGGTGCTGCTCCCCGCATCGCACCCCCAGGCCCGGGCGGCGGGTCCGGTGGACATCGAACTGCTGGCCGACGACGGGTGGATCGTCTCTCGCGGCTCGTACGATCCCAGCGACCAGACTCTTTTCGCGACCTGCCAGTCCCTGGGGTTCCGACCCCGGACGGTGCTCAGGACCGACGATTACGGTGTGGTCCACGGCTTCGTCGCAGCCGGCACCGCCGTCGCGCTCGTACCCGAACTCGCTTTGGAGGCGGGGTACGACGTCGTCGCCCGCCCTGCCGTACAGGTCTTGGGCTCGCGCAGCGTCCGGTTTCTCGCCCCTCAAGGCACCCAGCCGGCTCTGGTGGGTCGGTTGCGAGAGGAACTGCACCGCGCGGCGGCGATCCGGAAGATGCCCTGACGGAACCGCACCACCCGGCGCGCGCCGCCCAACCCCCGGGCAGGCCTCGCGCGTCACTCGGGCAGGCGTCGCGCAACACCCATGCAGGCACGGAGCCGCAACACCCGGGCAGGCCGCGCGCAGCTTCCATAGACCATATGGAGCGTCGTCGAAAGCTCGTCCATACCTGTACCAGCCGCAAGGCTGTGAGGATTTGAGCCTGCGCGATGGGCGCGCGGCGGCGGCCGGGCAGACCCGGCGAAAAACGTGATGTGGGTGGGTCCGGTGCAGCCGCCACGGCAGGCGGATCGTTCGCCGCGCACCGGACCTGCTCACCGAGCGCCCGCATCGCGCCACACCGCGACAGGTCGGCCCGGCGGCCCGTTCCGCACGATGCAAAGGACTTCCCCGATGACCCGCTACGGCGCAATGTACGGCCCCGACGTCACATTCCTGGGCGTCCCGCCGTGCGATCTGGACGAACACTCGACGTGGGATGACGCCCAGGTGGTCATCCTCGGCGCGCCCTACGACGGCGGCACCTCGTACCGCTCGGGCGCCCGGTTCGGGCCCAAGGCCATCCGGCAGGCCTGCTACCTCGAACACGAGGGCAGCCGGCCCTCCCTCGCACTGGGTGTGGACGGACTTCTCGACCTGCGCGTCAAGGACGCCGGCGACGTCATGATGTTCAGCGGCAACGCGCAAGAGGCACACGCCGCGTTGGAACAGGCGGTGCACACCGTCTCGGCCGCCGGCAGGATTCCCCTCGTACTCGGCGGCGACCACTCCATCGCCCTCCCGAACGTCACCGGTGTCGCACGTGCGGTCGGATGGGGCCGGGTCTCGGTCGTCCACTTCGACGCCCACGCCGACACCGGCGACATCTGCCACGGTTCCCTCGTCGCCCACGGCCAGCCGATGCGCCGCCTCCTCGAATCGGGCGCGGCCCGCGGCGACCGTTTCCTGCAATTGGGCCTGCGCGGCTACTGGCCCGGCCCGGAGACTCTGGAGTGGATGGCCGAACAGGGCATGCGCTCGTACGAGATGACCGAGATCGTCGAACGTGGTCTGGAGGTCTGCCTCGCCGAGGCGTCACGCACCGCGCTGGACGACTGCGACGGCGTCCATCTCTCGGTGGACGTCGATGTCGTCGACCCCGGTATGGCCCCCG
>NZ_JBIBGL010000023.1:0-123310 GCF_042956465.1 Embleya sp. NPDC008237
CCCTCCCCCGGGGCGGCGGCCGGCAACAGCCACGCCACCCCGGCACCAAAATCCCGCCAACCACCACCGCCACGGTGAGGGGCCCCCCGCCGCAGGGGGGGGCCCCCTTCCGCGTGCCGGCGGGAGTCGCCGGTCGGGTCCGTGGGCCGGCCGGGGTCGCCGGTCAGGCGGATTCGGTCGGGAGGCCGGCGGCGGTCCAGTCCTCGATGCCCTCGGCGTACTTGCGGACGTTGCTGTAGCCCAGGTGGGTGAGGTGGTCGGCGACCTGGCCGCTGTTGGGGCAGGCGGGGTTGGAGCAGTACGTGACGATCGCCGCGTCGCGATCGGGCAGCAGGGTCGGGGCGAGCGTGTCCACCTCGTCCCGGACCAGGGCGAGCGCGCCGGGCAGGTGCTGCTTGGCCCAGTACTCGCCGCCGAGCGCGTCGACGACGGTGACGGTGCCGGCGGCGATCTCGGCGCGCAGTTCGTCCCGGGTGATCAGTGCGGTCATGGTGGTGCCTCCATCGTGACGAGAATCGGACTATAGTCCGGTTGTGGCTCACGACGACATTAACGGACCGCAGTCCGGTTCCGCAATCCATCTGGACCTGCTCCGCACCCCACCCCCCAGGGAACGCGCCGACGCGGCCCGCAACCGCGCGGCGGTACTCGAGGCCGCCGCGAGGCTGTTCGCCGAACACGGGGTGGCGGCGGTATCGATGGACCAGGTGGCGGCGGCAGCCGGCGTCGGCAAGGGCACCCTCTTTCGCCGCTTCGGCGACAAATCGGGCCTGGCCACGGCGCTTCTCGACACCCGAGAGCGCGCACTGCAAGAGGCGATCCTGCACGGCCCACCACCCCTGGGCCCGGGAGCACCGGCGGACGAACGCCTCACCGCATTCGTCGACGCCTATTTCGACTACCTACTGGAGCACCTGGACCTGATCCGCATGTCGGAGACGTCCTCCCCCGGCGCCCGCCACCGCATCGGCGCCTACCGCTTCTGGCACCGCCATGTGACGATCCTGCTGGACGACGCGACGACGCCGGACCCGGACCACGCGGCACACGCGCTCCTGGCATCCCTGGCGGCCGAACACGTCACCGCCCTGCTCCCGGAGCTGGGCCCGGAACGGATCCGCGCGGGCGTACTCCGCCTGGCCCGCGCCGTGGCGCGCCCCGAGCCCGGCTGAGGCGCCGACCGATGCCGCGTTTCGGTCATCGCGCGACGGCCCCGGAGGGCCGATACCTCAGCGGCCGACCGCCGTTGCGGAGTGCGCCCGCCAACTCTCCTCGTACGGGATCCGCGTGCCCGGCGTGTGGCCCGCGTCGAGGTGCGCGAGCAGAGCCTCGACGTAGAGGTTCTTCCCGTCCGTACGCATCGGGGCGATCTTCGCGCCGGAGAACTTCCGGACGATGCTCGCGTCGGCGTCCGTCCACAGGCGGTCGGCGGCGAGCGCCAAACGGTCGAGGAGGTACTCGAACGTGGCGTGGGAGAAATGCAGTTCCGACCCGCCGGGCGGTTCGAGGGTGGGGTGAGCCGTGAAACCGCGCAGCTTGACCAGCGCGTCCGCCTCGGGGATGGCCTCACCCTCCTCGCCCGTCTCCAGGTTCTCCAGATGGTTCAGCCCGTTGCGCAACCGCTGCGTGACGCCCTGCTCGGTGCGCTCCGACACACACCGCCCGACGAGTTCGGCACCGTTCAGCGACAGCGACGCGGCGGCGAGATACTGCCCGTGGCTCACCAACATCCCCGCCGACGCGATGAATTCGCGCAGCACACCGGCGGTGTACAGGTACTTGCAGCCGTACGGCGGTATCCCGTACCGCACGGAGACCGGCGCCCAGACCTCGGCCTCACCCCGCGGCAGCGCGTGCCGGGTACGGCGAATCGATGACTTCATGGCCACATGGGTACCGGTGCCGGCAATCCCCCGACAACCGGATTTCCCCGCCGGAGCAGCCCGATCGACCACGCCCGGGGAGCCGGCTCAATCGCCCGTCGGGTTCGTGGTTCGGGTGGTGGGCGAGGTCGGGTGTGCCGTCGGGTCGGTCAGGCGGTGGCGCAGGAGGGTGGGTGCCGCAGTCAGTGACGCCAACAAGGTTCCTGCGCCGGCCAGTTGGAGTGCGCCGGCGCCGCCGAGTGAGGTTGCGACCGGGCCTGCGAGTGCCGTGCCGGTCAGGTTCGCGCCGTTGAGGGCCGCGCTGGAGGAGGCGAAGGCGCGGCCTCGCGTCTCGCGTGGGACACGGGCATGGATCAGGTTGCGGATGGCGAGGTTCTGTAGCGCGTTGGCCACGCCCGTGATGACGAACGCGGCGAAGGCGAATACGGGCACGGTCGAGCTCACGAACAGGGCGGCGCCCATCGTCGTCCCGGCCCCGGCCAGGACCCGGGGTTGCCAGGTCAACGGAATGCGCGTGGCCAGGAACGCCGCGGCGAGGAGCATCCCGAGGGTGTGTGCGGTGACCAGCCAGCCGTACCCGGCATCCGAGGCGCCCAGGTCGTCCCGGATGTAGAAGACCCGCGCCACATTCATCATTGCGGTGAACACGACGGCGGTGGCCAACGCCGGAATCGCCACTCGCAGCAACCGATCGCCCCCGAGCACGTCCACCCCTTGCCGCACCTGGCCGAGCCACCCGAGTCGGGCGTCGCCGGCCGCCGGCTCCCGGCGGATCCGCAGTACGAGGAACACTCCTGCCACCACCGCGAAAGACCCCGCGTTGCCCAGCAGAACGGCCCGATGACCGACCCCGACAACCAACAGCCCGGCCAGAGCCGGCCCCGCGACATTGCCGACCGAACGAAACGTCTCCAGGCGCGCGAACCCTCGTGTCGTGTCCGCATCGCCCACGATCTCCGGTACGAGCAGTTGCAGGGTCGGCGAAACCACCGCAAGGCCCGCACCCAGCAGCACCAGAAGCACGATGGTGGCCACCACGTCCGTGGTGAGCGCCAACCCGAGCGCGACCACCGCCTGGAACCCGGTCACCGCCACGACCAGCCGACCGCTCTCGACCCGGTCGAGCAACGGGCCCGCCAACGGCCCGACCACCACGAGCGGCAGCACACTCGCGATCACCAGCGCCGAGATCACCGCCCCGGACCGCCCCTGATCGTGTAATCGCAGGGTCAACACGACCATCGCCATCTGGTCCCCCATCGAGGACAACCCGTAGGCGGCGGCCACCACGGAGAGCACGACATTCGGATTCCGGCGCATCCGGCGATGCTGCCGGCCACGGGGCGTCCGGGCACGGCCGGCGTGTTGCGGGCGGGGGATTGACGCCGGGCGCGGACGATGTTGTCGCAGTGATCGCACAAGTCGGTCATGGATCGGATTCGCCGTCTCGACGGTCGCCCCGGTCCCTCCTCTCCGGATGCCCGGACAGACAGCAGGAGTTGACGAAGATGGCGGAGCGAGCTCGGATCGGTGTCACCGGACTGGCCGTGATGGGGCGCAACCTGGCCCGCAACTTTGCCCGGCACGGCCACACCGTCGCCGTGCACAATCGCACCTCGGCCAAGACCCGTGCGCTGGTCGAGGAATTCGGTGGCGAGGGCACCTTCCTACCCGCCGATACGGCCGAGGAGTTCGTGGCGCTACTGGAGCCGCCGCGGCGGCTGGTGATCATGGTCAAGGCGGGGGCACCCACCGACGCGGTGATCGACGAGTTCGCCGCGCTTCTCGAACCCGGCGACATGATCGTCGACGGCGGCAACGCGCACTTCGCCGACACCCGCCGCCGCGAGGCCGCGCTGCGCGAGCGCGGCATCCACTTCGTCGGCACCGGGATCTCCGGCGGCGAGGAGGGCGCCCTGCTCGGCCCGAGCATCATGCCCGGCGGCTCCCCCGAGTCCTACGCCGCGCTCGGCCCGATCCTGGAGGACATCGCCGCGAAGGTGGACGGCGTGCCGTGTTGCGCGCACATGGGCCCGGACGGCGCCGGTCACTTCGTCAAGATGGTGCACAACGGCATCGAGTACGCGGACATGCAGCTGATCGCCGAGGCATACGACCTGCTCGATCGCGCGCTGGGGATGCAACCCGCGCAGATCGCCGAGGTGTTCAAGACCTGGAACACCGGCCGGCTGGAGTCCTACCTGATCGAGATCACCGCCGAGGTGCTCGCACACACCGACGCGGCCGGTGGCAGGCCGTTCGTCGACGTGGTCCAGGACCGGGCCGAGCAGAAGGGCACCGGCCGCTGGACCGTGCAGACCGCCCTCGACCTGGGGGTTCCGGTCAGCGGCATCGCCGAGGCGGTGTTCGCCCGGTCCCTGTCCGGCCACGCCGACCTGCGCGCGGCGGCGCAGGGTCTGCCCGGACCGACCCGCAACACGCTCGAGGGGGAGGACGCGGACCGCTTCGCCGACGACGTCGAGCAGGCGCTGTACGCGTCCAAGATCGTGGCCTACGCGCAGGGCATCCACCAGATCGAGGCCGGCAGTGCCGAATACGACTGGTCGATCGACCCGGGTACGGTCGCCGAGATCTGGCGCGGCGGCTGCATCATCCGCGCCCGCTTCCTGAACCGGATCCGGGAGGCGTACGACGCCGACCGCAAGCCCGACTCGTTGCTGACCGCCGACTACTTCCGGAACGCGATCGGCGGCGCCCAGGAGGCCTGGCGTCGGGTGGTGGCCACCGCCGCCGAACTGGGCATCCCCACCCCCGGCTTCGCCGCCGCGTTGTCCTACTACGACGGCCTGCGCTCGCCGCGGCTGCCGGCCGCCCTGATCCAGGGCCAACGGGACTTCTTCGGCGCGCACACCTACCGCCGAGTGGACCGCGAGGGCTCCTTCCACACCGAGTGGTCCGGCGACCGTACGGAACACGAGGTCTGACCGAGGGCCATCCCGAAGGCCACGAGTCACCGGCCGCCCGCCACCGACCACAACCCGCCGTCCGCCGTCCGGCAGGGACCACAGCTCGGTCCCTGCCGGCCCGGCTCACTCCGGCCCGGCCCGGCGCGGCCCACCCCGGCCCATCCCGCCCGGCCCGATCCACACCGGCCCGCCCGATCCGCCCCGCCTCACTCCCACCGCCCCGCCAGCAGCCGGGTCATCGCGCCCGTCAACGACCCGCGCAACTGCCGGCGCACCGGCGGTGTCAGGTGCCGCAACCACAGATGCGCCGCCCGATCGCCCATCAGCCCCACACACAGCAGCGGATCCTCGAACAGGAACGCCGGCGCATGCCAGTTCATGCACGCGTTCGGATCGGGGTCCACAGCCGGCACCCGCCGGATGCCGACCGCGGCCAGCCCGGTGGCGCACAACAGACAACAACCGCTCCCGAGAGCGGCTCCGGGCTCGGCGAACTCGCCTGTCTCCAAAGGCAGTCCGAGCATCCGGGCCTGCTGGAGGCAATCCATCTCGGCGTGCAGCCCGCGCTTGGGCGAGCCCTCGAAGATCCGCCGGCCGAAGCTCATCACGCACTCCGCGTCGGGCTTGGCCGGCACCGCCCGCCCGAACGTCTCGACCCGCCCCTCGGCGACCCGCACCCACCCCACCCAGTCACCGGCGATCTTCGGCACGATCATCTCCGCGGGGGGCGTCTGCACCCGGCCGCCGGAAACCTTCGGACAGTACTCGCAGTGCATGGCGCCTCCCCAGGGACGACATGCCGCAAGCTAGCGTGCGCGGGGTCGGGCCCGCCAGCACAAGACCGGCCGAAAACCACCGGAAAATCACCACTTGTGCGGCCGAAGGGACTCGAACCCTCATATCCTCTCGGACGGCAGGACCTAAACCTGCTGCGTCAACCAATTGCGCCACGGCCGCGCGACCGACCTGCGCGACAACGCCCCGAGGTCGACCACGCTTCATGCTAGTGCCCGCCGCATCGGGCGGCCGGCACATATCCCCCCGCGACCAACCATCCGGCCGAGCCCGCGCCGCCTGCCGAGCCGGTACCGCCGCCGACACCCGGGCGCCCCGACGCGCACCGCTCAGCGAATCAGCCGCCCGGTCGCCCGCCGCGCCATCGCCAACGCGCTCTCCCGAGTCGTCCCCCCGAGCCCGAGCACCGTGCGCGTACTCAGCCCCTCCAGCAGCGCGAGCAACTCCGACGCGACCGCTTCCGGGTCGTCGATCAGCAGTACGTCCCGGTCCGCGCCCCGGACCAGGATCGTGACCAGGTCGGCCTGCCAGCCGAGGTCGATCTCGTCCTGTGCCACCCGTAGTTCCGCGTTGCCGGCCGTCCTGGCCCAAAGCTCCAACCACAACATCCAGCGCGGATCGCGCGGGCCGACCGGCAGGTAAAGGTCCAGGAACAGGTCCAGCTTGCGGTCCGCCGCGACCCGGCGCGCGAGCAGTCGGGCGCGCTCCTCGCCCAGCCGGTCCTCGCTCCAGCGCAGCGCGGCCAGCAGCAGCTGATCCTTGCTGCCGAAGTAGTACAGGATGTGCCCGCCGCTGGTGCCCAGGCGCTCCGCGAGGCCGGACATCGTCAGCTTGGCCAAGCCGTGCTCGGCGATCGCCGCGATGGCCTCCTCGAGCATCCGGTCCTGGGCGATCCGACCGTCGCTCCGCCTCGTGGCCACCACCGACACCCGCCTTTCGACCGCGCGGCCGACCCGCTCGCGCAAGGGCTCGACCCTATCCCGCCGGTGACGGATACCTTGAACGACAGTCAAATTCTGGTGGGGTTCGCCACGAACTCTTGACACCCTCCCCACCCACAGCGCACCTTGAGTGGCGTTCAAAGTTCTTGAATGCCATTCAAGCTTCCGGTCCGGTCTCACGTCCTCGAAGCCGAGCCGCACACCACGAAGAGGAGGTCCGGTGACCCTGCCCCGCACGGACTCCACAGGCGACACCGCGAGCGCCGGCCCGAGCGTCACCCCGCCCGGCTTCGGTACGGGGGTCGCCTCCGACGAGCTCTTCCAGGTGGAGACCCACGGCATCGACCCGATCCCGGACGACGAACGGCACGGCAGCGCCAAGGACGTCTTCTGGCTCTGGTTCGGCTCGAACCTGTCGTTCACGTTCGTCATCAACGGCACCCTCGCGGTGATGTTCGGCCTGTCCTTCTGGGCCGCCATCGCCGTGGTCGTGGTCACCGGCCTGTCGTTCTTCGCCGTCGGCGCGCTCGGCTTCGCGGGTGTCCGCACCGGCACCGCGACCCTGGTGATCTCGCGCGCCGCGTTCGGCGTACACGGGAACTTCCCGGCCGGCCTGCTCAACTGGGTCGTCGGAATCGGCTACACGATTCTCAACACCGTCGTCGGCACCTTCGCCCTCGAAGGACTGTTCGCCAAGCTCGGCTGGGCCGGCGGCGACCTCGCCCGGGTGGTCGCGCTCGCGATCACCCTCTCGCTCACCTTCGCCGTCGCGATGTGGGGGCACGCCACCGTGCAGGCCGCCGAACGCTGGATGGCCTACGTACTGGGCATCGGCTTCGGCCTGCTGATCCTGTTCGTGGTCCCGGGCCTGGAGACCGGAGCGGCGCCGGAGACCTCGAACACCTTCCACGCGATCTCGCTCGCCGTGCTCGTCCTGGTCGCCGGTCCGATCTCCTACCTGCCGATGCCCTCGGACTACACCCGCTACCTGCCCCGGGACACCTCGCTGCGCTCGATCACCCTGTGGGGCGCGGCCGGCGGGATGCTCTCCTCGGTGCTGCTCGGCGTGGTCGGCGTGGCCGCGGCCACCCAGGCGGACATGACCGACCCGGTGGCCGGGGTCGCCGACCTGGTGCCGGACTGGTTCGAGGCGCTGTTCCTGCTGCTCGTGGTGGGCGGCTCGATCACCAACTCGATCCTGACCCTGTACTCCTCCAGCCTGAACCTCCAGGTGCTCGGCATCCCCTGGTCGCGCTCCAGGGGCATCCTGGTCAGCACCGCGTTCATCCTGGTCGGCTCGTTGTGGGCGCTGTTCAACGGCAACTTCACCGACAACCTGACCAGCTTCCTGTCCGTGCTCGTGGTGGTGTTCGCGCCGTGGGGCGGGGTGTTCATCGCGGACACGCTGATGCGCCGCTGCCGCTACGACGCCGACGGCCTGCACGACATGCGCGGCGGCGCCTACTGGTACCGCAACGGCTTCCATCCCGCCGGGATGATCGCGCTCGGCGCCGGCATCGTCTTCGCGTGCCTGACCGCCGAGTCCGCGCTGTGGACCGGCGCGCTGGTGGAGACCTTCGACGGCGACTTCACCCTGCTCGGCGCGGTCGTCTCGGGCGTCCTGTACTGGCTGCTCGCCCGCCGCGAACCGCAGTTCGCCGAGCACTGACCCACACCACCGATCACCCCAGGCCCCCCGGCCCACCCCCGCACCACGTTTCCGCACCACCCCTGGAGTCACCGTGTCCCGCACCGCCGATCTGGTCCTGCGCAACGCCCGCATCCACACCGTCGACCCCGACCTGCCCGAGGCCGAGGCACTGGCCGTCCGGGCGGGCCGGATCGCGTGGGTGGGCGCGGACGCCGACGCCGCGGACTGGATCGGCCCGGACACCACCGTGCTCGACGGTGCCGGGCGGCGCGTGTTGCCCGGCTTCATCGACGCGCACAACCACGTGCGGCTGGGCTCGGACGACGCGTGCGTGCAGTTGGCGGGCGTGCGCACGCTGGCCGGCATCCACGAGCGGATCGGCGCCTGGCTGGCGGCCAACCCGGACGCCGAGTGGATCGAGGCGGAGGCGTTCGACTACTCGGCGATCCCGGACGGCCGGATGCCGCGCGCGAGCGACCTGGATCCGGTCACGGGCGCGGTGCCGGCCTTCGTGCTCAGTTACGACGTGCACACGGCGTGGCTCAACAGCGCCGCGATCAAGCGGCTCGGCATCACCCGGGACAGCGACATCCTGCCGTTCGGCCGGGTGGACAAGGATGCCGAGACCGGCGAGCCGACCGGCTTCATCAAGGACTTCGCGGTCCGCGGCCTCTCCCGGGACGGGCACCGCGCCCTGCGCGACCTGGGCCTGCCGTGGGCGTCGGCCGACCGGCAGTACGGCCGATTGGCCAAGAGCCTGGACGACGCGATCCGGTTCGGCATCACCACCGTGGTCGAGCCGCAGAACTCGCTCGACGACCTGGCCCTGTACACCCGCGCCCGGCAGGAGGGCCGGCTGCGCTCGCGCATCGTCGCGGCGCTGTTCCACCCGCGCGGCACCACCGCGGCGGATCTGGACGAGTTCGCCGAGGCCGCGCGCACGTACGCGGACGACCGGCTGCGGGTGGGCCCGCTCAAGCTGTACATCGACGACGTGGTCGAACCGCGCACGGCCGCGCTCCTGGAGCCGTACCGAGGTTGTGCGCACCACCGGGGCGAGACGTTCTACCCGGCGGAGGAGTTCGCCGACCTGCTGGCCGAGCTGGACGGACGCGGCTTCCAGTGCTTCGTGCACGCCACCGGCGACCGGGGCATCCGCACCGTCCTGGACGCGGTCGAGCACGCCCGTGCGGTCAACGGCGTGCGGGACGCGCGGCACCAGGTCGTGCACGTGGAGTGCCTGGACCCGGCGGACGTGTCGCGCTTCGCCGAGTTGGGCGTGGTCGCGTGCATGCAGCCGCGGCACTGTGCGCCGGAGATCGCCGGGCCCGGTCAGGACTGGGCGGAGAACGTCGGCGAGGAGCGCTGGCACAAGGCGTGGCCGATGCGCAGCCTGCATGCCGCCGGCGCGGTGTTGGCACTGTCCAGCGACTGGAACGTGGCCGAGATGGACCCGATGGTCGGCGTGTACACCGCGCTCACCCGGGCGCCGCTGGCCGGCGGCCCGTCCTGGATCCCGACCGAGACGCTCGACGTCGAGACCACCGTGCACGGCTACACGATGGGTTCGGCCTACGCGAACTTCCTGGAGCACGAGCGCGGTTCGCTCACCGTCGGCAAGCTCGCCGACTTCGTCGTGCTCTCCCGGGACATCATGACCATCGCCCCGGCCGAGATCCCCGGCACGGTCTGCGACGTGGTCGCGGTCGGCGGCGAGATCGTGCACACCGCCTGAGCCCTGCCCGGGATCACCGCTGCGCGGCCACCAGTTCCCGGGCCTCCTCGATCGTCTCCACCGCGGGAGGCGAGCCCATCAGCGGCTTGCGGGCGGTCTCGGTCATCGCGAGCGCGGCGACCAGGCCCACGGCCGCCGCGAGCATCATGTAGAGCGCCGGCATGTAGTCGTTGCCCGTCCCGTCGACCAGCGCCTCGGCCACGAACGGGGTGGTGCCGCCGAACAGCGAGACCGAGATGTTGAACGAGACGGACAGCGCCCCGGAGCGGATCTCGGTCGGGAACAGGGCGGGCAACGCGGCGGACATGGTGGCCAGGAAGCAGACCAGGACCAGGCCCAGGATCAGCAGGCCGATGAAGATCGGCACCAGGTCGCCCTGCTTGATCAGCACGAAGCACGGCAGCGGCAGCACGATGAAGCCGACGCAGCCGGTGATGATCACCGGCTTGCGACCGATCCGGTCGGTCAGAGCGCCGAGCGGGTGGATCACCGCCAGCAGCACGATCATCACCACGACGATCTGCAGCAGGCCGTGCGTCTCGTTGTAGCCGAGCGTGTCGGAGAGATAGGTCGGCATGTACGACAGCAGCATGTAGTCGTTGACGTTGTACGCCGCGACCAGCGCGATACAGATGACCATCGCCCGCCGTTGACCCAGGAAGATCCGCTTGAACTCGCGCACGGTCTCGTGCCCGTGCGCATCCTCCGCTTCGTCCGCCTTCGCTCCCGCCGACTTCTCCATCACCTTCGCGAACGCCGGCGACTCCTCCAGCCGCAGCCGCAGGTACAGCCCGATCACCCCGATCGGGCCGGCCACCAGGAACGGGATGCGCCACCCCCACGTCCGCATCTCGTGATCGCTGAGCACCGCGGTCAGCAGCGTGACCAGGCTCGCCGCCAGGATGTAGCCGATCAGCGTGCCGAACTCCAGGAAGCTGCCGTAGAACCCGCGCCGCTTGTCCGGGGCGTACTCGGCGATGAACGTGCTCGCGCCGCCGTACTCGCCACCCGCCGAGAAGCCCTGAAGCATGCGGAACAGGATCAGCAGGCCCGGCGCGGCGAGGCCGATCGTGGCATAGCCGGGAATCAGCCCGATGCACAGCGTGCCGCTCGCCATCATCAACATCGTGATCGCGAGCACCCTCTTGCGCCCGATCCGGTCGCCGAGCGGCCCGAAGAAGAACCCGCCGAGCGGCCGGACCAGGAACGCGGCGGCGAACGTGGCGAACGAGGACAACGTCTGTGCAGCGTCGTTGCCGGACGGGAAGAACACCTTGCCGATCGTCACCGCCATGTAGGCGTAGATGCCGAAGTCGTACCACTCCATGGCATTGCCGAGCATGGTCGCCTTGACCGCGGTGTCCACGGTCTTGGCATCGACGACCGTGATGTCTTCCTCGCGCACCTGTCTCCTTTGTCCCGGCTGGTCCTCGCGTTCCCAGGTTGGGGCAGGAGATCGCGCCGGGACGGGCACGACACAGGTTTTACCGCACAAAAAGCCCTGATCCGCCCGATGATCGGGCGAACCAGGGCAATGGGACTCCGAGCGGGCCGAGTCGGGCTCAGGCCGCGTCGAGCTTGAGGTCCTTGATCAGCTTGGCCACGTGGCCGGTCGCGCGCACGTTGTACAGCGCCCGCTCGACCTTGCCGCTCTCGTCGACGACGAACGTCGAGCGGATCACGCCCTTGACGGTCTTGCCGTACATGGTCTTCTCGCCGAACGCGCCGTACGCCTGGAGCGTGCTCTTGTCCGGGTCGGCGAGCAGCGTCACCGTGAGGTTCTCCTTCTCCCGGAACTTGCCGAGCTTCTCCGGCTTGTCCGGCGAGATGCCGAGCACGTCGTAGCCCGCGCCCGCGAGCAGCGCCAGGTTGTCGGTGAAGTCGCACGCCTGCTTGGTGCAGCCCGGGGTCAATGCGGCCGGGTAGAAGTACACGATGACCTTGCGGCCCGCGTAGTCGGACAGCGAGACGTCCTTGCCGTCGGCGTCGGACAGGGTGAAGGCGGGGGCGGTGTCGCCCGCCTGGAGGCGGTCGCTCACGAAGAACTCCTCGGATCGCTCGGCAACGTACGCCGCAACGCTAGGGCCTGCTTCGATCCCACGCCGAGCACCACGACGCGGGACGGAAGACAGACCCTAGCGTCGCGCTCCGACCGATTCGGGTTCCCGGCCCGTCGGCGCGGTCCCGCGCCCCGGGGGCGCCCCGTTCGTCAACGTCGGGCAAAAAACGATGCGGGCGCACCACTGTTGCCACCGTCACCCAATTGCAAGCCTTTTGCAATTGCGGCGACAAGCCATAAAATCCGACAGCCGAATCCGGCATTTCGGGAGGGGCCACATGCACATACCCAACGGGTTCATCGACGGCCCCGTATCGGCGGGAGCCGCAGTCGTCGCCGTCGCCGGGATCGCCGTCGGACTGCGCGGCGCGCGTCGGGAACTGGACGAGCGCACCGCGCCGCTGGCCGGCCTGGTCGCGGCCTTCGTCTTCGCCGTCCAGATGCTCAACTTCCCGGTCGCCGGCGGCACCAGCGGCCATCTCCTGGGGGGCACCCTCGCCGCCATCCTGGTCGGCCCGTACACCGGCATGTTGTGCGTGGCGGTGGTGCTGCTGATGCAGGGCCTGTTCTTCGCCGACGGCGGCCTGACCGCACTCGGCCTGAACATCACCATCATGGGCATCGTGACCGTCGTGGTCGGCTACGGGCTGTTCCGCCTGGTACTGGGCCTGCTGCCCGCGCGGCACTCCTCCGTGCCGGTCGCCGCGTTCGTCGGCGCGCTCGTCTCGGTGCCCGCGGCGGCCTGCGTGTTCACCGGCTTCTACGCGATCGGCGGGACCACCGACGTGTCGATCGGCAAGGTGGCCGGCGCGATGATCGGCGTGCACGTCCTGATCGGCATCGGCGAGGCGATCATCACCGCGGCCACCGTCTCCAGCGTGCTGGCGGTCCGGCCCGACCTCGTCCACGGTGCGCGCGGCCTCGCGCGTCCGCTCGAACTGCACTCGGCAGGGGGATCCCGATGACCCGCGTCCGTACCCGCACGCTGCTGATCGCCGGCGTCCTGCTCGCCCTGGTCCTGGCCGGCTTCGTGAGCTATTACGCGAGCCGGAGCCCGGACGGCCTGGAGAAGGTGTCCGCCGACAAGGGCATCGACGCCAAGGAACGGGACCATCAGTTCAAGGACGGCCCGCTGGCCGACTACAGCGTCAAGGGTGTGCACGACGAGCGGCTCTCCGGCGGCCTGGCCGGGGTGATCGGCGTGGGCGCGACCCTGCTGGTGGGCACCGGCGTGTTCTGGTTGGTTCGCGGGCGCTCCACCGGCGCCGACCGCACCGCCGGCTCCGGCGCGGGAACCGGCGGCTGATCGTGTCGGCCGGATCGGGGCATCGGCTGTATCGGCCCGGCGACTCGCCGGTCCACCGGCTGCCGCCGCACTGCAAACTGCTCGCGCTGGTCGGCTTCGTGGTGGCCACCGTGTCCACGCCGCGCGAGGCCTACTGGGCGTTCGGCGGGTACGCCGTGCTGCTCGCCTCGGTCGCCGCGCTCGCCCGGGTGCCGGCCGGCTTCCTGCTGCGGCGCATGCTCGTCGAGCTGCCGTTCGTGGGCTTCGCGCTGCTGCTGCCGTTCGTCGCGAACGGGCCGAGCGTCGAGGTGCTGGGCCTGTCGGTCAGCCGGGACGGCCTGCTCGGCGCCTGGAACATCATGGCCAAGGGCACCCTCGGCGTGGTCGCGGGCGTCCTGCTCGCGGCCACCACCGAACTGCGCGCCCTGCTGCTGGGCCTGCAGAAGTTGCGGATGCCGCCGCTGCTGGTCCAGATCATGTCGTTCATGCTGCGCTACGGCGGGGTGATCACCGCCGAGATGGGCCGGATGCGAATCGCCCGCGAGTCGCGCGGCTTCGTCGCGCGCGACCTGCGGCAGGCCCCCACGGTGGCCAAGTCCGCCGGGGCGCTGTTCATCCGCTCCTACGAGCGCGGCGAGCGGGTGCACCTGGCGATGCTCAGCCGGGGCTACACCGGGACCATGCCGGTCGTCCTGGACACCCGGGCCACCGCCGGCCAGTGGGCCGCCGCCGCGGCGCTGCCGGGGGCGGCGCTCGTGTTGTGGGCGGGTGCACTCATCCTGTGAAGGTGCGCAGACCCCAGGAACGGAGTACCCACGTGAGTGAAGCGACCGGCGACGCCGCCCCCTCGCTGGCCGTCCGCGGCCTCGCCTACGCCTACCCCGACGGCCATCAGGCCCTGTACGGCGTCGACCTGAGCATCGCCCGCGGCGAACGGGTCGCGCTGCTCGGTCCCAACGGCGCCGGCAAGACCACTCTGGTGCTGCACCTCAACGGCATCCTGACCGCCGGGGCCGGCACCGTCGAGGTGGCCGGTCTTCCGGTGGCCAAGGAGCATCTGCGCGAGATCCGCCGCCGGGTCGGCATCGTCTTCCAGGATCCGGACGACCAGCTGTTCATGCCCACGGTCCGCGAGGACGTCGCGTTCGGCCCGGCCAACCTGGGCCTGCGCGGCGCCGCGCTGGAGGAGCGCGTACAGCACGCCCTGGCCCGGGTGGGCATGGCCGGCTTCGCCGATCGCCCGCCGCACCACCTCAGCTACGGCCAGCGCCGCCGGGTCGCGGTGGCCACGGTGCTCGCGATGGAGCCGGAGATCCTGGTCCTGGACGAGCCGTCCTCGAACCTGGACCCGGCGAGCCGGCGCGAGCTGGCCGAGGTACTCCGTTCGCTCGATGTCACCGTGCTCATGGTGACCCACGACCTGCCCTACGCGTTGGAGCTGTGTCCGCGCGCGCTGGTGCTGGCCGGCGGCGTCGTGGTCGCCGACGGGAGCACTCGCGATCTGCTCCTGGATCGTGACCTGATGGCCGCCCACCGACTGGAGCTGCCGTACGGATTCGACCCGGCGTCGGTCCCGGCCCGAACCGCGTCGACCCCGTCCGCCGGCGCCACGGCACCCGGTTGACGCGGGTGCGGGGATGTACCTGACAGACTTGGGGAACACACGAGCGCAGGGGCCGGAGAGGACGGGTTGTGAGCGACCACGGGCGGGAACTGTCTCCGGCGGAGTTGGAGCGGCAAGGCCGGGCGGCGTTGGGCCGTCCGGTGACGGCACACGCTGAGCGGAGTCGGGTGGAGTCGGTGAACGGTGCGCACAGGGCCGACGTTGCGAACGCCGGACACAAGGATGGGAAGGCCGTCGACAAGCACACGAACGGCGACCAGCCGGACCGGCGCTCGCCGCAGCAGATCGAACGGGACATCGAGGCGGCCCGGGCGAATCTGGCGGTGACGCTGGACGAGATCGTCGACCGGGTGAAGCCGGCCAATGTCGCGGCTCGCGCCATGGACAAGGTCCGGGCGCAGTTCATCGACAGCGACACGGGCGCTCCGCGCAAGGAGCGGATCCTGCCGCTGGCCGGTGGGGTGGCGGGGCTGATTCTGCTGGTCGTAGTGGTGAAGACCAAGGGCAACGGCGACAAGAAGGTCAAGGCCCGAAAGAGCGGCAAAAAGCGCTGAGGCCCGCCGCGCCGACGCCGGGCCGACCTCGCCGGGCCCGGCCGGGGCGGAATCGGATCGGGACATACACCTCCCGGTGACGCATGTTCGGCGTCGGGCGGGTAGCTTGTCGAAGCGTGAGTTCCGACAGGTCCCAGTCTTCGAGTAACAACGCCCACGACCTCGGCGAGAAGCTGCCCATCCGCATGCTGCACGACCGTGTCCTGGTCCGCCAGGACGCGGCGGAGGGTGAGCGCCGTTCCGGCGGTGGCATCCTCATCCCCGCGACCGCGCAGGTCGGCAAGCGGCTGGCATGGGCCGAGGTGGTCGCGGTCGGCCAGAACGTCCGCACCGTCGAACCGGGCGATCGTGTCCTGTACGACCCCGAGGAGCGCGCCGAGGTCGAGGTGCGCGGTGTTCCGTACGTCCTGCTCCGCGAGCGCGATCTGCACGCGGTCGCCGCCGAACGCATCGAGGTCTCGGGCGAGGCCACCGGCCTCTACCTCTGACCTCCGACCACCGACACCGGGCCGACCGCCGAGAGATCCCCGTATCGCCGACAACGCCGGGTGGTGAGCCGTTCACCACCCGGCGGCTTCGTCCGCGCCCGCGGATCGCGGGCCCGGAAGGGCCCGTTCGGGTCGACTGACTCCCTCCCGCGGGTGAACTCTTCTGCCAGGATGACCCGATCCGCACGAAGAGCCGGCCAAGAGGAGAGGGACAGATGCCGCGACGTCGGATCTGGATAGCGGCGCTGTGCGCGGTCGCACTGGTGGGTTTCCTGGGCGGCGGCCTGGTCGGGGTGTTCGGCGGCGGTGGCGGTGACAAGTCCGCCGCCGCGGCGACGTCGCCCGGATCGAGCAGCGCATCCCCCACCCCGTCCGCGCCGGTCGCGGCACAGGTCGCTGCGCCGCCGACCACCGCCCCGCCCACCTCGGCGTCCGCGTCGGCGTCCAAGAGCCCGCCGGCCAAGCCGGCCCTGGCCGTGGGCACCCGCTATGTGCTGACCCTCGGGGACGGTCGGGCGATGGACGTGAGCGGCGCCACCAACCGGGACCGGGCGGCGGTGATCGCCTACCCGGCGGGAGCGGGCAAGGCGAATCAGCAGTGGGTGGTGCGCGACGCGGGCGGCGGCTTCGTCCGGCTGGAGTCGGCGCTCTCGCACAAGTGCCTGGAGGTGTCCGGCGGCCGGGAGTCGCGGGCGTATCAGGACGACTGCGGGCGCGCCGAGAACCAGTTGTGGAAGCCGCAGGCCAGCGGTTCCGGGGTGGTGCTGCTCGCCCGCAACGGCTCGGCACTCGGGCTGGGCGAGCAGGTCAAGGGCCTCCAGGGGCTCGGTCTGGTGCCGGCCGGCTCGGGCGCGGTGTGGCAGGCCGGCAGCGTATGAGCGGTGCCGGACGGCGGGCCGGACCGGCCGAGCCGCGCCGGCGATCGAGCTCGGGTGCGACAGCTGTCCCTTATGCCCGAGTGTGATCCCCTGCACGCCCACCCGACGGAACAGCGCGGGATGCCCTGCGGTTGCACCTCAGTGCGAACGCGGAGCACCGGCACGAGCACGGGTGCGCCGATCGGGCGGGCGGGAAACGGGCGAGGAAGAGGGACGCGGAGTGGACGCTGTAAAGCTGTCGGTACTGGACGTGGCGCCGGTGGGAACCGGGTATTCGGCGACCGAGGCGCTGCGCACGAGCACCGAGTTGGCCAAGCGGGCCGAACAATGGGGCTTCCATCGGTTCTGGGTGGCGGAGCACCACAACATGCCCGGCATCGCCAGCTCGTCACCGCCGGTGTTGCTCGCCCACCTGGCAGCGCACACCTCCACCCTGCGACTGGGCTCGGGCGGGGTGATGTTGCCCAACCACGCCCCGCTGGTGGTCGCCGAGCAGTTCGGCACGCTCCAGGCGCTGCACCCCGGGCGGATCGACATCGGCATCGGCCGGGCTCCGGGCACCGACCAGGTCACCATGCGCGCGCTGCGTCGCGGCGGCGGCGCCGAGTCGGTCGAGGAGTTCCCGCAGGCGCTCGGCGAGCTGATCGGATTCGTCACCGGGTCGTTCGCCCAGGACCACCCCTACTCGCGGATGCACGCGGTGCCCGGTCCGGCGTCCGGAATCGAGGCGGGCGGCGAGTTCGCGACCGCCGAGGCGCCGGTGTGGCTGCTCGGGTCCAGCGGCTACAGCGCCCAGCTGGCCGGGATCCTGGGCCTGCCGTTCGCGTTCGCGCACCACTTCAGCGGGCAGCACACGGTGCCCGCGCTGGAGCTGTACCGCGAATCGTTCCAGCCGTCCGCGTCGCTCAAGGAGCCGTACTCGATGATCGCGGCCGGGGTGATCGCGGCCGACACGCACGAGCAGGCGGAGCGGCTCGCGCTGTCCCAGGCGTTGTCCATGTTGCGGCTGCGCAGCGGCAACCCGGGCCGGATGCCCTCGCCGGAGGAGGCCGAGGCCTATCCGTGGACGCCCGCCGAGCGGGAGTTCGTGGCGAACTACCGGCGCCAACACATCAGCGGCGACCGGGCCGAGGTGCGGGCCGGCATGCGGGAGTTGCGCGAGCGTACGCAGGTGGACGAGCTGATGGTGATCAGCAACGTGTACGGGCACGACGCGCGGATCCGCTCGTACGAGTTGATCGCGCAGGCGTGGGGGCTGATCGAGGAGTGATCCCGCCGCCGGGACTCAGCGCACGGTGACCTCGATGTGGTGGTGGCCGGTGGCGCCGTCCGGGATCACGTCCGCGTTCTCGGCGGTCTGCACCGCTCCGGTGCCGTCCGTGGCCCGGACCCGCAGGGTGTGCCGGCCCGGTGTGGCATTCCACAGCAGGCGGTACTGCCGCCACGTGTCGGTGGTGGTCTGCGGCGCGAGCTCGGCCGGCTGCCACGGGCCGTCGTCGACCTGGATCTCGACCGCGGCGATGCCCCGGTGCTGGGCCCAGGCGACGCCGGCGATCGGGACCGGGCCGGCCTCGACGGTGCCCGCGTCCCGGGGTGTGTCCAGGCGCGACTGGGTCTTGATCGGGGCCTGCCGGGCCCAGCCGAGCCTGACCCAGTAGGCGCTGAACGCGTCGAACCGGGTCACCTCCAGGTCCACGATCCACTTGCACGCGGACACGTATCCGTACAGGCCCGGCACCACCATCCGGACCGGGAAGCCGTGTTTGATCGGCAGCGGCTCGCCGTTCATCGCGTACGCCAGCATCGCGTCGCGCCCGTCCAGCACCTCGCGCAGCGGCGTGCCGATGGTCATCCCGTCCGGCGATCGGGAGACGAGCTGGTCGGCGCCGGGGCGTACGCCGGCCTCGCGCAGCAGGTCGGCCAGCGGGGTGCCCAGCCAGCGGGCGTTGCCGATCAGGTCGCCGCCGACGTCGTTGGACACGCAGGCCAGCGTGATGTCCCGCTCGATCGCGATGCGCTCCCGCAACTGCCGGTAGTCCAGCCGGATTTCCCGATCGACCAGGCCGTGGATCCGCAACTCCCAGTCCTCGGCCCGCAACTGCGGCACGGTGAACGCGGTGTCGATCCGGTAGAAGTCGGCGTTCGGGGTCAGGTACGGGGTCAGGCCGGGTTCGACCAGCCCGGGGCCGGCCGGGGCGGCGGCACTGATCGGGGTGGGGAGGTTCCCCGCGACCGCGGCACGGGACTTCTCCGCGTTGAACCGGGCGTGCTGGAGCATCCGGCCGCCGAAACCGGCCACCGCGGCGACGGCGGAGGCGCCGACCAGGAGCACCGTGCGGCGCGAGGTGTCGGGAGCCGGTTCGCGCACGTCGTCCTCGGGCGCGCCCGGCAGCGGGCGGGCGAGCGGGCGGCGGTCGACCAGGTCGGGGCGGGTCAGCAGGACCAGCGTCAGCACTCCGAACAACGTGCCCACCGACACCGGGGCCAGGTCGGCGGCTTCGAACGAGGGCCGGTCGATCGCGGTCCATGCGGCGAAGGCGCCGAGCGCGAGCACCCCGGCGATCCCATAACCGAGCCGGCGGGCGGCGAGCACGCCCAGCCCGGCGGCGAACAGCGCGAGCAGCACGGCGATCACGGTCAGCAGGAACGCCTTGTCACCGGTCCCGAAGGTGCGGATCGCCCACTCGCGCGGCCCCTGCGGCGCACGATCGGTGACCGCTCCGCTGATCGTCACGAACGGGGTGGCCTCCGGCCGTACGAACGCCGCCACCGCCTCGGTCACCCCGAGCGCCACCGCGGCCGAGACCACACCGATCAACGCGGCACCGGACCGACCAGAACGCCGCACAACGCCACCTCACGCTCGGAAACGACTCGAAGAACGACTCGGGGAAGGGACTCGAAGGATTCGGGAGCAGCTCCCGGAACGGCTCGCAAAACCGCGCCCGGCACCGCGCCCCGAACAGGTGCATCCATCGTGACTCCGGTGCGGCCCGAGCGGGGGATTCCGCTGCTTACCGTTGTGTGACGAAGCGTCAGCGGCTTATTGCGAATACCTTGCAATAAGCTTTCCGGGTCGAGTCGTCGATCCACCGGGGGAAGCAGTGACCACCGTCGTCCGCGAACACCTTCCGTTCTCCGCCGCCGAACTGATCCGAGCCTGGGTCACCGGCTGGGCGCCCGCCCGGGAGGTGCCGCCGCCGGTCGAGGTGGCCGGCGGCTTCCGACTGCACGTGGGCCTGCCGGGCCATCGGGTGCGGTACGTGCTCTTCGACGTCGAACGGGTGGCCGAGCTCGCCCGGACCCGAACCGCTCCCGGGACCTGGATCAAGGTGCTCGCCCCGGCCGAGCAACTGCGGCCCCTCCTGACCCCCGCGTGGACCGTGGGCGAGCCGGAGTACCCGATGACCGGGCCGCTGCGGCGGGCGACGGCGAGTGTGCCCAGCGGCTACACGCTCGAGGTCGAGCCGGCGGGCGCGGTGGTCCTGGTCCGGCTGCGCGCGGCCGACGGCACCGTCGCCGCCCACGGCCGGATCGCGGTGACCGGAGAGACCGCGGTGGCGGACCGGATCGGCACCGATGCCGCACACCGCCGTCGGGGTCTGGGCAGCGTGGTGATGACCGCCCTCGGCGACGCCGCCGCCGCGCGAGGCGCCCACACCGGGGTCCTGGTGGCAAGCCCGGACGGGTACGCGCTGTACACCACGCTGGGCTGGACGCGGCACGGCGTCCTCACCCCGGCGTGGATTCCGGAGCCGGCGCCGGATTCGGTGCCGGCTCAACCCCGGCCCGCCAGGTAGGCCCGCTTCACCCGTGCCCAGCGCACTTCCTCCGCGGGCGTCAGCCGGCCGCGCAGTTCGGCCAGCTTGAGCAGGTTCGCCTCCGCGTCGCCGGTCAGCGTCTGGGCCTCCGCCGCGTAATGGTCGTCCAGCAGCGTCTCGACCT
The DNA here is from genome assembly GCF_042956465.1 of Embleya sp. NPDC008237. NCBI lineage: Bacteria > Bacillati > Actinomycetota > Actinomycetes > Kitasatosporales > Streptomycetaceae > Embleya > Embleya sp. NPDC008237. The sequence goes on from NZ_JBIBGL010000023.1 coordinate 20,766, forward strand.
CGGCCTCGTCCAACACCGGCAGGAGCCGCTCGGCGAGCCTGTTGGTGTCCCGGTAGGAACCCTGCAGCCGGAACGGCGGTTCGGTGCGGGCCGCCTCGGACTGCGCCGCCGAGGCGATGTAGGCCCGGTTGACCGCCAGGACCGTCTCGCACACGTGCAGCAACCGGCGCAGCACGGCCACGACGCGATCGAGCTCGGCCGGATCGTAGGGGTGGGCGAGTCGCTCCGGGCGCGCGGCGCCGTCCCCGCGGGCGAGCCGGACCAGCAGTTCCAGGTCGCCGCGCTCGCGCCCGGCGAGCGGGGCCAGGATCGGGTTGGCGGTCAGCGCGTTCTCGATGTGGCTCAGCGCGAACAGGTCCTGCCTGCCGCCGAGCACGTCGCCGAGGTTCCACACGTCGGCCCGGTTGGCGAGCATGTCCGGGACCCGGAAGCGGGCCCCGGACTCGGTGTACGGGTTGCCCGCCATGCACACCGCGAACCGCTTGCCGCGCAGGTCGTAGCTGCGCGCCTCGCCCGCGCGGACGCCCTCGATCCGGCGTTGCGCATCGCACAACGAGACGAACTTCTGCAGGAGTTCGGGCGAGACGTGCTGGATGTCGTCCAGGTGCAGCAGCACGTTGTTGCCCAACTCCAGCGCGAAGCCGATCTTCTCGATCTCGCGGCGTGCGGCGGCGTCCGGTGCGGCGGCCGGGTCCAGGGACGTGGTGCCCTGCCCCAGGGCGGGGCCGTCGATCCGGACGAACGCCAGGCCCAGGCGGGCCGCGACGTACTCCAGCAGCGTGGTCTTGCCGTAGCCGGGCGGCGACAGCAGGAGCAGCAGACCCTGGCTGTCGGTACGCCGTCCGTCGCCGACGGCACCCAGCTGCCTGGCCAGGTTGTCGCCGATCAGCGGCAGGTAGACGTCGTCGATCAGCCGGTTGCGGACGAAGGTCGGCAACACGCGCGGCATGTACGCATCCAGCTGCAGCCGCGCCCGCTCGGCGGCGAGCAACTGCGCGCGGGTGCGCTCGTAGGCCCGATATGCGGGCACCCGTACCCGGCGGAACTCGTCGGTGCGCGAGAGGAATTCGTCCAGTCGCAGGTCCAGCGTGCCGGCGCGGGCCAGGCGCGGGTGGGCGCCGAGCAGACCGGTCACGGTGGTCGCGAGCGGCGCGTCCACAAGGTTTCGGTCCACCGCCCGGCCGCACACCTCGATCGCGATCGCCTCGGGCAGGTCCGCGGGCGGCCCGGCGTCGAGCCGGTCGGCGTAGCCGCCGAGCCACCCGGAGACGAGTTGGTGGCGGGCGGCGAGGTCGTCGCCGAGGGTGCGCAGATCCTCGGCGAAGTCCTTGGCGGCGGGCGAGCCCTCGCCCCCGAGCGCGGCGCGGAAGTCGGCGAGCAGGGTCCGGGCCCCGGCGCCGGTGGCGAAGCGTGGTCCGCCGGACGCGAGTTCCTCGACGAGGTAGGCGCCGATCGCATCGCCGGGCACGGGCAGTGTGCCGAGCATCGCGGTCAGGAACTCGCCTGCCCGATCGCCGAGTTCGGCGGCCAGCTCGCGGACGGCCGGCACCGGGCCGAACGTCTCCCGGGCCCGGGCCAGCGATTGTGCCCGGATGGTCCACGGCGCCCGGGCATCCGGGTTCGCGCCGTAGGCCCAGAAGAGCTGGGCCGCCGCCCGCACGTCCGGCGTGAACCGCAGCAGCCCGGCGCCGGCGCGCAACCGCAGTACGGCGGCCAACAGTGCCGCCGCGTCGTGGTCGTGCACTCCGCGGTCGTAGCCCTCACCGTGCCGGGGCAGCGCGATCCGGCGCACGTGGGCGAGCAGGTCCTGCGCCGACGGGGTGGCCGACGGTGGGAGGTCGAGCTCGGCCAGTACCACCGCCGCCAGGTATTCGGCCCGGTAGACCTGCGGTGACTCGGAGCCGAGCGGCTGGTCCCGAAAGGCCCGGTGTGCGGCGGGCAGCGGCTCGCGCAGCGGTGCCCGGTAGTCGGTGCCGGTGATCGCGAAGGCCAGGCCGTCCGCCTCCGGAACCAGGGTCGGCTCCATCGGCCGCTCGTTCACCGCGAACCGGTGCCGGCCCAGCCGTACGGTGCCCGCCGCGTCGTAGAGTTCGACCCGGTCGCGCAGGGCCCGGGCGGCCTCCTGGCGGGCGGCCTTGAGCCGACCCTCCAACTCGCCGGCCCGGACCGGATCGCCGAGTCGGCGCAGTTCCTCGGCGGTCGAGCGGACCTTGCCGACCAGCGCGTCGGAGGCGAACCAGGTGTTGATCTCGTCCGTGCTCGCCAGACCGGCGACGCGGCGGCCGATCGTGGTCAGGATCCGCTGCGCCGAGTCGATCAACCGGGCACCGTGCCGGGCGCGCTCGTCCGACCGGGCCTGCTTGCGCGCGGAGAACGCGTCGTGGATGCGCCCGCGTTCGGTGTCGATCCTGGCCAGGTGCTCGTCGAAGGTGCCGAATCGGGCCTCCAGGTTCTCGATCCGGGCAAGCAGCCGGCCGAGTTGTTCGTCGCATTCCTCGGGTTCTACGGCCGCGGCCAGCGCGCCGACCACGGTCTGCTCCAGGAGGGCGATCTCGGCGGCGAACTCGGCGCGTTGTTCGGCTTCGAGCAGCTCGCGCCGGCGAGCCGCCAGGGTCGCGCGGGCCCGGTTGATCCCGCCGAGCACCTCGCCGATCCGGGTCAGGATCGCGGTGCGCACGCCGGCGTCGGTGCCCTCCAGCGTGCCGATCACCTCGGTGACGATCCGCAGCCCGTCGGCCTGTTCCTCGATCCGCTCGGCAGGCGCGACCGATCCGGCCACGGTGCTCGCCCCGGCGGCTTCGGCGGCCAGTTCGTCGACGGTGCGGTGGGTGTCGGCGAACGCGTCCTCGTCGGCCAGGAAGGCGACCACACGCCGCCCGGTCGCGGCGAGTTCCTCGACCACCGTGGCGTCGAGGTCGTCCAGGGCGGCGGTGTCCGCGTAGCGGATCTCCCGCAGGGTGGCCAGCCGGCCCTGGGCGCGCCGGAGTTCGGTGAGTTGCCGCACGCATGCCGCGGCGCTGTCCGGGTGCTCCCCGCGTACGCGCCGGACCAGCGTGGTGGTGCTCGCGGCGGCCTGCTCGACCGCGTCGGCGGCGATCCGACGCAGGTCGAGCACCCGACGGAACTCCTCGACCACATCGCCTGCGGTACTTCGCACGGCGGCCAACGGTTCGGCGAGTCGCCCGAGTTCGGGGTCGGTGAGCCAGTGCCGGGTGTCCTCGACCCGGGCCGCGGCCGCGGCGATCGCGGCGAAGACCGCCGTGGTGGGCGCCATCTCCTCGGCCATCGCGGCAATCGAGAGGCAGTCGGCGATGCCGCGTACCAGCTCGGGGTTGCCGATCCGGGCCAGTGGGCCGGTGCCGGCGGGTCGGGCCGCCGCGTACGCGTCGGAGACGTACGGCGTGCGCCACACCTGGAGCGGGTGCACCCGGCCGGGCTCGTCGCCCGCCGGGCGCAGCACCGCCATCGTGCCGTCCGCGAAGAACGCCCGGCCGTGTCCGACGATCGGGGCGGCGGCCTCCTCGCGGATCACGTTGTAGGACAGCAGCACGGTGCGGCCCTCGGCGCGGGCATGGAACACGTACAGCACGTCCTCGCCGTTGGGCGAGCGCACCGTCGACTCGAACTCCAGGTCGGTGGTGTCGATGTCGAACGTGCGCGCGATGCCCGTGCTCAGGTAGTAGCCGCCGGGGAAGACGATGCCCTGCTCGTCGGGCAGTCGCCGGCAGGCGGCCCCGATGCCGTCCAGACGCACCACCTCGCCGGTGCGGGTGTTGTGCACCAGGTGTCGCCACGCGTCCTCGTGATACGGGCGTACCCGCACCAGCAGCAGCGGCCCGACCCGGGCGTACTCGACGTCCGCGTCGGCCAGCGATTGCAGCGCGTCCTCGACCGGTTCGGCATACACACCCTCGGCGGTCCCGGTGTCGTCGACCAGCTTGACGGTGAGCCGGCCGTCGAGGGTGGCCACGTACAGCGTGTCCGCGATCGCGATGTGCGGATGCCGGCCCGGCACGTGGTCGGCGCGGGTGCTCGCGGTCCAGGCGAAGTCGTGCGCCGGCGGGAAGACGTGCTCGCGCTCACCCTGCGCGTCCAGGTAGGTCGGGCTGCCGTCGGGGCCCAGCCGCCAGCGCAACACTCGGATGTCGGTGCGGCGTTCGCCGACCCGGAAGACCGCGAGCAGGTGCGTGCCGGTGTCGCGCAGTTGCAGCAGCCGGGTGTCGCGGAAGTAGCGGAAGAGTTCGGTGAAGTCCTGCCGGAAGCGGGCGTCGTCGAGCAGCCCCGGCACCGCGTCCGCCGGCGCCGGGGCGAAGCCGTCGGAGGTGCGCCGATGCAGCGCGAACACGTCGGCGGGGCGGACCGGTTCGCCCAAGGCGCCGCCGCCCTGATATCCGACCAGGAGCAGCCCGCCGACCTGGACGATGTCGCGGGCCGAGGCGGCGCGTTCGCTGTGCACCCGGTGGGTGTCGGTCAGGTCCAGCGTGTCGCCGCCGTAGGTGTGCACCCGGCGCTCGTTCAGTGCCGCGGCCCGCGCGCCCAGCTCGCGGGCCGCGGCCAGGAGCCGATCGCGCAGGACCTCGTACGTCCCGGACTCGGTCTCGGGGCCGCCCACGCCCGGGGCCGGACTGCTCACGTTCGGCTCACCTCCTCTGCCGTTGCCACTGGTTCGGGACGCCGTCGACTACTTGCCGGCGCCGTTGAGCTGTGCGGGGACCAGATCGGCGAGTCGGGTGTCGCCGATCCCGCCGGCCTGCACCGACTCGAGCAGGCCCTCGAGCACGGTGGTCTGCGGTCCGCCGCCGGCGATCAGCGCGGCGAGCGCGCCGGCCAGGGTGAGGTCGCGCATGCCGCCCGCGCCCAGGCCGGTGACCATCGCACCGAGGTCGCCGACGAAGGTGGAGCCGTTCGGGTCCAGCCAGGCGCCGGCCATCGTGCGGACCGTCTCGGACCGGTCGACGAACGCGTCCACGCTCTTCCCGGCCGCCATCGCGCCCATGATCCGGTCGAAGAACATGCTGTCCCCGCCGACGATGTCGATCCTGGCGTTCTCCAGGCCGGTCGCCAGCACCGTCGCCTGGGCCTCGGCGATCTGCCGGTTCACCTCCAGGCCGGCCAGTCGGATCTCCTTCTCCGCCTCCAGCCGCAGCCGGTATTCCTCGTGCATCCGGCTGGACTCGTCCAGGGCGGCCATCGCGGCGGCCTTCTCGGTCAGGCCCTCGGCCTCACCCTTGAGCCGCTCACGCAACCCCTCGGCGCTCGCGAGCGCCTTCCTGCGGGTGACCTCCGCCTCGGCGTGGCCCAGCTTGGCCACCGCCTCGGCCATCCGCTCCTGCACCTCGGCCTCGGCCAGGCCGACCGCCGCCGCCTCGGCGCGCTTGCCCTCGGCGCCGCGGATCGCGGCCTGCGTGTCCAGTTCGGCGGCCTTGCGCCGGGCCTCGGCCAGGGTGAGCTGCTCGGCCGCGCGGTGTCCGGCCGCCTGTTCGGCGGCCTCGGCCGCCTTGATGTCCTTGACCAGCCGCTCCTGCGCCTCGGCCTCGGCGTGGATGACCAACGCCTGGCGCTCGCGCTCGGCCTCCTCGACCAGCCGCAGCTTCTTGATCTCCTCCTCCTGCGCGGCGACGGTGCGCTCGACCGCGATCCGCTCGCGGATCACCTCGGCGATGTCGCGCTTCTCCGCCTCGACCTCCTTGTCGCCGGCGATCCGGCGCAGTTGGGTCTCCCGCTCCCGGGCGATCACCTCCAGGAGGCGGTCCTTCTCGATCCGCTCGTTCTCCACCGCGATCACCCGCTCGCGGTTCTTCTGCGCGACGGCCACCTCGCGCTCGCGGTTCTCGTTCTGAATCCCCAGCGCCTCCTCCGTCTTCATGTGGGCGCTTTGCGCGCGCAGCCGCTCCTCGGCCTGCACGCGAGCGGTCTCGGCCTCCTCCCGGGCCCGACTGATCTCGATCTCCCGGCGCTGCTTGATCTCCGCGTCGGCCTGCCGGCGTTCGAGTTCGAGCACCGTCTCCCGGGCCTCGACGTTCTGCCGGGTCATCTCCTTCTCCTCGGTGCGCTGGTACTCGTTGGTGCGCACGTGCTCGATCGCGGTCAGCTCGGTGATCTTGCGAATGCCCTGGGCGTCCAGGATGTTCGCGCCGTCGAGTTGGCTCATCGGGGTCTGTTCGAGGAAGTCGATCGCGGCGTCGTCGAGGTGGTAGCCGTTGAGGTCGGTGCCGATCACCGCGAGGATGCGGTCCCGGAACTCCTCGCGCTTGGTGTACAGGTCGACGAAGTCGAGTTGCTTGCCGACCGTCTTGAGCGCCTCGGCGAACTTGGCGGCGAAGAAGTCCTGGATCGCGGCGCGATCGCTGGCCCGGTCGGCGCCGATCGCCTGGGCGACCTTGATCACGTCCTCGACGGTCTTGTTGACCCGGACGAAGAAGTAGATGTGGATGTCGGCCCGGATGTTGTCCCGGCAGATCAGGCCCTCGCGGCCGGTGCGGCGGATCTCGATGGTCTTCACCGAGATGTCCATGGTCTCGGCCCGGTGCAGCACGGGCAGCACCACGGCGCCGGTGAAGGTGACGTCGACCGTGTCGGCCTTGGAGATGATCAGGGCCTGGCCCTGCGACACCTTGCGGTACAGCCGGGTCACGGCCAGGAGCACGACAAGCACGACGAGCAGGACGACGGCGATGAGCACGCCGATGCCCACGGTGATGGCATCCATCAGAGAAATCCCTTGGTAGAACGGGACGTTGATTGGCGAACGGGCGGTTTCGACGCCGCTTCGCACGGCATCCGGCAAGGGGTGGGCGCGAGTCGGCGGGTCGCCGGACCCGCGCGGGTTTCGAACCGGGGCCGGGGGGTGTCCGGGAACCGGCCCGATCAGCGCGGGATGCGGTCCGGGTCCAGGGCACTGTCGAAGCGGGTCACCCGGAAGAACTCGCCGGCCGCGTCGTAGTCGAAGATCAGCGCGGTGTCCCCGGAGACCAACCCGCTCTCGTCCGTGCGCACCTGGAGGATCGCGGTCGAGCCGTCCTCGGCCCGAACCTCGGCCTGGCCGAAGTCCGGGTCCACCCGGCCGGTCCGGATCAGACAGGTTCGGCCGACGAAGTCGGCCCGCAGAAGCGGGCGTTCAGGTGGCAGGAAGCGTCGGCCCAGGGCCCGCACCAGGCACCCGGCGAGCAGGCCGAGACCGAGCGCCGCGGGGAGCGTCGCGGCGCGCAGCCACCAGCGGTCGGTCAGCGCGGTCCCGACCAGGCATACGAACCAGGTCACCGCGATCGCGAACGAGACGGTCACGGTGATCGGTACGCCGGCGGTGTCGCGTGGGTCGTGGTCCCCATGACCGAGGTGACCACCGTGTCCGTCATGGCCCCCGTGGGCCCAGGGCCCGCCATGATGTCCACCCCCGTGGCCCCCGTGGTCGCCGTGACCCACGACGACACCGCCGAGCAGCACCAGCAGCCAATAGGCCGCCACCACGACGAGCGCAAAGCTGAACAGAACGGCCGGAAACGCCAGTGCCGCCCGCACGAAATCCCCCACCGTCCCACCCCCTCGGCCCGCCGTGCGCCGACATCGTGGCACCGGCCGCAGGGCGCGCGCATTGCCGGATGCCGGCAATGTTGACGCCTGCTTGGCGTCCGGTACCGGGCCCGGGGCAAGCCCGATGACGAGGTGGGACTCGCCTCGGGCCCGATGCCGAACGCGAAGCAGGCCCGAGGCCCGACGACGGGGCGGCGCGCGGTTACAGCGGGGCGGCCGGCCAGCCCAGGAGCCGGGCGCCCAGGGCGGCGGTCTCCAGGGTGTAGCGCTGGAGCGCGTCACCGGGGTCGTATCCGGTCAGCGTCCGGATCCGCTCCAGTCGGTAGGAGAGCGTGCGCACGCTGATCCGCAACCGGCGGGCGGCCTCGGCGTTGACGTACCCGGCCGCCGCACACGCGGTGATCGTCTCCAGGAGCGGGCCCGCGCCGCCGCGCGCTTGCACCAGCGGACCGAGCGCGGTGCGGACCAGGTCGGCCATCGCCGCCCGGTCGCGCATCAGCACCGGGAACACCAGCAGGTCGCCGGCGTCCAGCACGGTGCCCGGCAGGTCCAGCCGCACGGCCAGGTCGAGCGCGCCCAGCGCCTCCTCGTAGGAGGACACCACACCGCTCGCGCCGGCGTGCGGTCGGCCCAGCGCGACCCGATGCGCACCCTCGTGGCCGGGGCCGGTCCGGGTCGCATACTCGGCGAACGCGGTGAGCACCGACTGCTCGTTGTCCGCCGCGATGCACACGAGCCGGCCGTCCTTGGTGGTCAGCAACACGTCACGCTCGCCGAACCGGCCGATCAACTCCCGCTCGACCCGACGGACCAGCGCATGCACCTCGTCGTAGTCGTTCGCGCCCACGGCCACCGCGACCGTGTGCGCCCGGGCCAGGCGCAGCCCGAACCGCTCGGCGCGCTCGGCCAACCGGCCCGGGTCGCTGCGGCCGTACAGCAGGTCGTCGACGAACTCGCGACGGGCGGCCTCCTCCCGACGAACCGCCAACCGCCGCGCGTGCTCATGTCCCGCACCGAGGGCGGCGATCGCCGCGTCCAGCGCGGCCAACACCGCCTCTCCGCCGCGGGCCGCCTCGCCGACACTCGCCGCGCGTCCGATGCCCGGCAGCGTGCCCCACGCGCGGCGCGTCTCGCGCAGGTACAGCCCGACCAGCGCGCGCCAATCGTGGCCGGCCTCCGCCGCGCGCTCGCCCGCCTCCGCCAGTGCCTGCAACTCCGCCCGCCGCAGCAGCCGTCCGGTCCCGGAGACCTCCCCGAGCACCTCGGCCCACCCGCCCGCGAACTCGACCGATATGCCGTCGCCGCCGTGCACTCCCGCTCCCCCCGAAGCCCCACCACGTTGCCGAACACCTCGACGCCGAAACGCTACCAACGTTGCCGATTTCCGGCAGCGAACGGGCTTGGCGGCACGTCCCGTGACCGGATACGTTGCGCGGCGGCCCGGGGGCGGTTCGGGATGTGGGGCGGGCGGCCGTGCAGTCGCCGCGAAGCGGGTCGGGTGTCAGCCGATCAGCTCGGAGACGATCGGCGCCAGGGCACGAAACGCCTTGCCCCGGTGGCTGATCGCGTTCTTCTCGGCGGCGCTGAGCTCGGCGGCGGTACGGGTGTCGTCGGCGACCTGGAGGATCGGGTCGTAGCCGAAGCCGCCGGAGCCGCGCGGTTCGCGGGTCAGGGTGCCCTCGAACCGGCCCTCGACCACCCGCTCGGTGCCGTCCGGCAGGGCGAGCGCCGCCGCACAGGCGAACCACGCGGCGCGGTGTTCGTCGCCGATGTCGGACAACTGCGCGAGCAGCAACCGCAGGTTGGCCGCGTCGTCGCCGTGCGTGCCGGCCCAACGCGCGGAGAAGATTCCGGGCATGCCGTTGAGCGCGGCCACGCACAGGCCGGAGTCGTCGGCGATCGCCGGAAGTCCCGTGGCCTGCGCGATGGCGTGCGCCTTGAGCAGGGCGTTGGCCGCGAAGGTGAGGCCCGTCTCGGGCACGTCGGGGACCTCCGGATAGGCGTCCATGCCGACGAGTTCCACGTCGAGCCCGACATCCTTGAGGATCTGCTGAAGCTCGACGACCTTGTTGGCGTTGCGTGTGGCGAGTACGAGACGGCTCATGCGGCAAGCCTAGGCGGTACCGGATGCGATCCGGACCGCCTCGCGGACCTGCTACTTCACACAGATGACGGTCAGGTTCTTCGCGCCGTTGATCAGCGGCTGCACGTCGCTCGCAGTCAGGTTCCCGCCGTTGGCGGCCTTGGTGCTGAGCTGGGTGATCACGTCGCCGAGGCCGTTCGCGGCGTTCTTCGCGTCCTTGGAGTCCAGGTCCTCGGTCTTGTCGTCCAAGGTCTTCTGGAGGTCGTCGAGCGCCTTGCGGGCGGCGGCCGGGTCGTTCAGCACATTGCCCAGGGCGGCGATGTCGTTGGTGAGATTGGTGGCCAGTTCGGCACACGAGATGGCCTGCTGCGCCTGCTCGCACGCGGCGGTGGCGAACAACGCGCCCGCCATGACGGTGGCCGCGATCGTGGTGCGCAGGACCCGGCGGGAACGGTACGTGGCGCGGAACATGGAGCTCCTCGTCAGGGATGGGCCGATCGGCCCGGTCGTGGCTCTGCTGATCGGGATGACCAGGTGCCACGACCGTACTGGTGTCCGGCCCCGCGCCGGGCCGGCGGTGGCACACCCGGTGCGTGCCGGTTGCGCGTACGTGACACTCGCAACCGGCACGTGACCACCACTTGCGGCGATATGCCGGAAAGCGGGCCCGGGGGCCTGCTTCCCCGCTTCCGCCGCTTGTGAACCTTGTGACCCTTGCGGCGCTCCCGATGCTTCCGTGACGCGCCCGCTCGTCTCGCGTCGGTGCGCGAGTGCGCGGGGCTCGGTGTGCAATGCGCGACTGCGCGGCGCTCGGACTCGGTACTCCGGTGCGGCTCAGGACTCCAGGGCGAGTTGCTGAAGCACCGTGAGTTCCTCGCAACCCTGCGCGCCGAGGTCGAGCAGGTTGTTCAGCAGCACGCGGTCGAACGGCTCCTTCTCCGCGGTGCCCTGCACCTCGACGAAGCGCCCGTCGCCGGTGCACACGATGTTCATGTCGGTCTCGGCGCGGACGTCCTCCTCGTACGGGAGATCGAGCATCGGCACGCCGTCGATGATGCCGACGCTGACCGCCGCCACCGAACCGATCAGCGGGTTGGCGCCCTTGCGGGTGAGCTTGTGCTCGCGCGCCCAGGTCACCGCGTCGGCGAGCGCGACGTAGGCGCCGGTGATCGCCGCGGTGCGGGTGCCGCCGTCGGCCTGGAGCACGTCGCAGTCGAGGTGGATCGTGGTCTCGCCGAGCGCCTTGGTGTCGATCACCGCGCGCAGCGAACGACCGATCAGCCGCGAGATCTCGTGCGTACGCCCGCCGATCCGGCCCTTGACCGACTCACGGTCGCCGCGCGTGTGGGTGGCGCGCGGCAACATCGAGTACTCGGCGGTTACCCAGCCCTCTCCGCTGCCCTTGCGCCAGCGCGGCACACCTTCGGTGACGCTCGCGGCGACCAGGACACGCGTGCGGCCGAACTCGACGAGGACCGAGCCCTCGGCGTGGTCGAGCCACTTGCGCTGGAACGTGACCGGACGGAGCTGGTCGGGGGTACGGCCGTCTACTCGTGACATGGCCCCAGCCTAAGCGGTGCCACGCAGGGCTTCGGACCGGCCGCCCGGTGCGCCTAGACCGTGTGCGAGGCGTCCGGCAGGGCCAGCTCGACGGCGCCGGAGAAGGTCTTGCGGGCGTCGTCGAGATTGCGTCCGCGGCTCGTCCACGGCGGGATGTGGGTAAGCAACAGCCTTCCCACGCCCGCTCGTTCGGCATGTTCGCCGGCCTGCCGACCGTTCAGGTGCACGTGCGGCAGGTCCTCTCGGCCGTGCTCGAAGGACGCCTCGCACAGCAGCAGGTCGGCGCCGCGCGAGATCCGGACCAGGTCGTCGCTGACACCGGTGTCGCCGGAGTAGACCAGCGATCGGCCGCCGACCTCGATCCGGTAGGCGTACGACTCGACGGGGTGCGGCATGCGGTCCGCGGTGATCCGGAACGGGCCGACCTCGAACGTGCCGGTGACCACCGTGCGGAAGTCGAACACGTCGGCCATCCGCCCGTTGTCGATCGCGCCCTCGACGTCGTACGCCCGCGCGATCCGCTCGTGCGTGTCGGCCGGTCCGTACACCGACAGCCGAGGCAGCTCCCCGGCCGGGCAGTACTTGCGGGCCACGAAGTAGCAGGCGAGGTCGAGGCAGTGGTCCGCATGCAGGTGGCTGAGCAACACCGCGTCGACCGAGGCGAGCGTGGCGTGCCGTTGCAGTGCGCCGAGAGCGCCGTTGCCGAGATCGATCAGGATCCGGACCCCGTCGGCTTCCAGGAGGTAGCACGAGCAGGGGCTGTCCGGCCCGGGGAAGCTGCCGGAGCAGCCGACGACGGTGAGTTTCACGTGAGGGCTCCGAGCGCGTCGACGTGCGCGAGTTCGGGGCCGAGGAACCGGCGACCTACGTCGCGGAACTGGGCGGGATCGCCCGTGGTGAGGAATTGGTGGTCGGGCGCGGCTCGCCGGGTGGCCGGCTTGATCACTTCGACGACCGGGACGCCGTACCGCTCGCGTGCGTCCCGCAACATCGCGGCGGACGCGCTGTTGCAGGCTATGACGAGGATCTTGACGCCCTCGTCCACGAGCCGATCCGGGCATTCCAGCGCGTACCGGCCAACCTCCGCGATCGGCCTCGGCCCGTAGGGCTGCCGCGCGGTGTCGCCGAGAGAGCGGATCGGCTCGTTCGGAAGCCGGTCGAGCACGGCCCCGGCCACGGTGAGGCCACCAAAGCCGGGGTCGAAGATTCCGATCGGCGCGTCGTTGGATGCGAATGCCACTCCCCGAGAGTACGCAGTGGAGGGGTACGTCCCGGTGCACAACGGGCACGGGGGTGACCGACGTCATATCTTCAAGGGCGACGCCGACGGCACGCGGACCGTCCGGCACGACTCGGCCGCCTGCGCCTCCCGCCCCCGGCCGAGCTCACCGTTTCCCGAAGGGCTCCACCAGGCGCGAGCAGCTGTCGTCGGCATGGCCCCGCTCGACTGCCTCGGCCGGCAACGCCCTCGTGTGCTCCGGGAGTTCGACGTCGATTCCGTGCGCGCGGCTCCCGGACCGGGTCCTCCGGCGGCCCGCCCACCCGCCGAATCGCGAGCGTGCGCGGCATCGCGGGGCTCCAAAGAACCGCCGGACCGCACAAACCGATCGCCCCCGGCGCCGGAAACGGCGCTCGGGGGCGATGGAGGCTCGGGGTGCGACAGGAGTTGCGGGAGCGACGGAGGGAACCCGCTCGCGGCTCAGCCCCGCAGGCCGAGTCCGACGAAACTCAAGCCCACAGCTGCCCCTGCAGGCCCTCCACCGCCGCCTCGGTGGTCTCGGCCGTGTAGATCCCGGTGGACAGGTACTTCCACCCCGCGTCCGCGATCACGAACGCGATGTCCGCGGACTCGCCCGCCTTGACCGCCTTGCGCGCGATCCCGAGGGCCGCGTGCAGCACCGCGCCGGTCGAGATGCCCGCGAAGATGCCTTCCTTCTCCAGCAGTTCCCGGGTACGCCGAACCGCGTCGGCGGAGCCGACCGAGTAGCGCGTGGTCAGCACCTCGGCGTCGTACAACTCCGGCACGAAGCCCTCGTCGAGGTTGCGCAGGCCGTACACGACGTCGTCGTAGCGCGGCTCGGCCGCCACGATGGTCACGCCCGGCACCTTCTCGCGCAGGTAACGGCCGACGCCCATCAGCGTGCCGGTGGTACCCAGACCGGCCACGAAGTGGGTGATCGTCGGCAGGTCCTCGAGCAGCTCGGGACCGGTCGTGGCGTAGTGCGCGTCCGGATTGGCCGGGTTGCCGTACTGGTACAGCATCACCCAGTCGGGATTCTCGGCCGCGAGCTCCTTGGCCACCCGAACCGCCGTATTGGAGCCGCCGGCCGCAGGCGACCCGATGATCCGTGCGCCCCACATGCGCAGCAGTTCGCGGCGTTCCTCGGAGGTGTTCTCCGGCATCACGCAGACGATCCGGTAACCCTTGAGCTTGGCCGCCATCGCCAGTGCGATGCCGGTGTTGCCCGAGGTCGGCTCCAGGATCGTGCAGCCGGGGGTGAGCAGCCCGTCCCGCTCGGCCGCCTCGATCATGTGCAGGGCCGGGCGGTCCTTGATCGAGCCGGTCGGGTTGCGGTCCTCCAGCTTGGCCCACACCCGCACGGTCGGCGAGGGCGACAGGTTCGGCAGGCCGACCAACGGGGTGCGGCCCACCGAGTCGAGCAACGATTCGTAGCGCATCAGATCGAGCCGCCGGCGACCGCCGGAAGAATGGTGACCGTGTCGCCGTCGTCCAGCTTGGTGGTGAGCCCGCCGGTGAACCGCACGTCCTCGTCGTTGAGGTAGACGTTGACGAAGCGGCGCAGTTCGCCGTTCTCCTCCACCAGGCGAGCGCGAACGCCCGGGTGCCGGGCCTCCAGGTCGACCAGCAGGTCGGCGAGCGTGTCGCCGGAGCCGGGTACGGCCTTGGCGCCGTCGGTGTAGGTGCGGAGGATGGTCGGGATGCGGACCTCGATGGCCATGGATGCGCTCCTCTGGTGTTGACTCGAACGGAGAGAACGCAGTCCGGACGCGGGCCGCACCCCGACGCTCCAGCGGAGACGGTGGGAACCGTGGAGGCCGTGGGGCGGGGGATCGTTCGCATGCGCCGGTGCTGCGGGACTTGCCTGCTGCCTGGGGTGCCTGGTGAGCCGATCCGAAAGCGGGATCAGCCCACGCGCGCAGCGCGACAGAGGGCGCTGGAGAGTCGGCACAGATCGACGTGCAGGCGCGCGACGAGAAGCGCGCCCGGGGCACCGCCCGGCACTGCTTCCGTCGTATTCACGCCCGCATAACGCATATGGTCATGCTAGCCATTCCCCCGGCCCGCTCCGATGTGATCTCGCATGCCGGAACAACCCATACCGACAGGTGAGACGCGGACAGCCGCGAACGCCCACCATATCGGCCACATCACCCCGAACCGGCCGACCTCGCACAGCCGCCGACCGGACCGGGCGGGCGGATCGACCCACCGGATCAATAGGCGTCCACCACGTTGACCTCCTCCTCGGTGATCACCCCGTCGACGATCCGGTACGACCGGAACTCGTACGTCTCCTCGTCCCGCGTCGACACCAGCACGTAGTGCGCGTTGGGCTCGGACGCGTACGACACGTCCGTGCGCGACGGGTACGCCTCGGTCGCGGTGTGCGAGTGGTAGACGATCACGGGCTCCTCGTCGCGGTCGTCCATCTCCCGGTAGAGCTTGAACAGGTCGGCCGAGTCGAATTCGTAGAACGTGGGCGACCGCGCGGCGTTGAGCATCGGGATGAACCGCTCGGGGCGGTCGGTGCCCTCGGGCCCGGCAACGACGCCGCACGCCTCGTCGGGGTGGTCGGCACGGGCGTGGGCGACGATCCGATCGCGCAGGGCTGCGGTGATGGTGAGCATGCCCCGAGCGTACTGAGCGCCTCCGAGAGCCGCGCGACACCTCGCCCCCACCGCCCGACGCACGCCGGCCGCCCCGCCGGCGCTCCACCCGTCCACCGATCCGCCGATCCGCCGATCCGCCGATCAGACCTTCATCGGCTTCCCGCGTCGCGCCGGGATGTACGCCGCGACCAGGAAAACCACCCAGATCGGCACCACGTACAACGCGATCCTGGTGTCCGCGGACAACCCGAGCAGGACCACCACCATCGCCAGGAAGGCCAGCACCGCCCAGCCCGTGTACGGCGCACCCGGCATCCGGAACCCGTGCCCCTCCAGCCGCCCCCGGTCGACCGCACGCCGGTAGCGCATCTGGCAGGCGACGATCATGCCCCACGTCCACAACGCACCCACGGTGGCCACCGAGGTGATGTACATGAACGCCTTGTCCGGCACCAGCGCGTTGATCAGTACGCCGACGCCCATCACGATCGCCGACACGGTGATCGCCATCGCCGGCACCCGCTGCGAACTCAGCGTGCTCACCTGCGGCGGCGCCTGCCCCTCGACCGCGAGGGTGCGCAACATCCGCCCGGTCGAGTACAGGCCCGAGTTGCACGAGGACAGTGCGGCGGTGAGCACCACGAAGTTGATGATCGCGGCCGCCGCCGGAATGCCCACCCGGTCGAAGACCAGCACGAACGGGCTCTCCTTGGCGTGGAAATCGGTCCACGGCGCGAGCGACAGGATGACCAGCAGGGCGCCGATGTAGAACAGCCCGATCCGGAACGGGATGGTGTTGATCGCACGCGGCAACACCTTCTCCGGGTCCTGCGCCTCGCCGGCGGTGACCCCGACCAGTTCGACGCCCAGGAAGGCGAACATCACAATCTGGAGCACCAGCAACGTCTCGCCGACACCGTTGGGCGCGAACCCGCCGTCCGACCACAGATGCGACACGGACGCCTGGTCGCCGGCCGCGCCGAAGCCGAAGAGCAGCACCCCGATGCCGACCAGGATCATCCCGATGATCGCGGTCACCTTGATCATCGAGAACCAGAACTCGAACTCGCCGAACAGCTTGACCGAG
Organism: Embleya sp. NPDC008237; assembly: GCF_042956465.1. Taxonomy (NCBI): domain Bacteria; kingdom Bacillati; phylum Actinomycetota; class Actinomycetes; order Kitasatosporales; family Streptomycetaceae; genus Embleya; species Embleya sp. NPDC008237. The sequence goes on from NZ_JBIBGL010000023.1 coordinate 36,878, forward strand.
ATCAGGTTGGCGGCGAACAACACCAGCAGCACCACCAGCGCGGTGACCCACTGCGGGATCCAGGACCACCAGTACTGCACGTAGACGCCCGCCGCGGTGATCTCGGCCATCCCGGTGACCACCCACATCACCCAGTACGTCCAGCCGGTCACGAAGCCGGCGAACGGACCGAAGAACTCCCGGGCATACTCGGGGAAACTGCCCGCCACCGGGCGGTACATCAGCAATTCGCCCAGCGCGCGCATGACGAAGAAGATCAGTACGCCGGCCACCGCATAGGCCGCCACCAGCGACGGTCCGGCCTTCTCGATCGCACCGCCCGCGCCCAGGAAGAGCCCGGTGCCGATCGCGCCGCCGATCGCGATCATCTGGATCTGGCGGCTGTGGAGTCCCCGTTCGTACCCTTCGGCGTCGACACTCGGTTCGGCCGCACGCGCGCTCGATCCGGCCTCGGTGTCCGTCATGATCGCTCCCGTTCGTTGGTACGGAGGCCGTATTACCAACGAACACGAGCGGAAACCCGAATTCCGATCGATCCCGGTGTGCCCCCTTTCGATGAGTACGTCTTTCCATGGGTACGTCGTGATCACCGGTGCACACCACGCCACCCGAACCCACCTGCACACCGAGCGTCCCCGGCGCCCACCGCACACCAGGCGGCCCCGGGTTCGCGTCCACACCACGCGACCCGCGGCCCGCCCCGGCGCCGCGCGCCCGGCTCACCGACCGGCTACAGCGCCCCGAGCAACGAGTCCTGCAACCCGCCCAGCCAGTGGAAGACCGCGAACAACCAGCGTCGCGGATCGTCGTCGGCCAGTTTGGCCTCGAACTCCTCCATGTCCTCGGTGACTTCGAGCCGGGTGCCGATCACCAGACGCAGGTCGTTGAGCGTGCCCAGCCAGCCCTGCACGCCCTGTGAGTCGAGCACGACGCGGTGTTCACCGCCCTGCCCGCGCAACTCCTCGGCGTCCGGCGGTTCGGTCAGGTCGATCAACTCGGCCAGGTCGGCCAGCACGATCCGCGCGTTGTCCCGCTTGCGCAGCCGCAGGTCGGTCTCGGTGTAGCGCCGGAACTCGGCCGCGGCCTCGGCGTCCTCGGCGTAGGCGTCGGGCAGCAGCCGGGCCAGCGCGGGGTCGTCCGGGGTGACCGGCACGTCGGTCGAGCCGAGCCCGGTCAGACCCAGCTCGGCGGCCAGCGGATCGGTCACGTCGTCGTCGGGCGAGACCATCTCCACCAGTTGACCGCACAGATCGGCCAGCACCCGCACGTGCATGTCCTCCAGGACGATCTCGGGCCGACCCGAGCGTCCGCGCATGAAGAGGCCGTTCACAGGCTGTGCAACTCCCGGAGAGTGTGGGGCGGGAACCGGAGGGGCCGGCCGGGCCGAGCGAACCGAGCGGGTGTCACTTGTCGTGCTGGATGGTGGCCCACAGGCCGAATCCGTGCATCGCGGTGGTGTCGCGCTCCATCTCCTCGCGCGTCCCCGACGAAACCACGGCCCGGCCCTTGTTGTGCACGTCGTGCATGAGCTTCTCCGCCTTCTTCTTCGGATAGCCGAAGTAGGACTGGAAGACGTAGGTCACGTACGACATCAAGTTGATCGGGTCGTTCCAGACGATGCACACCCAAGGGGTCTCAGCCCGGACGTCCTCTTCGGGCTTCTGCTTCTCGACCTCGATGGGAGCGACACTCATGGGTCCCATGCTGCCATCCGGGCTGGGCCCGGGCGAACCGGCTCGACGAGAGCGATCGGGCCCGGATATGACCCGGGGCGTACCCGCCACCCGTCCGGTACGGCAAAATTCGGCCCATGTCCTCTGCACCCGCACCGGGTTGGTACCCGGATCCGGAGATCACCGGCCACATCCGTTACTGGGACGGCGGTGCCTGGGTGCCGGACAGCAGTCGGCCGGCCGAGGAACCCGGCCGACCCGCCGCCGAACAACAACCCGGCCAGGCCGCACAGTCCGGCGCCCCCGAGGCGATCGAGCAGGGCGGCCGGGTGATCCGGGGAGAGGTGCTGTCCGCACGCGTCGGCGGGTTGTACGACATGTCCTCGACGGGCATGTACGCGCCGCCGACCACGCCCGGCCCCGCCGACCCGGCGGACGCGGGCGCGGCGCGCTCCGGCCCGACGGGTCCCACCGCCCCCACCGGTCCCGCGCGCGACGCGGCGCCCTCGGCCGGCGGGGTACCGCCGCAGCGCGCGGCCGGGGAGGCGGGGCCGTTCCGGCCGGTCCAGGCCGACATCTTCGGCAGCAACGAGCGTCGGCCGGCGCACCTGGGTCGGCGGCTGCTCGCCCGGTTCGCCGATGCGCTGGTGCCGCTCGCAGCCGGTGTCGCGGTCGGCATCCCGCTCGTCCCGGACGCCGTCGAGCACATCCGGGACAAGATCGACCGGGCTCGCTACGAGGGCCGCGACACCACCATCTGGCTGATCGACGGCACCACCGGCACCGCGCTCGCCGTGGTGCTCGGCACCGTACTCGTGGCCGCACTGCTGTACGAGGCACTGCCCACCTGGAAGTGGGGCCGCTCGCTCGGCAAGACCCTGTTCGGCCTGCGCGTGGCCGACCTGGACAGCCACGACACCCCGTCGCTGTGGCAGTCGGTCCGGCGATGGCTGGTGCTCTATGTCCCGGGCGTATTCGTGGTCGGGGTGTTCGGCGCCCTGTGGGGACTGTTCGACCGGCCCTGGCGGCAGGGGTTGCACGACAAGGCGGCGCGCACGTTCGTCGCTCGGGACTGACGGCATCGGGCCGCGGCAGGCGGGCGCGCACCGACCGAACCCGAGCGCACCCGCCCGCCACGCACCGCGCACCTGCCGCGCCCGCCGTTCGTCACCTGTCACTCGTCACGTGCCGGCCGTCACCCGCCACCTGTCGCCATCGCTCGTGGCTCCTGGCTCCTGGCTCCTGGCTCCTGGCTCGTCACTCGACGCTCGACGCTCGACGCTCGACGGCGTATCACTCATCACCCGTACAGACGCGACACGCCCAGGTTGGCCGGACACGTCACGCTGACGTCAGGTTTTGTCCGCTTTACTCAGGTTTATGACAGGTAATGCACCGCCCCCGCCGCCCGGCCCGTACGGTGACGACCCCTCGGGTCGCAACCCATACGGACAGCAACCACCGCCCGGTCAACCCCCGTACGGGCAGGATCCGACCGGGCAGTATCCGTACGGTCGGGGCGGCCCCTACGGTCAGGACCAGCCGTACGGTCAGGACCCGTCCCACGGCGCCGGTCCCGGTGGTGCCGCCGGCGGCTATGGCGCGGGCCCCACGCTCGGCGGTCCGCTGCGGCGACTGCTCGCCCGGATCATCGACAGCATCATCGTCGGCGTGGTCGCGGGCCTGATCTCGTGGCCGGTCACCGACAACGACTACAACGACGTGTCGTTCGGCGCGCAGTTCACCTCGGGACTGATCTTCTCGCTGCTGTACTTCCTCTACGACGGCTTCCAGCTGGATCGATTCGGCCGCACGCTCGGCAAGCGGGCGTTGGGCATCCGGGTGGTGCGGGTGGCCGACGGCGGGCCCATCAATGGATCGATGGCATGGACCCGCGCCGGCGTGTACACGTTGCCCCTGATCGTGCCCTGCCTGGGCACGCTCTTCTGGCTGGTCAACGTGCTGTGGCAATTCTGGGATCAGCCGTGGCACCAGTGTCTGCACGACAAGGCCGCCCGGACCACCGTCATCCGCGGGTCGTGACCCGGGACGGGTGATGCCGCGCGCGAATGCCGAGCACTGCCGTCGTCGTGCCCAGCGCGACGCCGATGCCCATGGCGACGGCAGCTCCCGCCACGGTGCGCGGCTCCCAGGCTGCCAATAGTGAGACCGTCAAGACGATCGTGACGAATACGCCGTAGCCGAGTCGGAAGAAATCTCCTCTTGCCACGACGCACCACCTCCCCTGCACCCCTTTGTGCACGCCCCCCGCTCTCACGCTACTGCTCGGCCGGCGCCGTGTAACCATTCGATTGCGATCGGGATTTATCGGTCCCGACTCCGGGCACCTTCTCGCGACCGGTCGAAGCGGTGATCTTCGGCCCAGGACCGCCCGAGACCCGGAGAGTCCACGTGAACCCCAGGCGTGTCACCCCTGCCGTCGTCGCCGCGCTGTGTGCGCTGCTCGTCCTGACCGCCGCACCGGCCGCACCCGGCCGGCCGGCCGATCCCCCGGCCGGTCACACTGCCGACTCCGGACCCTTCGTCGAACGCGACGACGACCTGTCGCATCCGTTCACCGAGCGGCGCAGGCAGCGGCGCGAGGCGGCGGTGCAGGCGATGACCGAGGACCCCGGACTCACCTCGCGCACCGTGCCGGCGGGCGAGGCGGGCGCCGCGGAGACCCGTCCGCCCGCCGAGGCACGGGTATTCGTGATCCTGGTCGAGTTCGGTGATCGCCTCGACCCGCGAAACGGGCAGGCGTACGCCGCCCGGCCGGGTCCTCGGCACGGCAGGATCCCGGCGCCGGACCGGACCAAGGACACCACGACGACGTGGCGATCGAGCTACGAACGCGACCACTATCGGGACCTGTTCTTCGGCCCGGGTACGGCCGCGCCGTCGCTGGCCTCGTACTACCGCCACCAGTCCTCGGGCCGCTACTCGCTCGACGGCGAGGTCACCGACTGGGTCCGGGTGCCGTACAACGAGGCGCGCTACGGCAACGACCGGTGCGGCCGCAACGTGTGCGAGGACGTGTGGGACCTGGTCCGGGACGCGATGAAGGTCTGGTACGACGGCCGCCTGGCCAAGGGGGCGACCGCCGCGCAGATTCGCGAGCAGTTGGCCTCGTTCGATCGGTGGGACCGGGACGACTTCGACCGGGACGGCGACTTCGACGAGCCGGACGGCTACCTCGACAACGTGGAGATCGTGCACGCCGGCGTGGACAAGGCCCAGGGCGGCGGCGAACAGGGGCGCGGCGCGGTGTGGTCGCACCGGTGGTACGCGTACGCCGACCAGGTCGGCCGCACCGGACCGGCGACGAACCGGTCGGGCGGTACGCCGATCGGGGACTCCGGGATCTGGGTCGGCGACTACACGATCCAGCCGGAGAACGGCGGATTGGGCGTGATCGCACACGAGTTCGGGCACAACCTGGGCCTGCCGGATCTGTACGACCGGGACGACTCGACGGACGGTCCGCCAGGATTCTGGTCGCTGATGGCGCTCGGCGGCTACCTCGGCGACGAGGACGGCGCGGGTTCGCTGCCGGGCGCCCTGTCCGCGTGGGACAAGCTGCAACTGGGCTGGCTGGACGTACGCGTCGTGGACCGCACCAAGAAGACCGTGGTCCACCTCGCCCCGAACCAGTCGATCGGCGACCCGCAGGCCCTGCTGATCCCGCTGCCGCCGCGGCGCGGCAGCAGCGCGAAACGCTGGTATCTCGTGGAGAACCGGCAATACGTAGGCGCCGACACCGCGCTTGTGGCCGGCCCGTACCAACTCGCCTCGGGGAAAAGGGTGGCGGCCCACTTCCCGTACGGCGAGGGCGTGCTGATCTGGCTGTGGGACACCGCGTTCACCGACAACGACGTGACCCGGCACCCGGGCGAGGGCCTGATCCTGCCGGTCGACATCCACCCGGCCCCGCTCCTGGACCCGAAGGGCAAACCCCTGCCCACCCGCTTCCAGGCCGCCGACGCCGCACTGACCGCGACCGACGAACAAACCTCGGCGATCAACCTGGGCAGCCTGGGCAGCTTCCCCTCCCGCCCCGGCGTCCCCACCTTCACCGACAACACCCGGTACTGGTCCGCCACAGCCCCCACCACCGGAGTCAAGGTCCCCGACACCGGCACCAAAATCACCGTGGAAGGCCCCACCCGCACCGGCACCGCAACAAGACTCACGGTAGGCCCAACCACCTGACACCCAACTCCAAACACCGACCGACCACTTCCAGCCCGGCCGGCCCTTGAGGCCACCTGAGCCAACTCACCACCCACCGCCGGCAAAAACCCAGCCCGCCCGGCGCATGAGGGCACTCAGCCCGGCCGGCGCTTGAGGCCAAACAGCCCGGCCGGCGCTTGAGGCCAAATAGCCCGGCCAGCGTTTGAGGCCAAGCAGCCCGGCCAGCGCTTGAGGCCAAACAGCCCGGCCGGCGCTTGAGGCCAAATAGCCCGGCCAGCGTTTGAGGCCAAGCAGCCCGGCCAGCGCTTGAGGCCAAGCAGCCCGGCCGGCGCATGAGGGCACTCAGCCCGGCCGGCGCTTGAGGCCAAACAGCCCGGCCGGCGCTTGAGGCCAAACAGCCCGGCCGGCGCTTGAGGCCAAGCAGCCCGGCCGGCGCTTGAGGCCAAGCAGCCCGGCCGGCGTTTGAGGCCAAGCAGCCCGCCCGGCGCTTGAGGCCAAGCAGCCCAGCCCGCCCGGCCTCAGGGCAATGCCGGCTCCCCCACCAATTCCGCCCCCGCCGACCGAAGCTCGGCGAGCGCAACGGTGGTCGTCCCCGCCGCCACCCCCGCAGTCAGCCCCAACAACACCCGCGTCGAAAACCCCTCCCGCACCGCATCGAGCGCGGTGGCCCGCACGCAGTGGTCCGTCGCGATCCCCACCACGTCCACCTGGGTGACCCCGCGCGAGCGCAACCAGTCCGCCAACGACGTCCCGTCCGAAGCCGCCCCCTCGAACCCGCTGTAGGCGGCTTCGTGCGCTCCCTTGGAGAAGACCTCCTCGACCCGCCCCGACTCGACCGCCGACGCGAACGCCGGGTGGAACCGCGCCCCCTCGCTGCCGGCCACGCAGTGCACCGGCCAGGTCCCCACGTAGTCCGGCGTCGCCGAGAAGTGCGCCCCGGGATCCACGTGGTAATCCCGTGTAGCCACGATGTGCGCGTACGCCGGTGTCTCCGCGTGCACCGGGTCCGGCGGCTGCTCGGCCGCGTTGGCCGCGACGTGGTGCCGGATCGCCTCGGCGACCGCCGCCCCGCCCGCGACCGCGAGGCTGCCTCCCTCGCAGAAGTCGTTCTGTACGTCGACCACGATCAATGCCCGGGTCATCGCTTCGTGCCTCCTCGTGACCGGCCCGTCGAGTCCGACGGACCCGCTCCGCGTCTACTCGTAGATGGTCGGAAGTACCGGTTCCCCGCGGGAGAGCTGCGTAGCCGAAAGCGGCAGTTCCTCACGCGAACGCGCGTGCCGCGTGCGCGCCGCCGACAGCGGCTCGCGCCCCACGATCTCCCCGTCCACGACCAGCGGCACCAACAACTCCCGCTCGCCCGGCACGGGTTCCGCATCGGCCCGAAACGGGCGCAGCACCTCGGCCTCGGCCACCCCGTCCGCGTCGTAGCGCCGCACCGCGCTCTTGCGCCCGCCGTGGCTCGGCTTGCCCGGCGACTTCTTGGCCACCGGCACCAGCGGCGCGTCCGGCTCGTCGCTCATCGCCCGCGCGACCAGCTTGTACACCAGCGACGCGGTCGGCTGCCCCGAGCCGGTGACCAGCTGGGTGCCGACCCCGTACGCGTCCACGGGAGCAGCACGCAGCGAGGCGATCGCGTACTCGTCGAGGTCGCTGGTGACCACGATCCGGGTCTTGACCGCGCCGAGCTCGTCGAGCTGGGCCCGCACCCGGTGGGCGAGCAGGAGCAGGTCGCCCGAGTCGAGCCGGACCGCGCCGAGTTCGTGCCCGGCCACCTCCACCGCGGTACGCACCGCGGTCGCCACGTCGTAGGTGTCCACGAGCAGCGTGGTGTCCGCCCCGAGAGCGGCCACCTGCGCCGTGAACGCCTCGCGCTCGTCGTCGTGCAGCAGGGTGAACGCGTGCGCGCTGGTGCCCCGGGTCGGGAGGCCGTACCGCTGCCCGGCGCGCAGGTTCGAGGTGCTCGCGAAGCCGCAGATGTACGCGGCCCGCGCGGCGGCCACCGCGGCCTCCTCGTGGGTGCGGCGCGAGCCCATCTCGATGCACGGCCGCCCGGCGGCGGCCGACGTCATCCGGGACGCGGCGGCGGCGACCGCGGCGTCGTGGTTGAGGATCGACAGGATCAACGTCTCCAGTACCACCGCCTCGGCGAAGCTGCCCTCGACCACTATCAGCGGCGAACCCGGAAACCAGCACTCGCCCTCGGCGTAGCCCCAGATGTTGCCGGAGAAGCGGTAGCCGGCCAGCCAGTCCAGCGTCGCCGGACCGACCACGCCGGCCTCGTCGAGGAAGCGCAGCGTCTCGTCGTCGAAGCGGAAGTTCTCGATGGCATCGAGCAGCCGCCCGGTACCGGCGGTCACGCCGTAGCGGCGACCGTCCGGCAGCCGGCGGGCGAAGACCTCGAACACCGAACGACGGTGCGCCGCACCGCTGCGCAGTGCGGCTTCGAGCATCGTCAACTCGTAGTGGTCCGTCAGCAAGGCCGTGGTTGCGGTGTCCATGTCGTCAGCATAACACGATTACTCGTCAGTTTGACGATTACTCGTAAAGGTGGCGCGCATCACGGAACTTCACCCGACTATGCCCCGATTCACCCACCCCCGGCATCCGCCCCGACGCCCGGCCTGCCTCGGTGGACGCCCGCGGCGGACCTCCGCGGCCCCCGACGGACCTCGGCAGGGTCGCCGGACAACCCGGCCCGAGCCCCGGCCCGGGCCCAGGCCCGCCCCCGGCCCGAGCCCAGGCCCGCCCCTGGCCCGAGCCCTGACCTAACCCAGCCGGTCCTCCTCCGGCGTCGGCGCCCACGTCGAGCCGTTGATGTGCGTGCCGCCGCCGACGAACAGTGTGTTGCCGGTGACATAGCGCGAGTCGTCACTGGCCAGGAACAGCGCGGCTCCGCCGATGTCGGTCTCCGGGTCGCCCATCCGGCCCATCGGGTTGGCCGACTCGGCTGCCGCGGCGGCCTCCGGGTTCGCCTTGGCGTAGGCGGCGAACGCCTCGGTCTTCGCGCCGGGACAGATCACGTTGGCCCGGATCTGATGCGGTGCCCACTCGCGCGCGGCCGAGCGGGTCAGCGCCCGCAGCGCCTCCTTGCCGACGTTGTACTCGGCGGTGAACCGGTGCGCGTTGACGCCGTTCAGGCTGGCGATGTTGATCACGCTGCCGCCGCCCGCGTCCCGCATCGGCTCGAAGGCCGCGCGCATCGTCCACCAGCCGGCCCACAGGGCCATGTCCAGACCGTGCTGGAACATCTCGTCGGTCTTGTTCTCCAGGCGATTGATCCGGCCGCCGCCCCACGCGTTGTTCACCAGTGTGTCCAGCCGGCCCCACCGGCCCAGCGCGGCCTCGACCAGGCCGACCGCCTCCGCCTTGACCGTGACGTCGGCGACGACCGCGAGCGTGTCGACACCGAACGCGTCGGAGATCTCGGCGGCGACCCGATCCGCCGACTCGGCCCTGATGTCGTTGACCAGGATCCGACAACCCTCGGCCGCGAACCGCCGGGCGATGCCCCGTCCGATGCCCGCCCCGGAGCCGGTGATCACCGCGACGTGGTCCTGAAGACGTCCTGCCGGTCCTGGTCCTGCCATGGCGTTGCCTCCCACGTTGATCGTTTGCGTCCGTGGGTATCCGCAACAGCCTTACAAAACAAGGGGTTCCCGCCGAAACCGCAGGTCAGCTGGGCCGCCACTGGTGATCGCAGTCCCGACACTTGCGGTCCCCATACGGCATCGAGGACACCTTGCCCGAACCGCACTCCGGACACGTGGGACCGTCGGCGGCGGTCGGCGGTCGCCAGCGCGCGGCACACGAACCGCAGACGTAGTCGCCGACGATGTCGGTGCTCACCTTGGTCGAGCCGCACTTGCCGCACTGCACCTCGACGTGCCGCCGCTTGCGCGGCGCGGCCCGCCCGATCGCGGCCTGGCGTTCGCGCTGCGCGGAGAAACCCCAATAGGAGCGCAGCCGATCGGCCATGTCCGGCCGCAGATCGGCACTCCGGCCGTACGACGCCTCACTGCTGGGCTGGTCGCTCATGACCGTCACCGTAGGCCATGCCGACAGCCGGGCGGCGCCGGTTCGCGGCGCAATATTCGCCTCGCCTCCGGCGGACCTTCGGTTATCGTCGAGACATGTGGATCAACGGGCAGCGAGCTACCGGCGTCGGGCCGGCGAACCGAGCGCGATAGACCGCTCGGCCCGGCTCGGCGTGTGTGTACTCCCACCGCCCGTTGCTCTCGCAAAGGCCGATTCGCCATGCTCTCGCCACAGATCCGTTCCACGTTCCTCGACTTCTTCACCGCGCGCGGACACCGCCTCGTGCCGTCCGGGTCGCTGCTGCCACCCGATCCGAGCCTGCTCGTGTCCAACGCGGGGATGAACCAGTTCAAGCCCTGGTTCCTGGGCGACGTCGAGCCCGACTTCCCACGCGCGACCTCGGTACAAAAGTGCGTGCGCACCGTGGACATCGACAACATCGGACGCACCCGCCGGCACTCGACCTTCTTCGAGATGCTCGGCAACTTCTCCTTCGGCGACTACTTCAAGGCGGAGGCGATCGGGTTCGCGTACGAATTGCTCACCGGGCACTTCGACCTCTCCCCCGACCGGTTGTGGATCACCGTCTACGAGGACGACGACGAGTCGGCGCGCATCTGGCGCTCGGTCGGCGTGCCCTCGGAGCGGATCCAACACCTCGGCGCGGCGGACAACTTCTGGTCCATGGGCGTGCCGGGGCCGTGCGGCCCGTGCTCGGACGTCACCTACGACCGGGGCCCGGCGTACGGACGCGACGGCGGACCCTCGGTCGACTCCGAGCGCTTCGTCGAGTTGTGGAGCCTGGTCTTCATGCGCAGCGTGCGCGGCGAGACCGAGCCCGGCGGCGGCTTCCCGGTACTCGGCGACCTGCCGCGCACCGGCATCGACACGGGCCTGGGCCTGGACCGGCTCGCGACCGTGCTCCAGGACGTGGACAGCGTCGTATCGACCGACCTGCTGCGGCCCACGCTGGCGACGGTCGAGGAAATGGCGGGTCGGGACTACTCCCCCGTCGACCGCGAGAACCCCGATCGGGTGTCCTTCGAGGTCCTCACCGACCACGCGCGGGCGATCGCGTTCCTGCTCGCGGACGGCATCCGACCGGGCAAGGAGGGCACCGAGTACGTGCTGCGCCGCCTGATCCGAAGGGCGATCCGACACGGCCGCCGGCTGGGCATCGAGGGCCCGATCCTGCCGCCGGTCACCGCGAGCGTGGTCGCGAACCTGGGCACCGCATGGCCGGAACTCACCCGCGGCGCGTCCCTGATCGAGGACCTGACCACCCGCGAGGAGGAATCCTTCGACCGCACCCTCCGCCGAGGCACCCGCCTCCTCGACAAGGCAATCCGCCGCCGCCTGGAAGGCGGCCACCCCGACCTGCCCGCAGAAACAGTCTTCACCCTCTACGACTCACACGGCTTCCCCCCGGACCTCACCCTCGAAGCAGCACAAGAAGCGGGCCTGACGGTAGACACCCCCCACCTACACTCCCTCCTCCCCCCAACCCCCCACCCCTGACCCCAGCCCACCCCAACCCCAACCCCAAGCGCCGGCCGGACCCTCCCAGCCCGGCCGGCGCTTGAGGCCACTCAGCCCCGCCGGCGCTTGAGGCCAAGTAGCCCGGCCGGCGTTTGAGGCCAAGTAGCCCGGCCGGCGTTTGAGGCCAAGTAGCCCGGCCGGCGTTTGAGGCCACTCAGCCCCGCCGGCGCTTGAGGCCAAGTAGCCCGGCCGGCGTTTGAGGCCACTCAGCCCCGCCGGCGCTTGAGGCGAACCAGCCCGGCCGGCGCTTGAGGCCAAACAGCCCCGCCGGCGCTTGAGGCGAACCAGCCCGGCCGGCGCTTGAGGCCATCAGCCCCGCCGGCGCTTGAGGCGAACCCAGCCCGGCCGGCGCATGAGGCCAAACAGCCCCGCCGGCCCATGAGGCGAACCCAACCCCGCCCAACGTGCGCATGAGGCCAACCCCGCCGCCGCCAACCCACCAACCACTAGGCCGACATCGTTTGCACTCCGACAACCCGCAACAGCGCCAACCGCCCCGCCGCCGAACTCCCGGCAGGAGCCGTGTAGACGACCACCCGCAACCCCGCCTCCCCGGCAACAAGCACCTGACGCCGCACGGTGATCTCCCCGATCTCCGCATGCCGAACCGTCAGCCCCACCTCGCGCGATCCACCCACAGCGCCCCGCCCACCCACATCCCGTCCCCCACCCACCTCGCCCCAGAGCGCAGCGAACTCCGCCGACCCCGCCCGCAGCCGCGCCACCAACGCCGCAGGCCGAGGATCGTCCGGCCGCCCCACGAGCGCCGCCCGCAGATCGGCCACGTACGTCCGGGACATCCCGTCCGCGTCCTCCGCGCGATAGCGCAACCGCGAGGCCGGCTCGGTAAACCACCGCACCACGACGTTGCGCCCGACGTTCGGCCCGAGCAGCGCCGCCGCCATCGCGTTCTGCGCGAGCACGTCGCCCGAGTCCGACATCACCTGAGCCGGCACGTCGTGCAGACGATCCAGGATCAGCAATATCGCCGGTGACACGTGCTGGTCCACACCGGAGGACCACTCGGGCGGAACGTATCCGGCCAGGTGGAAGAGCCGATCACGACCGTCCTCCTCCAACCGCAACGCACGCGCCAGTGCGGCAAGAAGGTGCCGCGACGGGTGCGGCCCCCGGTTCTGTTCCAGCCGCGCGTAGTAGTCGACCGACATCCCGGCCAGCCGGGCGACCTCCTCACGGCGCAGCCCAGCGGTACGCCGCCGAGCCCCATCGGGCAGCCCCACGTCCGCCGGGCACAGCCGTTCCCGGCAGCCCCGGAGAAAGCCGGCCAGTTCCTGTCGATCGTTCATGCCCTCAGGATCCGACGTGCCGAGTCCGGTATCCAGGGACCATCCGTCCCTGGATATCCAGTGCCCGGTTGGGCATCTCCCGGATGATCCGGCCGGCCGGCCCACCGACGCAGCCAATCACGCCGGGCAACCCGTACACGCGCGCCCGCCACACCCGCGCCACCGCGCAGGCGACCGAAAGAATCAGGCGGCGCGGCGGATCGCGGTGACGAGTCGGGCGGTGGCCTGCGCGCGTGCCTGTCGACGGCGGCGCAGCGCGATTGCCGCGACCCGTACCTCTCGACTGTCCCGCTTCTCCACGACCGCCACCTCCGAACGAACCCGTCCCGCCCGAGAAGGCGACACCGTGCGCCCCAGCAGGGGCGACATCCACAAACCTAGGTGTCGCACCCCCTGTACGGCGTCGCCCGGGAGTGCCGATCGGCCCTACTACCGGAGGACGACCCGAACCCCGAGGTACCCCCGATCCATGCCACCCCGGGAGTACATGACGGGACTTCCGACGGAGTCCGCTCCGCCCCGCTCACACACGGCAACGCACTCGGACCCGCGCGTCACCCCCGAAGCCCGCGACCCGCCCCACTCCGGAACCACGCCCCGCCCGCGCCCCCGGCCTCAGATCACCTTCCCCGGGTTGAGGATGCCCAGCGGGTCGAACGCGGCCTTGACGCCCCGATGCACCCGCACGCCGACCGGCCCCAGTTCCTCGGCGAGCCAGTCCCGCTTGAGCATGCCCACACCGTGTTCCCCGGTGATCGTGCCGCCGAGGTCCAGCCCCAGCCGCATGATCGCGTCGAACGCGACCCCGGCCCGCTCGACCGCCGCCGGGTCGGTCGCGTCGAAGATCACGATCGGGTGGGTGTTCCCGTCCCCCGCGTGCGCACACACCCCGATCACCGTGTCGTGCCGCTTCGCGATCGCGGCCACCCCGTCGAGCATGTCGCCGAGCCGCGAGCGCGGCACCGCGACGTCGTCGATCATGCTGGTGCCCAGCCGTTCCAGCGCGGGCAGCGCGAGTCGACGCGCCTGCATGAACAGCGCCGAGTCCTCGGCGTCCTCGGCGGTGAAGGCCTCGAACGCGCCCGCCTGCGTACAGATCGCCTCGATCGCGGCCAACTCGGCGGCGGGCTCCGGGGTGTCCACCGCGACCAGGAGCAGCGCGGCGCTGTGCTCCGGCAGGCCCATGTTCGCCATCGCGTTCACCGCACGCAGCGTGGTGCCGTCCATCAGTTCCATCAGCGAGGGTGTGTGTCCGGCCGCCATGATCGCCGACACCGCGCCCGCCGCCGCGGTGGTGCTCGCGAACTGGGCCACCGTCACCAGCGCGGGCGGCGGCGTGGGGCGCAGCGCGAGGGTGGCCCGGGTGACCACGCCCAGGGTGCCCTCGGCGCCGACGAACAGCCGGGTCAGGTCGTAGCCCGCGACGCCCTTGGCGGTCCGCCGGCCGGTGCGCAGCAGTTCCCCGTCGGCGAGCACCACGTCCAGCCCGAGCACGTACTCGGCGGTCACCCCGTACTTGACGCAGCACAACCCGCCCGCACCGGTGCCGATGTTGCCGCCGATCGTGCAGGTCTCCCAACTGGACGGGTCCGGCGGGTAGACCAGGCCGTACTCGGCGGTCGCCCTGGACAGATCGGCGTTGATCACCCCCGGCTCGACCACGGCCGTCCGGTCGACGGGGTCGATGTGCAGGATCCGGTTCATCCGTACGAGTGAGAGCACAATGCAGCCGTCGACCGCGTTGGCACCGCCGGACAGGCCGGTGCGCGCGCCCTGCGGGACCACCGGTACCCGCAGTCGGGTGGCCACCCGCATGACGTGTTGCACCTGCTCGGTGGTCTCGGGCAGAACCACCACCGCAGGGTCACCGGCCGCACACAGGCCGGCCATGTCGCGCGCGTACGATGCGGCGATGTCCACGTCCGTCACCAGGGCGTGCGCGGGCAGCTCCTCCCGCAGTGCCGCGATCAGGTCGGTGGTCATACTGCCTCCCGGTGTGGCCGTGAATGGCCCCAGGGTAGGCACCGGAGAACCAGTCCCCGAGGGAGGGCACCTTGCAGATCGACCGGTTGGATGCCGCGCTGATCCGGCTGCTGGTGGAAACACCGCGGATCGGTGTCGTGGAGTGTTCGCGCCGGCTGGCGGTGGCGCGCGGCACGGTACAGGCGCGCCTGGATCGGCTGCGCGAGGCCGGAGTGATCAGGGGTTTCGGGCCGGACGTGGATCCCGCCACGCTCGGCTTCTCGGTGACCGCCTTCGCGACCCTGGAGATCCGCCAGGGGCAGGGGCGCGACCTGCGCAAGCAGCTGGAGTGTGTGGCGCAGGTGCTCGAGGTGCACGCGATCACCGGTCGGGGCGACCTGCTGTGTCGGATCGTCGCGCGCTCGAACGCGGACCTGCAGCGGGTGATCGAGCGGATCATCGAACTGGACGGTGTGGTCCGCGCGTCCACCACGATCGCACTGGAGAATCCGGTGCCCTACCGGGTGCTGCCGCTGGTCGAATGCGCGGTGACCGAGGGGTGAGGACGCCACCGGAACGAGTGACGATTCGGCACGCCCGGCCCATCGCGAGTTTTCCGGCCGGGCGACGACGGTAACCGTCTGCGGTCGTCACCGGATCGCGGAAGGGCCGCCTTGAGCTTCTGGGACTACGTCTCCGGCCGCCGTGAGCAGCTCTGGATCGAGACCTGGATGCATGCGAGCGCCGTGCTCCGGTGCGTGGTGATCGCGACGCTGATCGGCATCGTGGTCGCCGTCGCCACCTACCGCAGCGCGCTCGCGCCCCGGATCGCGATCGGCACCACGGCGACCGTCCCGACCATCGCCTCGTTCGCGCTGCCGGCCCTGGTGATCCCGCTGCTCGGCCCGGGTGTCGCCCCGACGGTGGTCGCGCTGGTGCTGTACGCGCTGCTCCCGATCGTGCGCAACACGATCGTCGGACCGGCGGGCGTGGATCCACAGCTTGTGGACGCCGCGCGCGGGATCGGAATGAGCCGGGCGGTGATCCTGCTCCGGATCGAGCTGCCGCTCGCGTGGCCGGCGCTGCTCACCGGTATCCGGGTGTCCACCCGGATGATCATGGGCATCGCGGCGATCGTCGCCTACGTGGCCGCGTCGGGCCTGGGCAACGAGATCCCCGCCGGCCCGGCCCGGGTGGACGGCGAGAACGCGATCAACGCCGCCTGGGCGGGCACTTCGGGCGTGGTCCTGCTCGCCCTTCTGTTCGACGCCGGCTGTGCGCTCCTCGGCCGGCTGACCGTTTCCAGGGGGATCCGTGGCTGACGTCACCGGTGCGACGATTCGACTCGAAGAGCTCACCAAGCACTTCCCCGGCCGGAAGGTCGCCGCCGTGGACCGGATCACCCTGGAGATCCCGGCCGGCCGGCTGGTGGTGTTCGTCGGGCCGTCCGGCAGCGGCAAGACCACCACGATGAAGATGATCAACCGGCTGATCGAGCCGACCTCGGGACGGATCTCGATCGACGGTCGGGACGTGACCCGCCTGGACCCGGTCAAGCTGCGCCGCACGATCGGCTACACGATCCGGAACGCCGGCCTGTTCCCGCACATGACGGTCGGTCAGAACATCGCCCTGGTACCGAGGATGCTCGGCTGGAGTCGGTCCAGGGTGTCCGGCCGGGTGGACGAACTCCTGGAGATCGTGGGCCTGGACGGCACCGAGTTCCGCAACCGCTATCCGCATCAACTCTCCGGCGGTCGGCGGCAGCGGGTCGGCATCGCCCGGGCGCTCGCGGGCGATCCGCCGGTGTTGTTGATGGACGAGCCGTTCGGCGCGCCGGACCCGATCACACGGGGCCACCTTCAGGACGAACTGATCCGGATCCAGCACGAGTTGCACAAGACGATCGTGTTCGTCACGCACGACTTCGACGAAGCGGTCAAGCTCGGCGACAGGATCGCGGTGCTGCGCGAACAGTCGCACGTCGCCCAGTACGACACGCCCGAGGCGATCCTGACCAACCCCGCCGACGAGTTCGTGGCCGGCTTCGTCGGAGCGGGCGCGCGACGTCGAGGCGAACCCGGCGAATCCAGCCTGGGCGGCGTTTGAGGCTGTTCAGCCGGGCCGGCGCTCGAGGCCACATAGCCCGGGCCGGTGCATGAAGCCACTCAGCCCGGCCGGCGTTTGAGGCCACCTCAGCCAGGCTGACACTCGACGCCGGTCGCAAAATCCAGCCCGGCCGGCGCCTGAGGCCAAGCAGCCCGGGCCGGCGCATGAGGCGAAATCGGCCCAGACCACTACGCGTGAGGCCGAATCAGCCCCCGAAGCGCCCGAGCCCACCCGACATCAACACGAAGCCACCTTGCCCCCGGCATTCAACGTATTGAGCGCGTCGACCGCCCCCGAGAGCGTCTCGACGGGAACCAACCGAAGCCCTCCGGACCCCACCCGCCCGGCCTCCCCACACTCCCCCTTGGGCAGAACGAAGACCGTCGCACCGGCCCGCTTCGCAGCCAGCAGCTTCATCGGCAGCCCGCCGATCTCGCCGACCTTGCCGTCCGCATCGATCGCCCCCGTGCCGGCAATCGTTCGCCCGCCGGTGAGCTGGCCCTCGGTCAGCTTGTCCACGATCCCGAGCGCGAAGAACAACCCCGCACTCGGTCCGCCGACATCGTTCAGGTGCAGCGTGACCTTGACCTGGTCGGGCGACTTGCCGAGGTACCTGAGCGCCGCGACGGTCGCGCTGTCCTGCGACTTGACCATGTCCTTGACGTTGGTCTCGACGACCTGCTCGACCGACTTGCCGTCCGGGTAGACGGACTTCCTCGGCACGACCGACTCGTCCGTGTCCAGCCATGCACCGAGCAGCGACCCCAGCCGACGCTTGTCGTTGCGCCCGCTCGCATGGATCGTGGTCAGCAGCAGGTGCCCGGTCGTCGGGTACACCGTGACCGGGCCGGAAATCTCGACCACCGGCCGCCCCCCGTCCTCGCCGAGCGTATCGGCCACCGATCCCGGCGTGATCAGGACATACGGCATCGGCACCAGGAACGCGAAGCCGAACAGGATCGCGACGAGGAGCAGGGACACCGGGAGGGTGAGCTTGGTACGGGCCACGCCTGGCATTAAACACGGCGCCGCCTCGCCCGCCGTACCGGACTCGCCTCTCCGACCCCGCACCCGGCCATCCACGCCCGAAATCCGCCACCTCGCGACGACACCCGGCGCCTCGCGGCAGCGCCTCGCGCCTCGCGACAACACCCGGCGCCTCGAAGCAGCACCCCGCATCTCGCGGCAGCGCCCGACGCCTCGCGCCGGCGCCCCGCCCTTCGCCGCAGCGCCCGACCCTACGCGGCGGAGACCCGCACCCCACCCAGCTCGTCCGACAGTTCGGCCGCCGCCTGGGCCACCCGGCGGCCCAGCCGCTCGGTGTCCAGGTTGCCGAGCGAGACGATCCCGACACTCGACTCGACCGCCGCGAGATCCGGCACCGAGGCCGCGATCCCGGGCACCGTGTGCCGACCGTCGCCGGGGGCGTACACGTAGGACCTGGGCCCGTCCAGGCCCGCCACCACCCGGCGCGCGGCGAGGATGGCCAGACCCGCGGCCCCCGCGTCCAGCGCGTGTCGCGAACCGACCCGGTAGGCCACGTGGTAGTCGGTCCAGGTGGGCTCGGCCACCGCGACCACCAGGGCCTCCATGCCGTCCACGATGGTCAGGTGGGCGGTGGCGCCGGTCTCCTCGGCGAGTCGGCGCAGACAGGGCACCGCCGCGTCGCGGACCAGCGGGTGTGCCCGACGGGCCAGTTGCAGCGCGCCCAGGCCGAGTTTGGTACGTCCGCTCTCGTCGCGCCGGACGAGACCGTGCTGTTCCAGCGTGGCGAGAATGCGGTAGACGACGGTGCGGTTGACACCGAGTGCGGCGGCGATGTCGTGTACCGACAGGCCGTCCGAGGCATCGGCGAGCAGTTCGAGGACCTTGAGACCTCGATCCAGGGTCTGTGACGTTTCGGCGACCACCGGCCCCCCTCCCTTCGCGTGACGTTGCATTACGTCCAGCGGCGTTCGATCCCCGAACGAAACACCACATTCGCGAGGCTGTGCGGCGCCAGATCATGGGGCCAGGACACCTACTCGTCACCACTCGGCAGGCAGGCCGAACGGATTCCCACGCTCGAGAAGGACGGTTTCTCCTTCGCGGCGCGTCGGGAGATCACGCTAACCAGAGGGGGCAGTTTTGGCACTGGATATCCGGGATACGGACAGGAAAAATATCCGCCGAATCGGGATGCATACCACAAACTTCACAAATCACCGAATGCGATCCTCGACACGCGTCCCGGAGCGCGAGGCGAGACGGTCCCGTACTCACCAGCCGGACAGACCGTCCCAACCCATGAGACCGCCGCCCGGATCGGCACCGGCACCCCGACTCCGATCGACACGCGCAACGAGGCTTCGCTCCCCACCCTCGGCCGGGTCCGAACGGAACCGAACCGGCCCGGCTCGGACCGAACCGCACATCCACTCGGCCCGCTCTGCCACTCGGCCGAGCCGTCGCACCGCGACGCCGCCGCGACCCGCCTTCGCGCCGCCAACCGCCTTCCCGCCGCCGGGACCTGCCATCGCGCCGCAGCCACACCCCCGGCCCGACCGGCCTCAACGGCCCGAGGTGGCCCACTCGCGGATCTTCCCGATCCGCGCCTCCAACTGCCCGGCCGACGCCTGGGCCACCGCCGGCCCGCCGCACACCCGACGCAGCTCGTTGTGGATCTGCCCGTGCGTCTGGCCGGTGCGGTGGTGCCACGCGGCCACCATCGAGTTGAGCTCCTTGCGCATCGCGGTCATCTGACGGTGCGTCACCACAGGGCGCTGATCGGCCGGTTTCTCCGACAGGTCGGCCTGGTGGTCGGGCTTGCGCCGGCTCTTGGCCACCTGCTTGGCCTGGCGCGACTGCAGCAGCATCTGCACCTGGTCGGGTTCGAGCAGACCGGGCAGGCCGAGGTACTCCTCTTCCTCCTCGCTGCCCACGTGCGCCTGGAGGCCGAACTCCGCACCGTCGAACAGCACCCGGTCGAACCGCGCCTCGCTCTCCAGCGCCTCGAACGCGAACTCCTCCTGCTGTCCCGGCTCGTCCTTCTGCGCGTTGGCCTGCGCGAGGAGGGCGTCCTCCTCGTCGTACATCCCGCCCTCCTTCTTCGGGCGGTCCAGCACGTGATCGCGCTCGATCTCCATCTCGTTCGCGTGCTGGAGCAGCGTCGGCACGGAGGGCAGGAACACCGACGCCGTCTCACCCCGGCGCCGGGCCCGGACGAAGCGGCCCACGGCCTGCGCGAAGAACAGCGGCGTGGAGATCGTGGTGGCGAACACCCCCACCGACAGCCGCGGCACGTCAACGCCCTCGGAGACCATCCGCACCGCGACCATCCAGCGGTCCTCGGACGCGGAGAAGTCCCCGATCTTCTTCGACGCGCCGGTGTCGTCGGACAACACCAGGGTGGCGCCCTGCCCCGTGATCTCGCGGATCATCCGCGCGTACGCCCGGGCCGACTCGTGGTCGGTGGCGATCACCAGGCCGCCGGCGTCCGGAATGGCCTTGCGTACCTCACCCAGCCGCTTGTCCGCGGCGCGCAACACCTGCGGCATCCACGCGCCCTGCGGATCCAGCGCGGTACGCCAGGCCTGACTGATCGCGTCCTTGGTCATCGGCTCGCCGAGCGAGGCGGCGATCTCGTCGCCGGCCTTGGTCCGCCAACGCAGGTCGCCGGAGTAGGACAGGAAGATCACCGGACGCACCACGCCGTCCGAGAGGGCGTGACCGTAGCCGTAGGTGTAGTCGGCGGACGAGCGGCGGATACCGTCCTTGCCCTCCTCGTACGCGACGAACGGGATCGGGTTGATGTCCGAGCGGAACGGGGTGCCGGTCAGCGCGAGCCGGCGGGTGGCCGGTTCGAACGCCTCCATGCACGCCTCGCCCCACGACTTGCTGTCGCCCGCGTGGTGGATCTCGTCCAGGATCACCAGCGTCTTCCGGTTCTCCACCCGGCGCCGGTGCAGCATCGGGTGCACGCCGACACCCGCATAGGTGACCGCGATGCCGTGATACTCGCGGGACACCGGGCCCGAAGAACTCGAATAATTCGGGTCGATCCGCAGACCTATCCGCGCGGCGGCCTCGGCCCACTGCTTCTTCAGATGCTCCGTCGGCGCGACGATGGTGATCTGGTGGATCACATGCGCGTCCAACAACTCCGACGCGATCCGCAGCGCGAACGTGGTCTTGCCGGCACCCGGCGTGGCCACCGCGAGGAAGTCGCGCGGCTGCCGTGCGAGATAGGTGTCGAGAGCCCCCTGCTGCCACGCACGCAGCTTGTTCGCGGTACCCCAGGGGGCACGATTCGGGAAGGCCGGGGACAGATGGGACGCGGCTGCGGTACTCACTGCGACGGGTCTGCTCCAAGCCGAGAGGGCGATCGAGGGCAAGCGCTCAGGCTACCCGAGCAACCCCCAACCTCCCCGCCCCCACAACCCACCCACCCGTCCCGGGCGCGTCCCGACAAACCCCCCGCAGCGCCTCGAACACCACACCACGCGGAGCGGCGCACGATCACCTTCGGCCGCCCCGATCCGTCGTCACTCGGCGGTCGACCCGTATGCACTCACGATCCGCCGAACCTCCGCGCCCGCCAACGAACCCCCCACGCCCCAAACCGCCCGAGCCCGATTGATCTTCGTCGTCAACGACCCCACCAGGCGCTCCTCGACCCCGGCATCGATCGCCACCGGGATCAACTTGGAGTACCGAACCGTGTCGACGAGAGCGGACTTGACCCGTTCGTGCCGGATGTACGCCGGCAGGTCCGCAAGCGCCTCCGACCGCATGTCGGCGGGCATCGCCGCCAACCACCCGTCGCAGACCGCCTCGGCTTCGTCCGGGAAGTAGTCCATCTTGTGCAGGTGCACGGCCAGGTCGTACAGCGGGTCTCCCCACAGGGCGAGTTCCCAGTCGAGGAAGTAGGTCCGGCCGGACGCCACGATGAGGTTCTTGCGGTGGATGTCACAGTGCAGCGCACGAAACGGCCGTCTCGTCATCGTGGCCCAGTCCGCCTCCACTCGGCCGAGCGGATCCGCCGGGACCCCCAATGCCGCATAGAGCGACGCGTACGGCTCCCGGAAGCGCCGCCAAACGTCGGCGGTCACGGCAGAGAGCAGCGTCCCGAACCCGGCAGTGTCCCCGTCCTTCGGCCAATCCGCGGGCAGAGCGGGGAGTGCGTCGAGCGGCACCCGCGACATGTTCCGGAAGAAGCGCACCACATCCCCTGCCACGTGCGCGGGCACCGATTCGCCGCGCGGCGCGATCGTGTCCAACACGTCGCCCGGAATGAAGCGGTGGATCTGGAAGGCCGGATCGTGCGATACGTGCAACACGGCGGGGATCACCGAGACGGACGGCGCCACCGCCCGGATCACTTCGTGCTCGGGCCACATGCGCAGATCCATGCCGTCCGCACCGTGGATCGGGATCCGGACGATCACCGGCCCGTCGTCGGTCTCGGAGCGCACGTTGTCGTTGTAGAACCCGGACGCACTGATTCCGGACTCGCGTGCCGTGCGATAGAGCGTCAGCGGATCCGGTTGCATGCTCATTCCCCCAGAATGGTCGCGACCCACGCGTCGACTCTCGCCTCGAGCGCCTCAAGGGAGTCGACCGGGCGGATCGCTGCACGGGCCCGGGCAAGGGATGCTGTGTGCGCCGGTTGTGCCGACCCGGTGCTGCGCAGCATGTGCAGTGCCGCAAGGACGAGCGTCGGGTATACCTCCGCTCCCTCGAACTCACGAATCGCCCACTCGGCGGTGCCCCTGGCGTTCTCGGGTTCACCGCGGCGGAGCAGGATGAGCGACCGCACCAGTTGGGCTCGGGCCGTTCCGGAGCGGTAGCGAGCGCGCCCCAACACTTCCAGAGCGGTCTCCAAGGAGGCCTCTGCCTCGGCGATGCGCCCGCACCGGAGCAGGGCCAGCGCCTTGGCCGTGTACGCCTTGCCGAGCTCGTGGAGGGCACCGATGTCCCGCTGTAGCGCGATCGCCTCGTCCGCCACGTCACCGGCATGCTCGGGTTCCGTCCAGGCCAGGAACTCGGCTCGATTGACCACCAGATTCGCGAGTCGGACCGCGGATCCGGCCTCCAGATAGTGCAGTTGCGCCTGGTCCAGACTGCTGCGGGCGGCCGGAAAATCGAAGGCGAACCGCCGACCCAGGTGGATCAGCCTCGCGGTGTCCCCGCGCAGCATGTGTTCGTCCCGACGAAGCGTGCCGGTGAGGCCGTTGACCAGGTTCTCCGCGTCGCGAAAGCGTCCGCCCGCCATGTAGAGGTCCGCTGCCCACAGCGCCGCACTTCGGCCCTCCGGGACCGTGGCCGACTGCCACAACGACGAGTACCGGCCGAGCGCCTCCGAGGTCCGACCGAGCACGCGCAACGCGTCCGCGCCGGCGAGCGCCAGACGTACCTGAGCCGAACTGTCGCCATCGACAGCCGCCAGGCCACGGGTCAATGCCTCGGCGTGCTCGACGTCCCCGACCAGGACCGCGGTCTCGGCCTCCACACAGCGGGCAGCCATCTCCAGGTCGGCACGGGGGTGGTCGTCCGCCGCACAGAAGCGCCGCACGTCCTCGACGACACCGCCCAGGGAACGGATGCCGCCGCTCGCGGCGATCTCCGCGGTGAGGGCGAGCAGATCACGCGGGGCGAACTCCCCGGCATACATGCTGTGGAAGGCGACCTCGCGCAGTTGTGCGCCGATCGTCCGGCGAGTGCTCGCGAGGCCCACCACCCGATCGGCTCGTTCCCGCCACAGGGTCCGCAGCACGCGGTGCACGGCCTGCCGCATTTCCGCCGTCTGACGCGCCCTCAGTTCGGTCGCCATCAGTTGGTGCAGTTGGAATCGCTCGGCGCCCGCCGGCTGGACGAAGGAATAGGCGGTCAACGTCTCCCAGGTCCGCCGATCCGCCGACAACCCGAACGCGTCCGCGACGGTGCGAAAGATGTCGTAGTCGATCGTGCGAGCCACGGCGAGGACTTCGAGCAGTCGGACCTCTTGCGGATCCACATGCTGGAGAAAACGTTCGAGGATCTCCTCCCCCGAGACAGCGGGGGTCAGCGCGCTGTCACCCTGATCCGCACCGGAATCCGCGTCGAGGGCCAGATTGAGGTAGAAGGGCACGCCGGAGCTGGCCCGGGCCAGGGCGGTGCGAGCGCGGACATCGGACACCCCGTGCGCTTCGAGCAGTTCGACCCGCGCGGTCATCGGCAGACCGTCCAGGGGCACCTGGATCAAGTGCGCGGTCCATTGGCTGTCGTACGTCTCCCAACCCAGTGGCTCTCGGCTCGCGATCAGTACCAGGCCTCGGTCCAACTGCGACACGAGATCCCGCAGCCACGCGTCCAGCCCGGCGGTACGGCCCGCCCGGGTGCTGCCGCCCACCAATGCCTCGTACGCGTCGATACAGACGAGGTATCGCTGCTCCACACTGGCCCGGCGCAGATCCTCGGCGAACAGGAACGTGGCGGCATCGGCGAGTTCGGCGGGGTCGAGTTCGTCGAGCCGATGCAGGGTCTCGTCGTTCTTGAGCCAACGCCACCGTTTGAACCTCGCGGACGAACGACCGGCAAGCTGAAGCAGTCCGCCGACGGTCCGAAAGACCGGCAGCCCACCCGCCGCGTCCGCGAGATCGGTCAACACCGCACTCTGCTGCCGGGCGGCCACATCGGCGAGCGAAATCTGCAGGTGGGGGTGCAGACGCTGCCACAGCGCAAGGTAGGCAATGTCGTAGCGCGGAAACTGGGCGCCCTGGGCACCGAGGCGGGAACGCAATACCGCGAGTGCGGCGTCCTGTTCGCGCAGGGCCGGAATCTGGAGGTCCAGCAGCACGGTACGGGCCTCGGACTCCAGCCGCAGTTGGCATTCACGCAGGAATCGCGATTTCCCGATCCCGCCGACGCCCGTCACGTTCACGACCCGCAGGCCGTCCCCACCGCCCGCCCAGGCGTCCTCGAAGGCCGCCATGGCCTCTTCCCGGTCGACGAACCGGCGCTGGGAACCTGCGGATCGACGAAATCGTGGCTGTAAAGGCATGAGGTCCCCGATCCCCGAAGCCCGCGTCGGAGCAGGCGGTCGGGACTCAGGGTAGTCGGGGGATTGCGTGGGTGTAGTGGAATTGCTTCGGCCGGCGGGCGGTACGCGGAGGTGCCGGCGGGCGGTGCGCGATGGTGCCGGCGGGCGGGTGGGGTCAGGGCTGCGGGTCGGGGCGGCGGATTCTCGGGGCCAGGAGGGCGCCGAGGAGGGACACGCCCAGCATGATGGCGAAGATCAGGGTGAAGACGCCGGCGTCCTTGCCGGTGCCCTCGTGCAGGGCGGCGAAGATGGCGCCGGCCAGGCCGACCATGACGATCGTGCCGAGCGAGTCGGCGACCTGGAGGGAGGAGGAGTTGGTGCCGGACTCCTCCGGCGTGGACAGGTCGAGGGTGAGCACGCTCACCGACGAGACGGCCATGCCCATGCCGGCGCCGCCGAAGAACCAGCCGACGGTGACCGCGTACGGGGAGACCCCGGGGACCAGCGCGAGCAGCGCCCCGCCGATCGCGATCGCCACGAAGAGGAAGCCCACCTGGATCAGGCGCGGCCGACGCTCGTGCGGCGAGCGGCCCTGGTACCAGGACCCCAACGCCCAGGACAGCGCGCCCACGGTCAGGGTCAGCCCCGCCTCGGTCGGCGACAGGCCGTGCTCGCTGACCAGCATCAGCGGTACGAAGGACTCGACCGCGAAGAACGCCCCCGCGAGCACGCCCCGGGACAGGATCACCGCCGGCAGCCCGCGCACCGCGCGCAGCGTGCCCACCGGCAGCAGCCGAGGCACCGTCACCGCCATCAGCGCCAGGCCGGCGACGAGCAGCAGTACGCCCACCACGTTCAGGTGTTGCCCGCCGTACTGCAACATGCCCGCGCCCACCGAGGCGCCGATCGCCGCGCCGATCCGGCGCCGGTTCATCCGCGCGTCCGGGTCCGACTCGCCCGCCATCCGCTGCAGTTGCGGCAGCATCATCACGATCGGCAACACCACGAGCACCGGGATGGCCAGGAACACCCAGCGCCACCCCAGGTGGTCGGTGACCAGCCCGGACACCGGCGGCCCGACGATCGAGGGCAGCACCCACGCCGCGGAGAACGCAGAGAACACCCGCGGGCGCAGCGCGGACGGGTACGCCTTGCCGACCACCACGTACAGCGACACGATCACGAGCCCGCCGCCGAGGCCCTGCACGGCCCGGCCCACGATGAACGGCCACATCGACTGCGCGGTGCCGGCCAGCACGAGTCCGGCCGCGAACGCCCCGATCCCGCCGAACAGTGGCAGCCTCGGTCCACGCGCGTCACACCATTCGCCGGAGACCACCATGGCGAGCAGGCTCGTGGTGAAGAACGCGGAGAAGGCCAGGGCGTACAGCGGCACGCCGTCGAGTTCCTTGACCGCCACCGGCATCGCGGTGCCCACGGCCATCGCCTCGAAGGCGATCAGCAGGACGACCGACACGATCCCGAGCGTGAGTTGAAGATAGGGCCGGGTCAGTACACCGGGTTCCCGGTCGGACTTCTCGGCGCTCCGTCGCGCGGACTTCGACTCCCCTACGGCTGTCACCGAGACAGCCTAGACCCTGCCATTTCAACCTACTTATCAATGCAATCGGCGCAGCCTGTCAACCACCCCGACCCGCACGAGCCCCCGCGACCCGCCCCCGTCCCCGTTCCCACACCCCCTAATCCACCACCACGTCCCGAGGCCGCAGCGGCAACCGCGGCAGTTCCAACCCCGTCGCATCCCGCACCGCCGCCGCGACCGCCGCCGGCACCGGCACGATGGCCGCGTCGCCCAGGCCCTTCGCGCCGAACGGTGCGCCCGGTTGCGGCTCCTCGATCCACGCGGCCACCCGCACCGGCGGCACGTCCCACGTCCCCGGCGGCGACCACGCGAACTCGATGTCCTCCGTCAGCGCCAGCCCGAGCCCCATCGCCACCGAACTCTCCACCCGCACCCGGGCCTGCGCGGGATCCAGCACCCGCCCCGCGTCGTAGGCGCCGGTCACGTCCACCACCCGGATCGTGCCCAGTTCCGGGTCCAGGTCGACCACGACGCGACAGGCCGAGAAGGCCACCGCCGGATAGGCGTTGCCCTGCCCGGCGTCGTCCAGCGGCTCGGTGCTCGGCGCCCGGCACGCGCCCGCCGTGGTCACCGTCGCGGTGTCCTCGTACATCGCGTCCACCGACAGGTCGATCAGCCCGTCGTAGGACCTGATCCGCCCGTCCCGCACGTCCAACAACCGCGCCGTCATCCCGTAGCGCGCCGCCACCGGCGCCAACAGCCGCTCGCGGATCTCCCGTGCCGCCTGCTCCACCGCGCCCGCCGTCAGCCAGGTATGCCGCCCCACCCCCGGCGCCCCCGCCGTAGGCAGCGCGATGCCGGCCTGGAGCACGATCGCGTCCGGCACCCCCAGCACCTCGTCCACTATCTGCCGCGCCAGCGTCACGAAGCCCTGCCCGACCTCGACCGCCGCGCACGTCACCGTCACCACGCCGCCGTCGAGCCGCACGGTCGCCGTCGAGGACTCGTCCGCCCCCTCGATCCCCAGCAGCGGCATCAGCCCGACCGCGTACCCCGTCCCGCGCAACGTCCCCGGCGCCGGCGGCGCGGCCGGCGGCGCGGCCTCCGCCACCGCCCGCAGCGCGGCGCCCACCGGCACCGGCCCGTCCAGCACCTGACCCGTCGTCAACATCGTTCCGGAGCTGAGCGCGTTGCGCAGCCGCAACTCCACCGGGTCCATCCCGAGCGCGTCCGCGAGCTTGTCCATCTGCGCCTCGTGTGCGAAGCACACCTGCACCGCGCCGGGCCCGCGCATCGCCCCCGCCGGCGGATTGTTGGTCCGCACCGCCCACGCGTCGACCACCGCGTACGGCACCATGTACGGCCCCGCCGCACAGCCGATCAGCCGCCCGATCACCTCCGCCGAGACGCCCGCGTACGCGCCGCCGTCCAGGATGATCTGCGCCTCCACGCCGAGCAGCCGGCCGTCCCGGTCCGCCCGATGGGTGTACTTCATCCGCGCCGCGTGCCGATGCCCGCCCAGCCGCAACGACTCGTCCCGCTCCAGCACCGCCTTGACCGGCCGTCCGGTGCGCAGCGCCAGCAGCCCGACCACGGTGGTCAGCCCGACGTCCTCGCGCGTGCCCGAGGAGCCGCCCACGCCGGTGGGCATCAGTCGGACCATCCCGGCGGGCAGCCCCAGACACTCCGCGACCTGGTCCCGGTCCGCGTGCGGGTACGGCGAGGCCACGTGCAGTTCGACGCCGCCGTCCGGCGAGGGCAACGCGAGCGCGGCGTCGGTGGCCGGGTTGGCCTGGTACTGCGCGGGCACCTCGTACAGCCCCTCGACCACCACCTCGTCCACCGGCGTGCCGTCCCGACGCAGCTTGACCGGCCGGCCATGGCGCAGCGCGATGTGCCGCAGCACATTGCCGTCCGGATGCAACGGCGGTCCGGCGAAGGCGTGTTCGGGGTCCGAGGCGGCCTCCAACGGCTGGTACGACACCAACACCGCCGCGGCGCCGGCCCGCGCCGCGTGCAGGGTCTCCGCGGCGACGGCGGCAACCGCCTCCCCGGCGAAGCGCACCACGCCGTCCGCGAGCACCGGCCGGTCCGCCACGATCACGCCGTGGCATGCGCCCGGCGGCAGATCCGCCGCGGTGACCACGCCGCGTACGCCCGGCACCGCGTAGGCCGGGGCCGCGTCCACGCCCAGGATCCGCGCGTGTCGGTGCGGCGAGCGCACCAGTACGCACCACAGCAGGCCCGGCGCCCACAGGTCGCCGGTATAGGAGAACCGTCCCCGTGCCTTGGCGTCCCCGTCGGGGCGCGGTGCGGACTCGCCGATCACCGGTTCGTGCCGATCACTTGGTCTCGCCGATCACTCGGTGCCGCCGGCCGCCGGCGGCGCGATCACGTTGAACATCATCGTCGAGTGGGTCTCGCTCGGTGCGCGTCGGCGTGCCGCGGTGCGCACGGCGTCCACCATCGGATGCGGCCCGGCGCACCGGCAGGGGTGCCCGTCCAGCGCGCGCCGGATCTCCACCTCGCCCGGCTCCGACCCGCGGGCCAGCAGCGCGCACGCGGACGCGACCACTCCGGGCACGCAGTATCCGCACTGGACCGCGCCGGACTCCACCAGCGCACGCTGCACCTCGGCGGTCTCCGGGTCCTTGTCCAGGTCCTCGATGGTGCGCACCTCGCGGTCGCCGAGGGTGGCCGCCGCTACCAGACACGCGGACACCGCGACCCCGTCCAGGTGCACGGTGCAGGTCCCGCACACGCCCTGTCCACAGCCGTCCTTGGCGCCGGGCAGGCCGAGCCGCTCGCGCAGGACGTACAGCAGGTTCTCGCCGATCCAGGCGTTCTCGATCAGCCGCGCCTCGCCGTTGACGCGCAGGATGTACGACGTCGTGGGGACCGCGTCGAAGTCGAACCCGGGGCCGCTCATCCGCCGAACGCCCGTTGTACCGCGCGCCGCGCGCACACCGCGACCACGTGTCGCAGGTGTGCCCGGGCGGCCCGCTGTTCCGCGTCGGGCCGGACCTCGTCCGCGACCAACCGGCCGAAGTCGGCAGCGTCGCGCGGGTCCGCGAGCCGGCCCGTGTGCGGGTCCATCCGTCCCGCCAGCCACTGTTCGGCCTCGAACGCGCGTACCGGACCGGGATGCGCCCCGCCGACCGCGCAGCGCACGTCGCCGACCACGGGGCCGGCCACCAGCGCCAGGGTCAGGTGTCGCCCGCCGCCCACCGGCGCCTTGACGAACTCCTGCACGCCGCGCAGCAGCGGCACTCGTACTCCGGTGATCAACTCCCCCGGGCGCAAAAGCTGTTCGGCGATCGCACCCGACTTGGGCGCGAGCAGGTGCGGGGCGACCTCGCGCACTCCGCCCGGCGAACGGCACGACACGGTGGCCTCCAGGGCCGCGAGTACGGGCAGCGAGTCGGCGGCTCGGCCGCTCGCGAGGATGTTGCCGCCGAGGGTGCCCATCGCGCGCACCTGCGCGGTGCCCACCTCGTTGGCGGCGGCGGCCAAGGCGGGGACGAGCGAGGCCAGGTCGGCATCCGCGAGCCGAGCCCAGGTGAGCCCGGCGCCGAGCATGACGAAGTCGCCCTCGTAACCCCACCGCCGCAGGTCGGCGACCTTCGCCAGGCCCACCAGGGCCGGCGGTCGCACCGTTCCGGCGTTGACGCGGGGCATGAGGTCGGTCCCCCCGGCCACCGGCAGAGCCCGGGGGTCGCGCGCGAGGGCATCCACGGCCTCGTCGAGCGACAGCGGCATCAAGATCGTCGCGTCCACAGCGCCGCCCACCCTATTGCCACGCACCCTCCAACGGGCCGTCCCCACCGAGATTTGAACCAACCCGAAACCACACCACCCCCGCACTCGACCAGTCCCCCACAGACCCACCCCGAAGCCGCAAACCCCAACCCTCCACCAAAACGAAACACCGAACCGAGCGGCGCACGGGCCGGCCGACGAAGAGGCCGGCGAGCGGAGCGGACGAGCGAGCGGGCCGGCGGGCAGCCGGGCGAGCGCGGGCTTCCGGACAACCGAGCAACCGAACGGCAGGCGGCCGAGCCGGTGAACGGGCGGAACAGGCGAGGCCAGGCGGGTCCGGACCGACGAGCGGCCGGCCCGGCAGGCGGGCCGAGGGCGAAAGCGGGCCGGAGGGCGGACAGGCTTGCGGACAGACGGACTTGCCGGCAAGCGGACGGGCCGACAGGCAGGCGGGCGAGCGGGCAGGCGAGCGCGGGCGGGTCGGGGGCTGACGAGCGAACGGACCGGCGTGCCGGCAGATGGGCCCGGGGGCGAGTCGGCGGACGAGCGGGCGAGCAAGCGGGCAGGCGCGCACACCGAGGCGGGCCGAGCCGCAGCCGGGCAGCGACCAAGCCGGCGAGCAAACCGGCGCACGAGCGGACAGGCCGGCCGTAGCCGGCGGTCGCCGGGCGAGTGAACCAGCGGACGGACGGGCCGGCAAACAGGCGGGCCAGAGGGCGAGCCGCCGAACGAGCAGGCAACAAGCGGGCGGGCGCGCACCGAGGCGGGCCGAGCCGCAGCCGGGCAGGCAAGCAATCCGTTGAGCGAGCCGGCGCACGAGCGGACAGGCCGCCGGTAGCCGGTGGCCGGCAGGCGAGTGAACCGGCGGGCGGGCTGGAGGCGAGCGAGCAAACCGGCAGGCGAGCGGACAGGCCGGCGCGGGCGGGACCGGCGACCCGGCGGGCAGGCGGACGGCCGACAAGCAGGCGAGCGAGCGGGCAGGCGAGCCGGCGGACCAACAAACGGCCGACGGGCGAAACCGGTCGGCGGGCGAGCAAGCGTCGGGCGGCAGGCCGTCGAGCCGCCGCCGGGCCGGTCGGTCGGCGGCGCGAGCCGGTCGCCGTGCGGCCCGCCGAAAACTCGACCCGCCCACACCTCCACCCACGCAAGAGGCGTCGGCCGGAACGGCCGACGCCTCAGCGACCTGCGTGTACCTCGGCGGCTACTGCTTGCCGCCGCTCTTGCCACCGCTCTTGTCCTTGTCGCCACCGGCCCCGCCGGCCGGCATCGTCTCGTAGATCTCCTTGCACATCGGGCACACCGGGTACTTCTTCGGGTCGCGACCCGGCACCCAGACCTTGCCGCAAAGAGCGATGACCGGGCTCCCGGACATCGCGCTTTCCATGATCTTGTCGCGCTGGACGTAGTGCGCGAAGCGCTCGTGGTCACCGTCGCCGTGGGAGAGCTTCGGCGTCTCCTCGATCAGCGTGCCGGTGCCCGTCCCGTGCTCCGGCTCCGGGAAGCTCTGGGGAGTGGTCATACCCACCAGGATAGCCAGACGCCGGCGGCACCCAACGGCGCGTTGGATCACGCGCGCGTCCCGACCCGCCCCGGCCGGCGCACACCCCGATCACAGCCCCGATCGCGGCCTCGACCACAACCCGATCGCAGCCCCGATCCATCCCGGTCCGACGTCAGTTCAGCGTCGGATCCTCCGGGTACGTGGCGACCATGGCCAACTCGCCCACCTGCCGCCGCAGTACCGCCCGCCAGAGCCGGTCCGGCGTGGGCGTGAACGCGTCGCCGGGCTCGGAGTCGACCACGTACCACGCGCCGGACTTGAGCTCGGTCTCCAACTGCCCGGGCCCCCAACCCGCATAGCCGGCGAAGACCCGCATCGAGCCGAAGTCGGCGGCGACCAGTTCCGGCGGTACGTCCAGGTCGACCAGCCCCAGGCCGCCGTGCACGCGACGCCAGCCCAGCGGCTCGGCGCCGCCCGGCACCGACGCGATGGCCAGCGCCGAGTCCATCGCGACCGGGCCGCCCTGGAAGACCACGGGCGGCTCGCTGACGATCTTGGACCACGGCACGAGCACGTCGTTGACGTCCACCGGACTGGGCCGGTTGATCACCACGCCGAGGGTGCCGTCCTCGTCGTGCTCCAGTAGGAAGACCACACACCGGTCGAAGTTGGGATCGGCCAGCGCGGGCGTGGCCACGAGCAGGCGTCCGGTGAGCGTTACCTCGGTCATGGGGTCATGATCCCGCAACCGCCGCGTCGCGGTGCGCCACCCCGCGAGGAAGTCGGCCGGCGAACGCGAGCGCGCCGGTGGTACCGAGCAGATCCGCGGCCACGTCCCACGGGTCCCCGCTGCGGTGCGGCAGCAGGAAGTGCTGGATCAGTTCACTCTCCACGGCGTGTGCCGCAAGTGCCGCGCCCAGCACGAGCGGACCGATTCCGACACGCCGACCGGTCCAGGCAATGGCCGCGAAGGAGAGAAAATGCACGATCTTGTCACGATGCGGAACAAACGGCGTCGGGTCCCCCGGACTGCCCGGATTGAACAGGAGGACCAGATTCACCAGCACCGCTCCCGCGAATGCCCAGTACGCGAGCTTGTTCCCGGCCATCCCACCCCTTCGGTCACGGGCCGAACGACCCTTTTTTCCGGGCCCTTCGGCTCCACGAGCCGGCACGGGAGCAATGCGGATCCGACTACCGTGTAGCGCTGTCGGCCCATCTCCCCTGTCGGCTTCGGTACCCACAGAAGTGCGAGGATTCATGCAAGACGACGTGCTCTTGGTTCACGGCGGTTCCCCGCTTGAGGGCGAGGTTCGCGTCAAGGGCGCCAAGAACCTGGTGCCGAAGGCAATGGTGGCCGCGCTCCTGGGCGAGGCGCCGAGCCGACTGCGCAACGTCCCGGAGATCAGCGACGTGCGGATCGTCAAGGGCCTGTTGCAACTGCACGGCGTGGCGGTCCGCGACGGCGAGGAGCCCGGCGAGCTGCTGATGGACCCGACCCAGGTCGAACAGGCCAACGTCGCGGACATCGACGCGCACGCGGGTTCGAGCCGGATCCCGATCCTGCTCTGTGGACCGCTGCTGCACCGACTGGGTCGCGCGTTCATCCCGGACCTGGGCGGCTGCATGATCGGCGACCGACCGATCGACTTCCACCTCAGCGTGCTGCGCGAGTTCGGCGCGGTGATCACCAAGCGTCCCGAGGGGCTCTACATCGAGGCGCCCAACGGCCTCGAGGGCACCAAGGTCAGCCTGCCGTTCCCGAGCGTGGGCGCCACCGAGCAGGTACTGCTCGCCGCGGTGCGCGCGGAGGGCACCACCGAGCTGTCCAACGCGGCGGTGGAGCCGGAGATCATAGACCTCATCTGCGTGCTCCAGAAGATGGGCGCGATCATCTCGGTGACCACGGACCGGGTGATCCGGATCACCGGCGTGTCCAAGCTCGGCGGCTACGACCACCGTGCCCTCCCGGACCGCCTGGAGGCCGCCTCCTGGGCCTGCGCGGCGCTCGCCACGCACGGTGACATCTACGTCCGCGGCGCCCGCCAGCTGGACATGATGACCTTCCTGAACGTCTTCCGTCAGGTCGGCGGCGCGTTCTCGATCGACGACGAGGGCATCCGCTTCTGGCACCCGGGCGGCCCGCTGAACGCGATCGCGCTGGAGACCGACGTGCACCCCGGTTTCCAGACCGACTGGCAGCAGCCGCTGGTGGTCGCGCTGACCCAGGCCACCGGGCTGTCCATCGTGCACGAGACGGTCTACGAGCGGCGGCTGGGCTTCACGTCCGCGCTCAACCAGATGGGTGCCACGATCCAGCTGTACAGCGAGTGCCTGGGCGGCACGCCGTGCCGCTTCGGCCAGCGCAACTTCCAGCACTCCGCGGTCATCTCCGGGCCGGCCAAGCTGCACGCGACCGACCTGGACATCCCGGACCTGCGCGCGGGCTTCTCGTACCTGATCGCCGCACTCGCCGCGGAGGGCACCTCGCGGGTCACCGGCATCGACCTGATCGAGCGCGGCTACGAGGACTTCCAGGCCAAACTGGAGGCGCTGGGCGCTCGCGTGGAGCTGCCGATGCGGGTCACCGAGAGCGTCGCCTAGCGATTTCCCCCCGGCCGCTCGGGCCCCGATGCCCCTTCCCGGGGCCACAGGGGCCCGAGGAGGGCCGGAAACGGTCCCGGTGGACCCGACAACGCCGGAAGGGCGGCTTCCCCGAGGGGAAGCCGCCCTTCCGGTTTTCCACCGGGGCGCTACGGACCTA
This sequence comes from Embleya sp. NPDC008237, assembly GCF_042956465.1. Taxonomy (NCBI): domain Bacteria; kingdom Bacillati; phylum Actinomycetota; class Actinomycetes; order Kitasatosporales; family Streptomycetaceae; genus Embleya; species Embleya sp. NPDC008237. The sequence continues at coordinate 71,266 of NZ_JBIBGL010000023.1, forward strand.
CTTGCCCGAGGCCGCGGCCTTGAGCTTCGAGCCCGCCGAAACCTTGACGCCGAAGCCGGCCGGGATGTCGATCGGGTCACCGGTCTGCGGGTTCCGCGCGGTGCGGGCGGCACGGTGGGTGCGCTCGAAGGTGAGGAAGCCCGGGATCGAGACCTTCTCGTCACCCTTGGCGACGATCTCGCCGACGACGTCGGCGAGCGCGCTCAGTACGGCATCCGCGTCCTTGCGGGTCACGTCGGCGCGCTCCGCGAGGGCGGCCACCAGCTCACTGCGGTTCATGTGTCACTCCCGTGTCTTGCTGACCTCCGCCGACGACCACGAACGTGGTCGCAAACGTGGTTCAGTCCAACTCGCTGTTCTTGCCCCGGGGACGAATCCTGCACTCATCCATGCCCGGAAGCTAATCAAGGACACGCGAAATCACTGGGAAAGCCCCGTGATTTCGCGGTTCCGGCAGATTACGGGGCCGTTCGGGGGCCCCTGCAACCGGGATCCGTACGGACAGTACGACGATCATCCCGCAGGGTTCTGACGCTCCGCCAACACCGCGTCCCGCACCGCCGCGGCCACCACGGCGGACACCTCCGGGTGGAAAACACTCGGAATGATGTAATTCGGGTTCACTTCGTCGTCGGAGACCACCGACGCCAGTGCCCGCGCGGCGGCGAGCAGCATGTCGTTGGTGATGTGCCTGCTCTGCGCGTCCACCAGGCCTCGGAAGACACCGGGGAAGACGAGCACGTTGTTGATCTGGTTCGGGAAGTCGCTGCGGCCGGTGGCGACCACCGCGGCGTGCTCCAGGGCCGCCGCCGGGTCCACCTCGGGATCCGGGTTGGCCAGTGCGAACACGATCGAGTCCGGGGCCATCGCGGCGATGTCGGAGCCGGCGAGTACGTTCGGCGCCGACACGCCGATGAACACGTCCGCACCGACCACGGCCTCCTTGAGGGTGCCGGTGAGGGCCTGCTCGTTGGTGTGCTCGGCGACCCAGCGCAGGTCCTCGCCGAGGTCCGTACGGCCCGTGTGCACCACGCCGTGCACGTCCGCGACCACCACGTGGCCCGCGCCCGCGGACAGGAGCAGCTTGAGGATCGCCGTGCCCGCCGCACCCGCGCCGGACATGACAATGCGCACATTCTCGATCTTCTTGCCGACCACCCGCAGCGCGTTGGTGAGCGCCGCCAGCACCACGATCGCGGTGCCGTGCTGGTCGTCGTGGAAGACCGGGATGTCCAGCGTCTCGCGCAGCCGGCGCTCGATCTCGAAGCAGCGCGGCGCGGAGATGTCCTCCAGGTTGATCCCGGCGAAGCCCGGCGCCATCACCTGCACGGCCCGGACGATCTCGTCCGGGTCCTGGGTGTCCAGGCAGATCGGCCAGGCGTCGATCCCGGCGAACCGCTTGAACAGGGCCGCCTTGCCCTCCATCACCGGCAGCGCGGCCTTGGGGCCGATGTTGCCCAGGCCCAGCACCGCGGAGCCGTCGGTGACCACCGCGACGGTGTTGCGCTTGATGGTCAGCCGGCGCGCGTCGTCCGGGTTCTCCGCGATGGCCAGACACACCCGCGCCACGCCCGGGGTGTAGATCATCGAGAGGTCGTCACGGTTGCGGATCGGATGCTTGGACTGCATCTCGATCTTGCCGCCGAGGTGCATCAGGAAGGTCCGGTCCGAGACCTTGCCGAGGGTGACCCCCTCGATCTCCCGGATCGCCGCGACGAGCCGGTCGGCGTGGTCGGTCGAGGTCGCGGCGATCGTGACGTCGATCCGCAGGCGCTCGTGGCCGGACGCCGTGACGTCGAGCGCGGTGATCGACCCCCCGGCGGATTCGACCGTGTTGGTGAGTCGACTGACCGACGGGCCCCCTGCGGGGACCTCCAGTCGAGCCGTGATCGAGTACGAGGCGCTGGGCGCTGCGGGCATGAACTCTTTCTCCTCCGATCGCTGCGACGCCCGTTTCCCACGGCGTCGCATCGCCCTCGATGGTCTCACTTCGTGGACACGGCCGGTTCCGGGGGCCGCGGCGCGGCCCGCCTTACCCGTCGAAAGCGGCCTCGCAAACTGTGATCCTCGTCCTTCGCCGATCATTCCGGCGCCGGCGAGTGGTCGGTTACGCTGTTCAACGACACCGGCTCGATCCAAGCCCCCGGGCCCAACCATTAGTCCCTACGAGGGACCACTTGCCGAGAGGCGAGCATTGGCGGGTCGGTGTCCTCGACATCACGAACCGGCGTCCCCCCAGGGGCCGCCGGTTCGTCGTTTTCCGGGCACGGGTCGCACCCGTGCCGCCGCCCGAACGGGCACGCGAGAAGGCCCGGTGTGCGAGCACACCGGGCCTTCTCGTCAACAGGGGTGGAGGTGGCGGGAATTGAACCCGCGTCCTACGGTGCGGAACCAGAGCTTCTCCGAGCGCAGTCCACAACGATTTTCTCGGCCCCGGTGTTCACGTGGACAAGACACCGACGGGCCCAGTTACTGTTTTTTGTCCCGCATGACCCCGTAACCGGGTCGTACGGTGGAGTCCCCTAGATTATGCCAGGGTCCGGGGCGGGGACGCACCCGGTCTGACACCTTCGGATACTCGCTTAGGCAGCGAGGGCGAAGGAATCGCGCTTGGTATCGGCGATTATTTGTTTGCGACAGGTGGTTAACGAGATCATTGTCGCTTCCTCGGCTCGCTTCCTCTGCTTCGACAGCCGCAGTCGAAACCGATCACCCCCTATTGAATTTTCAAGCAACCACCGAGGCTCCGAGGAACCCGGGTGTCCTGCTCGACGGCCCGACCCGCCACACTTGCTCGGCCCGAACCAGGCACATCGTACGGTCCAACGTCGGACCGGTCCACTTCATTCCCGATGGGTCACCGCCGATTCCCGGTGGGTCACTGCCGGCGGCCGCGCACGTACTTCGACATCACGCGGTCCGTCTCGCGCTTGTCCTGCTGTTCGCGCAGGGTCTGTCGTTTGTCGTAGTTCTTCTTGCCCTTGGCCAGCGCCAGTTCGAGTTTGGCCCGACCGTCCTTGAAGTACAGGCTGAGCGGCACCAGGGTGTGACCCGTTTCCTGGGTCGCCTGGACCAGCTTGTCGATCTCGTGCCGGTGCAGCAGCAGCTTGCGCTTGCGCCGCGCCGCGTGATTCGTCCACGTGCCCTGCGAGTACTCCGAGATGTGCACGTTGTGCAGCCACACCTCGCCGCCGTCGATGCTCGCGTAGCCGTCCACCAGGGACGCCTTGCCGGCCCGCAACGACTTGACCTCGGTGCCGGTCAGGACGAGGCCGACTTCGAGGGTGTCCTCGATGAGGTAGTCGTGCCGCGCCTTCTTGTTCTGCGCGATGAGCTTGCGCCCGGTCTCTTTCGCCATGATCCCTGCATTCTCGCGCATGGCCGCAAGCTCATTACCCGTCCGGGTGGGTGGTCTTTCCGCCCCGGTTCCGTCCCCGCCGTCGTCCCGGTCTCACGACCGCCGACTTCCCGGTCTCACAACCACAGCGCCGGATCGACGAAGTCGCCGTCCACGAGCACTTCGAAATGCAGGTGTGCGCCGGTGGACCAGCCGGTGTTGCCCGATCGGCCGACCTGCTCGCCGCGGGAGAGACGCTGCCCCTCGCGCACGGTGATCCGGGACAGGTGGTTGTAGGTCGTGGTCAGCGCGACCCCGCCGACGCGCCCGTGCGAGAGCACCACGCGGTAGCCGTACGCCGCGTTGTAGCCGGTCTGCACGACCGTGCCCGCGCGGGCGGCACCCACCGAGGTGCCCTCCGGGACCGCGAAGTCGGTGCCGGTGTGCAGCTTCGTGTACTCCAGGACCGGGTGGTAGCGCATCCCGAAGCCCGAGCTGACCGGCCCGCGCACCGGGTACGACAGCGCGCCGCCCTGTTTCGAGGACGCCGCCGGGCGGCCGGCCGCCCGGGCCGGCGCATTGCGCCGGTTCACCAGCTCGGTCAGCCGCTTCTGCTCGATCCGGGTCGCCTCGTAGCGCTGCTGGTCGGCCGCCTTCTCCTCACGCGCCGTGGCCAGAGCGGCCTCGCGCTGCGCCGCCAGCGCGGTCACCTTCGCCGCCGCGTCGGCCGCGGTCTTCTCCAGCGCGACCAGCTCGGCCAGATGCCGCCCGGCCTCCGCGTGCCGGACCCGGGCCTCCTCGCGGCGCCGCTCCAGCTCGGCCCGCCGCACGTCGATCGCGTCGCGGGTGCGCTCCAGCCGGGCGATCGTCTCGTGGTCGGCCTGGAGCATCTGCCGGTAGCCCTGGAGGCTGCTCAGCAGCTCGGCAGGGGTCTGCGCGCGCAGGATCATCGACAACTGGGCCATCCCGCCGTTGCGGTACGCCCGACCCACCAGCCGCGTGACGTCGTCGCGCACCGCCTGGGTCGACGCGGCCACGTCGTGCAGCTCGGCCTCCGCGGTGCGCACGGCGGCCTCGGCCAGGTCCACGCCGTGCCCGAGCTCGGCGGTCCGGGCCCGGGCCTGGGCCACCTGCGCGCGCGCCGCGTCCAGCGCGGCCTGCGCGCCCGGCTGTGCCGCCACGGCCTCGGCGTACGCGGTCTCCGCGCGGGCGAGTCGGGCCAGCGACGCGTCCAGATCCGCCCGCATGTCCTTGGCCGCGACGTCGGCGCGCTGCTTGCGGGCGGGCGCGTCGCCGTCGGCGTGCGCAGGCACGAAGCCCACCGCGGCGGCCGTGATCACCACGAGCGCCGACAATCCGAGTCGCCTGGTCCGAATTCTGCGCATGATCACAAGAAACGCGTAATCGGCGCGAATTGCCACGACCCACACCGGTATGGAAGTAATACGAACCCATCCGGCCGCATACAAACGTTCGAAGGCCCTGTCCGTCGCACGGAACAGGGCCTTCGAGGCGGATCCGGGCCGGATCCCGGGGTCAGACCTTGAGGTACTTGAGCAGCGTGAAGAACGACGCGATCGCGGACATCAGCACGCCGAACACGACCAGGAGCGGCAGGGTCGCCAGAACCGGACCCCACCCGATCAACTCGAAGGCGTTGAACTGCTGGCCGAGGCCCTTCTTGACGCCGAAGAAGAACCCGGTGCTCAACAGACCGGAGGCCAGCGCACCGCCCAGCAGCCCGGCGATGGCGGATTCCATGATGAACGGCAATTGGATGTAGAGATTCGACGCGCCGACGAGCCGCATGATGCCGGTTTCCCGCCTACGGCTGAACGCGGACACCCGGGCCGTGTTGACGATCAGCAAAATCGCCACCAGGAGCATGAAGCCCATCACGCCGATGGCGGCCCACTGCGCGTTGTTCAGCAGCTTGAAGAACGGCTCCAGGATCTTGCGCTGGTCCTGTACCGACTGCACACCCGGTCTGCCCGCGAACGCGCTCGCCACCACCGTGTACTTGGTCGGGTCCTTGAGCTTGACCCGGAAGGACTCCGGCAGCTGGTCGGCGGTCACGCTGCCGGAGAGCGGGGATTCCTTGTTCTGTTCCTTGAAGTGCTGGAAGGCTTCCTGCTTGGTCTCGTAGTAGGTCTTCTCCACGAGCGGCATCCGGCTGAGCTCGGCCCTGATCGCCTCGCGCTGCTCGTTGGAGACCTCGCCGCCCGCACATCCGGCGTCCTTGTCGCTCTTGCCGCACAGGAAGATCGAGACCTCGACCCGGTCGTACCAGAAGTCCTTCATTTCGTTCACCTGAACGCGCAGCAGCAGACCCGCTCCGGCCAGCGTGAGGGACAGCGCGACACTGACGATCACCGCGATCGTCATGGTCAGGTTCCGGCGGAGACCGACTCCGATCTCCGAGAGGACGAACTGGGCGCGCATGATGTCCTAGTCGCTAGGGGCGCGGCCGGACTGCCGCGCCGTGGTGGTCCGGTGGATCAGTGCTGGTAGCCGTACACGCCGCGAGACTGGTCGCGGACCAGCCGGCCCTGCTCCAGCTCGATGACGCGCTTGCGCATCTGGTCCACGATCGCCTGGTCGTGCGTGGCCATCAGAATCGTGGTGCCCGTCCGGTTGATCCGGTCGAGCAGCTTCATGATGCCGACGCTGTTCTGCGGGTCGAGGTTGCCGGTGGGCTCGTCGGCGATGAGGATCATCGGCCGGTTCACGAAGGCACGGGCGATCGCCACGCGCTGCTGTTCACCACCGGACAGCTCGCCGGGCATGCGGTCTTCCTTGCCGCCCAGCCCCACCAGGTCCAGAACCTCCGGTACCACCTTGCGGATCGTGCCTCGGGGCTTGCCGATCACCTCGAGGGCGAACGCGACGTTCTGGTAGACCGTCTTGTTGGGGAGCAGTCGGAAGTCCTGGAAGACGGTGCCCACCTGGCGGCGCAGAGCCGGCACCTTCCAGTTGGACAACCGGCCGAGGTCCTTGCCGGCCACGAAGATGTTGCCTAGCGACGGTCGCTCCTCTTTGAGGACGAGCCGCAGGAAGGTGGACTTACCCGAGCCCGAGGACCCGACGAGGAAGACGAACTCACCCTTCTCCACTTCGAGGGAGACGTCGTGCAACGCGGGGCGCGGCTGCTTCGGGTAGGTCTTGCTGACGTTGTCGAATCGGATCACGGTTGCATCACGGTGCGCCAGTGTAGGGGGCAGGGCATACGGCTGGGGGCACAGAGGTGGCCAAGGGACCACACTGCCCGGAGCCGGGCGCCCAGGCTCGAACAGAGTGGTCGTCGGGCATGGCCATGCCGTGAGTGTAAGCGGCACAGTGGAAGGCGACGGGAACTTCCCACCGCGTCGTGAGCGTTATGCGTATCGATGCGTGATAGCGGAGCAATCGAGGCGGAGGAGTCGCGATGACCTTGGACCGCCTGGTGTGCGCGAACTGCGCCGGCCTGGTTGCGGAGGGTCGCTGCCCGACGTGCCGGGCCAGCCGCGAACGGCTCCAGCGCTCCGGCGGACTCAACCCCGCGATGCTCGCGGCGATCGCACTGCTGGTCCTGGTATGTGCGCTGCTGTTGGCCCGCGTGGGCGGCTGAGCCTGCCGCGGCCGAGCCGCCGGGCCTGATCGGGCACGGCGCGGGTCGATCGACCCGCACGCGGCCCCCTGTGAACGACACGAAGTGCCGTAGACGACACGAAGGCCCTGGGTGCCCCCAGGGCCTTCGCGCTGTACAGCGGCGCTCCGCAGCTTCCGGAACCCGGATCGGGCCTTGTCGGCAGCTGTCCGACACGGACCGACCCGAGCGGGCGCCCCGTTCTCGATGCCGGGCCAGGGCCCGGCCTCGTACCGCGGTGCCGCCCACCGTCCGTGGTCCCGAGCCGACCGTTACACAGACGCACTCGCGATGACGCGGTGCGCCCGGCTCGGAACGGCGGGACGGCGGATTCAGTGCCCCGGAACCGCCGCGCCGGGGCACAAGTCTTCGACTCAGGCCGCGGAGGCCTGCTGACGGCGCTTGAGCCGCGCCGGCAGGACGGTGAAGGTGAAGCCACCGGCCGCCATCGCGGCACCGCCGACGATCAGGAACGCCATGTTGGCGCCGGAACCGGTCGAGGCCAGTTCCTTGTTGGCGGGCTGCTGCGCCGCCGGAGCGGTGTCGCCGCCACCGAAGTCGCGCACGGGGGCGTTCTGCTGGTCGCCGTTGCCGCTGGTGGTGCGGGTGTTCCCGTCGCCGCCGCAGTTCAGGTCGAGCCCGCCCGAGGCGTGCGTGGCGTCACACGTGTTGCCACCACCGGTGCTGCCGTTCGAGCTGCCGTTCGAGCCGCCCTTCGAGGTGTTCCCCGAACCGTTCGAGGAGCCCTTGGTGCTGCCCGAGGACGTGCCCGTGGAGGTACCCGTCGAGGTGCCCGCGGACGTGCCCGAGGAGGTACCGGTCGAGGTGCCGGTCGACGTACCCGTCGAGGTGCCCTGCGACGTACCCGCCGACGTGCCCGTCGAGGTGCCCTGCGACGTGCCCGAGGAGGTGCCCGACGACGTACCCGTGGAGGTGCCCGTCGAGGTGCCCGTCGACGTACCGGTGGACGTTCCGGTGGAGGTGCCCGTCGAGGTGCCCGTGGACGTCCCCGCCGAGGTTCCGGTGGAGGTACCGGTCGAGGTACCGGTGGACGTCCCCGCCGAGGTACCGGTGGAGGTGCCCGTCGACGTACCCGTGGAGGTGCCCGTCGAGGTACCGGTCGAGGTGCCCGTCGACGTACCCGTCGAGGTACCGGTGGACGTCCCCGCCGAGGTACCGGTGGAGGTGCCCGTCGAGGTACCGGTGGAGGTGCCCGTCGACGTACCCGTCGAGGTGCCCTCGGACGTCCCCGGCGGGCACGTGTGCGTCTGCTCGCACCCGTCGTCCGGACCGCCGTCCGTCGCGCTCGCGACGCCCGCGACCGCGAAGGACGCGCCCGCCGCGAACAGCGCGGCGGCGGCTATCCGAGCCGTCCGGACGCGCATTTTGGTTGTCATCAATTAACCCCCAGTTGGATGAGATCCCCGTGTCCGCGCCGGCGCGGGTGGGGTCCCAAACGCCGTTGGGCATCACCTCGGCGCGCGTCCGTGCCATCTGTCGATGCGCCTCGGACTCCGATCGGATGCGTCGCGGTAATGCCGCCGTTCAGACTGGTAACCGGGCGGATGCCGCGTCAAGGGCATTCGGAGAGGGTTGCGGGGGTAATTCCGATTCGCCGAGAAAATCGGCACGAAAGCGCAACGCGGCATACCACGAGGGCCCCCGCGGATACGCGGAGGCCCTCGTGGTCACGAATCGGGTTATTGCGCCCCGTCGTTGTCGACGCGGGCGCCGCCCGCCGATGCGCTACGCGGCGGCGGTCTGCTGCTGCTTGCGCCAGCGGATACCGGCCTCGATGAAACCGTCGATTTCGCCGTCGAGCACCGACTGCGGGTTGCCCACCTCGAATTCGGTGCGCAGGTCCTTGACCATCTGGTACGGGTGCAGGACGTACGAACGCATCTGGTTGCCCCAGGACGACCCCTCGCCCTTGAGCGCGTTCATCCGGGCCTGCTCCTCCTGGCGCTGCCGCTCCAGCAGCTTGGCGGACAGCACGGCCATGGCGGACGCGCGGTTCTGGATCTGCGAGCGCTCGTTCTGGCAGGAGACCACGATGCCGGTCGGGATGTGCGTGATGCGCACCGCCGAGTCGGTGGTGTTGACGCCCTGTCCGCCGGGACCGGACGAACGGTAGACGTCCACCCGCAGCTCGGACTCGTCGATGTCGACGCGGTCGCTCTGCTCCACCACCGGCAACACCTCGACGCCCGCGAACGAGGTCTGCCGACGGCCCTGGTTGTCGAACGGCGAGATCCGCACCAGGCGGTGCGTGCCCTGCTCGACGGACAGGGTGCCGTACGCGTACGGCACCTTGACCGCGAAGGTGGCCGACTTGATGCCGGCCTCCTCGGCGTAGGACGTGTCGTAGACCTCGGTCGGGTAGCCGTGCCGCTCGGCCCAGCGGGTGTACATCCGCAGGAGCATCTCGGCGAAGTCGGCGGCGTCCACGCCACCGGCCTCGGAGCGGATGGTCACCAGCGCCTCGCGCGAGTCGTACTCGCCGGAGAGCAGCGTGCGCACCTCGAGTTCGCCGACCGCCTTGTGCACCGAGGTGAGTTCGTTCTCGGCCTCGGTGCGGGTGTCCGCGTCGTCCTCGGCCTCGGCCAGCTCGAACAGGACGTTGATGTCGTCGAGGCGCCGGCGCAGCTCTTCGACCCGGCGCAGCTCGCCTTGGAGGAACGAGAGACGGCTCGTCACCTTCTGGGCGGCTTCCGGGTCGTCCCACAGGTCCGGCGCAGCCGCCTTTTCGTTGAGCGCGGCCACATCGGCCCGCATCTTGTCGAGGTCGAGGACGGCCTCGATCGACGTCATGGTCGACTCGACGGACTTGAGCTCTTCGGAAGGATCAACGGCAGCCACGCGACCATCCTAAGTGGACGGCGGGCCGGACTCGGACTCAGCCCGCGTCGGGACTCGACGATGCGGCCTGGAGCCGACCGTTGTCGGCCCGGATGTACACGTCCACCCGATCGGGTCCCGCGGCCACCGCGGCGGGGGCGTCGGCGGTGGCGGTGTTCGGGTCGACCGGCCGCCAGCCGCCGTCGCCGGGCACCGCGCCGAGCAGTCGGCCGTTGCCGTCGCGGGCCAGCACGACCAGGCCCCGGCCCGGGCTGTAGGCGGCGGCCGGGCGCGCGGAGGCGACCAGGCCGACCCGCTCGGGCTCGCGCCAACCGCCCTCGACGAAGGGGATGTGCAGCACCGCGTGGTCGCCGGCGCGCACCACGAACGCGTCCAGCATGCCGGGGGCGCCGGCGGTGAGCGCGGGCGCGGCCTCGATCCGGCCGGCGCTGGGCACGGTGGTGAAGCCGCTCCAGCCGGCCCCGGTGAGCGATCCGGCGGCCAGGCCGTCGGTGCCGGTGCGGGCGACGATGTCGATGCGATCGCCGGTGGCGACCGCGGCGGGTGCGCCGCCGAGCTTGGTCTTGGCGTCCGTCCTGGTCCAGTCGCCGAATCGGCCGTCGGCCAGCGTCGTGCGGTAGAGCAGCTTGTCGGTCGACCCGACCGCGAACACGTCCACCCGGCCGGGCGCGGCACTGACCACGGCGGGATCGTCGGTGGTGCGGAAGGCGGGCAGTCGGCGCCACTCGCCCCAGCGGGGCCCGTCGCTGCCGAGGTACCACAGGGCGCCCTCGCCGTCGCGTTGCACCACGTAGCTGTGCTCGGCGTCGGCACGGGTCACCGCCGGGCCGCCCTGGAGCAGCACCGGCGCGGCGGGCAGCGGCGCGAACGCGGCCCACGTGTAACCGCCCGTCGCGTGCCCCGTGCCCGGCCCCGCGGAGCCGGCGGGCGCGGGCGGGATCGGCCGCGGGGCGCCGGAGGTCTGTCCGGCGGGTCGGGTCGGGGTGCCCTCGTCCCGGGTGAACCACACCGCGCCCGCACCGACCGCCGCGATGGCGAGCACACCGCAGATCACCGGGATCAGCCGCCGGCGCGCACCGCCCTGACGTCGGGCCGGTTTACTGCGCCGGTGCGACTGCACCGGCGCAGCTCCGTCGAACACCGGACGGGTCAGGTTGGTGTGCGTGTCCCGGCTGCCGTCGGCGGCCTCCGAGGTGCCCGAGACCAGGGGGACCACGCCGGCCGGCCGTGGCACGGGGGTGTCCTGGCGGCCGACGTTCCCGTTGGGGTCGGGCACGTCGAACGCGGGCAGGCCGATCAGCGCGGGCAGTGCGGAGCGCAGCCGTTCGCCGAACTCGCGGGCGGTCAGCCGGGCCGCGGGTGCCTTGGACAGGCAGGACGCGAGCACGGCGGCGAGCGGGTCGGGCAGCCCGGGAATGCCCGGCACCGGTTCGGTCACGTGCCGGCGCAGCACCGCGCCGGGGTGTCCGCCGCCGAACGGGGTCCATCCGGTGAGCAGTTCGTACAGCACGGTGGCCAGCGCGTACACGTCCACGGCGGCGGTCGGCTGCAGGCCCTCGATGATCTCGGGGGCCAGGTAGTCGGGCGTGCCGATGATCCGGGTGGCCCGGGTCCGGCGCGGCGCGTCGACCAGACGGGCGATGCCGAAGTCGGTGAGTCGGGCCCGGGAGACCCCGCCCGAGTTGTCGATCAGGATGTTCTCGGGTTTGACGTCGCGGTGGATCACGCCCTCGGCGTGCGCGGCGGACAGGCCGTCCGCGACGTCGGCCACGATCGCGGCGGCCAGCCGGGGCGTGAGCACGCGTTCGCGCTCCAGCCGGGCGCGCAGATCGGGACCGATCACCAGGTCCATCACCAGCGCGAGGTCGGTGCCGTCGACGACCAGGTCGTGCACACCCACGATGTTGGGGTGGTCCAGGCTGGTCAGCGCGGTGCGCTCCTGGACGAAGCGGGCGACCAACACCTGGTCGGACGCCAGGTCTTCGCGCAGCAGCTTGATCGCGACGGGTCCCTCGGGGCCCTCGCCCTGCCAGACGGTCCCGCTGGCGCCGCGCCCGAGCACCTTCAGGGCGACGTATCGGCTACCGATCTTGCGTGCCAAAGCAGCTCCGTGGACCCAGCGAGCGTGGTGCTCACAGCGGACTTCCCCGACCGCACCCTACGCGGCCGGCTCCCGGAAACGGGGACCGTCGGGTAGGACGGCGTGTACGAGGTCGTCCTCGACACGGGCGATGGGGGATGACTATGCGTCAATTCTTCTTGTCGCCGCCGCTGTCGCCGCCGGTGACGAAGTCCTTGACGGTGTCGTACCAGCCTCGAACGGTATCGAACCCGTCGATAGCGGAGTTCACCCAGTCGCGCAGCGGGCTGAACCAGTAGACGGCGAACAGGATCGCGGCCATGATCACCAGCCGCAGCAGGCAGCCGATGGTGCAGCCCACGCCCGGGATGCTGGTGAGCCGGAAGCCGCGCCGCCGGCGTGGCTCGCGTTCGCGGGGCTCGCGCTCCCTGGGTTCGCGCGGTTCGCGGACGACGCGTTCGCGGCGCCGCGGCTCGCGCTCGGGTGCCTCCTCGCGGCGGTAGCGCGGCGGCGGTGGCGGAGGAGGTCCGGGGTCGGCGGGCGGCGGTGTGCCGGCCGGCCGGGCATGCTGCTGCACCGGCTCGGCGTAGGCCGGCTGCGGCGGGTAGTGCTGCGGCGGTTGCGGGTAGCCCGGCGGCTGGGTGCTCATCACCCGGGTCGCATTGGGTGGGCTCGGCGACACGGGCGGCGGTGTGGTCGGCGGTGTCGGATACCCGACCTGCGTCTGCGGAAGGGCGCGGGTGGGGTCGGCGGCGGCCTGCGCGCCGAACGCGCTCGCGGCCAGCACCTGCGCGAGCGAACCGTCGTCGGGCCGGGCGCCGGCGACGATGTCGGCGGCCAGCCGCAGTGCCCGGCCCAGGCCGGCCGCGTCCGGGCGGCTCTCGGGCCGCTTGGCCAGGCAGCGCTCGGTGATCAGCCAGTAGGCGTCGGGCATGCCGGCCGGGCGGGTGGGCACCTCGGTCAGGTGGTGGTGCAGCAGCGCAATCGGGTTGGTGTCCCGGAACGGCGGGTGCCCGGCCACCAGTTCGTAGAGCACCACGCCCGCGGCGTAGACGTCCACGGCCGGGGTCAGCGGGCGGCCCTCGGCGGTCTCGGGCGCCACGTAGCTGGGTGTGCCGACGAGTTCGTGGGTGCGGGTGAGCGCGGGCGAGTCGGCCAGGCGGGCGATGCCGAAGTCGGTCAGCATCGGGTAGAGCGAGTCGCCGTTGCGGGCGAGCATGATGTTGGCGGGCTTCAGATCCCGGTGGATCACCCCGTCCGCGTGCGTCACACTGAGCGCGTCGCAGATCTGAGCCATCGTCAAGGCGGCCGGGGCCGGCGGCAGCGGGCCGTTCTCGCGGAGGTAGGTGCGCAGGTCGGGCCCGTCGATCAGGTCCATCACCAGGGCGAGCGTCTCGCCCTCGACGACCAGGTCGCGCACGTGCACGAGGTTGGGGTGGCGCAGATTCAGCAGCAGCGAGCGTTCGCGCAGGAAGCGGGTGACCACGTCCGGGTCGGTGCTCAACTCCTCGCGCAACACCTTGACCGCGACGATCTCGCCGGAATCGCGCACGCTCGCGCGCCAGACGGTGCCACTGGCTCCGCGCCCCAGGGTTTCCTGAAGCAGATATTTGCTGCCGACCGGCCGGTCCACGACGCTCCCCACTGTCCTGTCCGCCACCTGGGCGGTGGTGCCGGGTTGCCTTCCACCCTAGGTGCTACACGGCCGAGGACGCATCGACCCCAGGTACGGTTCGGGTCCTGCCCTTAGATGTTGTCGGACCGATACTCGGCGATACGGGCGGCGGGGCCTGTCCGGGGTGTCCGCATCACGTTCGGGCGATTCGCCGGCGACTCGGTCGCTTACGGTCGAAATTCGGACAAGATCCGTCGTCTGTCCGGCCGTAGGCGACATGACGGTCGCGGGTGCGAGGATGCCTCTTGTTTTCTGCTCGGAGGAGGGAGGCGCGCATGCAGATCCGGCTCACCGTGCACGGCCCGCAGCGGACCGGACCGGGCGCCGACGTGCTCGTCACCGCGCCGTCCGGGACGACGTTCGCGGGGATCGCGGGCGCGCTGCGGACCGCCTCCGGGACCGACGGCCAACGCTTTTGGGTGGGCGACATCCGGCTGCGCGACGACACCCCCGTGGGTCGGCCGCCGCTGGTGGACGGCGCGCTGATCACCGTCGACGCGCTCGGCTCGCCCTCCCCCTCGGCCGGCTCCCCACAGTTGCGCGTGGTCGGCGGCCCGGACGCGGGCGGCGTGCACCTGCTGCACCAGGGCGGGGTGCGGATCGGCCGCGCGCCCGAGGCCGAGGTGCGCCTGGGCGACCCCGACCTGTCCCGGCTGCACGCCGAATTGTGGATAGAGCCCGGCCGGATCCGGATCGCCGACCTCGGCTCGACCAACGGCACCACCGTCGACGGGATGCCGATCGGCCGCGAACCGGTCGACCTGCCGCCGGGCTCGCTGCTGCGGGTCGGCGAATCCACCCTGCAGACCTTCCTGCCCCTGCCGTACGGCTCCCCCGAGGACTCCTCCGGCGCCTGCGCCCGGGCCGACGGCACCGGACACATCGAGGTGCGCCGCACCGCCCGCGCCCAACTGCCGGTGCCCGCCCGGGCCCGCTTCGAACTGCCCGAGGAGAGCGCGGGCCGGCGCCGCCCGTTCGCGCTGCGCCGCCGGGCCGCCGGGACCGAGCGCGAGACGATCGAGGCGGCGGCCCGCTCGGCGCTGCTGGACGAGGTCCGTTGGCGCCGCGACCAGTCGCCCGACCCGGCGACGCTGTTGCTGGACGCGCTGTCCACCGGCGAGCCGGGTCCGGCGGGTCGGTTGTGGGAACGTGGGGCCGGCCACCCGGAGGCGCTCGGCGTGCGCCTGGGGGTGGGCGACCTGCCCTCGCGGGTGACCCTGGTGGAGCCCTCGACCGTCGCGGGCACCGACGGCGAGGAGCGCAGGCTGACCGCGTTCTCGGTCCCGGTCACCGTCTCGCTCAAGGACACCGTGCTCGGCCTGGCCGGACACCGGCCCCGGCTGCTGGGCCTGGCCCGCTCGGTGGTGGCCCAGATCGCCGGACTGCACGGACCGCAGGACGTGGAGCTGGTGGTGCTGTGCGCGGACCCCGGCACCGCCGCCGACTGGTCCTGGGCCCGCTGGCTGCCGCATCTGCGGCCGGGCGAGGGCCAGGACTGCCGACTCCTGGTCGGCCTGGGACCGGATCAGGTGCAGGCGCGCGCGGGCGAGTTGCTCGATCGCATCGACACCGCCGAGCGGGTCCCGGTCCGGCGCACGGTGGTGGTCCTGGACGGCGCGGGCCGGCTGGCCGCCCGCCCGGAGATCGTCCGACTCCTGGTCGAGGGACCGGCGGCCGGCGTACATGCGCTGTGTCTGGACGAGCGGGCCGAGGAGTTGCCCGTGCAGTGCTCGGCGGTCGCGCACGTCACCGGCGAGGTGGGCACCCGGATCGACGTGATCGGGCCGGGCACCCGACGGGTGGAGGACGTGGTCGCGGACGCGGTGTCGTCCGCGTGGGCGGACCGCTTCGCCCGTGCCCTGGCGCCGTTGCGCGAGGCCACCCGCCGGGTCACCTCGCCGCTGCCGGAGTCGGTCCGGCTGCTCGACCTGCTCAACCTGGACCTGCTCACCCCCGCCAAACTGCTCGCCGGCTGGCGCGAGGCGGGCCGCTCGCCGCGCGCGGTGCTCGGCTCGGACGCCCGCGGCGCGGTCACCGTGGACCTGTCCACCGAGGGGCCGCACGTGGTGATCGGCGGGGCCGCGGGCTCCGGCCGCTCCGAGTTGCTGGCGTCCGTATTGTGCTCGCTCGCGGTGGCCAATCGGCCGGACGAACTCGCCATCGCGCTGGTCCGGGGGCCCCAGGGGCTCTCCGAACTGCCCCACGTGGTGGGCTATCTCGCCGACGCGGAGATCCCGGCCACCGGTGATGCGATCGCGGCCGTGCGGGATGAACTGGACCGCCGCGAGGGGCTGCTGCGGGGCGCCTCGTTCGAGACGTACCGACCGGGCCCGGGTCGGCCGCTGCCCCGGCTCGTGGTGGCGGTGGACGACATAGACCTGCTGGCCGAGGCGTACCCCGGCTTCGTCAAGGGCCTCGCCGACGTGGCCCATCGCGGCGGCGCGCACGGCGTGCACCTGCTGGTGACCACCGGCCGGCCCGCCCGGACGCCGGAGATCGAGGCCGCCGCGGGCGCCGAACTGCGGATCGCCCTGCGGGTGGACGACCCGCAGGCCTCGCGGGTGCTGATCGACGTCGAGGACGCGGCGGGTGTGGACGAGGACTATCCCGGCCGCGGCTTCGTGCGCGGGCGGGACGGCGCCGTCGTCCCGTTCCAGGGCGGACGGGTGACCGGCCGGATGCCGCGCACGGCCACCCTGCGCCCCACCGTGGTGCGCCAGGAGTGGCAGGAGATGGGCAACCGCCTGGCCCGCCGCCCCACGCCCGTGGGCGGCGGCAAGGGCCCCACCGACCTGGCTCTGCTCACCGGCGCGGTCCGCCGGGCGGCCGAACAACTCGGCACCCCGCTCCAGGCCCCGCTGTGGCCCGCTGCCCCGCTGGAACACCTGGCCCGCAAGGCCCGATGACCCCACCCACCCCGAAGCCGCCCGGGACCCCACCCGGACCGCCGGCCGCCGTCGGGCGCGCCGCCGCCGAACAATCCGCGGTCCGGTACACCCGGGGCAACGGGTGGGCGGGCGGGCAAATCCCTCCCGACGCAACCGACTACACAGGCAACCCCGGCGCCGGAAACCCACCCAGGAGCTCCCGCACTTCGGACCGCACCGCGGCGATCTCGTCCTCCGACCCCACCGCCGCCCTCGTCACGATCCGATCCATCCATCGCGCGATCAACGGCATGTGCTCCTCGGAGAGCCCTCGCGACGTGAGCGCGGGTGTCCCGATCCGAATCCCGGAGGGGTCGAACGGCGAGCGGGTGTCGAACGGCACCGTGTTGTGGTTCACCACGATCCCCGCCCGATCCAGCGCCTTCGCCGCGACCTTCCCGGCCACCCCTCGCCGGGTCAGATCCACCAGGAGCAGATGGTTGTCCGTCCCGCCCGACACCAACTCGAAGCCGCGCGCCGCGAGTTCTTCGCCCAACCGCTTCGCGTTCGCGACCACCTGCCGCGCATAGGCCCGGAATTCGTCCGTACCGGCCTCGCGCAGCGCCACCGCGATGGCCGCCGTGGTGTTGTTGTGCGGCCCGCCCTGAAGGCCCGGGAAGACCGCCTTGTCGATCGCCTTGGCATGTTCGGCGCGGCACATCAGCATCGCCCCGCGCGGCCCCCGCAGCGTCTTGTGCGTGGTCGTGGAGACCACGTCCACGTGCTCGACCGGCGAGGGGTGCACCCCACCCACGATCAGCCCGGCGATGTGCGCCACATCCGCGACCAGGATCGCGTCCACCTCGCGGGCGATCGCCGCGAACCCGGCGAAGTCCACCGTGCGCGGCACCGCCGTACCGCCGCAGAAGATGATCCGCGGCCGCTCGCGCAGCGCGAGATCGCGCACCTCGTCCAGGTCGGTGCGCCCGGTGTCGGCACGCACGCCGTAGCGAACCCCGCGGAACCAGGTCCCGGTCGCGGACACGCCCCACCCGTGGGTGAGGTGGCCGCCCATCGGCAGCGCCATGCCCAGCACCGTGTCGCCGGGCCGGGCGAAGGCGAGGTAGACCGCGAGATTGGCCGGCGAGCCCGAATACGGCTGCACGTTGGCGTGATCCACGCCGAACAACGCCTGCGCCCGTTCGCGGGCGATGATCTCGATCGGGTCGATGTTCTGCTGGCCCTCGTAGTACCGACGGCCCGGATAGCCTTCCGAGTACTTGTTGGTGAGCACCGTCCCGGTCGCCGCCAATACCGCGGCGGAGACGTAGTTCTCGCTCGGGATCAGCCGCAGCGTGTCCTGCTGGAGTCGTTCCTCGGCGTGCACCAGCGAGGCGATCTCCGGGTCGGTGCGCCCCAGTTCGTGGTGGCGGTCGGTCATGTGCCCGTGCGTGTCCATGAGTTCTCCGGCTCGGTTCACAGGGAATGTGATCCGGGTGCCCAGGCGGACGACACCTCGTCGGTGGAACCGCCGCTTCCTCGTGGTCGATCCCACGCTTACGCCAGTCGCGGCCCGCTCAGCATACGGAGCGCGACCGGCACCCGCCGGCTCATCACGCAGTGATGATCAAAAGTCACGAATAGAGCTCGTTGCACGGGGCAAGGCTTGTGGCGAGCGCCACACCAGGCGTACCACAGGACATCACAAGGCGGCATCTGTCCATCCTCGGGGGATTTCGTGGCGGAAGTGGTTCTGGATGGAGTCGGAAAGCTGTATACGGACGGCACTCGAGCGGTCACCTCGCTCGATCTGGCCGTCGAGGATGGTGAGTTCCTGGTTCTGGTAGGCCCGTCGGGATGCGGCAAGACCACCGCGTTACGGATGGTCGCCGGCCTGGAGGAGATCAGCGAGGGCACGATCAGCATCGGCGACCGGGTCGTCAATCGCATTCCCTCGCGCGATCGGGACGTGGCGATGGTGTTCCAGAGCTACGCGCTCTATCCGCATCTGAACGTGCGGGACAACATCGGATTCGGGCTTCGATTGCGGAAGTTGCCCAAGAACGAGATTCGCGAACGCGTCGACAGGGCGGCCCGGACCCTGGGCCTGGAGGAGCACCTCGGCCGAAAACCGCGGCAACTCTCCGGCGGCCAGCGGCAACGGGTGGCGATGGGCCGGGCGATCGTGCGTGAGCCGCAGGCGTTCCTGATGGACGAACCGCTGTCCAATCTCGACGCGAAGCTACGCGTGCAGATGCGCGCCCAGATCGCCCGACTGACCCGCGAACTGGGGGTCACCACGCTGTATGTGACACACGATCAGACCGAGGCGATGACCCTCGGCGATCGGGTCGCGGTGATGAAGAAGGGGGTCCTTCAACAGGTCGCCCCGCCGCAGGAGTTGTACGACCACCCGGTCAATCTGTTCGTGGCCGGTTTCATCGGCTCGCCCGCGATGAACCTGATGACCGGCACCCTGAAGCGCGACGACGCGGGCGGCACCACGGTGCACATCGGCAGCCAACGGTTGACCGTGCACCCCGACGTGCTCGCCGCGCGCCCGGCACTGGCCGGCTACCACGCCCGCCCGCTGATCGTCGGCATCCGCCCGGAGGACCTGTACGACACCGCCCTTGAGGGCACCGAGCCCGCCGAGGGCACGGTCCTGCGCGCCGAGGCCGACCTGGTCGAGGCGATGGGCTCGGAGGTGCTCGTACACGTGCGCGTGGACGCGCCCCCGGCGGTCACCGAGGACGTCCAGGAACTGGCGCGCGACGTGGGCGCGGAGGACACGGTGCCGGACGCCGACGCGGCGCATTCCGAGCTCGTGGCCCGCTTCGGGCCGCGTACCCGGGCCCGCGAGGGCACCGACGTGGTGATGCGGGTGGCAACCGACCGGCTGCACTTCTTCGACCCGGAGACGGGTCTGTCCATAACGGAGGATGCGTGAAGCGGTTCGTGGGCGCCTTGGCGGTCGCCTCGATGCTCGCCATGGGTCTCGCGGCCTGTAGCGACGACGGTGACGACAAGGGCAAGAAGAACGACCCGACGCCCGGCGGGAGCGGCGCGCCGGCCGTACCCCGGCTCGACGGCACCACGGTGAGCGTCGCCGCGGTGTGGACCGGCGACGAGCAGGCGGCGTTCAAGAAGGTGCTCGCCGATTTCGAGAAGCGCACCGGGGCCAAGACCGAGTTCATTCCCACCGGCGACAGCGCCTCCACGTTCCTGGGCCAGCGGGTCGAGGGCAACGCGCCGCCGGACGTCGCGTTCCTGGCCCAGCCGGGCGTACTCCAGCAGTTCGCCCAGAAGGGCTGGATCAAGCCACTCGCGGCCGACGTGCAGCAGGCCGTGCAGGCCAACTTCTCGTCCCAGTGGCAAAAGCTCGGCTCGTACCAGGACAAGCTCTACGGCGTCTACTACAAGGGCGCCAACAAGTCGCTGGTCTGGTACAACGCCAAGGTCTACGAGAACGCGGGCGCGACCGAGGCCAAGAGCTGGGACGACCTGCTCAAGAACGCGGGCCTGATCTCCGACTCGGGCACCGCGCCGTTCGCCATCGGCGGCGCCGACGGGTGGGTGCTCACCGACTGGTTCGAGAACATCTACCTGAGCCAGGCCGGCCCGGAGAAGTACGACCAGTTGGCCAAGCACCAGATCCCGTGGACCGATCCCTCGGTCAAGACCGCCCTGGAGACCCTGGCCCAGGTCTTCGGCAAGAGCGACTGGTTCCCCGGCGGCAGCGGCGGCGTGCTCCAGACCGAGTTCCCCGCGTCCGTACCGCAGGTGTTCGGCGACCCGCCGAAGGCCGGGATGATCGCGGGCGGCGACTTCATCGGCACCAACATCCTCAAGGACACCAAGGCCAAGATCGGCACCGAGGCGAAGTTCTTCGGGTTCCCCGCGGTCGGCACCGGCAAGGCGCCGGTGGTCACCGGCGGCGACGTGGCCGTGGCGATGAAGGACTCCCCCGGCGCACAGGCGCTGCTGAAGTACCTGGCCTCGCCGGAGGCGGCCAAGGTGTGGGCGGAGCAGGGTGGTTACCTCTCGCCGAACAAGAACCTGGGCATGGCGTACTACCGCGACAACGCCACGCGCAGGATCGCCGAGAACCTGATCACCGCGGGCGACGACTTCCGCTTCGACCTCTCCGACCAGGCACCCGCCGCCTTCGGCGGCACCAAGGGCGAGGGCGAGTGGCGCGATCTCCAGGACTTCCTGCGCAACCCCTCGGACGTGGCCGGGGCGCAGAGCAAGCTCGAAGCGGACGCCGCCAAGGCATACGCGGGCGGGTGATCCGCTGCCATGAGTGACAAGGCACCCGTACCGGTCGCGGTGCCCGAGAAGACGAAGCCGATGCCCGCGCGCGAGTCGCGCGGGCTCGGTTCGGGCGCCCTGTTGGGCTGGCTGTTCCTGCTGCCGGCCATCGTCATGCTCGCCGTCCTGGTCGCCTATCCGATCGTGTGGTCGCTGCTGCGCAGCCTGTTCGGCGCGGACGGCTGGTCGGACTTCGTGGGGATCGACAACTACAAGGAACTGTTCACCGACGACGACACCTTCACCGCGCTCAAGAACAACCTGATCTGGGTCCTGGTGGTGCCGGCCGCGGTCACCTCGCTCGGTCTGATCTTCGCGGTGCTGACCGAGCGGGTCAGGTTCGCCACGGCGTTCAAACTGATCGTCTTCATGCCGATGGCCGTGTCCATGTTGGCCGCGGGCATCACCTTCCGGCTCGTCTACGACCGCGAGCCCGACCAGGGCGTGGCCAACGCGGTGGTCACGAGCGTGCACGACATCTTCAGCGAGGGCGCGCCGTATCCGGGGGCCCGTCCGCGCAACGACACCGTGCTCACGCCGCAGGCGGGCGGCTTCGTCACCAGGGCCGGCACCGAGCCCGGCGGTACGGCGCTGCTGCCGCTGGTCTCGCTGCCCCCGGAGAAGATTCCCGGCGACGCGCGGGAAGCCAAGCCCGGCGTGCCGCCCGCCGGCGGACTCGGCGGCGTGGTGTGGGTCGACTTCACCAAGGGCAACGCGGGCAAGCCCGGCGTGGTCGATCCCGGCGAGAAGGGGCTGCCCGGGGTAAAGGTGGAGGCGGTCCGCGGCGGGAGGACCGTCGCGAGCGCGACCACCGGCAAGGACGGCTCGTTCACGATGCCCGCCTCCGCCGCCCGCGGGGGGCCGGTGCAGATGCGGCTGACCGAGGCCAACTTCGCCAAGTCCTTCGGCGGCTACGACTGGCTCGGGCCGAACCTGATCACCGCCGCGATCATCGGCGCCTACATCTGGATGTGGGCGGGCTTCGCGATGGTGCTGATCGCGGCGGGCCTGGCCGCGATCCCGCGGGACGCGCTGGAGGCCGCGCGGGTGGACGGTGCGACCGAGTGGCAGGTCTTCCGCCGGGTCACCATCCCGCTGCTGGCCCCGGTGCTGGTGGTGGTGATGGTCACCCTGGTGATCAACGTGCTCAAGATCTTCGACCTGGTGTTCATCATCTCGCTGGGCTCGTCGCAGAAGGAGGCCAACGTCCTGGCCCTGCAGATGTACATCGCCTCCTTCGGCGGCGGCAACAACCAGGGGCTGGGCAGTGCCATCGGCATCCTGCTCTTCCTGCTGGTGCTGCCGGCGATGTTGTTCAACATCCGCCGCTTCCGAAGGGAGAACCGGTGAGCGCGTCCGCAGCCCCCGACCTGACGAAGCCCGGACAACCGCCGGCGGGCCGGGAGGGAGGCATCAAGCGCGGTCTCGCCTCGCGGATCGTGGGCCGCACCGGCGGCGGCCTGGCGGCGATCGCGCTCGTGCTGATCGCGCTGTTCTGGCTGATGCCCACGTTCGGCCTGCTGGTCTCCTCGCTGCGCGACCCGCAGGAGATGAGCAAGTCCGGCTGGTGGAAGGTGCTGGGCAAGCCGAGCGACCTGACCTTCTCGAACTACGACAAACTGCTCGACAACAAGGACATGACCCGGGCGTTCTTCAACACGATCTGGATCACCGTGCCCAGCACGCTGTTGGTGATCCTGATCGGCTCGCTCGCGGCCTACGCCTTCGCGTGGCTGGAATTCCCCGGTCGGGACTGGCTGTTCCTGATCGTGGTCGGTCTGCTGGTGGTGCCGGTACAGGTCGCGCTGATCCCGATCTCGAAGCTGTACGGCAACACCGGCCTGTTCGGCACCATCCTGGGCGTGGTGTTGTTCCACGTCGCCTTCGGCCTACCGTTCGCGGTGTTCCTGCTGCGCAACTACTTCGCAGGCATCCCCCGCGACCTGCTGGAGGCCGCCCGGATGGACGGCGGCACCGACCTGACCATCTTCTTCCGGGTCATCCTGCCGCTGGGTCTGCCGGCGATCGCGTCGCTGGGCATCTTCCAGTTCCTGTGGGTGTGGAATGACATGCTGATCGCGTTGATCTACGCGGACACCGAATCGGCGCCGCTGACCGTCGCGTTGCAGTCCCAATCCCGGGCGTTCGGCGCCAACATCGACGTGCTGGCGCCCGGCGCCTTCCTGTCGCTGATCGTCCCAGTGATCGTCTTCTTCAGCTTCCAGCGCTACTTCGTCCAGGGCGTGATGGCGGGCGCCGTGAAGTAGTCGAGCCGATCGAGCACACGATCGACGCCGAAGTGGCGTCGTGGGCAACGGCCGCGTGGCCGTCCGGCAACATCCGGACGACGCCCCGCGGCCTTTGTGTTTCGTGCCGCGTTTCGTACCGCGTTTCGTACCGCCATCGTTACGGATCCGACTTCGGGAACGGGATTCCGTGTGACATCGTCCGAAGGCGTAGGGTGCTCCCCGCCGCTTCGGAACCGGCTCGGGGGTGCACCGAACGGGGGGCAAACGTCATTTCGGGGGAACAATGAGGGGAAATCGTCGAATCGGTTTTCTGCGAACCCTGCTGATCGCACTGGTCATCGAAACGGTGCTGATGAGCGCGACCGCGATCACGCTCGCGATCATGTCGTTCGCGGTTCGCGACGACCGCAAGAGCCTGGAAGGGCTCGGCGACCTGCTGCTGATCGCATCGGTGTTGTGCGCGGGCATCGCGGTGGTCTGCGGCATGGGCGTCGCCGGTGTGCGCGACGCGATGCGGCGCGGCACCGGGGCACTGGCGCGTGCGGCCGCGGTGGGCCTGATCCACGTGTTCGTCGCGCTGGTGGCGGCACTGATGGCCTGCCCGACCTGGTCGATCCTGGTGGCCGGCCTGCCGGCGCTGATCTACCTGCCGTGCTGGTGGGCCGTGCGCGAACGCAGCCACCACGAACTGCTGATGCTCGAACCGTAGTTGCCGCCGCACAGGCCGCCGGCCCGGAACCCACTCGGGTTCCGGGCCGGCGGCACACGTGCCGTGCCCGGCCGGGTTGCCGGGCACGGCACGGTGCAGCGATCAGCTCTTGCTGCCGGTCCGCAGCAGCGTACGGATCGTTCGCATCGCGACCGAGAGCGTCGCGAGGTCGTAGTTCTCCGCCTCCTGCAACTCGTCCAACGTGGACCGCGCCCGGGTGAGCACCGGCGCGTTCTTGTGCTCCCACGCCTTGAACCGCAGCTCGGGGGTGTCCTCCGGCTCGCCGGAGCCGAGCACCTCCGCGGTGAGCCCGGCCTGCGCGGCGTACAGATCCTCCCGCAGCGAGGCCCGCGCCATCGACTTCCACCGGTCGCTGCGCGGCAGTTCGATGATCCGGTCGAGCAGGTGCGCGATCGGCAACCGGTCGGCGATGTCGAAGTACACCTGCGCGACGTCGAGCACCGCACGCTCGGACTCGCCCGCCACCTCGACGATGTCCAGTGCCGCGTACGCCGAGGACATCCCGGCCACCGCGGTGGCCAGTTCGGTCGGCACGCCGGCCTCGGTGAACTGGTCGTACAGCCCGTCCATCCAGGCCAGGTCCGAGCCGCGGAGCAGCTTGGGCAGGCGGGCGATCACCTCGGCCACACCGTCGCGGAAGAACTCCACCTGCGCGGCGATGTCGATCTCGCGCCGGCTGCCCAGGAACCAACGGGTGGCCCGCTCGATCAGCCGCCGGCTGTGCAACCGCAGCGTGGTCTGCGTCTCGGCCGGGACCTGGTTGTCCAGCGCCGCGATCGCGCCCATGATCCGGTCGATGCCGAAGATCTCCCGCGCGGTGATGTGCGCCCGCGCGACCTCCTCCGCCGACGCGCCGGTCTCCTCGCGCATGCGGAACATGAACGAGAGGCCGGCCAGGTTGACCACCTCGTTCACCACCACGGTGGTGATGATGTCCCGGCGCAGCGGGTGCCGGTCCATCTGCTCGACGAACCTCGCCCGCAGCGCGCTGGGGAAGTACCGGTACAACTGCCGGGCCAGGAACGGGTCGTCCGGCAGGTCCGAGGCGACCAGGTCCTGCGCCATCACGATCTTGGTGTATGCCAGCAGCACGGCCAGCTCGGGCTGGGTCAGCGCCTGCCCGTTCTGCTGCCGCTCGCGCAGTTGCCGATCGGTCGGCAGGAACTCGATCTCCCGGTTGAGGTGTCCGTCCCGCACCAGCCGGCGCATGTACCGCATGTGCACGTGCAGCAGGCTGCCGGCCTGGGAGACCGCGTTGGCCAGCGCGCAGTTCTGGCCGTAGTTGGCGGCCAGCACCAGGTGCCCGACCTCGTCCGTCATGGCGGCGAGCAGCTCGTTGCGCTGCTTGAGCGTCATGTCGCCGGCGGCGGTGACCTGGTTGAGCAGGATCTTGATGTTCACCTCGTGGTCCGAGGTGTCCACGCCCGCCGAGTTGTCGATCGCGTCGGTGTTGATCCGCCCGCCCGCGAGCGCGAACTCGACCCGGCCCAGCTGGGTGCAGCCCAGGTTGCCGCCTTCGCCGACGACCTTGACCCGCAGGTCGGCGCCGTTGACCCGGATCGCGTCGTTGGCCTTGTCGCCGACGTCGGCGTGCGATTCGCCGCTCGACTTGATGTAGGTGCCGATCCCGCCGTTCCAGAACAGGTCCGCGGGGCTCTGCAGGATCGCCTTCATCAGCTCGGCCGGAGTGAGCCGGATCAGCCCGTCCGGCAGTCCCAGCGCCTGGCGCACCTGGGCGTTGATCGGCACCGACTTGGCGGTGCGCGGGTACACGCCGCCGCCCGCCGAGATCAGCTCCTTGTCGTAGTCCGCCCAGGAGCTGCGCGGCAGGTCGAACAACCGGCGCCGCTCGGCGAAGGAGGTCGCCGCGTCCGGGTTCGGGTCCAGGAAGATGTGCCGGTGGTCGAAGGCGGCGAGCAGCCGGATGTGCTCGGACAGCAGCATGCCGTTGCCGAACACGTCACCGGACATGTCCCCGATGCCGACCACGGTGAAGTCCTCGGTCTGGGTGTCGTGACCCAGTTCGCGGAAGTGCCGCTTGACCGACTCCCACGCACCGCGCGCGGTGATGCCCATGCCCTTGTGGTCGTAGCCCGCCGAGCCGCCGGAGGCGAACGCGTCGCCGAGCCAGAAGCCGTACGCCTGCGCCACCTCGTTGGCGATGTCGGAGAACGTCGCGGTGCCCTTGTCCGCGGCCACCACCAGGTAGGTGTCGTCCGCGTCGTGGCGCACCACGTCCGCCGGCGGCACGACCGCGCCGTCGACGAGGTTGTCGGTGATGTCGAGCAGCGCGCCGATGAAGGTGCGGTAGCAGGCGATGCCCTCGGCCAGCCAGGCCTCGCGGTCCGTGGGGTCGGGCAGCTGCTTGCAGAAGAAGCCGCCCTTGGCACCGACCGGCACGATCACGGTGTTCTTCACCATCTGTGCCTTGACCAAGCCAAGGATCTCGGTGCGGAAGTCCTCGCGCCGATCCGACCAGCGCAGCCCGCCGCGCGCGACCGCGCCGAAGCGCAGGTGCACGCCCTCGACCCGGGGCGAGTAGACGAAGATCTCGAACCTGGGCCGCGGCGCGGGCAGGTCGGGGATCTCCTGCGGGTCGAACTTGAGCGAGAGGTAGTCGTGCGCCTCGCCGTCCTCGCGGTGTTGGAAGAAGTTGGTCCGCAGGGTCGCCTTGACCATCGCCAGGAACGAGCGCAGGATGCGGTCCTCGTCCAGGCTGGCCACCTGGTCGAGCGCGCCCTCGATGGCCTCGACGATGCCGTCCACCAGCTCGGTGCCGGCCTGCTGGTGGCCCGGCGAGAAGCGGGCCTCGAACAGGTTCACCAGCAGCCGTGTGGTGTGCGGGTTGGAGACCAGGACGCCCTCGATGTACTCCTGCCCGAAGGTGGTCCCGGCCTGCCGCTGGTACTTGGCGTACGCGCGCAGCACCATCGCCTGGCGCCAGGTCAGCCCGGCTCGGAAGACCAGTGCGTTGAACCCGTCGTTCTCCGCGCGCCCGGTCCAGGTCGCCGAGAACGCGTCCTGGAACAGCTCCTTGACGTCCTCGGGCTGCCCGTACATCGCCGACGCGTCGTAGCGCAGGCCGAAGTCGTACACCCACGCCACGGTCCCGTCGGCGCGGCGCAGCTCGTAGGGCCGCTCGTCGACCACCTCCAGGCCCATGCGCTGCAGGATCGGCAACACCTCGGAGAGCGACACGTGCCCACCGGAGCGGTAGATCTTGAACCGCCGCTCGCCCGGCAGTGCTCCTATCGGCTCGTACAGGTGCAGCTTGAAGTCCGCCTCGGGGGTCAGTTCCTCGATCCGCTTGAGGTCGGCCACCGCGGTCCGGGGCGGGAAGTCGGACTTGTAGCCCTCGCTGAACGCGTGCGCGTAGCGGCGGGACAGTTCGGCCGCGCTCTCCTCGCCGCATTCGGCGACGAGGGCCTCGCCGAAGTCGTCGATCCACGAGCGGGTGGCCTCGGACAGCAGTCGTTCGATGTAGTCCACGTCCGGGTCGCCGAGTTCGGCGCCGGTGGGCACGCGCACGGTGAAGTGCAGGCGCGCGAGCACGGACTCGGTGTTGCGCGCGGTGTAGTCGACCACCGAACCGGCCAGCTCGGCGAGCAGGATGTCCTGCATCTTGAGCCGGACCTCGGTGGTGTACCGGTCGCGCGGCAGGTAGACCAGGGCCGAGTAGAACCGGCCGTACTCGTCCTTGCGCAGGAACAGCCGCAACCGGCGGCGCTCCTGGAGGTAGAGCACACTGATCACGATGTCGTGCAGCTCGTCCACGGCGATCTGGAACAGGTCGTCGCGCGGGTACGTCTCCAGGATCTGCAGCAGGTCCCGGCCGTCGTGGCTGACCGGGGGGAAGCCGGCCTTGTCCAGCACCGCGTGCACCTTGCGGCGCACCACCGGGATGCGCTGGACGCTGTCGGTGTACGCGGCGGAGCTGAACAGCCCCAGGAAACGACGCTCGCCGATCACGTTGCCGGCCGCGTCGAACTTCTTCACGCCGATGTAGTCGAGGTAGGCCGAGCGGTGCACGGTCGCCCGCGAGTTGGCCTTGGTCAGGATCAGCAGCTGTTTTTCCCGGGCCTTCGCGCGCGCCCGGGTGGAGAGCCGGCTGAAGGACGCGGACAGGTCCTGGTCGGCGCGCAGGATACCGAGACCGGTACCGGGCACCGCCCGCAGCACGTCCTCGTCGTCCTCGCACACCAGGTCGTACTCGCGGTACCCGAGGAAGGTGAAGTGGTCCTCGGAGAGCCAGCGCAGCAGCTCCCACGCCTCGCCGATCTCCTCCTCCGGCAGCGTCGCCGGCGGGTCGTTGGCGAGCTCGTCGGCCAACCGCAGCGAGGTGTCGCGCATCTTGGCCCAGTCCTCGACCACCTCGCGCACGTCGCTGATGATGCGCTGCAGACCCAGCTCGACCGAGCGCAGGTCCTCGCGGTCGCTCTCCCGGTCGATTTCGATGTGCATCCAGGACTCGAGGACCGCATCCTCGGGCACACCGTGCGCGTCCGTGGTGTCCACGATCTCCAGCAGCTCGCCGGCGATCGTGCGCCGCACGATGAGCTGCGGATGGATCACCACGTGGATGCTGCGTTCCTGGCGGGAGAGTTCGTTGGTGACCGAGTCCACCAGGAAGGGCATGTCGTCGGTGACCACCTCGACCACGGTGTGCCCCGAGGCCCAGCCGTTCTCCTCCACCGTGGGCGTGTACGCCCGGACCCGCGCGGTGCCCTGGGGGCGCTCCGCCGCGAGTCGACAGTGCGAGATCGCCGCCCCGTACACGTCGACCGGATCGCGATCGATCAGGTCGTCGGGTGCGGTGTGCCGGTAATAGCGGGACAGGAGGACATCGAGGTCCACCCGGTTCGGGCCCTCGGGCCCGCCGCCTCCGTGCTGTGACGATGCCGCTCGTGCCGCTTCCGCCGCTCGGGCGAGAAGCTCCGCCTTCGCCTCGTCCAGCTTGCTCTGCATGATGCTGCCGCTCCTGTCGCGCGCCGTTGCGTGACCATTGCCGTCCCCGGGCGTGCCCGGCTGTGTACTGCCGGT
The DNA here is from genome assembly GCF_042956465.1 of Embleya sp. NPDC008237. NCBI lineage: Bacteria > Bacillati > Actinomycetota > Actinomycetes > Kitasatosporales > Streptomycetaceae > Embleya > Embleya sp. NPDC008237. The sequence continues at coordinate 100,042 of NZ_JBIBGL010000023.1, forward strand.
ACCCGCTTTGTCGCGAGTACCTGTTTCAGGCGACGTCGTCCGACCCGCGGTGGTTCCGGGACTCCGTCGTCCCGGCCCGAGGTCGCGCGGCGTCGCCGCATCGTCAGGCTACTCGCGTGCCTCCCGAGCGCCGAGAGGGGACCTTGGATCAGGCTGTAAGCAATTTCCGGGTCGCTCCGGACACCTCGTACCCATTGCCCCCGAGGCGGCACCCGGGGCACCGTGGAGGCTGGGCTCCGGCCCTGGCGCGGACGCGACGCACGGCGGGACGAACTCGGTGGGGAGACGATCGTCATGGCCAAGAAGGTGCTGCTGATCACCGGCGACGCGGCGGAGTCGCTGGAGGTGCTCTATCCGTACCAGCGCCTGCGCGAGGAGGGGTACGACGTGCACGTGGCCGGACCCTCGCGCAAGAAGCTCGGCTTCGTCGTGCACGACTTCGTCGAGGGCTTCGACACCTTCACCGAGCGGCCCGGCTACACCTGGCCGGCCGACTTCGCGTTCGTGGAGGTGCGGCCGGAGAACTACGTCGCCCTGGTGCTGCCGGGTGGTCGGGCTCCGGAGTACCTGCGCAACAACCCGGTCGTGCAGCGCCTGGTGCGGCACTTCTTCGAGGCGGACAAGCCGATCGCGCAGATCTGTCACGGCCCGCTGATCGCCGCCGCCGCGGGCATGTTGGCCGGGCGCCGGACCGCCGCCTACCCGGCGATCGCACCGGACGTCAGAGCCGCGGGCGGCACCTGGGTGGACGGCGAGGCGGTCGTCGACGGCACCCTGGTCTCCGCCCGCAGCTGGGTCGACCACCCGGCCTGGATGCGCGAGTTCGTCCAGGTTCTGCGGGCCAAGGCGCCGGCCTGAGGTCGGCCCGGACGCGCAGCGCTCAGTCCATGTGCGGGTAGCGGTAGTCGGTCGGCGGGTCGAAGGTCTCCTTGATCGTGCGGGTGCTGGTCCACCGCATCAGGTTCTGCATCGCGCCCGCCTTGTCGTTGGTTCCGGACGCCCGGGCACCGCCGAACGGCTGTTGGCCCACCACCGCGCCGGTGGGCTTGTCGTTGAGGTAGAAGTTGCCGGCCGCGAACCGCAGGAGGCCCGAGGCCTCGGCCAACGCGCGCCGATCGCGGGCGATCACCGAACCGGTGAGCGCGTACGGGGCGGCCGACTCCATCTGCCGCAACATCGCGTCCCAGTCGCGATCCTCGTACACGTGCACGCCCAGGAGCGGCCCGAAGTACTCGGTGGTGAACACCTCGTCCCACGGGTCCTCGGCAAGCACCACGGTGGGCCGGACGAACCAGCCGACCGAGTCGTCGTAGGTCCCGCCCGCCAGGACCAGCAGGCCGTCGTCGGCGTGTGCCCGGTCGATGGCCGTCTTGAGCCTGGCGAACGCGCGCTCGTCGATCACCGCACCCATGAAGTGCCGCAGATCGGTCACGTCGCCCATCGACAGGCCGTCCACCTCGGCCAGGAACGCGTCCCGGAAGCCGCTCTCCCAGATCGAGCGCGGGATGTAGGCGCGCGAGGCGGCCGAGCACTTCTGCCCCTGGTACTCGAACGCGCCGCGCACCAGCGCCGTCCGCAGCACGTCGTGGTCGGCGCTGGGGTGCGCGACCACGAAATCCTTGCCGCCGGTCTCGCCGACGATCCGCGGATAGCCGCGGTAGGTGTCCAGGTTCGTGCCCACGGTGCGCCACAGGTGCTTGAACGTCGCGGCCGACCCGGTGAAGTGCAGCCCGGCGAAGTCCGGGTCGGCCAGCGCGACGTCGGAGACCGCGATGCCGTCGCCGTGCAGCAGGTTGATCACTCCCGGCGGCAGCCCGGCGGCCTCCAGGAGCCGCATCAGGTGATGCGCGGCCAAGGCCTGGGTGGGTGAGGGCTTCCACAGCACCACGTTGCCCATCAGCGCGGGCGCGGTGGGCAGGTTGCCCGCGATGGCGGTGAAGTTGAACGGCGTGACCGCGTACACGAAGCCTTCCAGCGGCCGGTGATCCAGCCGATTCCACACCCCGGGCGAGTTGATCGGCTGCTCGGCCATGATCCGCCGGGCGAAGTGCACGTTGAACCGCCAGAAGTCGATCAGTTCGCACGGCGCGTCGATCTCCGCCTGCTGCACCGTCTTGCCCTGACCCAGCATGGTCGCGGCGGCGATCGTCTCGCGCCACGGCCCGGCCAGCAGGTCGGCGGCCTTGAGCAGGATCGCCGCGCGGTCGTCGAAGTCCAGCGCACGCCAACCGGGCGCGGCCTCGCGCGCCGCGACCAGCGCCGCCCGCGCGTCGTCGTGGGTCGCGTTGGCCAGCGTGCCGAGTTCGCCCGCCCGCCGATGCGGCTGCACGATCTGCACGCGCTTGCCCGCACCCATGCGATGCTCGCCGCCGATCGTGTGCGGCAGGTCCACCGGCTCGGCGGACATCTCGGCCAGCGCCGCGGTCAGGCGCTCCCGTTCGGGAGAGCCCGGCGCGTAGCCGTGGACGGGTTCGTTGCTCGGCCGGGGCACCCGGGTCACAGCATCCATGGATGCGCAGTGCCCACGAACCGGACAATCGATGCGCCCCACCCCGCCCGCGCGAGTCAACCCGAGTACGTGCGCGCCAGCTCCACCGCGTCCGCGAGCGAGTCCACCACCGGCACGCCGACCTGCTCCAGACTGGCCCGCGCGTGCGAACCGCCCGCGTACAGCACCGCCCGCGCGCCCACGTGCAGCGCGGCCGCCGCGTCGTCCGCGGCGTCGCCGATGAGCACCACCTCGGCCGGATCCCGGCGCAGCGCGGCCAGGTGCCGCACCAGGTGCTCGGCCTTGCCCCCACCGGGCGGACCCACCCGCCCGTCCACCCGGACGAAGCGTTCCTCGATCCCGAACCGGCGCACGAACGGCATCAGCGCCTCGTGCGCGGTCAACGACAACAACGACTGCGTACCGCCCTCGCGCTGCCAGGTGTGCAGCAGCTCGTCCGCACCTCGGGCGAGCTCGCACAGCGCGCTGTGCGCGGCGTAGACCTCCTGGAAGGCGTCGTCGAGCAGGTCCCACTCGGCCGGATCGGGGACCCGGCCGGTGACCTTCTCGTAGAACTTCGGTACGGGCACGCAATAGAGCTCGCGATAGCGCTCCAGCGTCATCGGCGGCAGCCCGAGCAGTGCGAACGAGGCGTTGGTGGCCGCGATGATCGCATCCATGTCGTGGAACAGCGTGCTGTTCCAGTCCCAGACCAGGTGCGGAGGTCGACTCTTCATGGACCTTCATTGTGCCGTGGGTGCGCTCACAGCAGATCGGCAAGCTCCTGTGTCGCGAACCACAACAGCTCGTGCTCCTCGGTCGCCTCGATCAGCTCGTCGGTGAGCCCGCCGGCCAGCGCCGCGGCGATCGCGCCCTCGGCGTCGGCGGTGTCCATGTGCACCGCCGCGATCCGCTTGCGCGGCACCGTCGCGTCCACCAGGACGGCGCCCGGCCCGTCCTGCTCCCGCACGCTCACCAGCGCGTCCGGCACATCCGCCGCCAGCACGACCCGACGCGACGCCCCCGGCTCGGCCGCGAGCAGCCGCAACGAGGCCTCGGCGGCCCGGGTCAGCGCGCCGTACTCCAGCTCCTCCTCGTCCCCGCTGTCGTACCAGGCGCGAAACGCGTCGGTGACCGCGTACGCGACCGACGGCGCCGAGACGATCCCGCCGTCGGCGTGCACCGAGGCCAGACCCGCGGGGGTGGTGGGGATGAACACACGCATCGGGCGACTCCAATCGAGTGAAATCCCGACATCCCTTCGTGTTCGTCGGGAGCCGGGGCGACGGTCGACCTACCGCCACATTGCGTGAGTCGACGCGTCAGCGTAATCCCCGGGCCGGCCGAACGAATGGTTGACCGTGCGTCGCGGGCCGGCTAGGAAGTGCCTGCACACGTCCCGGTCGGGGGAACGAGCGGAACGAGTGCGGCACACCCATACCCGGCACGTCGGCGTCGGGTACCTCATGTTCGGCACTTCTCGGGGAGGACCCATGGTCCACACGAACACCGCCCGCACCACTTCGCCACCGCACCTGTACGTGGTGCGCGCGCCCGCCGGCGAAAGCCCCTTCGACCCGGCGCCTGCCGGCCGGCCCGGGCGCGACCCGCTCCCGCCGGCCGCGCCCGCGCACCGGTCCGCACGGGTGTACGGCTCACTCGCGCTCGCGCCCGACCCCGGCTTCGTCGCCCGACCGGTGTCGCGGCCCGCGTTGCGGCTCATCCACACGCCGGCCGAGCCGGACCCGACCGAGGCCCGCCTGCGCGCCCGACGGCTGGCCCACGCGCTGGCCGAGATCGGCTCCGGCCTGCGCGCGGTGGGCCAGTTGCGCCCGTACGCCTCCACCGCCGTCTATGCCACCACGCAACACCTGGTCCGCCGACTCGCCGCCCGCCGGGTCGGCCGGCTGAGCGTGGAATCATGCGGCGGTCGCACCCCGGCCGACGGCGTCGCCGAGGGCTACGCCCGCCTGCGGGCCGCCTCCTGGGTCCTCACCCTGGCCTTCCGCCTCGAACGCGACGCGCCCACCCGCCACCCCACCGACACCTGGCTGTGCACGGCCCTGGAACACGACAACCTGACCTGACCCCGACCCGACCCCGAACGCCCGAGGGTCCGGACCGCAACCGCGATCCGGACCCTCGGGTCGGCCATCCCATCGGGCAAGCCGCCGACCACCGGCCTGCCCCTCACACCGGCGAGTCCGGTGTTCGACGACAGGCGGGCCGCAGGCCTGCCCGTCGTCGACCCACCTCGCCGGTCGAACCGGGAGCGCCTACTTCTTCTTGCGCTTCGCGCGCTGCGCGCGCCTGCGCTCCGCGCGGGTCGCACCCTCGTCGACCTCGACGTCGTCCTCGTCGAAGTTCTCCTCGGAGGTGATCACACCACCCTCGCCGTCGATCGTCGGCGCGCTGTACTGCAGGTGCGCCGGCCGCTGCGGGGCGTCCAGGCCCTTCGCGTGGATCTCCGGCAGCGGCGCGGCCTTGTCGATCGAGATGCTCGGCGCCTCGGGCACCTGCTCGATCTCGACCTCGACGTTGAAGAGGTAGCCGACCGACTCCTCCTTGATGCCCTCCATCATGGCGTTGAACATGTCGAAGCCCTCGCGCTGGTACTCCACCAGCGGGTCGCGCTGCGCCATCGCCCGCAGGCCGATGCCCTCCTGGAGGTAGTCCATCTCGTAGAGGTGCTCACGCCAGCGGCGGTCGAGCACCGAGAGGATGACCCGGCGCTCCAGCTCGCGCATGACCTCCTCGCCGAGCTTCTCCTCACGCAGTGCGTAGGCGGCCTGGGCGTCCGCCCGAAGCAGTTCGACGAGCTGCTCGGTGTCCAGGTCGGAGCGGTCGCCGAACTCCTCCTCGACCTCCTCGATCGTGATGCTGACCGGGTAGAGGCGCTTGAGGTTGGCCCACAACTTCTCCAGGTCCCACTCCTCGGCGAAACCCTCGGTCGCGCCGTGCACGTACGCCTCGACGGTGTCGTCGATGAAGTGGCCGATCTGCTCCTGCAGGTTCTCGCCCGCGAGCACGCGGCGGCGCTCGCCGTAGATCACCTCGCGCTGGCGGTTCAGCACCTCGTCGTACTTGAGCACGTTCTTGCGGATCTCGAAGTTCTGCTGCTCGACCTGGGTCTGCGCGGACTTGATCGCGTTGGAGACCATCTTCGATTCGATCGGCTGGTCCTCCGGCACGTTGGCCAGGGTCAGCACGCGCTCGACGATGTTGGCCTTGAACAGGCGCATCAGGTCGTCGCCGAGGGAGAGATAGAAGCGCGACTCGCCGGGGTCGCCCTGACGGCCGGAACGACCGCGCAGCTGGTTGTCGATCCGGCGGGACTCGTGCCGCTCGGTGCCCAGCACGTACAGGCCACCGAGGTCGGAGACCTCCTCGTGCTCGGCCTTGACCGCCTTCTTGGCCTTCTCCAGCGCGTCCGGCCAGGCGGCCTCGTACTCCTCCGGCGTCTCGGTCGGGGTGAGCCCGCGCTGGGCGAGCTCGGCCGCGGCGAGGTGGTCGGGGTTGCCGCCGAGCATGATGTCGGTGCCTCGGCCGGCCATGTTGGTGGCCACCGTGACCGCGCCCTTGCGGCCCGCCTGCGCGACGATCTGCGCCTCGCGCTCGTGGTGCTTGGCGTTGAGCACCTCGTGCGGCACGCCGCGCTTGCGCAACTGGGCGGAGAGGTATTCGGACTTCTCCACGCTGGTGGTGCCGACCAGGACCGGCTGGCCCTTCTCGTGCTTTTGCGTGATGTCGTCCACGACCGCGTTGAACTTGGCCTCCTCGGTCTTGTACACGAGGTCGGACTGGTCCACGCGCTGCACCGAGCGGTGGGTGGGGATGGGCACCACGCCGAGCTTGTAGATCTGGTGGAACTCGGCGGCCTCGGTCATCGCCGTACCGGTCATGCCGCCGAGCTTCTTGTACAGGCGGAAGAAGTTCTGGAGGGTGACGGTGGCCAGGGTCTGGTTCTCGTCCTTGATGTCCACCCCCTCCTTGGCCTCGATCGCCTGGTGCATGCCCTCGTTGTAGCGGCGACCGGCCAGGATGCGGCCGGTGTGCTCGTCGACGATGAGCACCTCGCCGTCCACGACCACGTATTCCTTGTCCCGCTTGTACAGCTCCTTCGCCTTGATGGCGTTGTTCAGGTAGCCGACCAGCGGGGTGTTGACCGCCTCGTAGAGGTTGTCGATGCCCAGGTAGTCCTCGACCCGACTGACGCCGGACTCGTGGATCGCGACGGTGCGCTTCTTCTCGTCGACGTCGTAGTCGCCGGTCTCCTCGATGCCCTTGAGCGGGTTCGCCGCCTCGCCGCGCTTGAGCCGCTTGACCATCTTGGCGAAGTCGGCGTACCACTTCGTGGCCTGGTCGGCCGGGCCGGAGATGATCAGCGGCGTGCGGGCCTCGTCGACCAGGATCGAGTCGACCTCGTCGACCACGGCGAAGAAGTGGCCGCGCTGCACCAGCTCTTCGGACGACCACGCCATGTTGTCGCGCAGGTAGTCGAAGCCGAACTCGTTGTTGGTGCCGTAGGTGATGTCGTAGCCGTAGGCCTTGCGGCGCTCGTGCGGCGGCATGTTGGCCAGGATGCAACCGACGGTCAGGCCCAGGAAGCGGTGGACGCGTCCCATCCACTCCGAGTCGCGCTCGGCGAGGTAGTCGTTGACCGTGACCACGTGCACGCCCTCGCCGGCGATCGCGTTCAGGTAGGCGGGCAGCGTGGAGACGAGGGTCTTGCCCTCGCCGGTGCGCATCTCGGCGATGTTGCCCAGGTGCAGTGCGGCACCACCCATCAGCTGCACCTTGTAGTGCCGCTGGCCCAGGGTGCGGCGGGCGGCCTCGCGAACGGTGGCGAAGGCTTCCGGAAGCAGGTCGTCGAGGGTCTCCCCGTCGGCGTAGCGCTGCTTGTACTCGTCCGTCAGTGCCCGAAGCTCGGCATCGGAGAGGTCCTTGAAGTCATCTTCGATCGACTCGATCTGATCTGCGATGCGGTTGAGCTTGCGCAGGATTTTGCCCTCGCCGGCGCGCAGGACCTTGTCGAAGATAGACACGCTGGATGAGCTCCTTGCCCGACGGCGCCCGCCCGCCTTTCGGACGTGACGGCACGGCGGGGCCCGTCCCGCCGATACGGCCATCGTATGCGAGGAGGCAAGCCGGGATCGAGCCTCGCGGGCCGGCACAGTGACCGGCATGGAACCTGTGGAGATCGCGGCGGGGCGCTTTCAGCTCCGGCCCTGGAACGAACACGACGTCGAGGTGGTCGGCAAGGCCCTCGCCGATCCCGGGATCACCCGCTGGATGGCGACGCCGACGGACGGTGATCCACACGCGTGGCTGGCCGCCCGCACAAAGCGGTGGGCAACCGGGGAGAGCGCCTCGTTCGCGGTGATGGACGCCGTGACGGGCGAGGTCCACGGCCATGTGGCACTCAAGAACATCGTCCCGAGGTGGCGCACGGGCGAGATCGGCTACTGGACGCTCGAGAGCGCACGCGGTCGTGGCGTGGCCCGGCACGGGGTGGGCGCGGTGACCCGGTGGGCGTTCGGCGCGCTGGACCTGCACCGGGTGGAACTGCGGCACGCGGTGGGCAACGCCGCCTCGTGCGCGGTCGCGAACACGGCCGGATATGCACTCGAAGGAGTACTCCGGGACTGCGTCATCGGCGCCGCCGAGCCCTTCACCGACGTGCACCTGCACGCCCGGCTCACCACGGACACCTGATGCGAACACACGTTCTAAGGTGGCGGGCATGACCTCTTCGCCGACCATCGCACCGAGCATCGAGTTGACCGCCGACGAGGCCCGCCGGATCGTGCTGGCCGCCCAGGGTCTCCTGGGCGCGCCCGACCGCCGCGCGGGCGTACTCGGCGTGCTGCACTCGCTCGGCGCGGTGCAGCTCGACACCATCTCGACCCTGGCCCGCTCGCACGAACTGGTGCCGTACGCCCGCCTGGGCCCGGTCGGCCGACCGGCCGTCGAGAGCGCCTACTGGAACGGCACGACGGCGTTCGAGTACTGGTCGCACGCGGCCTGTGTGCTGCCGATGTCCACCTGGCCGGACTTCGCCTTCCGCCGTCGGCACTACCGCGGGCGCGGTGGGCTGTGGGGCCATCAGGTCACCGAGGACGCCTACAAGACCATCCTGGAACGGCTGCGCGCCGAGGGCCCGCTGACCGCCACCGGCCTGGGCGGCGCCAAGAACAAGGGCGAGTGGTGGGACTGGAGCGAGACCAAGATCGCGGCCGAACGCGCGCTCGCCTTCGGTGACGTGGTCTGCGTGCGCCGGGAGAGCTGGAAGCGGGTGTACGACCTGCCGGAGCGGGTGATCCCGCCGGCCCTGCTCACCGAGGAGCCCGACGACGCCGAGTGTGTGCGCCGCCTGGTCGCCCTGGCCGGCCGGCAACTGGGCGTGGCCACCCGGGCCGACCTGATGGACCAGTACCGACTGACCCGGGCCCAGGTCGACGCCGCGCTCCCGGACAGCGGCCTGGTCCCGGTCACCGTCGCGGGCTGGGGCGAGCGGGCCGCGCGCGAGGGCACCTGGGCCGATCCCGACGCGCTGGCCGCTCCCGTACGCGGTCGCCACCGCACCACGCTGCTGTCGCCGTTCGACGCGCTGGTGTGGGATCGGCCGCGCACGGCAAGGGTGTTCGGCGGCTTCGAGCACCGCCTGGAGGCGTACGTGCCGGCCGCCAAGCGGGTGCACGGCTACTTCGTGATGCCGCTGCTCGCGGGCGGACGCCTGGTCGGCCGGGTGGACCCGGCGCGCGAGGGACGCACCCTGGTGGCCCGGCGGTTGTCCTTCGAGGCCGGCGCCGGGGTCGGCGAGCGCACGCTGGCGGCCGCGGCCGACGCGCTGCGCGAGGCCGCACGCTGGGTGGGCTGCGAGGACGTCCGAATCGAGCACCTCGACCACGAAACCACCCGCGCACCCCTGAACGCCCTGCTCGCCGGCTGACTCGACACCGCCCCGATCCCACCGGCCGGCCGGGCCGTCCGACGGCCCGGCCGGCGCCCGAGGCCGACCGGGTGGCCCGGGCGCGGGATCAGTCGCCGATCTCCAGGATCTTCTCCCGCATCGCGTAGACCACGGCCTCCATGCGCGAGTGCAGCTGGAGCTTCTCCAGGATGTTGCGCACGTGGTTCTTGACCGTGTTCTCGCTGATGAACAACTGCTTGGCGATGTCGCGGTTGTTGCGCCCGGTGGCCACCAGACGCAGCACCTCGATCTCGCGATCGGTCAGCCGGGGCGCCGGCACCAGGCGCCGTTCGTCGTCGCGCCGGCTCATCGACTTGAACTCGGTCAGCAGCTTGACCGCCATCGACGGGCTGATCTGCGACTGCCCGTCGGCCACCGCGCGAATCGCCGAGGCCACTTCGCCGTGCGAGATCTCCTTGAGCAGGTAGCCGGTCGCGCCGGCCTTGATCGCGTCGTAGAGGTCGGCCTCTTCCTCACTCATCGTCAGCATGATGATCTGCGTGCTGGGCGCGACTTCCTTGATCGCCGTACACGCCTCGATGCCGCCGCGTCTGGGCATCCGGACGTCCATCAGGATGATGTCGGGCAGCAGATCCTGCGCGGCTTCCAGCGCCTCGGCGCCGTCCCCCGCCTCGCCCACCACCGTGATGTCCGGTTCGGGCGCGAGCACGATGTCCAGACCCCGGCGAAACAGATCGTGGTCGTCGACCACCAGCACGCGAATCGGTTCGCCCGCTGAGCCGTGGTCCACGCGGGTCGGAACAGACTGTTCACCCACCGTGTTTCCCCCCTGGGTCGGCACGATCCGTGTCCAGGACATGATCCCACGTGATCGCCACGACGCCAGGCCCTGATGGGTGTTATGTGCGGAACGTACTTGCGAAGCGGAACTTTCGCCAGGGAACGCCAGGGTCGAGGACGCAACCGACGCCGAAACCCCGAAGGGTTTCGGCGTCGGATGACCGCCGGAGGGCGCGACGGGACGGCCCGACCGCTGCTACTGCGGTCCGCCGTCCTCGCGGTCCTCGGGCTTGAGGTGGATCACACCGTAGTCGTAGCCGTGCCGGCGGTACACCACGCTCGGCCACTTGGTGCTCGAATCGATGAACAGATAGAAGTCGTGGCCTACCAACTCCATCTCGTACAGCGCCTGGTCGAGCGCCATCGGACGCCCGGCGTGTACCTTCTCGCGAACCACGAGGGGGCCTTCGCCGTCTACCTCGATCGGGCCCGCCATGTGCGGCTGGGGCCTCAATTCGCCGTTCTTCACAGCCTCGATGTCTTCCGCGGACGCCACCACGGCCCCATTGAGCCGATCGGCGTGATTGATCTCCGCAGTGGCCGCGCCCACCGATACGGGGGAGCGGTGACCATGGTGCACGCGCCGCCGGTCGGCGGCCTTGCGCAACTGCGCTTCGAGTCTCGCGCACGCCATGTCGAGTGCGGCGTATGGGTCGGACGCGGCGGCTTCGCCCCGGATGACGGGACCACGCGTGTTCAACGTGATCTCCACCCGGTCCGAACGCTCCGCCAGCCGCGGGTTCCGCTCCTTGGAGACCTCCACGTCAACGCTGATCACCTTGTCGTCGAGCTTGCGGATCTTCTCCAGCTTCTCGACACAGTGCCTGCGAAAACGCTCGGGTACCTCGGTCTTGCGGCCCTTGACGACAATGTCCACGCAGAACTCCATCCATTGCGCCATGCCGGAGGGGTGGGCACCCATCCGGCCGACCAAGCCGTCGATGGTCCTGCTCCGTCGTGCGCCGCCGGGCGGTCGCGGCCACCACAGCCGCCGCCTCGACTCGCCCTCCCGCGGCTCGGACCGCACGGGTCGCCTCCGCGAGAGTTGCGCCGGTGGTGCAAACATCATCGACGACGATCACCACACTAATGCCCGTAAACAAGGGCGCCAACCTGTCCGAAACGATCATTGCTCGGCGGACGTTCATCCGTCGTTCATGCGCGGAAAGGCCGGATTGGTCCCGTACACGACGGGTATGTCGCAGCGCCGGCAGCACCCGGGTGGGCACCCCGGCGGCCCGCAGTCGACCGGCCGCCCGCAGGGCCAGTTCGCGGGTGGCGTCCCGCCCCCGGCGGCGTACCGCGGCCCGGGTCGAGGGCACCGGGACCAGCAGGGTGGGCCCGGCCGGTTCGGGCAGCCCGGCCGCCGCGGCCCGCGCGAGCGCGTCGCCGAGGGGGCGCGCCAACCGGCGTGCGCCGTGCTCCTTGTACGCGGCCAGCACCGAGCGCACCGGTCCCGCGTACGCGGTGATCGCGTGCACCGGCGGCAGGCCCTCCGGCGCGGACGTCGGTCGCACGGGCACGGGCTCCGGAGCGAACACCGCGCGGCATCGCCCGCACAGCAGCGCACCGGGCTCGGCGCAGCCCGTGCAGGACACGGGCAGCACCAGGTCGGCCCATGCCGCGAGCACCCGACGCCGTTCCATGCCCCCAAGCTCGCACGCCCGGCCCGAAAACGGATCCGCGGCACCCGGAACCACCCGATCCGGTCATGGCGCGCCGTGGCGGACGATCGAACCGGTCCCGACCCGACCCGATCCGACCGGAACGGATCGGCCGGCGGCACCCGCGGCCGGGCCGCCCGCGGCGGACCCGGGCCGCCCGAGTCGGCCCGCCGGACCTCGCAGAGGCCGCCGGGAGCCCTCGGACTCCGGCGGACACGTCCTAACCGGGATAGACCGGGTACATGCCGCTGTGCACCTTGGTCCAGTTGTTGCCCTGGGACAACTGGTAGATGTTGTCCTCGCCGGAGTCCGCGAGCAGGGGCTGGTCCGAGCCGTCCGGTGCCGCGATGTGCAGCATGCCGTTGACCGAGGCCACCGACACCGACAGGCCGCCGTCGATGTCGACGATCTGCGGCGCCAGCGCGCCCTGGCCCTCCTTGCCCAGCACCACGAGCCGGTCCGGGCCGTTCCAGGAGATCGCCTTGACCTCGACCAGCGAGGGGATCACCGAGCGCGGTGCGGCGATGGTCATGGCCACCGTGCCGTTGCTCACCCGCCGCTCCACCCGGCCGATCAGCACCTTGCCGTTGTCCACGATCAGCGCGGCCCGGGTGCCGTCCGGGGACAGGCGCAGGCCGGTGATCCGCGCGGCGGTGATGCCCTGCACGTCGACCGAGACCCGGGTGATCTGCTTGCGCTCGTCCTCGTACAGCGCGAGTACCCGTTCGGCGTCCTTGCTGCGATCCAGCACCCACAGCACGCCGCGACCGTCCCAGGTCGGGCTGAACAGCGACGCCGGGCCGGTGGTCAGCCACTCCTGGACCTCGCCGTGGCCGTCCACGTCGCCGACCATCAATCGGCGACCGTTGGTGTCGATGCCCGCGATCCGCCGGCGGAACGGGTCCCGCGAGACGGCGATCTGGTCGACCTTGTAGGTGCCGTCGCCGAACGGTCCGGGCAACACCGGCGGATTGCCGTTGGGGCCGGGCACCACGTTGACCACGTTGCCCTTGGCGATGAAGTAGCCGGTGGGCGCGGACGTCCTGGCGGCCCGCCCGGGATCGTACTGGGCGGCGTCGTCGTCGGAGAGCGAGCACATCGGCTCGCCGCCACCGGTGATCGAGACGGAGTCCACGCCGGAGACCTGGCGCAGCGTGTAGAGCAGCTGGGCGGCCATCCGCTCGCAGCCCTTGGTCTGGGCGAGCCTGGCCTGCCGGTTCAGTTGCACCCGGGCGGTCCGGTTGTCCTCGATCGAGACGACCCGGTCGGCGGGTTCGGTGCCTGCCGGGAACGCGCTCTCCACCACGGGCCGCAGCCAGTCGGTCGGGCCCCCCACCAGTTGGCGCACCAGTGCCGAGGTCAGCCCGACGCGGCTGCGCAGGTAGACCGGGTCGGGCACGAGGATTTCCTTGCCCACCGGCATCGCGGTGGCGAACCAGTAGGTGTTCACCGACCGGTAGATCCGGTGGAACTCGGCCCGGGACAGGATCAGCCCGTCCGGCAGGTCGGCGATCCGCCACTGGTTGTCGGTGCCCAGGCGCAATTCCAGGGTCGCCCGGTACTGCGCGTTCGGCTGCTGCTCGGGCTGGTAGGCGTGGCGGTTGTCGACCGTGCCCACCCGGGTGCCGGACACCTCCGCCTGGTAGGTCCGCTCGTCGGCGCCGGGGACCAGTTCGATCCGGGCGATCCTCTCGAGCACCACGATCTCGCGGTCGGGCGCCCACTTGGACCCGGCCTCCGGGGTCAGGTAGGCGCGCGCCGTCACGTAGTCCGGCTCGTCGCTGGTGACCGCCTCCAGGAAGCCGGCGACCATCCCGTGCGGCTGCTCGCCGGGCTTGGGCGGCACGGCGAAGACCCGCACCTGTTGCTCGGGCCCCTGGTCCTTGCTGCCGCCCTTGGTGGCCTCGCGCACGCTGCCGCTGTGCGGCATGGACGCGCACGCGCCGAGCGTGCACAACACGCACACCAGGGCCAGGAACGAGCCGATCCGCCTCATCGATTGCCTCCCGCGGGGCCGGCCGCGCGCACGGTGCGCCGATACGGCGAGCCCGCCGGGCCCAGGCCCCGATTGGCCCGCGAGTCCTCGGGTTCCAACGGCAGCGGCGAGCGCACCAGCTCGCCGCCCGCGGTCTTGGGCAGGCTCAGCCGGAACTGCGAGCCGCCGCCCGGCTCGCCCCACGCCTGGAGCCAGCCGCCGTGCAGGTGCGCGTCCTCCAACGCGATCGACAGGCCCAGCCCGGTGCCGCCGGTGGTCCGGGCCCGGGCCGGGTCGGCCCGCCAGAAGCGGGCGAACACCAGCGAGGACTCGCCGGGCTTGAGGCCCACGCCGTAGTCCCGCACGGCCACCGCGACCGAGTCCTCGCCGCCCGCCACGGTGACCACCACGTCGAGGCCCTCACCGTGCTCGACCGCGTTGACCACCAGGTTGCGCAGCACCCGGTCGATCCGGCGCGGGTCCACCTCGGCCACGCACGGCTTGTCCGGCGCGCGCACCACCAGCCGGCTGCCGCGCCGCTCGGCCAGCGGCTCCGCGCCCTCGACCACCCGGCGCACCAGGTCGCGCAGGTCCACCGGCTCGGCGTCCAGCACGGCCGCGCCCGCGTCGAAGCGGCTGATCTCCAACAGGTCAGACAACAACGCCTCGAACCGGTCCAGCTGGTTCTGCAGCAGCTCGGCCGAGCGCCGGGTGGCCGGGTCGAAGTCCTCGCGGGCCTCGTGCAGCACGTCGGCGGCCATCCGCACGGTGGTCAGCGGGGTGCGCAGCTCGTGCGAGACGTCCGAGACGAACCGGCGCTGCACCCGCGAGAGCTCCTCCAGTTGCCGGATCTGGTTCTGCAGGTTGGAGGCCATCTTGTTGAACGAGGAGCCCAATCGGGCCAGGTCGTCCGCGCCGACCACACGCATGCGCTCCTCCAGGCGACCGGCGGCCAGCCGCTCGGCGATCCGCGCCGCCATCCGGACCGGGGTGACCACCCATCGGGTCACCAGCGCCGCGATCGCCACCAGGAGCAGCACCAGGAAGACCCCGGCGGTGGCCAGGGTGCTGCGCACCAGGCCCAGGGTCTTCTCCTCCGGGGCGAAGGAGAAGAAGTAGTAGAGCTGGTAGGACCCGCCGTCCGGGTCCTCCAGTTGCGCGCCGACCACCAGGCCCGCCTCGCGGGTGGTCTCGGCCGAGCCGTCGCCGTGCTGGCCCTCGCGCACGATCTGGGTGTACTGGAGCAGTGCCACGCCGCGCTTGAGCCCGACCTCGCGGCGCAGTTCGGCGGGCACGCTGGAATCGGGGACCACGTCGCCGGAGGCCCGGGGACTGCGGCCGGACCCGGGCGGGTTGTCCGCCGTGTCCTGACTGGTCGCGGCCACGTCGTACACCCCCTGGCCGCCGCTGGAGAGCTGTTTGACCAGCGCGTTGAGCCAGTCGCCGGTGTTCACCCGGTTGCCGGACCCCGGCGTGGCGGCCGGCACGCCGGTGGGCACCTGGACGTGCCGGCTCGGGTTGGTGGCGATCTCGTCGGCCTGCGTGCGGGCGTCCGCGAACCCGCCCTGGGCCTGGGACCGGGCGGAGGCCACCTTCGCGTCCAGCAGACCGTTGCGGACCTGGCCGACCACCACCACCCCGAGCAGCACCATCACCGCGACGGACAACACCAATGTGGTGGCCACGACGCGAAACTGGATCGATCTGTTCCACAGCGCCATCACCCGGCCCACGCCGCCGCGCACGCGACGCAGGGCGAGGGACCAGGCCGATGGGGACGGCGACCGCTGTGCGGTGCTCACCGAAACGAACTCAAGGTCAGGCCGGTCCCGCCTTGTAGCCGACCCCGCGCACGGTGACCACGGTCTCCGGACGCTCGGGGTCGCGCTCGATCTTCGAGCGCAGCCGCTGCACGTGCACGTTCACCAAGCGGGTGTCGGCCGCGTGTCGATATCCCCAGACCTGTTCGAGAAGCACCTCGCGGGTGAACACCTGCCAGGGCTTGCGGGCGAGTGCGACAAGGAGGTCGAACTCCAGCGGGGTCAGTGCGATGTTCTGCCCGTCCCGCTTCACGGCGTGGCCGGCCACGTCGATCACCAGATCGCCGATCACCAACTGCTCCGGGGTGGGTTCTTCGGCTCTGCGCAGGCGGGCCCGCACACGAGCGACAAGCTCCTTGGGCTTGAACGGTTTGATCACATAGTCGTCGGCTCCGGATTCCAGCCCGACCACGACGTCGACCGTGTCGCTCTTGGCGGTGAGCATCACGATCGGCACGCCGGACTCGGCACGGATCTGGCGGCAGACGTCGATGCCGTCACGGCCGGGCAGCATCAGGTCCAGCAGCACCAGGTCCGGTTTTACATCCCGGAAAGCCTGGAGTGCCTTGTCGCCGTCCGCCACGAACGACGGCTCGAACCCTTCGCCACGCAGCACGATGCCGAGCATCTCGGACAGTGCGGTGTCGTCGTCAACGATGAGGACGCGTCCCTTCATGTGCATCATCGTCGCATTACCGGATTGTGACCTGCACTCATCCGACCGATTCCGGCCGCGTCCATCAGTGACAAAACGCCCCAAATACTGACGATTACGGCCGGAGAGAGTGCGGAGTCACGTCGATTTCCGGGCCGTACGCCGACCCTCCGCCCGGCGCAACGGACGTTTCGGCCACGAACCCGACCGCTACCGCCCCCGCCGACGACCCCGGCGGGGCGGCGCCGGAACGTGTGGCGCGTGCTCGACGTTGTCCCCGCGGTCGATGTGCCCGTGCGGGCGGACCGGATCCGATGGCCGCCCGTTCATCCGAGCCCCACACAGGCATGCCACGATGAGTCACCACCCGATCAGGACGAGGAGCGCAATCGCATGACGGACTCGCCCGGCTCGGCCGGCCCGGACGCCCCGGGGCCGGACGGAGAACGCCCGGCGGACGACGCCACGTCACCCGACCGGTCCGCACCCGCGCCCGCCTCGCCGTCGCCGGCCACGCCCCCGTCCCCATCCTCGTCCCCGGACAAACCGCCGTCCCCGGACAAGCCGTCCCTGGACAAGGCGCCCGCTCCGGACGAGCCCACGACCCCGGAACAGCCCGCCCCCAAGGCCCCGGCCCCCGGCTGGGCCCCGGTCCAGCCGCCCGCCGCCGGCTGGGGACCCCCGCAACAGGGCCCCGCCACCGGCTGGGGAGCCCCACAGCAGCCCCCGGGCGCCGACCCGCGCTGGGGCACCGCCGGGCAGCAGCCGCCGCTGTGGGGAGCGCCTCCCGGCTGGAACGGCCCCTACGTGCAGGCCGCCAAGCCCGGCGTGATCCCGCTGCGCCCGCTGAGCGTCGGCGAGATCCTGGACGGCGCCTTCGCCGCCATGCGCGCGCACTGGAAGGTCATGATCGGCATCGCCGTCGTGGTCGCCCTGCTCACCCAGTGCCTCGAGGTACCGGTCACCTGGCTGCTGAACCGCGAGTTCTCGCCCAGCGACCTCGGCGACGACCCCACCGGTGAGGAGGCGTGGCGCTACCTGCGCGACACCGCCGCACTGGTGATCGTGCCGATCGTGGTGGCCACCCTGGGCCAGATCGCCGCCACCGCGATGCTCACCGTCGTGGTCAGCCGCGCCGTGATCGCCAAGACCATGTCCGCCGCCCAGGCCTGGAC
This sequence comes from Embleya sp. NPDC008237, assembly GCF_042956465.1. Lineage (NCBI taxonomy): Bacteria > Bacillati > Actinomycetota > Actinomycetes > Kitasatosporales > Streptomycetaceae > Embleya > Embleya sp. NPDC008237. Next base: position 117,593 of record NZ_JBIBGL010000023.1, read on the forward strand.
GGCGGTCCGCCCGCTGCTCCCGCGCCTGCTCGGCGTCACCTTCGCCACCTGGCTGATCCCGGTCGGCACACTCCTGGTGGCAATGTTGCCGGGCCTGCTCCTGCTGGCCGTCGGTGCCGAAGGCCTCGGCGCCCTGCTGCTGCTCCCGGGCATGATCGGTGGCATCGTCGCGGCGATCTACCTCTACGTCTGCCTCTCCCTCGCCGGCCCCACGCTGATGCTGGAGAAGCAGTCGGTGCGCAAGTCGCTGGAGCGCTCGCGCAAGCTGGTCACCGGCTCGTGGTGGCGCGTCTGCGGCATCCTGCTGCTGATCGCGCTGATCATGACGATCGTCGGCGGCATCATCCAGACACCGTTCCTGCTCGCCTCGGACGGCATCTCCGCGATCACCGCGTCCAAGGCCTCCGACATCCCGGACCCCTCCTTCGTCGACCTGCTGATCACCGGCGTCGGCTCGGTGATCGCCGCCGCGCTGCTCTACCCCTTCGCCGCCGGCGCCACCGCCCTGCTCTACATCGACCAGCGCATCCGCCGCGAGGCACTCGACCTCGACCTCGCCCGCGCGGCCGGCGTCCTGGACGACGAGCCCGGCGGCGACGCGACCTCGGGACCCGCGCCGGCGTGACCCGGCACGCGCTCGCGACCCTGGTCCGGGACTGGGACCCGGTGGACATCCCGCGCGACGACGCGCGGGATGCCGCCCGGGACGAGCTCTCGCGCACCGAATACCACCGCAACGACGCCGGCCCGGTCCGCCGGGCCCTGGACTGGTTCCTCGACCGCCTGGGCGACCTGATCTCCCGGGCCGGCGACCACAGCCCCGGCGGCGGCCTCGGCCTCGTGGTGATCGTGCTCCTGGTGATCGCCGCGCTCGTGGTCCTGCGGCTGCGGCTGGGTCCGCTGCGCACCGCCCGCCGCGCCGAGCTCCCGCTGTACGGCGACCGGGGCCCGCTGTCGGCCGCCGAACACCGCGCGGCCGCCGACGCGCATGCCGCCGGAGGCCGCTGGGACGAGGCGGTCCGGGAACGCTTCCGCGCGATCGTGCGGGCCCTGGAGGAACGCGCCGTGCTCGACGTACGCCCCGGCCGCACCGCCGACGAGGCCGCCGCCGAGGCCGGACGCGCGCTGCCGGACGCGGCGGCGGACCTGCGCGCCGCGGCCGCGACGTTCGACGACGTGCACTACGGCGGGCGTACCGCCGACCGGGACCTGGACCGGGACCTGCGCGACCTCGACGCCCGCTGCGCCGCCGCCCGCCCACGCGTCGAGGAGCGGATGCCCCGATGAGCGGCACCGCGCTCGGCCCCACCACCGAGCAGCTGTGGCGCCGGGTGCGCATGCCCCTGGCCCTGTTCGCCCTGGTCCTGATCGTGGTCTCCGCACTCGTGCTGATCCGCGGCGACCGCCACGAGGGCCGACTCGACCCGCGCTCCACCCACCCCCAGGGCAGCAAGGCCCTGGCCCAACTGCTGCGGGCACGCGGCGTGGAGGTGCACCGGGTCCGCTCCGCCGAGGAGGCGGCCCGGACGATCCGCCCGGACAGCACCCTCGTGGTGCCCTTCCCGAACCTGCTCGCCGACGCGCAGCTGCGCACCCTCGCCGCCGCCGGGCCGGCCCGCACCGTCCTGGTCCGCCCCGACGAGGCCGCGCTCGCGATCCTGGCCCCCGGCGTACACACCGCCCCCGACGCGCACCACCGCACCCTGCGACCGCGCTGCCCGCTGCCCGCCGCGACCCGGGCCGGCGACGCGGACACCGGCGGCGTGCGGTTCGACACCGACCTGCTCCCCGACGCCACCGGCTGCTACCCCGACGCGGGCCGCCCCACCCTCGTGCTCACCCCGCCCCGCGCCGGCCACGACACCGTCGTACTCGGCTCCGGCAGCCCGCTGGTCAACGACCGCCTCGACGACAACGGCAACGCCGCCCTCGCCCTGAACCTGCTCGGCGCCCACCCGCACCTGGTCTGGTACCTGCCCGGCGCCGACGAACTCCCGCCCGCCGACGACTCGCTGTGGGACCTGCTGCCCGCCGGCTGGCGCTGGGGCGCCGCACAACTGGCCGTCGCCGCCGTCCTGCTCGCCCTGTGGCGGGCCCGCCGACTGGGCCCGGTGGTGGCCGAACCGCTCCCGGTCGTGGTTCGCGCCGCCGAGACCGTCGAGGGCCGCGCCCGGCTCTACCGGCGCGGCCGCGCCCGCGACACCGCCGCCGAACTGCTGCGCGCCGCCACCCGCGAACAACTCGCCCGCATCCTGGGCGCCGAGCCCACCGAGGCCGCCCTGATCGCCTCGATCACCACCCGCACCGACCACACGAGCGCACACGTGCACGCCCTGTTGTACGGTGCGAGCCCGGAGAGCGACGAGGCCCTCGTCACCCTGTCCGACGAACTCGACGCGCTGATAAGGCAGGTACGCACGACGTGAGCGCACCCGAGCAGACCCGCGAGGCGCGCGACGCGCTCGAAGCCCTGCGCGGCGAGATCGGCAAGGCCGTGGTCGGCCAGGACGCCGCCGTCACCGGACTGGTGATCGCCCTCCTGTGCCGGGGCCACGTGCTCCTGGAAGGTGTGCCCGGCGTCGCCAAGACGCTGATGGTCCGCGCCCTCGCCCGCAGCCTGGACCTGACCACCACCCGCGTGCAGTTCACCCCGGACCTGATGCCCGGCGACGTCACCGGCTCGATGGTCTACGACGCGCGTACGGCCGCGTTCTCCTTCCGCGAGGGCCCGGTGTTCACCAACCTGCTCCTGGCCGACGAAATCAACCGCACGCCGCCCAAGACCCAGGCCGCCCTGCTCGAAGCCATGGAGGAACGCCAGGTCTCGGTCGACGGCACCACCCGCCCGCTGCCCGACCCGTTCATGGTCGCGGCGACGCAGAACCCGATCGAGTACGAGGGCACCTACCCGCTGCCCGAGGCCCAACTGGACCGCTTCCTGCTCAAACTCACCCTCCCGCTGCCCGAACGCGCCGACGAGATCGTGGTGCTGCGCCGGCATGCCGAGGGCTTCGACCCGCGCGACCTCGAAGCCGCGGGCGTCCGCCCGGTCGCGGGCGCCGCGGACCTGGCGGCCGGCCGCCGAGCCGTTGCCGACCTGCGCATCGAACCGGACATCCTGGCCTACGTCGTGGACGTCTGCCGGGCCACCCGGACCTCCCCGTCGCTGGCCATGGGCGTCTCCCCGCGCGGCGCCACCGCCCTGCTCGCCGCCGCCCGCGCGTGGGCCTGGCTGGCCGGCCGCGACTACGTCACCCCCGACGACGTCAAGGCACTGGCCCGACCGGCACTGCGACACCGCGTACGACTGCGCCCGGAGGCCGAGATGGAGGGTGTGACCCCCGACGTGGTGATCGACGCCGTCCTGGCGCACACCCCGGTCCCGCGTTAACCGCCGATGGCCCTGACCGGTCGCGCCGTCCTGGCCGCAGCACTGGGCGTCCTGGTGGTCGGCCTGCTGCTGCCCTCGCTGATCGGCCTGGCCGTGGTCGAGGGCGCACTGCTGCTCGGCATCCTCGCCGACCTGCTGCTCGCCGCCGGCGTCCGCGACCTGACCTTCGAGCGGGGCGGCGACACCGCGGTCCGCCTCGGCGAACCCGCCGCGGTCACGCTGACCGTCGGCAACCCCGGCACCCGCCCCCTGCGCGGCCGACTGCGCGACGCCTGGCCGCCCAGCACCGGCACCACCACCCAGCGGCACGACCTGAGCATCCCCGCCGGCGAACGCCGCCGCCTCACCACCACGATGACCCCCACCCGCCGCGGCGACCGCAACGCCCACCGGGTCACCGTCCGTTCCGTCGGCCCGCTCGGCCTGGCCGCCCGCCAGGGCTCGCATCACGTGCCGTGGCGACTGCGCGTGCTGCCCGGTTTCCCCAGCCGCCGACTGCTCCCCTCCAAGCTGGAACGCCTGCGCGAACTCGACGGCCGCTCGGCCCTGCTCACCCGAGGCGCCGGCACCGAGTTCGACACGCTGCGCGAGTACGTCCCCGGCGACGACGCCAAATCGATCGACTGGCGCGCCTCCGCCCGCAACCAGGGCGTCGTGGTACGCACGTGGCGCCCCGAACGCGACCGGCACATCCTGATCGTGCTGGACACCGGCCGCACCTCGGCCGGCCGCATCGGCGACATCCCCCGCCTGGACGCCGCGATGGACGCGACCCTGCTGCTGACCGCGGTCGCCAACCACGCCGGCGACCGGGTCGACCTGCTCGCCTACGACCGCCGAGTACGCGCCGAGGTCCGCCGCGCGCCCCGGAACGGCACACTCCCGGCCTTCGTCCAGGCGATGGCCACGCTGGAACCGGAGTTGGTCGAGCCCGACGCCCGGACCCTGATCGCCGAGATCCTCCGCCGCACCCCGCGCCGCTCGTTGATCGTGCTGATCACCGGCCTGGAACGGGAGGCGGTCCAGGAGGGCATCCTCCCGGTGCTGCCGCAGCTGGCCGCACGCCACGAGGTGATCGTCGCGGCCGTCGCCGACCCGGCGATCACCGCGATGGCCGCCCACCGCGGCGACGCCACGGCGGTCTACGAAGCCGCCGCCGCCGAACGCGAACTCGCCGAACGCCGCTCCACGGCCGCCGAACTGCGCCGAAAGAACGTCACCGTCGTGGACGCGCCCCCGGGCGAACTGGCTTCGGCGCTCACCGATACGTACCTGGCCTTGAAACTGGCGGGGCGGCTGTAGGGCGGGGAACGGATGCGGGGGGCTGGGATGGGGGCTGGGATGGGCGCGGGATGGGGGCTCCCTGGGGCTTCCCTTGGGTCGTTCCCTGGGACTGCCCCTGGGCTGTTCCCTGGGACTGCCCCTGGGACTGCCCCTGGGACTGGGCTTCCCCCTGGGACTGGTCTTTCCTTGGGTCGTCTCCTGGGACTGGTCTTTCCTTAGTGGCTTTCACGGGAGGGTGATGTGCCAACTGCGCGCGGTGCGTCTTCGAGTCGGGGGGCGTTCCGGGGTGCGTTCACGTTTCGGCGGAGGTCGGTGCGTTTCCGGCGGCGGTCGCGTCTTTGCCGGGTAGGGCGCGGGTGGCTTTGTGCTAACCGGTCGGCGTGGACTGGTGGAGGTCGGCCCGGTCCCAATGTCACCGGCGGTCAGGAGCCCTGGGTTCTCCGGCGAGATGAGGGTGTTGCCTGCGGGAAAGGCGCTGGTAACGGCGGAGCGGGTGGGCGGCCCGGTGAGGTTCGCCGGGGGACCTTCCCGAGTGGGTGGGCAGTTCGCGGCACACGTTGCGTCTTGGCCGGGTAGGGCGCGGGTGGCTTTGTGCTAACCGGTCGGCGTGGACCGGCGGAGATCGGCCCGGTCCCACGGTCACCGGCGGTCAGGAGCCCTGGGTCCCCCGGCGAGACGCGGGTGTCGCCTGCGGAGAAAAGCGCTGGCAACGGCGGAGCGGGTGGGCGGCGCGGCAAGGTTCGCCGGGGAACCTTCCCGAGTGGGGCGGGGAGTGGGCGGTTTCGGTCGCCGGTGTGCGAAACCCGGCCCTCGGCACGTGCGTTCGCCGATCGTTCCCGCAAAACCGCAGGTCAGCGGGCAGGCGCGGGCTCGTATGCGTCTCGGGATCCGGATCGAGACCCGCGAAGCCCCCCGGGGGAATTCCTGCCAGCAGGCCCGACCCGCTGGGGGGAGGTCTCCCGGCGGGCCTTTCGGAAGATCCGCCGGACGGAGGGGCGGGCGTGGGGCTGGGGGTCTCGATCCGGATCGCGGAACGGCTTCCG
>NZ_JBIBGL010000024.1:0-112519 GCF_042956465.1 Embleya sp. NPDC008237
GCGCACGACTCGCTGCTGTGCGTGGGCGTGGGCAAGAACAAGGCCGACCCGAACCGGTTCAAGTTCGCGGGCACCGGCTACTACATCAAGACCTCCGACGAGATGCGCCGGCTGTTCGCCGAGGTGCCCGAGTCGTGCGACAACACGCTGTTGATCGCCGACCGCATCGGCGACTACGGCGAGGTGTTCGCGCATGTCGACCGGATGCCGCAGTTCGACGTCCCGGAGGGCGAGACGCAGGCGACGTACCTGCGCAAGACGATCGCCGAGGGGTTGCCCCGCCGGTACGGTGACCGGCCGAGCCGGGAGGTGCTGGAGCGGATCGAGTTGGAGATGGGCGTGATCACGCCCATGGGCTTCGACGCCTACTTCCTCGTGGTCGCCGACATCTGTCGGCACGCGCGCGCGAACGGCATCGCGGTCGGCCCGGGCCGGGGCTCGGCGGCGGGCTCGATCGTCGCCTACATCCTCGGCATCACGGACCTGTGCCCGCTCGAATACGACCTGCTGTTCGAGCGTTTCCTCAACCCCGAGCGGGTCAACCCGCCGGACGTCGACCTGGACTTCGACGACCGGCGGCGCGACGAGATGATGCGCTATGTCGTGGACAAGTACGGCCAGGCATACACCGCGTACGTCAACACGTTCGGCACGATCAAGGCCAAGGCCGCGATCAAGGACTCCAGCCGGATCCTGGGCCTGCCGTTCGCCACCGGCGACCGCATCACCAAGGCATATCCGGCGGACGTCGCGGGCGAATCCATGCCCCTGGTCGGGATGTTCGACAAGGGCCACCCGCGCTACACCGAGGCCGGCGAGATCCGCGCGCTGTACGAGTCCGACCCCGAAGTGAAGATGGTGATCGACACCGCACGCGGCATCGAGGGCCTGACCCGCGGCACCGGCGTGCACGCCGCCGCGGTGATCCTGTCCTCGACCCCGCTGATCGACCTGATCCCGCTGCACCGGCGGGACAAGGACGGCGTGATCATCACCGGCTTCGACTACCCGTCGTGTGAATCGATGGGCCTGGTCAAGATGGACTTCCTGGGCATCCGGAACCTGGGCATCATCGACCACGCGTTCTCGATCATCAAGGCGAATCGCGGCATCGACCTCGACCGCGCCGGCATTCCGCTCGACGACCGGACCACCTACGAACTCCTCGCCCGAGGAGACACCCTCGGCGTCTTCCAGCTCGACGCCGGCCCGATGCGCTCCCTCCTGCGCCTGATGAAGCCCACCGCTTTCGCGGACATCATCGCGGCCGGAGCCCTCTACCGACCGGGCCCCATCGCGGCCGGTGCCCATACCGACTACGCGCTCCGCAAGACCGGCCGGCAGGAAATCACGCCCATCCACCCCGAGATGGCCTCGGCCCTGGACCCGATCCTCGCCGAGACCCACGGCCTGATCGTGTACCAGGAACAGATCATGGCGGTCGCCCGGAAACTCGCCGGCTACAGCCTCGGCCAAGCCGACCTGCTGCGTCGCGCGATGGGCAAGAAGAAGAAGGACGTCCTGCGAGCCTCCTTCGCCGACTTCCGCCAAGGGTGCCGCGCCAACGGTTACTCCGACCAGGCGATCCAGACGGTGTGGGACATCATGCTGCCCTTCGCCGACTACGCCTTCAACAAGTCGCACGCCGCCGCCTACGGCTTGATCTCCTACTGGACCGCCTATCTCAAGGCGAACTACCCCGCCGAGTACACCGCCGCCCTCCTCACTTCCGTCGAGGACAAGGACAAGATGGGCCTCTACCTGGCGGACGCCAGGTCGGCCGGCATCCGGGTGCTCTCACCGGACGTCAACGAGTCCGTGGCCGACTTCACCGCCGTCGGCTTCGACGTGCGATTCGGCCTGCGGGCGATCCGCAACGTGGGCGACAACGTCATCAACGACATCGTCGAAGCGCGCACCAGCAAGGGGAAGTTCAACTCCTTCGCCGACTTCCTGACCAAGATCGGCCTGCCCGCGTGCAACAAACGCGCCGTGGAGTCACTGATCAAGGCCGGAGCGTTCGACGCGTTGGGATATACCCGCCGGGCCCTGGTCGAGGTACACGCGCACGCGGTCGAAGTGGTCACAGGCCTCAAGAAGCACGAAGCGAGTGGCCAGTTCGACCTGTTCGGCGGCGGTGCCGATGCCGCCGGACAGCCGGCCGTCGGGCTCGACTTCACGCTCACCGACCAGGAATGGCCGCGCAACCTCAAGCTGGCCACCGAGCGCGAGATGCTCGGCCTGTACGTCTCCGCGCACCCGCTCGACGGCGCCGAGCACATCCTGTCCCGACACCGCGACACCTCGATCACCGAACTCAAGGCCTCCGACCGCACCGGGGGCACCGTCCGGCTCGCCGGCCTGATCACCGCCGTCGAGCACAAGGTCAACAAGAGCGGCGCGCCGTGGGCGATGATCAACCTCGCCGACCACGACGGCGAGATCGAGGTGCGGTTCTTCGCCCACGCCTACACGCTCGTCGCACACGCCCTGAAAGAAGACCTTGCGGTCAGCATCAGGGGCCGAATCCAGGAACGCGACGGTGCCCTCGGCATCTTCGGGTCCGACCTGGTCCTCCTGAGCCTCGACACCACTCCCGTGCTGCTGACCATCCCGGACGCGAACATCACCCCGCAACTGGTCGAGTCGATCAAACGGATCCTGGCAGCTCACCCCGGAACCTGCCCCGTCCATCTCGCGGTGCCCTCCGAGCGAGGAACCACCCGCTATGAGCTGGCCCCAAGGGTCGATCCCACGGGATCGCTCGCCGCCGAGATCAAACCGCTCGTCGGCGCGACCGCATGGAGTGGCTGACCCCGACACCCGGGGCCGACTCGCCCTGCGGGACACGAACGTCACCCTCCGACGCATCCGGGACCTCGGACGCGCACGCGCCGCACACCCGGGTACCCGACCCGTACACCTCGCCGTCTCGTCGGACGGCGACACCAACACCCACCACGAACTCACCGCCAGGGCGGCCCCCCGCGCACTCCAGGCTCGGATCGAGCCCCTCGACGACGCGCTCGCCTGGAACCTCTGACCCGCGGCCCCGAACGTCCCCGGTCGGGACGACGACGGTTCCGCGCAGACACTCCCCCGAAGCACTCCGTGAGGAGGACCCACCCCGATGACGACCAACAGCCACCACCCCCGGACCCGGAAACGCCCCACCCCCGGCGCGCCGCGACGCAACACCCTCGCGCCCCCTCCCCCCTACCCTCACCGGCCCGACGTGGACCCCGCGCAGACCATCGCGCACCTGGCCCGCCTGGAAGCAGCCGGCATGACCGCCGACGACATCGCCGAACGCGCGAACCTGTGCACCCGGACGGTCGAGAACATCGCAGCAGGCCGACGCTCACCCCTGGCCACCCACCTCGCCGACCGAATCCTGGCAATACCCGCCCGACCCGACATCGACCCGTGTGCACAGGTGGACGCCACCGGCACCCGTCGCCGCCTCCAAGCCCTCACTGCCATGGCACATCCGATGGACGACCTCGCCCGACGCCTCAACATGGACAGGGCACGGGTCGCGACCCTGTTCACCGCCGAGAACGTTCGCGCCGGCGACGCCGCCCGCGTCCGCGTCCTGTACGACACCCTGCAGATGAGCCCCGGCCGGGAACCGATGGCCGCCCGGTTCGCCGAACTCAAGGCATGGGCACCACCGTTGGCCTGGGACGACCAACGCATCGACGATCCCACCGCGTCACCGGACCACGGCCCCGCGCCGAAGGCGCGAACGCGACGCAGGTACGTCGCAGACGAGGTGCGCCACCTTCGGGGGCTGAACGAAAGCTTCGAAGCGATAGCCGGCACCCTCGACCTCACCCCGGACTACCTGCGCAACCTCCTGCACATCATCGAGACAACGCCACCCCGCTGCTATGTCTGCGGCACCACACACGACGTCCGGCCCCACGACGGCGACCTCGTTCCCGACGTCGCCGATCCTCAACGCCTCATGCTGTGCGATGCCTGCGACGCAGACCTGGACCAGGACGAATGAGCCGTCAAAGTGTCACGACAGCAGTCCGATGCACCACTCCGAACTCATCCGGGCCCTCGGCCCCGCCGAGGCCGGCCAACACGACACCCGCCCGCCCCCGCGATATCCGGAACGAGTCCAGCGCCGGCGCACCAAGGGCTGGCGGATGCCACCAGGGGCGATCTACGTCGGACGCGGTTCCGTCTGGGGCAACCCGTTCCGAACGATCGGCCTGGACCGCCAACAGGCAGTCGAACAGTACGAGAAGGACCTCGCGCGAAATCCCGAGTTGGTCGCCGCGGCGCGGACGCGACTGCGTGGGCATCCCCTCGCGTGCTGGTGTCCCCTCGTGGACGACAAGGGCGAACCTGTGCCCTGCCACGTGGACGTACTGCTGCGCATCGCGAATGAACCCGACGATTCCACGACTTCCCCGGCCGGACCCGGCCATCCGTGAGGTGATCGACCCTGGAATCAGGTGTCGAGCCCCGCACCCCGGCCCGTTGCGTAGCGCCCCGTCCGTACACGGCCGACGCCTGAACTTCCCCCCTCTCACTGCGCCTTCCCTGTTCGCGCGTGACCCGGTCTGCCATCGCGGTCTCGACCGGACCCACGCGCGCCGTCCGGACTTGGGCCGGGGACCGTGCACAGGCCCTCCGCGTCCCGCGTTCCGCAGGCCGGCGCGGTCAGCAGCGCCGCGCGAGCGCAGTCTCGACCAGGCCCGGGCGGTCCGCTCGGGACTGCGGGCACACGAGCAACCCGACCCCGACCATGAGGAGTAGCCCCATGGGCACCTACCGCCTCGACTACATCGCGACCGACCTCGACACCGACCGCGAACGCGTCGTCGACAAGGACTGGTTCGACGCCCCTGACGACGCCGCCGCGAAGCGCGAGGCGGCCCGCCTCATGCACGCATGGGGCCGACCGAAAGACCCCGGCACCCAGCACCGCTCGGGCGGCCTGTGGACGCGGCGCGGCAACGACACCGCCGGAACGTACGTCGGCAACGTCTGGATGCGCTGACAACCTTCGCCGCGGCGGCGCCGGCGACCGGTTGGAACGTCACGGATCATGTCCCGATTGTTACCTTCGCTGCCTCGGTCAGCCGTCCGTGTCTCGGTCGACCCGCCGCCGACGTGCACGAGTCCTGACGCGCCGGGCGATCTCGGCCCGCGCCTCCGCCTCGTCGCCGAGCCAAGCCGGTCGGGCACGGAGGATCTTGTCGACGTCGTCCCGACGCCAGCTCTTCCCGCGCCGCGGCTTCAAGTCCGGCACCAGGTCGACGGGTAGCCCGAATGCTTCGGCCACGGCGGCGTCCGGGACGGTCTCCACCTCCGCCTTCGGCGCGACAGGGGCGCGCAGGGGCCGGCTCCACCCCTTGGGGCCGTCCCCGGCCTCCCGGGTCGACCAGAACCTTTGAAGCCGGTCGTCCCATGGGATCAGCTTGGCCCTGCCGACGCCCCTCCACTCCTCCTCCGGTACCGGCCAGTTCGGATCGGTACGCGCGATGACACTCACCCGCGGCCGGCTCATGGTCGTGGCATAACCCGCCTCGACCACCCGCTCGGCGATCGCGGTCATCGTCAGCCACTCCGGTTCGCGCCGCCGCTCGAAGTAGGCGCGGAGCCGGTCGTCCCACGGGATCAACTTCACCGTGCCGGCCTCTCTCCACTCCCCCTCCGGTACCGGCCAGTCCGGGTCGGTACGCGCGAGGTAGTACAGGCGCTCGACGTTCATGCTGCGGATGAACCCGCCATCGACAGCCCTGCGGGCGATGTCGGCTGGCGGCACCCACTCGGGCTCGCCCGCCGCAGCGGCTTTGTTCGAAGTCATGCTGGAGAGCTTCGCAGACACCGGTCGGTCTTTCAATTATCTATTACGAAGGCGTAATGGTTTCGGGAGGACGCCCGTGGGCGCGATCCCGTTCGGGCCGCGCCCGCACCGGCCGAGCCGTCCATGCCCCGGGGGGCAACTCCGCGCCTCCGAAGGCCTTTACCCAACGAGTCGACTCAACAGAGAGAGGACCTACGACGTGACGTCCACTATCGTCGAAACCCCACGGCAGGAGAGGACACTCGCCAGTCGAACGCTCGCCCGGGCCCGCGCCCAGGCGCAGGTGAAGAGGAACGAAGACGCACGGCGGTTCGCCGCTGCGGTACGCAAGCAGCGCGACCAAGCCGTCCAGGATGCTGTCGCGTACGCCAGGAAACTGCTGGGTACCGACGCGGAATTGGCCGACACCGACACCTGGAGCGGTTATCCCGCAGTCGGGGACCGGTACCCCATCGCCGTTGCCTATCTGGGCGAAGGTCTCTGGATGATCCACGTTCGCGACTCCGCCGAACACAACGACAGGCCCACGCTCGTCCGACTGCGGCCCTGCGGTTGCATACAGGAAATCTCACTGGACGACAGCCGCATCGAGCCGTTCGAGTCGGCGCTTGCCGCGCTGCTGACGGACGACCGGGCCTGCGACTCCCGTCAAGGCCGCCCCGAGGACTCCTGACCGACCCACCCGACCGCCGCCACGACTCGCCGACTTGCCGGCGAGGGCCGGCGATCGGCACGCCGCCCGCCCGCACGGGAGAACTCCGCCCGGCCCGACCGGTGAACGCAAACGGTCGGGCCGCCGCCGTCCCGGCACGTACTACAGGAGAGCAATGCCCAGCCGCCCCCCGACCACCTGGCGACCGCGCGAGGAACACCTCGAATCGGTCCCCACGTCGGCCCTGGCGCCCCACGCCGTCATCGTCTGGAATCGCGCCGCGTGGCGCGTCCTGGCCCGGAGACCACTTGAGCACACTCGGTGGCTCCGCCTGCAGGCCCACTGTCACCGAAGTCGCCTCGACCGGGATACCCGAACACGCCGCCCGCTGGTCCTGGACGTGGTCCGCGACCACGGAACCGAGACTTTCGAGCGCGTTCTCGCGTCCCCGGGCCACGTGTGGCAGGTGATGCCCGAGCACTACGCGGTCTGCCGCCGCTGTGCGGAACTACCGCCCTGTGCCCACGAAACACGCGAGTCCGAGATCGACGCCGAGACCGCACGCCTCGAGGACCTCCTGCGGATGGCCCCCGGCGACTGTCTCGGATGCGGCCAGCCGATCACCGACCGGATGCGGTACACGCGTTTCCCCGGCCCCAATCTCTGGCGACCCGACCTGCCCGACGACAGCGCGGTGGTTCACGCGCGCGCCGCGTGCCGCCCCTGGGCCCAGAAATATCACCGCGCATGGGCATCCATCGTGGCGCCGACGCGCAGCCGTTGACACCCGCCTCCGCAGCATCACCGACGAGAGCACACCGACGAACCCCCCAACGCCCGAACCCACCCGTCCGGAGAGACCATGCCGCCGATCCACCGACACCCGAACGAGCCTGCAACAACCTCCAATCACAGTTCGATGGCCCTGACGCCTTTGACGGGATTCGACGTCCCGACCGACCCGCCGGCCGCCGACGCCCCCATCGGCGACGAGCGCCCGGGCAAGAGGTTGGTGTTCGCCCTGCCCGACGTCTCGACCCGGCGCGAGCTCGACATCCTGCGGGTACCGCCCACGCTCCCGGCGCCCACCCTCTTCCGAGCAGCCGGCCGCCCGGAGGGGGCGAGGGCGGTGGCGCTCGCCCGGATCACCGAGGTCGCGGAGTGCGCCGCAGCCGCGCATTTCGGCGATCCGCCCGAAGGCTCCTCGCACCTCACCGAACGGCCGACTCGGCCCGACGGCATCGCCGCAGCCACGGAATCGCCGAAAGGACCCCGCGCGACACGCCGATCCGGGACAACGCGAACCGCCCCGCACAGTACGGACACCTCCGAACCCACCCGCCGGTGCCGCCCGGCCGACCGCTAGGGACAAGCCGTGCTCACGTACTTCAGCCAGTTCGCGGGCGTCGGCGGCGACACCGAGGGCGCCGCCCAGGTGCCCGGCGTCGAACCCGTCCTCGCGATGAACCACTTCCTGCGCGCGGTCGAGAGCCACAGCGCCAACTTCCCACGGGTGGACCACATCCTCGACGACGTCACCACCTTCGACATCACGAGACTTCCCCGCGTCGATCTGTACTGGGCCTCCCCCGCCTGCCCCTACTGGACCGACGCCCGCGGCCGACGCCGGGACTTCGACAAGAGCACCCTCACCCTGTTCGACCAGAACGCCCCGGACGAGAAGGCGATACGCAGCCGGGCCCTGATGGAGGAAGTGCCCCGCTACCTGCGGGCGATGAGCGACAAGGGCAGGCCCGTCCTCGCCGGCGTCGTGGAGAACGTCATCCAGTGCCGCAAGTGGGACGAGTGGAACCGATGGCTCGGCGAGATCCGCAGGCTCGGCTACCGCATCCGCGTCATCGCCCTCAACTCCATGCACGCCACGCCCCGACACTCGCCCCGCGCGCCCCAGTCTCGCGATCGTCTCTACGTCGCGTACTGGCACGACTCGCTCGGCCGGGATCCCGACTGGGACAAATGGCTGCGACCGCGCGCCTGGTGCGACCGTTGCGGCACCGAGGTCGACGCCCTGCAGGTGTTCAAGAAGCCCGGTGTGGACATGGGCTGCTACGGAGCCCGCAATCAATACCTCTACCGCTGCCCAAGGATCGGATGCCGCGGGAACGTCGTCGAACCGGCCACTCGACCCGCGGCGGCGATCATCGACTGGACGGTTCCCGGCTCTCGCCTGGCCGAGCGCGAGGACCCGCTCGTTGCCAATACCCTCGACCGCATCCGAGCCGGCCGCGACCGCTACGCCACCGGAGGGGTCGCCGTTCCGCCCGGGCTCTTCGAAGTCCCCGGGCACGGGCCGGGACTCGCGTCCGCCCCCGTCGATGCCCACCGGCGGGCCGCCGACAGCGCCCACACGCCGGATCGGAGCAGGCTGGATCTGCTGGTCCCGTACTACTCCACCGGTGTTGCCCGCCCCATCTTCCGCCCGAGCGGCACGTTGAGTACCCGTGACCGATTCGGCTGGGCCAGCTGCAACCCCGCGGACACGGGCCTGGACGACGTCCGCTATCGCATGCTGCTCTCCCACGAGGTCGGCGCAGGCATGGCCTTCCGGCCCGACTACATCGTCCTGGGGACCCACGCCGAGAAGGTTCGCCAGTACGGCAATGCGGTGACGCCGCCGGTCGCGGAAATCCTGATTTGTGCCCTGGTCGAGGCCGTCACGGGTTCGACCATCCCGCGCGGCGATCTGGCCCTGACTGCCTGACCTCCGCTGCGGACCGCGCCGGTTCGGGCCGCCCGGATCCGCGCGGCCCGCCTTCGTGCCGCCCGGCGTTCGAGCCGGCGCCGAGCGGCACACCCTGCGGCGAGGAGTCGAGAAGGATTTCGCCGGGACCGTTGCCCCGCACCGAGACGACGTGTACATTCAGATTAACTATTACGATGATGTAATAGACTATGTGATTGACGCGATCGGCCTCCTGCGCCGTGCCACACCGCCGCCTCACCCATGCCCACCCCACGAACCGGGAGAAGCGCATGACGACCGACAGGCGTGAAGTCCCCCTCGCATTCGCCGAGAACCTCGCAACCGAGCTCGGCCGGCAATGGCCCACGATCACCGAACACCCGGACTACCAGCGCCGCCTCGACGCGGGAGACGTGATTCTCGGCCGCGAGTGGCACCTCCTGCGCGACGAGCCCGCCTACGGGCGCCTCATCGGCGACGGCGCCCACGACGGAACCCCCAACGAGAACCCGAACGACCGGACATGCATCCGACTGCTCCTGCGCGCCTACGACGGTCGCGCCCGCATCTCCTCGTGGACGGGGGGATTCGTCGGCGAGTTCCCGAGCTACTACACGACAGCCGCGATGAGCCGCCCCATCGAGAAGATCGCGGCCCAGGTCTGGCGCAAGGTCCTGCGCCCCCTCATCGACACCGACGCGATCAGCAACGAACTCGGCCGACAGTGCCTCGAAGACATCGAACGCGTCCACAACCGACAGCGAATCGAACGGTATCGACGACTCCTGACCGAAGCCGGCGTCAAGCACTCCGTGCGCATGTTCGAGTACTGGAACGGCTACCTGCGCGACACCGCCTACCCCTCGGTGCAAACACGCCTCCACTCAGGGACCGTGCTGGACCTCGCGGTGTCCGGCGCACCCACCCACGTGATGACCGCGCTGCTGGAGCACTACGTCGCCCACGTCCGCGCCGCCGTCGGCGAGGACATCTTCGACCCCGCACGCGGCATCGTCCACACCGACGCCCCCTACTACGCCCGCCACTCCGACACCCCGCCCGACACGACGTTCCTCCCCGACATCGCCCGCCAATTCATCGCCATACTCCCCAGCCTCACCCCCTCCGCCCCGCACCCCGCCAGCATTCAGGCCGTCCCGTACCTGATCGACCTGGCCGGATGGATACCCGCCAACTACCAAGGCGAGTACGACCTGCGCCCCGAAGGCGAGAGCCGCAGCGCCAACGTCCACGTGTCCATCGGCGTCACCAACACCTGCCTGTGGATCGAGAAAATCCACCCCGCACTCGCCGAAAGCCTCCTGAGCCTCTACCGCGACCTGCTCCTCAACGCATGACCGAACGCGTCGGCGAGCCCCGGACCCCAGGGGCTCGCCGACCCGCCCCGACCGCCCCGCCGCGAGAAAACCGGGGCAGACCCGGAGAAGACCCATGACACCCAGCATCCGGCACGCTCTCCGCTTCCTCGCCGGTCCGAACCCCACCCTCGTCGTCGCAGGCATCGCGCTCGCCCTGCCCGCGATTTCCTTCGACCCCGACGCCACCCCCACGGCCCGCGCCCGGGACCTCATCGGCGTCGTCCTCGCCGGCTGCATCGTCATACTCCAACTCGTGCGGCCCGCAGCAGCCGAAGCCTTGCGGACACGGCCGACAGACAAAGCCACGCCGCTGACCCCCCTGGTCGCGGCCACTCTCGCGAGCGGAGCCACCTTCGCCTCGGCCCTCGCCGCCGTCATCGCCGCTCACGAAAACCTGCGCACCGCACCCACCGCCACCAACGACCGCGAACTCCTGATCCTGTGGAGCCGCCAGCACGCCACCATCGCCCAGGCCCGCCGAGCCACCGAGGCACACGACCGCAACCTGCGCCAACTCCGCATCGACCACGAAATCGGCAATATCCCGATCAACCATCGTTCCCTGCTGCGCCGTCTCACCGACAGCCATGACAACGGACTCCGCAACCTCGGCCACACCCGCAGGTTCTACGACACCCCGTGGCAAGGACCCCGATCACGGGACAGCGAATCACCGTGAACAAGGCACCCCGAAAGGCCACACCGCTCCGAGACCCGGCAGACGCCCGGCCGACCACACGTCGGGTACGCCGATCGCATCGCGGCCACGTCGATGCCCACCCGGCTCCGAGCACACCCACCGAAACGAGAACGGCCACCGCGGTCGCGGGAGACTCCTCATGCTCGACATCGAAACCGACACAGACCCACGCGAGGCCCAGGACATCCACCACCTGCTCCTCCTCGCCCGAAACCTCGGCGTCGACGCCGTCGACCTGGACGAGGCCGTACACGACGCCGCCGGTCGCTACGCCTGCAACGCATCCGGCGCCGTCGACGACGACGCCGCAGACGCCCTCTACGACGCAGCTGGACATGCCGCAGCGGACATCGACAATGCGGGCCTCGACCGGCAAGTGCCCTACCTCATCTCCCAGTACAGCGCGGCGAGGGCCGAACGGATCATTCTCGAGGCCGCGTGGGAGCGTGACGCCACGACGACCGACCAACTGCAACGATGCCGCCCGCTCCAAGGAGCCTTGCGGTGAAGCCGGCGGTGATGAACGCCGTCCAAGACGTCCTGCCTTTCGCCGGCCTGGCCGAGATCCCGACCGCGTCGGAGTGGTGTCAGCGGTCGCGCGCCAGGCGGCACGCGTGGTGCCACCTCAGCGAGGGCGGTTTCGATGCCCGAGGACCTCGCCGAGAAGCCTGCCAAGTCCTTCGTGCTGGAGCACCACTACTCCGGCTCCTTTCCGTCTATTTTCACCGTGATCTTTCCAACAGCCACGTCAGCCACATGCATGCTGAACTGGCCGGATCATCAGTATCCAAGGGGTGTTTGGCATCACAGGCACGTTTGTCAGGTCGTTCCGCGCAGAGCGGGCGACGCTGACCCAGAACAAGACAGGGTGGGTGATCGTCGGAACTGACGACTACGCCCTCCACCACGAAGGCTCGCTGTTCCTCGCAGGTCTGCGAGACGCCGGCCGGGCCTACAACACGGAGAGGACCTACGCCGGGCGAGCGGCGCTGTACCTGTCGTACTGCACCTTCCACCGCCTGGAATGGGCCCAGATCACCGTGTGGCAGCTCGCGCGGTTCCTGCACTGGCTGGTGGAGGAGCCGCTGCCATCGCGGGCCCGCGGCGAAGGCGGGCCGGAACGATTCCGCGACACCCCGGCGCCCCACCCGTAGTCGTGCGGCAGGCCCTGCCAGTCGAGGAGCGCGGAGTCCGCGTCGACGAGCTGCTCCGCCTCCTCGATGCCGAGGCGGCGCAGGGCGTCCCGCCTCTGGCGAAGTGCCCTCGGGCTGTCCATCCTCAAGACACGCGCGCCGCCAGCCGGCAGACGTCTGCGACGGTGTCGACCCACACGTCCCCTCACGGTGGCCGGTTTACGGCCTTGAGGGTCTGCCTTTCGGTCACCGGACCCGAACCGGCAGAGTGCAAAGGGACCGATCTGTTGTACTCATGGATGACGGCCTGCACGCGTTGGGGCGTCAGCACCAGCACCAAACCGTCGTAGGCCGGGAATCTGCCCGGCCTCGATGCCGCCGATCTCCAGGCGACCGCCGGGCAGTCGGTACACGTCGTACTCACCCTCAAGGCAGGGACAACGAACATGGTGGATCCGATCACTCTGGCGGCCATCGGAGCACTGGCGCTCAGCGAGGGGGTCAAGTTCCTCTACGGTCAGGCCGGAGAAGTGCTGAAGCAGCGCAGGGAGCGGCGGGCGGCGACCGCCGAGCTCCCGTCGGAACTGTTCGAGACGCCGGCCGGAGTGCTGAGCGTGGATCTCGAACGGGCCGACGAACTCGAACCCGAATTGCGGGAACTCCGTCGGGATCTCAGCGAGTACGGCCAGGGGGTCGACGCGGTCGATCCGAACGACCGCCAGGTCGTCGAGCTCGTCGACGCACTACGCCGGACTCTGGAAACCGTCTACGGGCAGCCGATCGTGTTCCGGGGTGAGAACCGGGGCGCCGACGGGGTCGACCTCACCGGCGAAGCCGTGGTGAAGGAGGTCCGTGGCTACGTGGCGGGGTTGCGGGCGCGCCACATCACGTCCGGATCCGCCACCGGGAGGGTGCGCAGCGACTCGGTGGAGGAGGGCGGGCAGGCCATCGGCCTCGACGCCGGCGATGTGGGCTGACGGGCCCACGCGGGTACCGCGTACACCGCGATCCCAGGGCCGTACTCCTGGCTGAAGCGGATGCTGATCACCGTGGCGAGGGCGCGGCGGCCACCGATGGCTGACGTCCACCGGCGAAACGCCGCGTTCCGCAGACGAGGGAGTCGGCCTGGGAGTGAGCCAAGGTCCCAACCGTAGGACTTGGCGTGGAGTTCCACGCTCCAAGTGCTGTCATCATCTGCCGAGGTCACCATGACCGTGCGGGCGGGAAGGACGCGACGCCCTTTCGTCACGTCACCAAGTGACCTGAGTACGTCCGTGAGGTGGCCGGACGGTCCGCATGCGCCCAGGGCCCGGAGGAGTGTGGGCGTCTCCAGGTCGCGCGTGACGGCCAGGTACGCGCGCCGTCTCACCGTGCCACGGCGGATTCCGATTCCCGTGAACGCCGGCCCGAGCGACGGCTTTAATGCCTGGCGCAACGGGCCAGGCAGCAGTGGTGTCAGCAGCTCATTTTCCTCCACCGCCTCCAGGTAGGTCTCCAGACCGGTGAGGCCCTCCACAGCGGCGGTCATCCCGAAGAAGGCGCCGAATCGCTTCGGGCCAGAGGGGAGAGGGGCGCAGGCAACTCGTCGCAGGGAACCGGCCCAAGGGCTGCGGTCGGCCAGGTCACAGGTCAAGTCGACTGTCCTGACCAGGCGTTCCGGCGCGGAGACGGTCGCGAACAGCTGCGCGGCCATGCGGAACTCCTCGGGCTGCCAGGTGGAGAACGAGTACTCCACCGGCGGGTAGCCGGGCGTGAGCGAGTTGTGCGTCGGGGTGCCGCCGGACCACAACAGGGACGTACCGAGAAGCGTGGTGACGGCCCGGGGCAGTTGGATGCCCTGCGCGCCGGCGACGTGCTGGAGACCGGTGATGGCCTCGGCCTCCGCCGGGGTCATCGCGCGGGGAAGGCGGCGAGCAGCCGGGCTTCGACGTCGGACTCCGGGCTCAGCACCGCCACCAGACTCAGCAGGTCCAGATGGTCCAGGTTGGTGAGGCTGCTCGTTCGCAGAATGACGTCGAAGGCTTCTCTGGCGTCGGCCGCCGGTGCGCCGCCCTGCTGGATGGTGACCACGAGCATCTCGGGTGCGGCACCCAGCCAACTGTCACGTGCCCGGGTGGCCTCGGGCCAGATCGCCCGCAACTCGGCGTACCAGCCGCATCGGGCCGCGAACTCGGTCAGTCGGGAGAACGCGAGTGAGCGCGACGATGCCGTCCTGACCACCGTCGCGAGCTTGCGGGCCTCGCTGAAGGTGGCCGAGGCCCGCGCGGGGTCGCCGCTGCGGTGGTACGCCTCGGCCAGATGCGCGGCCACGTGCGACCGTCGGCTGTAGCGGTTGTCGGAGTCCTGCCGCGTCTCGTCGCTGCGCGGGAAGTGCCCCCGGAAGGCGTCCCAGCCATCACTGCGCATCTCGGCCTTGTACGCCCAGGAGTTCATGAGGCTCACGGCGGTTTCTGCCTTTTCGGGCTCGCCAAGGTCCGCGGCGAGCAGGGCCAGCCGGGCGGCCTCGGTCTCGTCGCTGTCGCTGTCGAAGTACTGATGCTGTTCCCGCCCGATCTCCTGAGTCATCCGTTCCATGGCGTCTTCGAGCCGCGTGCGCGTGGCGGATCGGAGGCCGGCGAGAGCCTCGAAGTCGCCGTTGGCCCGCAGGAAGCTCATCAGCCGGGCCTGGGACTGGAGGGACTCGCCATCGGCCGGGTCGGGGATACGACCCACCGCGCTGCGCAGCAACTTCAGCTCCTCGACCTCCCCACTCATGATCAAGTCGTGTTCAACGTCGTCCAGGGGGAGAAGGACCCGTGAACCCCGATGTGTCGTGGGGGTGTTGAGGACGGTGGCCGCGGCACCGGACTGGCGGGCACGGAGGAGGTTGCGGACGATGCGGTCCCTCGTCCGCGGTAGGCGGTACTCCTCGGGCAGCCGGACGAACTGCTCACAAGCCAGGCGCCCTAGCGCCGCGGCTCGCTCCTGGTCGCCTCTCAGACGGGCTGCCCAGGCCAGCGAGGACCACGCGGTGATGCCCCGCAAGGGCGCACTGTCGACCCGTACCAGCGATTTGGCCATGGTGTCGATCAGCCTCGCGAGGTCACCGTCGGCCAGGACCAGCATCGCCTGGCTGTGCAGGTTGTCCGGGGTCGCGGCGGCTGCGTGCCGCGCCGACTCCAGAGCTTCCTGTGCCGTGTCCTCGTCGGGCCCCGCGTTCCGCACGTAGGACAGGGCGCGGATGAATTCTGCGGGATTTCCCTCGCGGAGGTATTCGGCCTCGGCTCGTGCTGCCACCGTTCTCCCGGCCGCACAGAGTTCCCGGATCACGGCGAACTTGAGGCCGACGTCGCACCGACCGTGGAACGGGTCGATGTGGCCCCGGTACATTTCCCAGTACCAGTCGTCATCGTCGTTGGTGTGCGAGAGCCCGACGATCCGGTCGAGGAGCTCCGCAGCCCGGGGATCTCCGAGACCGCGCAGATAGGTCGTGTAGTGGAGGATGCTCCACACGTGTCCGGGCTGCTGCCGGAGCGCCTCCTCGCCGGCGTCGCGCGCCCTGTCGGCAGCCTCCCCGCCGTGCAGGACCGCATCGACGATCATTCCCAGGAGGACCGCGTCCGCGCCGGTGAGGTGGTGGTAGATGCCATCGGAATCGGTCAACTCCCGGCAAGCCTCCTGGAATTCGCCGCGTACGGCCTGCGCCACGAGTACGGAGTCGGGAACGTCCGGGGTGAGGAGATACGTCTTGAGCGGGGCTGCTTCCTCGCCGTCCCGCCCCAGCATGCGGTTTATCTGTCCCTGTCGGCGGGCGTAGTCCTCCATGACCAGGTCGCCGAGGGCGGGCAGTTCCTCGGTGTTCTCCTCGGCCAACGCGGCACGGGACAGGATCTCCGTGATCGCCCGCGCTCGTACGACGCCCTCCTCGACCAGGAGCGCGGGGACGATCGACCAGTCCGGGGCGACGCCTTCCAGGAGGAACATCGCCAGATAGCCGAGCATGGCGTCGTCGGCGATCCGCAGCACCGCTCCGAGGCGATCGTCGGAGCCCAGGACGGGCACGAACGGGGCCACGAGCGCCGCGGCGGCCGACGACCACTCCTGGTTGACAGTGTCGAACCCGGAGCGCTTCACGATGTTCGGCACCGCAAGTGCTTCTCTGCGGCCCTGCAGCCCGAGCGCGGCCATGATCAGCAGATGCCAGAGCAGGGAAATCTCTTCCGGGTACGTTCTGGCCTTGGCGACCCCGGCTTCGACACCCCAGTCGAGCGCGGCCTGCACCGGGGTGAGCGAGTCGGCGGCGGACTGGGCGTCCACCAGCGCCAGCGCCAGGAGGACCACCCGCTCGTACTCGCGAGAGCCCAGCGACGAATCCAGGGCCAGCCCGATGGTCGCCAGGTGCGGTTCGCGCGCTGGGGCGGAAACGCTCTGCGCAGCGAGGTATTCCTTTGAGGTGGCGAGTGCGTAGAGCCGGTCGCGCAGCGTTCTGGTCTGTGCACGCGTCAGGTTCGGGTACTCCAGTGCCGTCATCACGTGATCGGGGAGATGCCGCAGGTAGTAGGCGTCGTCGCAGGCCTCCCAGTGGCCGGCCCACTGCTCGAAGCCGTAGTCGACGATGCGCTGGTGGCCCTCGGCCGCATCGAGATGGGGGTCGGGACCGTGCAGGAGGAAGTCGGCGAACGAACGGTGGTAGAGGGTCCACGGACCGCGGGGCCGGCCGACCAGATACTGTCCGAGGACTCGGACGACGTCCATGACGCTCTGCTCCGTGCTGCCGAGGATCTCGGCGAGCTGTCCGACGGAGAAGCCGCCCTCCTGAGCCGACGTCAGCAGCGACAGAGCGGGCCTGAACTGCTCGCGCCAGCGGTCCTCCGCGGCGGCATTGGCGAGCGGTCGGATCTCCCTGCGGAGGAACTGCTGGTAGAGGTCTTCGAGCCCGCGGGGCAGGAGGGCGAGGTCGTCGAGCTCTGCCAGGTCGCGCGTACCTGCTGTCAACTCCGCGGTGAGGTGGTGGACGTACAGATAGTTGCCCGCCCCGTTGGCGGCCAGCTTCCGGGCCAGCTCCGCCCGTTCCCCGGCGTCCCCGACGAGGTCCCTGAGCCGGTGGAGAGCGAACTCCACCAGATCCGCGTCGGCGTCGGGGGCGTCGCCCACCAGGTCCAGTGACGACACCCCCTCAAGGACCTCCATCGTCGCGATGATGCGAGCGTCATGCCGAGAGGTGATGACGAAGCGCAGCGGCAGGTCCGCACCTGCTTCGAGGACGAGCTCCGCGATCGTACGGTGGCCGCGGTAGGTCAGGGCCTCGTCGAGGGCGTCGATCACCACGATCGGTTTCGTGTGGAGCGTGACGCGCTCCAACGGCCGGGCAACCAGCCGGTCGAAAGCCTCGTCGGCGGAGACGTTCGAGATCGAGACGCGCACTCCGATGACCGATCCCTCCGGGTGGACCGTCGTCGCTGAGGCGGAGCCCTCGATGTGCACCTCGCCCGACCGCCCGGACAGCTCCGTACTGACCTGCATGAGGGCATCGGCGAATCCGGGCAGCGTACGGCTGAACTGCTCGGCGAGTGCTTCCGCGAACCGTACGGGATCGCAGGTTCGCCGGTAGTTCGCGCGGCACTGGTAGACAGCCCCGCTGGCCAGCCCGGGTATCGGTTCGCCACCCCACAGATGGTCGACGGCCGCCGACTTCCCGGTTCCCGGCTGCCCTGTCAGAAAGAGGTAGCGCACGTCGGAAGCGGCCCAGCGCCGCACCGCTTCGGCGAGCCAGGCACGTCCGATGAACATGGGTGTACTGGAAGAAACTTCCATCAGCCCCCCAGTGTTCGGCGCGATCTGCCTTCAGGCTAGTTGCCGCTTACCAGCACAGGAAGGCGTATCGGCATACATGCTGGGGCAAAGCGTGGTGGATGGTTCGTTACGGCATTCGGTCCGGCGTCGCGGGCTGGCAGCAGCCGAGGGGCACTGACCGGCCCGGAAGTCGCAGGGGGCAACTGCCTTGCGGCTCGCTGCACATGCGTGGCCGGATCCCGGCGCGAACGCACGGACGAGCCCCGTACTCACCCGAGCTGAACCCCGACGAGCTGGTCAACGCCGACCTCAAGCACAGCCTGCCCAGACAACACCGGGCCCGCGACCAGGACGAGCTCGCCGCCGAGACCCGCCGGTTCTTCCGCAGACGCCAACGCCAGCCACACATCGTCTGCGGCTACCTCGGCGGCCCGCACGTCCGCTACGTCCTGGACGAGAACCCCATGAGTTTCTGATCAATATCCCGTCGATACGGGCGGACGACTTCTGTAGGGGGCCTGAACACACGAGGCGTGTTCGCCCTCACCTCCGTCGTAGGCAACCGCGCGTACGCCGTCGGCAGCGGGGTGGCGCCAGTCGGCATCGCCAACGGCAAGGACGTTGGATAGGGCGACGTGGACGGTGAAACCGGCGCCGCGTCGCGGGACGGCCAGGACCAAGCCGAGACAGTCCACCACCAAGTGCCGCTTGCGGGCGTCCACCTTGTGGGGGTTGTCCCAGCCGGACGCCGGCGGGCGGATGTTCGCCGTTGCCCGCACCGACTGCGAGTCCTCGAACGCGGCCGTCGGGTCAACTCACAGCCCTCCTTCTAGCGCACCTTGTCGCGGAGCCGATCGTAGTCGATGCTGCGGTCAGCAGACCGTGTCTGATATGCCTTCAACACTGCATGGCCAATTACCTGCGAATCCACTTGACAGATGCAGATAAATGGGACCGCGCGCCTCCGCTTCGGCCTGTACGACACCGACGCCGGGGAACACCGACTGTGCGGAGTCGCGGTGTTCGGGATTCCGGTCGCGGAGGCCGTCTTGACGCGGCCCCTGCCTGGCCTCGAACCGTACGTCGAATCGCTGGAATGCTCACGGTTCGTCCTCACGGACGACTGCCCGGCGAACGCCGAGAGTTGGTTCCTCGCCCGCTGCTCGGTCGCGGTGTGCGTGGAGTCGTCTCCTTCGCCGACCCCGTACCGTGCAGGGACGTCTCCGCGGGAGCCTCGTGGCCGTCGGGCACGAGGGGACGATCTACCAAGCCACGAACGCGGTCTACATGGGCCGGGCCAAACCGCGGACGATGAAGCTGCTTCCGAACGGCGTGGTGCTGAACGACCGGGCGGCCCAGAAAGTGCGTCGTCAGGAGCAGGGGCACGAGTACGTCGAGGCCATGCTGATCCGCCTGGGGGCTCCTGTCCCGCGCGCCGGTGGCGACGCGAGGACCTGGCTTCGGGAGGCGCTGGCGACCGTGGGGGCCCGCAACCTGAGACACCGCGGAGCCCACCGGTTCTGCGGACGGTTGTCCCGTGTTGCCGCTCGGGCAGGGACCGACGTGCGCGGGAGAGCGTCCGGTTGGGACTGCCGACGTTCCGCCCCTCCCCCAGAAGCCCCGACTGACCGAGGGAATCGCGCACGGGCCGTCACGCGGAGCCTGCCCTCGAGGGCAGGCTCGCAGCGACTCCTCGGACGAACGCCGGAGGTCGGCACGAGTGAGTGATTTGTGAGAGACCGATTCCGGAATTATCGACCGTCACAGGAAGAAGATCATGATTCGTATCATGATAGACGTACCGAACGCGCGATCCGTCCACGAGCTCGCAGACGCTCTCGATGCGGCCGCAGCCGCACGCGAGAACAATGGTGACCCCGGGTCGCCTTTGATCGCGATGCGCTGGGGGAGGACCGCAGACCGCCTCCGGGCCGGCCTCGAGGTGATGCCCACTCACTCCCCCAGCACCCCCAACGGCGTTCCCGTGCCCGTCTAGCGAACGGAACGTGCCAGAGCACCTGTTCGCTCGACGATCCAAGCCGCACATGCAGCCCTCCGTCGCGCCGGTCGGCCTCCGACCGGCGCCCTCCACCTGAACGCCGACCGAACCGGGCCGGGTCGCAGTGCCCCACCATCCAGGGAGTCCGCAGTGGTCCACACGGAACAACCATCCGAACTCGACGAGATCGACGCCCGCCACGTGGCAGCCACACCGCCGCCGTGGGCACACGTGGAGGGCCACGCGATCATCGTCGCAGGTCTCCAAATCAACGGCCCCGGCGACATCACCTACACGACGGCCATCGCGACCGTCGACGGCGCGGAACCCGCGGACCCGGAGACCGCGCGGAACGAGGCGCAAGTCGTCGTGAACATCGCATTCATCGTCCAGGCCCGACAGGACGTTCCCGATCTTTCGGCCCGGGTCCGGCGTGCGGACGGCTGTCTGGACCAAGTGCGGCTACTCGTCGGCCGGGCCGCAGCCCAGGGAATACCGGCGGCGACCTTGACGGAGCCGAAGCGCCCTGCGACCCCGAGGAGCCCGCACCGACCCGATGGGCCTACGAGCAGGCGTGCGCCGCGCTCGAACACCATCGTTGGCGGGCCGACCGGGCCGAAACGGAAGTCAAGCGTTTGCGCGGCGAAATGCGCACTCCGTAGGGACCCACCCCGAGGTGCACCCTGGTCTTCACGCCTGCCTGCACGACCGCGTCCTCACCACGGCCCTCCCCGAACGGGGAGGGCCTTTTTGCGTTGTAGCCGACGGTCCGCGCAGCCCTACCCCCTACCGCAACAGAGCAGTGCTCATATTGGACTAACAGCCTGTTTCCATCCATCAGATGGCATCAACGTGATTGAGGCTTTAGATAGAGATAGTCGGATTTTGTACGACGTCACAGAATCTTCGCGGGTCGACATCGCCCGAGTCGGGCCGCTCGAAGCCTCTGAAGGCCCCTGGGAGGGCCTGGCACCGCCCGCCGGGGCGATCGGTCCAACCTTGGCGCGCTGGACCCTTAGGCGGGATTCATGCAGGTCAGGGGCGGTTTTCGGAGCCGAGAACGTCCGACTTTTCGGGCTTTTCATGCGCTGGTCAGCGGCTTCTTTTGATCTTTCGGAAATCGCATTGCGACACGCCGGAAGGCGCCTCGCTTGCTCGACTCGTCCGAAGACTTGCGAGGCTGGTGGAAACCATGTTCATGTACCGGTGTTCTTGCAGGTCAGTGCAGTTGTAGGCGTGCATGCATGTCCGCATGTGGAACCAGGTGTCGTGCCGCCAGCGGTACCGAATGCAGCCGCATGGGCATCCTCGATTCTGATTCAATGCGGCCAGCGATCTTGATGCGAGCCCGCGTATAGAAGAACAGAGAGGCGGACGAACACCAGTGGGACCGACCACCCCTATGTACACACCCAGCACCCTGCCTGCCGAGTACTGGAAATATCTGCCCTTCGACACCTACGTCTGGGCGCACGGGAAGGGCGGGACGGGCAAGTCCACACTCTCGGCACACCAGTCCTTTCACAGCGCTGCTACCTGCGTCCGTCAGGCCGCCGAGGAAGGCGTGGAGCCATTGCGCACGCTCCACATCGACTTGAACAAGCAGGGAAACTCACGCCAAGACTTCGGCACAAAGGGCACGTCACGCGACGATGACGGCTGGAACCTGTACCGAGCGATCGTCGACGGTGAGCCCTTGGAGCCTCTCCGGGACGTCCGTCCCGGACTGGATCTGGTGCAAGGAGGGAGTCACCTCCTACGAGTCGAGTCGCTGATGCCCGGCCTGATCAGCCAGGAAGGACCCCGCGCGAACCTTCGGCTCGTTTGCGCGATTCTCCCCATCGCGCAGCACTACGCGCGCATCGTGATCGACAGCCCGCCTGAGAACTTGGTTCTGCAGAGCCTCGCATATCCTGCCGCGCACTTCGTGGTCGTGCCGACGAAGCCGGACAGTGCAAGCATCGATGGACTCGCGGAAGTAG
The DNA here is from genome assembly GCF_042956465.1 of Embleya sp. NPDC008237. Taxonomy (NCBI): domain Bacteria; kingdom Bacillati; phylum Actinomycetota; class Actinomycetes; order Kitasatosporales; family Streptomycetaceae; genus Embleya; species Embleya sp. NPDC008237. Next base: position 22,152 of record NZ_JBIBGL010000024.1, read on the forward strand.
CCGACCGATACAGCGTGGCGGTGGAGATGAACCCCAGCCTGACGCTGCTGAGCGTGGTCCTGTTCGACCTCCCCCGTGTTGCGCCCAAGATGGAGCGTGAGGCGAGAGCACGAATCGACCGCGTCCTGGGTGGCGTTGTGCCCACTCTCAAGGCGAAGGTGTGTCACGTACCGTCGACACCGGTCGATGCAAGGGAACTCGGAAAGGTGACTTTCGAGCTGGAGGACGAGCTGCGCAAGCGCCGCCGTCCAGGTGCCGAAAGCGAGGACTCACCGGTGGTACGTCTGGCCGGTGACTACCGAGACATCTTCGGTGAGCTGGCCGTTCTGGCAGAAGCGGTACGCGAGGAGGAGGCCGCGTGACCGACACGGAAAGCTACAGCGGCGGCGTTACAACCGGTGTCGGAGAGAGGTTCAAGAAGGCGGCGAAGGGCAACGCGACGCCACCGCCCCCGCCCCCTGCGCCCGCTCCGGCACCGCTACCTACGCCCGTTCCACAGCAGTCAAGCCAGAGCGAAGAGCCGCCATCTGCCCGGCAAAGTCGTCTGCGCGACAGCGACTATCCGGCACTTTCGGTTGAACTTTCGACCCCCATTCTGACTCGGGAAGAGCAGATCGCCGATGTACTCGACGCCGTCGAAGCCGCTCGTAGGCGGCGGACAAGCGGTGCCACATCGCGTCGGGCTCCTGTGACGGTCTACGTCAACGACGTGCTCCTGAAGCGCATTCAGGCCTATCAGCGTCGCAAGCAGGTCGAACTCGGACTGCGTGACTACGACAACGGCCGTGTACTCCTGGACGCCGTGACGGCCACCTTTCAGGAACTTCCCGGCCGCGTCCTGGACGCACGTGCGCCCAAACTGGACGGACTCTTCGAGGCGTACGACGATCCGACTCGTGCCGCTGAAGCATCGAACATCCCGTGGCAAGCAAAGATGGCAGTCGGAAACCGAGGGATAGTCGACATCATGGTCGGAGCCCTCGGCGAGCATCTCGACACTGACGTGTCCCGCTCGGAACTCCTGAACACGGCGCTCGACACGTTCCTCCCGCCTCTCGAACGCAAGCAATTCGCCGGCGATCGTCGTCGACGCAAGACCGCGCCTACCGATGAGGCCCGGCCCGAATAGGTTCCGGAACGTGCGTCAGGCGTTGACGCAATGAACAACGGCCTCACCACTTCCCGGAAATGGTGAGGCCGCTTCGCGTGCATGGTGACGCGGCTCCGCAACCACACACAGCGGTGACTATGCGCGAAAGGACCCACGCGGGGATCCCAGGAAACGGCTTGAGAGACCCGGAGACATGGCATCGGCGCAGTCCCTACGCGGAGCCGACCAGTCGTTCCCACACCTGGTGATCCCTGCGGGACATGAACACGTAAGGCTGGTCGGCTCGACGGGGCGTGTGGGCAGGCTTTGCTTCCGACCCGAGCATCGAGTTGCGTCTCATGCTCGCCGAGCGGTCGAGAGCAGGCACGTACGCCACGCCAGGGCGTAAGTCATGCAGTTCGACTCGCTCCGATGTGAGGGACCACAACCGGGTTGATGACGGCTCGAGTATGACCACGCCATCGTTCTCTCGCAGGTCGGGTGTTGTTGCCTGCAAAAGTCGCCACCTAAGCCAAGTGGCAGTTGTCGACACCTTCCGCACCCGAGCTGCGTATAGGCGGTACCGGCAAGTGCACCAAACCGCATGTTCCGCTCTCGGCCCTTGGTGGGGGTGTTGCCCGGTCGGGGCGCGCGATGGCGGAGGCGGCGTGTGGCGTTGGTCGTGGTGCACGGGATATGGAATCGGCAGCGGGGGCTGTCGCCGCAGGCGGCGGCCGAGGGGCTGGCGGAGGGCGGTTCTCCCGTGGCCTCCGGGCGTGGCCACCGAGCAGGGCGGGAGGTCCTCTCCCTGCCACGGTTCGGCGGCGGGAAGCCGCAGTGGCCCGGGCAGCCGGTCGCGGTGGTTCCACAATCGCCGTACTTCGACCAGCAGGCTCGCCTTCATGGAGGCGGTGGCCTCGAAGGCGACCACGTCGGCGCCGTGACGCGGGGCAGCGTGATGGTTAGGGTGCGCAGCGCGAGTCGGGTGCCGCGGCGGGTGCCGCGCAGCCGTCGGGGCGGTGTCGTCAGATCGCCCAGGTAGTCCGCGAAACTGCGCAAGGTGCGGAACGTCTTGTAGGCGGATGCGGCGGTGCGTACCGGCCCGCCGGGCCTGGTGCGTTCCGTGAAGGCCGCCGCGAACGCCCGGCGCAACCGCGGGTGGACGCGCCACGCGGTGAAGTCGAACTCCTGCGCCAGTTGCGTGGCGTCCTTCGGCACGAACCCGATCCGGCAGGCCGTCTCGACGACGACCCGGGCAGGAGCTGTCCGTTGGCCGCAGGCTGGGAGATCAATTCCGCTGCGGGGGGCCTTAACCTTGGCTAACGTCCAGGTGTGCCGAAGAAGAAGAGTGGAAAGCTCGCAGCTCAGAACTTCTTGGATGCTTCGCAGCGCATCTGGGACTTCGTCTGTGAGGCTGAGACCGCGAAGCTCACAGATCAGGCGATGACCTGGGTGTATGAAGCTGCACTCGTCAAGACAGCCGTGGCCTTCGAGAAGCTGATGCTGGACTGCCTAGTGACGGCGATCAACAACGACACGTCCACCATCAGCGCGACGACCGGGGTCAACTTCCCGCGGCATCTCAATGACGAGGTCTGCGAATATCTGGTCACCGGGGGCGGATACTTCGACTTCAAGGGTGGTCAGAGCGGTCTCTGCAAGCTGATCAAGGAGCTTGTGGGGTCGTCCCACTACCTCCACCAGGTTGTGAAGGATCCGAAGCATCGGACGGCGATCAACCGCCTGGTCGCCCTGCGCAACTTCGCCGCGCATGAGAGCCCGAAGAGCAAGGCGGCCGCCCTTCGCGAGACAGGCGGCCAGCGCATCGGCAGTGCAGGGGCATGGGTGAAGCGTCAGCGCCGCTTCGAGTTCCTGTTGGTGGACCTTGAGAAGATCGCTGCCGACATCCAGGTGGCCGCGCGTTACTGATCTTGAGACGCGCGGAACGTGCTCAGCCGGGGCACTGTTGTGAGTCGTTCGACCTCTGCGGTCAGCTTCATGTTCTCGATGGTCAGACGGCGGATGTGGTCTTCTTAGATGTGCAGGTGGCGGGTGAGTTCGTCCTTCCCCCTGCGGAGTCGGGCGATGGTTTCGCGGTCGCTGGTCGAATCTTTGGGCGGCAGTGGTTGGCGGGTGTGTCGTGTGGCGTCTTGGGAGAGGAAGTCGGTGACGGCGGGCCCGAAGTCGCGGTAGAAAGTCTGGCGTTGGACGCCGAGCTGGTTCGCGAGAGCGGTGACGGTGGCGGCAGTTCCGTCTTTGGGCGGCCTGGGCCAGAAGGCCTTCGACGGCTTCGGTGACCGTCTCGGTGGTCAGCGTGGGCTTCCCGCCGGGGAGCAGGGCCAGGCCGCCGAACGCGATGCTCAGGAATAGGACGCTGTCGACGACCGCGCCCACCAGTTTGGCGTGCCGATCGCAACGAGACGGCTGCGGGACCGCAACGACGCGTAGACCGCCGTGTCGGCGACCTCGGAGACCGTGAACGAGGCAGCGCGGCCACCGCGAAGTGGGGATCCGCGAGGCTCAACGAGAGGATCGTGCCGATCCCGAGCGCGACGAACACCGCGGTTGTGCCCCCGCGTTCGTGCACCAGGTCGCGCAGCGTGAACGCGATTAGGGCGTGGCGGCCGACGGGGCGGGTCGAGAGGCGATGCCGTTCGGCGGGGGAATGGGTGCGGGCTAGTGATCCATGGTCTCCTTGCGCAGCGCAGCGCACGCCCGGAGTTCGACCACGGGCGTGGCGGGGGAGCGATGGGAGCAGCGATGCATTGGGAGAGCCGCGGGGTTGGCCGGCGGCCGGGGCATCGCGCCGAAGGGTTTCGAAGCCGGGACCAGTGGCGGAAGCGGGTTGCCTCCGCCACCGGGCGCAGCGTCAGTTCAGGCTCTGAACGTGTTGGACGGGGGAACCGGAGCGACAACTCCAGGGCGAGCAGCCGTCCGGGTCGCCCTCCTCGAGTTCTTCGTCCGGGATCTCGGGAGGGGGAGTGGCGCGGCGGCGGCGGGGGCGGTGCGGGGCGGGCCCGTCGAGTGGCGCTTCGTCCAGGGGCATGAGGGACCGGTGGAGGTAGGCCTGCCCGCGGAGTTGCCGGCCCTTGGCGTTACCGCGGGCGTTGCCGTTGCGGATGGCCCGATCGAAGGCCACGGCGTCCGCCCACTCCTGCGGGTGGTTGTCGCGCATGTCGCGCCAGTAGGCGTTTCCGTGGAATGGGCATGTTATTGAGAATCGAGACAGGACCGTGACCTTCCAGTTGAGGTCGATGAGGGACTGGGATGCGCTTTCGATGGGTTAGACGAGCCGCGTCCTGGGGGTGAGTAGGTCGCCGAGGTGGGTGGACTGGAACCGAGACGGTCAACTGCCTCAGGCTGGTCGACGACGTCGCGATCAGGCGCTCGCGCTACCGTGCGGACGTGATTGGTGATGAGGGTTCCCGGTTGGGAAGAGAGGCCGCGCGGCGCCTGGCAAGGCTGGACTGCTGCGAGATCGAAGAAGGGCTGACCGACGCCGAGTTCGCCCGGATCGAGGGTGAATTCGGATTCGAGTTCGCCGACGACCATCGCGCTTTTCTCGCGACAGGGTTGCCGGTGAGACAGCCCACCGAGGAGGGCCAGACCTGGGAGAAGCCCTGGCCCGATTGGCGGAACGGCGATCCCGACGAACTTCGCGCGCACCTCGACTGGCCGCTGGACTGCCTGCTCGGGGATATCCGGCACGGGCATTGGCGAGAGGGTTGGGGCGACCGGCCGGACACGCCCGAGGCAGCCGTGGCGAGGGCGCGGCTGAGCCTGGCCGAGGTGCCCAGGATGGCCCCGGTCTACGCCCACCGGTTCCTGCCGGCGGGACGCGGCACTTTCGGCCACCCGGTCCTGTCGATGCGAGGCTGGGACGTCATCTACTACGGAACGGACCTGGTCGACTACGTCAGCCAGGAGTTCGAAGAACCGCGGCCCGAACGCTCCGGGGATTGGAGCCCCCGAGCCACGGTGCCGTTCTGGCGCGATTACCTGTGATCACCACGCGTGCGACGGCCCCGGACGGGGGGTGGATTGTCTCGTGGCGGACTACGGGTGGTCGCCTGATTGATGCCCGCGCGGCGTAATCGTCTCCACGAGTTGGGTCAGTGGGATGAAGCTGCCGGCGGTGCCGAGTTCTTGCGGTGTCGGGCCGGCCGGTGTGGGGACGTCGGCAAGGCGCCCGGCGAGTGCGACGACTGCTTCACGATCGCCTTCCAGAGCTTCTCGCTCGTCCTCGGTGAGGGTGAGTTGTTCGAGCATCCGGTCGATGCCGTCTTTGACGGCCATGAGCCGACCCTCGCTCGATTCCTTGGGAACGTAGAACGGGCAGCGTGCGCAGGCGAGTCGATGCGGGCACTTGGCGAAGAAGTCATAGCTGCAATATCCGTCGCCGAGGTCGTAGTACTTCCATGGCTGTTCACCTCCGGCTGCGGCTCCGGTGAGGATGCTTTCACGGTCGACCAGGACCTGGATCGTGCGCAGGTTGCGGGTGAAGTAGTCGGCCTTCTTGTAGGCGGCCGTCAACGTCCGTTGGAGAATTTCCGCATAGTGCCGAGTGCTGGCCGGATGCTTGTGACCGAGCCATTGTTGAAGGTCGGCCAACGTCAACGGCTCGCCGGCGTTGAGGAGTTGGGTCGCGATGGTTGCGCGTGCGCGGTGGCTGGTCAGGGCGCCGCGCGAGTCGGTCTGCGGTACTCCGGCCTTCGCGCAGAGGGCGGGGATGATGTCGTGGTTCAGGTAGTCCTTGCCGACGAGTTGGCCGCGATGACAGAACAGGTGTTGCCGTTTGAGGCCGGTCTTGCGGTCGGCGATGTCGGGCTGTGGCGGGCGGACGAGTTTCCACGCGTCGACGAGCTGACCGACCACGGGGTCGACGGGTTTGTTGAAGGGGCGGGACGTCTTGTTCTGGGGAACGTGCAACAGGCAGACCGTGAACGGTTCGCCGGTGGTGTCGTCGACGCTCTCGTCCCAGGTGATGCAGTCCAGGTCCAAGCGGCGGATCTCGTCGACGCGGCAGCCCGCGAAGAGCCAGACGCCGACCATGGCCCTGACCATCTCGATCGGGTAATAGGTTGCGGTCCAACCCGCGTCGCGTGCCCTTGGAGAGCCGTAGGGCTTGAGGTCCTCGCTGTTCAGGGTGAGTCCGGCGGCCATCAGCTTGGCCCAGGTGGCGTCGTCGATGATCCGCGGGTTCGGCCCCATCTGCGCGCGCAGTGACAACGGCATGCTGAGGACACGGCGCGGGTCGAAGCGGGGCTTGATCCACTCCCACTCGATCAGGTCGCAGAAGAAGCTGCGGATGCTGTCGATGCGGTTGGCGCGCCCGGACGCGCTGATCGGCTGCCCGAATCGGGTGCGGTTGCGGTTGTGGCCCGCCCACTGACCGACGGTGGCCTGCATGGTGTCCGCGATGTATTCGGCCGCCATGTCCCGGGTCCACAGATCCGGGGTGATCGCGTCGGGATGCTTCTCGGCGGCCCATCGTCCGGCGATGAGGACGACGGAAAACATCGAGCGGATGGTTCCGGGCTCGTGCGTCACCAGCCGCCGCCAACGCAGCGCCCACTCCGCCCAGGCGGGCGGGACCGTGGAGAGTGGGCCGTCCTGCGGCCCGGCCTTGTCTTCGTTGGTGTGGAGCGGGGCGGGAATGATGCCCTTGTCGGCGAGCACCCGCGAGATCTTGAAGAGTCCGCGACGGCGGCTCTGTCGGCCACTGAGGCGGTACTCGTCGACGAGTGTTCGCAGCAGGCCGTCGGTGAGCGATCCGAGATGGGGACTGCCGTTGCTCAGGAGCGCGTCGATGGCAGCGTTGGTGACCTGCCATTCGAGGAGATGGGGCGAGGTCTGCCAGGCGTTGAGCGTGTCCTCGATCTCGCGGAGCGCCGGCGTGACGGCCTCGGTGCCGAAGACGAGGTCGGCGAGTCGGCCGAGGCGGACGACACCAGCTTCGTCGTGCAGGCGACGATGTCCGCCGAAGAGGTGACCCAAGGCGACCACGTGAAATCTGTACGCCCCGGCAGTTTGGGCGAGCGCGACCCAGACTTCCGACGGCCAGGCCCAGTATGTGGTGTCGCGGCGATGGACCTCGCGGAGCACGAGGTTGCGTGCCCCGCGTGCGCTTTTGGTCGGCCACTCCGAGCTGACCCGGTCAAGTGGGTCGATCAAGCGGGTGAGGCCGTCCGCCCAGGTCGCGGAGAACTTGGGGTGTGTCACCTCGGCGAGATGATTCAACGCCGTCGACTCGCCCGCGGTCAGCGCGGTGTCCAGGTTTCGTGTGGCGGCGGCGATCGCGTGGCCGTCCGTGGGTGCGACTGCCGCCAGTGGCGTGGGTTGGGCGTTCATCGACTCTCCATGAGGGCGGCGAGCAGGCGCTCGCGTTCGGTTTGGATGGCGGTATTGGCGCGCTGGAACCGTGCGGCCAGCTCGCGTCCGCTCAGGTGGATGTAGCGCATGGTGGTGGCGAGATCCCGGTGTCCCGCGTAGCGGGCGATCTGATCGATGGTCCAGTCGGCCCGGGCCAGGTCGGTGAGCCGCAGGTGCCGGAAGGTGTGCGTGGAAAGTTGCGGGGTTTGGGCTTTGGTGCCGAGTCGTTCGACGATCTTCGACCAGCTCGAAAGCCCAAGGGGGTGACCGGAGTTGCGGTTGGACTCGGAACGCAACAAGGCGCCGGTGATCCGGCCGAAGCGCGAACGTCGTTCGCCCAGGTATGCGGCGAAGAGCTTCGCCGTCGCCACGCCGTAGACGACCTCGCGGGATCGCTTCGACTTGGTGGTCAGCGCTCGGAGACGGATCAAGGAGTACGCGGGGTCGAAGTCCTCGACGTCGAGCTGCACGAGTTCCTCGCGGCGTAGCGCGCCGTCGTAGGCCAGCCCGACCATCAGGCGATTGCGCAACGGCTCGGTGCCGGCGGCCACCAGGATGCGCTGCCACGCCTCCTCATTGGGGATCCACGGCGCCTGCTCGACCCTCGCCACCAGACCCCTGCGTGGCCTACCGGTCCGTCGCCCGGACTGCCCTCGGCGTACCGGGTTGCGCACACGTAGTTCGTCTTCGACCAGGAACTCGTAGAAGGAATGTACGGCTACCAGCCGTTGCTGGATGGTCGCGTTCGCCAGGCCCGCTCCCGAGGTGAGGTGGACCACCTTGGGTGATCTGGAGTTCGGACGCCTCCGCATCTCCCCGATCCATGCGGCCACGGTGTCGGCTCGGGCGTCCAGTGGATCGACGTTCGCCGACGCGCAGAACCGAAGGTGGTCGTTGACCGCACGGCCGTAGGCATCGACGGTGTTCGGTGCACGACCGATGTTGGACAGGAACTCCAGCCATCGACGACCGTGACCATGCTCGGCGAGCGTGGGGTACTTGCCCCAAGGAATCTTGCTCATACCCCCACAAGATAGGGCGAGCCGGATTCCACATAAGGCAGCCGATGCACGCGCTGCGGGGTGTTGTCTGCCAGCCGCGTTCGCCGAGGTAGGAGACGCAGTCGTCGGCGCTCATGTCCAGGTCGAGCAGCGGGAAGACGTTGACGGCGTAGAGGACCCCGGACGGTTTCGCGCGGGTGAACTCGTCGGTGCTGATGCCGATGGACTGCTCGACCCAGCGTCCTCGGGGGACCCGTCCGGCCCGCCCGTTGGAGGTGAGCGGTGCGCCGAGGTTGAGTCGTACCTTCGCTTTGATCGGCTTGAGTTTGTACTCCTCCGAGCATTGCCGGCGGATCATTCCGGCCGTGCCGTCGGGGTTGAGGATGTGCAGGGGCATGGCGGCGTAGCGTTTGGTGGGGTCGAGGGCGTCGTTGCGGATGTGGCCGACGTTGACGCGTTGGATCGGTATGTGCGCCGGCCGGGCGATCTTGCGTTCGAGGTCGTCGAGGTGCTGGTACACCCGCTTGGGTTCCCAGCCGGTGTCGGCGAAGATCGCGTAGTCGTAGCGCGGGATGACGCCCTCGGCGGAGAGGATCAGCAGCGCGGTTGACTGACGTCCGGCGCCCAGGCTCAGCACGCGGGCGTCCGGTTGGCGTGTGGCCTCGGGCGCGGCGGGGGAGTGCGGGCGCCCGGGGTTCGGATGCCGTGTGGGTTGGGGCACGTAGGTCCTGTCGATCGGGGGCGGGGGAACGAGGTCGGTGTCGACCTTGGGTGGGCCCCGCGGCGGGGGATCGCCGCGGGGCCGCTGGTGGTCAGGTGTTGTCGGCGGGCCTCAGGTGGGCCAGGACGATGGCGTTGAGGTTGTCGCGGGAGTAGCGGCGGCCTCGGTCGACCTCGGTGTATTCGGCCTTGCCGGTGCGGGCCATGCGGTCCAGCCAGCCCTTGCGCACGCGCAGGAGCCGGGCGGCCTCGTCGAGGGTGAACAGGACCGGCTCGATCAGGAACTGGTCGATGGGGTCGACGGTGTCCTGCGGGTCGTCGAGGAACGCGGCTTCGATGTCCGTGTCGTCGTCGTTGTCGGGCCAGGGGTAGTTGTTCGTGAGGTCCATGCGGGTGCTTGCCTTTCGGTTTGGGGAGCCGGGGTGGGGTGACCTCCCGTCTCCGCGGTCACCTCTGTGGGTGGGGTGTGTTCGCGGAGGCGGTCGGGGTCAGGAGGTTGTGCACGCCGGAGCGGTCGATCTCGTCGGCGAGCCGGTGGAGGGCGAGGCGGGCCTGTTGGTGGACGACGCCGTTGCCGAGGATGCGGATCTGGGCGACGCGGCCGATGTCGGGCACGTCGGTGACCCAGCCGTCGTCGACGCCCATGCACCACTCGACGAATTCGGGGGTCAGTTGGGGGGTGCCGCGCGGTCCGAGGCGGGTGGGTGCGGGTGCGGGTCGGCCGAGGGTGTGTTCCCAGTGGCGGATGGCGGTTTCGTAGCGTCCCCAGTCGTGGTCGGCCGCTGTCGTGGGCGTGGCATGCGTGGGGCGGCGGGTAGTGAGGGGGGCAACGCGCACGCGAGGCCGCCGCGTTGACGCGGGCTGCCTTTTGCACCTTCGCTGGCCATTGGTGTCGGCAGGAGTGGACGCCGTGGGGTGGGCGTGTGCGTGCGCGCATCGGGTGATCCGTGGGTCGCGGGGGTGTTCACGGCCGAGGTGGATTCCGGCGCGGTGGCGAGCTTGTGGATGATGGCCGGCAGGCCGAGCACGTTGCCTCGGCCCTTGCCGTCGCGGGCCAGGGGTGTGGGCAGGCCTTGTCGGCCAGGCGGCGAGGAAGACTCTTTCGCGGCGGTGGGGCGCGCCGATCTCGTCGGCGCGGACGCTCGTCCATTGCGTGTCATACCGTGCGCGGGCCAGGTCCCCGAGGACGATATCGAGGCCGCGCCGGCGGAGTGCGGAGACGTTCTCCACGACGACGAGTTCGGGTCCCAGTCTGCGAACGGCGTCCATGACGGCGAACCAGAGTCCGCTGCGGGTTCCATCGGCGATGCCTCCTCCGGGGCCGATGAGGGAGATCGACTGGCACGGGAAGCCCGCGACGATCACGTCGACGGGGTGCGTCGCGGCGATGCGACCCCAGTCGACCGTGCGGATGTCGCCGAGGTTGGGCACGTGCGGGTGACGGTGCGCCAGGAGACGGCGCACGTCGGCGTCGTTGTCGGCGACCCAGACCACGTCGCCGCCGACGGCGTCGACGACGGCGTGGTCGAGCCCGCCGAACCCGGTGCACAGGCTGCCGATCCGTAGCCGCTGGAGATCGTGGCGGGGGGTCGCGGTGTCAGGCATCGTCCGGCCGCCTTCCGGGGCGCGGGCCGCCGCCGGGGGTTTCCCGCATCGCGGTCTGCGTGCGGGCGCGGCGCCGGTGGGCGCGGTCCTGGGCCGCGCGCTGCAACGACCCGAACGACTCGCGGCCCTGGATCTTCCGCAGGTGGGGGATGCGGGAGGCTTCGAGTCCGACGCGGACCACGCCGGAGACCGCGACCAGGTCCGAGCCGTTCAACGGCGTGTATCCGGCCTCGTGCAGGGCCTGTTCGTCCGGGAAGACGTCGGCGTGCGGGGTGTTCTTCGTGATCATTTCGTCGTGGATGCCGCCCTTGGAGAACACCCAGTCGAAGTTCGGCGGGGGATTCGGCACGACGAGCTCGTTGAAGAGTTCGATTTCCTTCGTGTAGGCGTAGAAGTGCGTGTCGGGGGTGGCGCGCATGATGCGCAGCCACATGCTCAGGTAGCGCCTGTCGAAGAAGTCGCCGGCGTCGTGGACGCGGACGTGCGCGTCCACGAAGCGGGGGAGCGCGAGTTCGCGGGTCATGGCGGTTTCGAATCCGCCGGGATCGTCGAGGACGAAGGCGAGGTTCCGTTCGTGGGCGGCCAGGACGGCGGGGACCCGGTACATCCCGGCGCGGGCGTAGCACAGTTGTGCGCACACGCCTGCGGATGGGCACGTGTTGTAGGTGCGGCCGTCCGGGAGGCGGCCGGCCCAGGCGGGGAGCGTCCAGTTCCAGTGGCCTTGGGCGCGCATGCGCGAGTTCTGCGTCAGTAGTCGGGGTCGGCCTGTGCTCATGTGGTGTTCCGATCCGTCGGTGGTCGGGGTGATCGTGCGGGGGGGCGGGTGTTCGTGGTCCGGGTGGTCGGGCCGGTTGGGGGTGGGGCGTGTTCGGGCGCGGGTGAGCAGGAGCCCCAGGGCGGTGGTGGCTTGGCGGGGGACGACGCCGTTGCCGAGCACGCGCAGCCGGGCCCGGCGTGGCAGGCCGTCGACCCATCCCGGGGGCAGTCCCATCAGCCATTCGACGAAGGCCGGGTCCAGGCGGTTGTCCCGGTCCGTCGCCGGGGGTGCGGGCCGGCCCAGGACGGCGCCCCACAGGAGCATCGCCTCGCCGTACGGGCCGTCGGGGGTCCCGAGGTCGGGGTGTGCGCGGGCGAGCGCGGGCAGCGAGGGTCGGTTTCGTGCGCCGGGGGAGAGGGACCGGTTACGGCCGTAGGGGGAGGCGGTCGGGGTGGGCAACAACGCTCGGTCCGGCCGTGGTTCGCCGGGGAGGGTGGGGTTCGTCGGGTGGTCGGTCGCGGGGCCAGGCGAGGATGAACACCCGGTCGCGGCGGTGCGGGGCGCCGACCGCGGACGCGGCCAGGCTTGTCCACTCCGCATCGAACCCGAGGTCGGCCAGGTCGCCGAGTACGGCACCCAACGCCCGTGGTGTGGAGGCCCGATCGGTGTTTTCCACACGCGCCGGGCGGGATCCCATCGGATCGTCGGCGTGTGTCCAGCGGAGTCCGGGGACGTTTTCGATCACCACCATGCGGAGTCGGGGTCGGAGAGCATCGAGGGCACGGGCCACGTGGACCCACAGACCGGAGGCGGCGCCGGCGGCGAGGCCGGTTCGCGGGCCGGCGGCGGACACGCTCTGACACGGGAAGCCCGCAGTGACCACGTCGACCGGCTCCACGCGGGTCCAGTCGACGGTGCGGATGTCGGCGTGGTTCGGGATGTCCGGCCAGTGCCGGGCGAGGACTCGGGCCGCGTGTTGTCCGCGGTCGGTGGTGTCGTACTGGCAGTGCCACGCGACGGTCGCGCCGAGGGCATCCGCGACGGCCAGGTCGAGGGCGCCGATGCCCGAGCACAGGCTCCCGATCCGCCAAGGGGCAGGCTTTTCCTCGGCGATGTCGCCGCAGCCGGGGTGGGGATACCGGGGCGGGTGAAGAACGGTTCGGTGGGACGGTCTGGCCTGTCGGGTGCTCACATCGGTAATGGAGCCGTAGTGCGGTGTTTACGACACGCGGGTTCTCCGCGCGTGGTGAGGCCGTGCTGCGCGTGGCGGTGTCGGGTGCGTGGGCCGGCGGCTGTGTCGGGGTCGATGCCGGGATCCCGTCGTGTCGGCGGTGCCGGCGGCGTGTCCGTGGCACGGCGTGACTGAAGGCGCCGGCGAGGCCGAATCGGCGTCCGGCGTGGGCGGGTTGGACGACCCGGGTGGGCGGTTCGGGCGGAGGCCCATTCGGGGGTGCGACGCGCGATGGGCGAGCGGAGGCCGTCGTGACATGGCGGGTTCGCACCGCGTGCCGAGGCCGTCCCGTCGGGGGTGCCCGGCGGGTGCACGGAGGTTGCACACATGGGCCTTGAGCTGCACATATGCAACCTCCTCCGCGGCGTGATCGCGGCTGTGACGGATGCCGTCGAGGCGTCGGATGCAAAGAGGCGTCGATCCGACCGGCAGTGTGGGGTGCGCGTTCGCGGCGCCGTCGTCACGGAGCCGCACGTGTTCAAGTGCCGACGCACTCCGCCGCAGACCCGGCTCGTCATGTCGCGGCCGGGCGCCATGTGCGTCGGTTGGGCCGCCCCCCGCGGTCGCCGGCTGTCGTCTTGTCGAGCTGCGCAACCCGGCCGACGGCCCGCGTCCTCGCCATACCGGGCGCGGGCGGGCGTCCATGTCGGTGAAGCCGTCGCGTCGTGGCAAATCGCAGCGCCGGCTGAGGAGTCCTCCACGCGACACCACGCCCCTGGGCGGCAACACGTCGGTGGTGAGGTGGGCGACGTCCTCCATGACGGGTTCGCGAGGCCGAACGCGTGCTCCATTCCGAGGGTGCACGGAGGTGGCACGGAAGTGGCACGGAAGTGGCATACAGGAGAGATGACCTGCATGTATGCACCCCCTACCGAAGCGCGGCAGTGAGGTTCAGGGCGTCCTCTGCGTCCACGCAGACCGACCGGCGATGAACTCCTTGAACTCGCGACGGTGCACGCATGACGACGCATCACGGATAACGCACGATCCGAGCCCCGCCACATCGGGTGGCGGCGACGATCCCTTCGAACCCGACACGGATTTCGGGAAAGCGGCCCGTGTCGGTGGCCGATGGTGCACGTTGGCCATCCCGGCGGGGTGACACCCGCAGAGCGGGGTCCGTGTCGGTGGCCGCCGGCAGCCTCGTTCGCATATGCGTGGAGGCGACGTGCACGACAACGAGACGACGCGGACAACCACCGCGTCCGAGGCGAACCGGCCCGGGGTGCCCAAGGCGCGCTCCGCCGACCGGGCCCCGGAACCCGAACGCGACCGAAGCCTCGGTGGCTCCGCCATCGCACGCGACACCGAGAACGCCCGTTCCGCGCTGATCGCCGGACCCGCCTCCACCCCTCGAACGCTCGGCCCGAAACTCGCCGCCGGATACCTCAAGGTCCGTCGACGCGAACTCGATTGTCTGGTCGAGGCCGGGCTGCTGAGTGCGACGAACGAACACCACGACGCCACCCCGGCGTTCGCCGTCGAGGACCTGGACCGCGTCGCGGCGAGGACCGACCTGCACTGGGACTCGGTCAGGGGCCTCGCCCGCAGCAGCCCCTCACCCTGGCGGACCCTCGCCGGACCCGTGGGGGAGCGGACGAACCTGGTCCGCGCCCTGGTGACCCGACTGCGCGCCGACGGTGTCGACGCCTGGGCACGCCACAGCTACAAGGGCGACTGCTGGACCGTCGACTGGGCACCCACCGAGCACGGCCCGCACCGGGCCGACGTGATCGCGTTGCTGCCCGACCGGCTGGTGCGCGCGGTCCTCGCCCACCGCCTCGTTGTCCTGGGCCCCCTCGGACAGACGATGCACTGGGCACAGGAGATGCTCCGGCCCGGTCGCGCCATCGTGATCGACACCGAGACCACGGGACTGCACACCTCCGCCCGCATCGTGGAGATCGCCGTACTGGACGCCAACTCCGGCGCCCCGTTGCTGAACACCCTCGTGGACCCCGAAACCCCGATCCCCCGCGCCGCAACCCGAATCCGACAGGTTCCGGGATTCCCGGAGGGCGACGGGAGTCAACCCGTAGCGGTTTGAGGGCAGGGACGCCCGGTGTGCTTTGGGTTCCGGGGTCTTTGCGCTTCGAACTGTTCACCGACGCCTGCGACCTCAGTGCCTTCATATCCCGGATTTGCGGGTTCGTTGAGTCGTACGCTGCCGGTATGTCCGAGGATGCCGGGCGGTCCACAGATGTGACCATCGCATGGTCGCGCTCGTTGACCTCGTGGTGTGAGCACACCGCACGGTGATCCCTTGAAAGTGCCGGGCCGTCGAGCCCTGGGGAATAGGCAGGGCCCGTGCGGTGCGCCAGCACCGCGAGAGGTCTTCTGAGATGTCGGCAGCGCCGCATCGCGGACGACGTCGAGGGCTACAAGATCCTCACTGACCGGCTCGCCGACCAACCCTTTGCGGCTCGTGACACATCCGTCGACTTCGGCGGGTACTACCGGAAGCCCTGGACGTCGACACAGGCGGCGTTCTTCGTGAAGGTCGTGGCCGTGCGCGGGAGTTGTGCGCGCCTGCTCCGGTTCCCGGCCGAGTCGGGGCGGGAACCGGCCATTTGGTGACGTTCGACGGACGGCGCGTCACCCACTTCGTAGGTTGCTCGGGGCGTGGTCGACGACCGGGCCACCGAACCGAGGAGTGTCCCATGGTGCAACTCGCCTCCACCCCCGAGGAGCGTCTGGCTCGACTGCGTGCGCGGTTGGGCGACGAACCGGCCGTGTCGCGCGCGGCGGACCGGATGCGGATGAACCGGCCGCGCAACATCCTGGCCGGGGTGACGTTGCACGCCGCCGCCCGGCAGGAGAGGGGGCTGCCCCTGTCGGACCTGGAGCAGAGCCTCGTCGAGGTGCTGCGCGTGTTTATCACCGACGACGAGATCGCCGCAGGCGGAAACGCCTGGGGCGCGGCCTCGGCGTCCACGGCCGCCGCGCTGTTCCCGGACGCCGTGACCGGGTTGGACGTCGAGACCCCGTACACGCTCGACGACCTCGCCGCGGACCTGCCCCGCCTGGCGGCGGAGATCCTCGCCCAGCCGAACGTCTCCATCGTCGACGTCGCGGACCTCCCGGACGGCGGGAGTGTCGACACGGCGGAGGCGATCGCGGCGATGGTCGAGTACGGCGGCAGCGCGGTGACGGTGCTCACCGGTCCAGCCGTCGCCGAGGATTCCGTCGCGAGCATGATCTCACTGGAGTTCCAGCCGCTGCGGCTGGAGTGCGTGCGCGACACCAACGACCAGTGGGGCGGCGACGACGAGATCTACTGGGTGAGCGGCGCGGGCAGCGACCTCCGCTACGAGGACGACTACCGGTCGCCGGTCTTCCGCAGTCTGGCGACCGGCCAATCGCGGGACTTCCCCGCCGACGCCAGTATGTTCCGCGGACTCATGCAGGACGCCCTGACGTTGAACATCGAATGCTGGGAGGAGGACAACGGGGCGATCTTCGAGGAACTACAGCGGCAGATGTGGAAGATCGCCCAGAACTGCGCGTCGGCGGCGCGGAGCATCACGGAGCACGGCGAGAGCCAGGAAGCGGCCGTGATCGCGGTCGTCGCCGCGCTGATCACCTGGCTGCTGGGCTGGCTGACCAACGACGACGACCTGGTCGGCGAGCGGAGCATCGCCATCTCCTCCAAAGCCGTGCGCCACCTCGCCGCGCAGCGGGCGGACGAGGCGCCGGACGCCATCGGGGAGACCCTCACCTGGGACTTCGCCAGCTCCGAGGGCCACTACCGCCTGCGCGCCCGGACACGGCTCGTGCCGGGCGAGGACCGGAACCTGTACACCAGGACGTGGTCGGCTGCCGAGGGGTGGAGCGGGGAGATCGTCGTTCCCGGTTCCCGGCTCGCCCAGGAACACCCCTCGGTGGGGGTGGACGGCTCCGTTCTCCGCCTCGTCCACCGCAACGTGGACGCGTTCCTGATCGACCGGACCCTGAGCGGAGCCACGTGGAATCCGTACGGCACGGTGGGGGCCGGCAGTGTCACGCCCCTGTCCACCCTGGTGCGCTACAACGATCGGATGTACGGGGTCGGCGTCACGACGGGCGGTCGCCTCCTGCTCGTCAGCACCGACGGCTCGACATGGAGCAGCCGGGAACTCGCCTTCGCGCGGGCCGGCATCAGCAAGGGGGCCCCAGCCCTGACCACGTTCAACGGCATCCTGTACTGCGGCTATCCATCTCACGACGACCCCGACACCATGCACGCCGTGGCCGACTTCGGCAACGGGGAGTGGAAGCAGATGGGTCCGTTGGGCGGCACCTCCGGCGGCCGCGACTTCGCCTTCGCCGTCCTCAGAAACACGCTGTACTGCGTGTTTCGCAACCAGGCCAACGACCTGAACTGGGCCACGATGAACATCGGCACGTTCGCATGGAGGATGTCCAGCGGCCGGTTGGACTCGGGCGTCAGTGCCGTTCCCGCCCTGGCCGTCGTCAACAACGAGTACGTGGCCTGCGTCTACCGGGGCCCCGGAGGCCAGGATCTCTGGTGGAGGCGGACCGCCTACGGAGAAACCTATTGGCGTGTGCCGGCCAAGCTGCCCGCTGCGGGCCCCGCGGGTACCGGACCGGCCGCAGCCTACTTCCAGGACAGGCTGAGGATCTACTACCGCCGCTGACCGCGACCCGAAGACCGGGCCGTTCGGAACAAGACCCGCCCGTCGTCGGTCCTTCGGCAACAGGTCGACCACGCCGCCCGCATCCGACACGAGTCGGCGGACGATCCGCAGGTCGGTCAGTCCGACGAGTGACATCGATTGGCGACCACGGCCGGGGCAATCCGCCGGGCCGTACACGAATGTGCACATGTGTCGGCGGGGCCGGATCCGCTGAAAGTCGAGGGCTTGAGCGGTCCGGGGCCGGGCGGGAGTCAACCGCCCGGCCGTCCTCGCTACCGGGCATCGCCCAATGCTTCCCCCGGCGGGAGGCCAAGGCCGGGTACGAGGCGTGGTCGGTCGCGATCATCCGCGGCGGGCGCGGGGTGTCGAGGTCGCCCCGTTCGCCGTCGCGGGTTGGTGGGAACCGGCCGGCCCTGTCGGGTCGATCGGGCACTCTGGAGCCGTGACCGAGAATCCCTATGCGGGCGCGCCGCGTATCGCCGACCAGTTGGCTTCTCTCGAGTACGCGTCGGGCCGCGACCTTGCGTTGCTCACGGCCGCGCTGCTGGACCGCATCGCGCTCGCGGAGAGTACGAGCGGCGAGGACCTCCCGGTCGTCGCCGACGTCGCCGTCCATGCGGCCGAGGCCCTGGCCGCGCACGACGGGCATCCCGACGTCGAGCACCCGCTGCAATACCTGCGCGGTCGGTACCGCGACCGTATGAACGGGCCCGATCCGACCCATTGACATCGCCCGTGGGCAAGGACCTTGACGGGCGCGCGGCACTCGGCGTGGTTCACGCCGTGATC
This sequence comes from Embleya sp. NPDC008237, assembly GCF_042956465.1. Classification (NCBI taxonomy): domain Bacteria; kingdom Bacillati; phylum Actinomycetota; class Actinomycetes; order Kitasatosporales; family Streptomycetaceae; genus Embleya; species Embleya sp. NPDC008237. The sequence goes on from NZ_JBIBGL010000024.1 coordinate 40,354, forward strand.
GGGTCGGGGCGTTTGTCGGGGTGCGCGGCTGCGACGTAGCGCAGGGCGGTGTCGTCCGACAGGCCGAAGACTCTCATGAGGCCGATCGGGTCGGCGGTGTGTCGGGCTTCGTCGAGGATGCGGTCCTGTCTCAGGCTCTCCGCCGTGACCCCGACGGCACGGAACGGTGTGCGGACGACGTCGCGGCCGACCGCGGGGTGCAGGTCGTCGACGGCGCTGCGGTTGCTGACGATCAGATGGGGGTTGGCGCACTGGGGCCAGCGTTCGTAGCGGTGGGCGATCCAGGCGCCTGCGAGTGCCGTGGTCAGTTCGTCGAGGTAGACGACGTGGTCGGGTCGGCCGGGGCGTCGCACGCGCAGACGGCCCCGGGCTCGCTCCAGGTCGTCGAGACGAAGTCGGGCGACCTCGCCGGGCCACAGCGCGTGGATGGCGACGAGGGCGACGACGAGCCGGTCGCGTGCTGCGGGGACCTGGTCCAGCAGTCCCCGGAGTCGATCCGTGGGCAGGGGGACGGGCAGGCGACGGGCTCGGTGCAGGGTGACGGTGCGGGTGGGGTCGCGGAAGACGGCGCGTTCGCGTCTAAGGGCGCGAAAGAGCGAACGCAATCCCACGTGGACGGTGCGGGCGCGGGCGTCGCGGATGACGTCGAGGGCCTGCTCGATGTGCGTGGTGGTGACTTCGCGCGGGTTGGCGATGCCGTTGTCGTGCCATTCGCGCAGTAGGGGGGCGACGACGCCGACGTTGCGTCGGACGGTCCGGGGAGCGCGTGGTGTTCCGGGCCGGTGGCCTTGCCCGGTCAGGGCGTCGATCCAGGTGTGCACCGCGTCGCCGAAGGATTTCGGCAGCTCGTCGGCGACGGCGCGTGCTGCGGCCAGGTGCGGGTCGACGTGGGGTTCGGGGGCCAACAGGCAGCGCCGCCGCAGGTAGTCGACGACGCGGGGACCCTGGTGGCTCGGACTGACACGGGCGACGGCGTTGACGTCGCGTTCGTGGATCGGCGCGTCGACGCCGAGGTGGCACACCAGGAGCCGCAGGGTGCGGATGCTTCCGCCGACCCGGGAAGCGGTCCAGCCGCGTTCGCGGATGTAGTTCGCGAAGTCGTCGATGACCGCGCCGGCTTCGGGGGTCGGTGCAGGAAGTACGGCCTCGTCCAGGCGGGCCCAGTTCCGCGGCGGAGTCGGGAACAGTTGCGTCTGGCCGGGGTCGACCAGGTGCGCGGAGATCGGGCGCGCGGCCTGTGCGGCGGCCCGCGCCAGACGTCGTCTGGATTCGAAGCGGCCCTTGCGTCGGGTACCGGGATAGCGGGCGTCGATCGTGCGCAGGTAGGAGGTGGCCTCGCGTCCGAACCACAGTTGGTCACCGCCGTCCAACGCGATGCCGGACACGTCGACTTCGGTTTCGGCGAGGACCAGGGTGCAGAACCGGCACAGCCCGTCGGCCAACGGCAGAGGGCGCCGGCAGCGGTCGCACGCGCCGACCCGGGGATGGATGTGGGCCCAGTGCCAACACCGCGCGCAGATTCTGACGCGGTCGTTCGCCCAGCTCAGGCAGTGCTCGCAGCTTCCGTGCCGTGAGCTCCCCGGCGCCACGAGGCGCATCCGTCGCGGGGCGAGCAGGCCCGTCCTCTCCAGGGCGACGCCGATGGTGGGATGCATCTGGGGCAACTGCGGGAGGACTTCGCGGCGCACCGTCCGCTCTCCGGGCTCGCGTGCGGCGAGCGCGAGTCGGGCCATGGACCGCATGGTCGGGGACCACGTCGCGCCCGTGACACCCCGCTCGGCGGCGATCCTGGCGAGTTCGGTGAACACCGTGTCCAGGTCGGGGATGTCACGGTCGTGGATGCGGACGGCGTCGTGCGCGGTGAACCGTCGCGGTGGCGTGGGGAACAACGCGAGCTGTCCGGGCATCTGCGGCGGACACACGCGGGGATCGTCCCGTACCGGGCTCGGGCACACCTGCCGCACCCACGGGGGGATCTTCAAGACGACCATCGGCCGGTCGTGTCTGCGCAGGGGCGACGCGTCGGGCAGCCGCAACCCTTCCGGGCCCAGCGCGAGCTGCAACGGGCGGCCCGGCGGCAGGTACTCGCGCCGCACCTCGGCCCACATCCACGCCTTGTCCTGGCCGAGGCGGACCGCGAGCAGGCACGCGCGGCAGGTGCCGTCCCGGGCGACGGGTTGCGGATGGCCGCAGCGGCGGCACCGGTCGTGCCGCTTGCCGTTGATGCCCCGGTCCGCCGTCGAGTGTGCACGTGCGCATCCCGGGCACAGCCCGGTCCGCGTCACGACGCCCCAACTCGCGCAGTGCCCGCACGAACCCACCAAGGGGCGCTTTCGCCCGGTCATCGCCGTCCCCCTTCAGTTCGGGGGCATAGAGCGGCGACCAGTACCACCGCCCGGCCGGGGAATCGGGCGGGCCGGTCCCGACGGATCGGACCCGCCGCCGACCACTCGCCGTTCCGATTCCCCGCGATCGGTGGCCGTTGCGACGGGTTCGGCCTCCATGAGATCCGCGACGGTGCACTCCAGCGCGGTGCAGATCATGTCCAGATCGTCCAGGCGCACGGTGATCGGTTTGCCCGACCACAGGGCCGCGACCTTGCTCAGCGACGGCTCGAACCCCACCTCGCGGAAGGCGGCCTGCAACTGCGTGGGGCGCCAGATGTCGCGCCGGGCGGCGACCCAGCGCAGATTCCATTTCACGCTCACGACTCCAAGGTCAGCCGGCGAACCGCTCGCCGGGAGGATTCCAGGCTCTGCCGCTCGGGATCGCCCCTTGACGCTCCCGAGATATCCGACCGTGGTGGACGCCCAGACATGGCCCAACAACACCTGCACATCCCACAACGGCATGCCCGCCTCGTAGTTGTGGGCGGCGCACGCGTGACGCAACAGATGCGGGAAGAGTTCGGTGACCGGGCCCCGGAGGAACTCGCGCGAAGCGAGCTTCAACGCCCGGCGGAAGGTGTCGGGCACCACCGCCGGCGCGATCGGCATGTTCAGCGCGGCGACCGCCGTCGGCAGCCGCTCGGAGGGAAACAGCGGCGCGTGCGGATCCGCGGCGTCGTCGCGGAACTCGCCCCGGATCTCCTCGACATACCACCACAGGAGCTCGCGACCCTCCCGGAACATGAACGCCTCCCGCTCACGCGGCCCGGAACCGCGGGCGCCCTTGCCGTGCACCAGGAACCGCCCCCACTGGCCGTTCTCCCAATGCACGTCGCCCATCCGCACCCCGCACAACTCCGCGGCCCGCACCCCCGAGAGGAAGGTCAGCTTGGCCATTACGTAGTTCCGGGCCGCCACCGGGTACTTGCGCAACGTCGGCAGCGCCTGGCGCCAAGCGGCGAAGAACTCCTTCGTGGCCCGGGCCGACGGCGGGATCCGCAGCCCGAAGTCGCCACGGTGGCGGGGCCGGTTGAACGCGTCGACCGGCGACTGCACTGCGGCGCCGAAACGCCGCAGGATCTCCCCGGCGTAGCGCTGTTCCAGAAAGGCGAAGTAGCCGTCGATGCGCGTCAGCTTCGACCGCATCGTCGAGTGACGCCGTGCTTTTCCCGGCCCGGCGAAGTACCGGTCCAACTCTCGCGGGGTCAGCCGCCATGGCACGACGTCGTGGAACGTACAGATCTCCACGACGGGGGCGACGAGGGCCTGCAACGTCTTCGGGGCCAGACCCGCCACGTCCCGGGCCCAGCAATACTCGGCGATCGTGTCCTGGAACAACGCCTCCTCGTCCGCCGCCGACGAGCCCTCGAACGCCGTGCGCTGAAGCGTGCGTACGTCGGCCAGCCCGGTCTCCCCGGGCTCCTCCTTCGTGGTCGTGGCACTCTCACTCGTGATCAGCGAGAAGCGACGACTTCCGGAATCCGCCACGAGAGAGCAAGTTACGGGTCGAACTCCTGGAATCCGCGAGCAATCGTCCGAATCTCACACGATCGAGTGGATGACATCCGTGAGGCTCCGACCAGCGCGAACAGCGGCTACGACCGCACGGATACGGTTGGGGAACCCGCCGGATCTCCACTTGCCTGCACGGCATCACGGACGCCATGGTGGCCGGCGCCCCCACCTGGGACCGGGTCCTGCCACGACTGCTGGAACTCGCGCAAACACGTACAACGTTGGCGTACAACGAAGAATTCGATCGTCGGATGATCGGACAGCACAGCAAGGCCTCGGGCCTGAACCCCGGGTACCTGAGGCGGCCGGAATCCTGGGGATGCCTGATGAAGCGCCGCGCGATCTGGATGGGCACCACGTCGTGGCTCGCCCTCGGCGGCGATCACCGGGCCCTGGGGGATGCGACCGCCGCGTTCAAGCTGCTGCACCAGCTGGCCCAGCGCCCCACATGGACACACGAGTTCGACGACCCCGACGCCCCGGCGATCTGAGGCCGAACCCTGCCCCGACGTGTCCCGGCGCGACGAACCCCACCTCACCTCGGGTAAACACGTAGGTCGACCCGGGCGTATACACCCTCGATGCACCTTCGACACACCCCGTGCCACCGGGACTTCACTCCTCCGTCACGGCCGCCGCCGCGCCGGGCCGAGCATGTCGGACACGCGAGGGGCCGCCTCGGGCGACCGCGACGCGCCGGTCGCCCGGATGCGGAGCCGTCCGCGGAGACGACGCCCATGCATCGCGCGTGCATCCGCCCGATATGCGCCGAGGATGCACGAAGGTGGCACGCAGGTGGCACGGAGGTTGCACGGCCTCCTGAACGAATGTCGGCATCGCAGCCGACTCGTGGGGAGTTTCCCGTGCAGCCGTTCTCCGCCATCGCCACCCGTGTGCTGTCCGCCAACCCGACCAGGACGCCGTCGCCGTTCGTACTGCTCGAGCGCACGTTCCGAGAGCTGTGCCGCGGGCCGCGCCCGCTGGCCCTGCCGTCCCGACTCGTCCACCCCGCCATCGCCACCACCGACCGCTCGCGCGGCATCCCCCTGGACCACGTCCGCGCCGCGCTGCGCGCCGCCGGACCGAACTCCCAGCTCGCCCGCCGGGTGTGGCCGGAGATCCTGCGCCGCGCCCAGGCCCCCCGCGGCCACGCCTGGCTGGTGGCCGCCGCCGCCCTCGCGGTGCCGAGCCTGCGCCGGGTGAAGGCGCGCCGCCGCTGGGGCGGTCTGGTCGAACTCGCCGACCTGGAGCAGGAGATGCTCTGGGCCTTCGTGCGGGAGCTGCGGCTGGTCGACCCGAGCGACCCCGCCGCGTTCCACTGCATGCGCCGCGCCGCAGACCTCGCCGCCTACCACCTCCTGCGCCAAGCCAAACAGCACCGCCGCAACATCGTCCCGGTCGACCCCGCGACCCTCGCCCGCATCGAGGAAGCCTCCACACCCACCTCGTGGGACACCGGTCTCCTGGAACGGGCTATCGCCGCACGCGTGATCAACGACGCCGACGCCGAACTCATCGCGACCAGCCGCATCGACAAGATCCCGGTCAGCAGGATCGTCGACGGTTCCCAGTCCCGGATCCGCGCCGCGTACCGCCGGCGCTCCGCCGCGGAGCAGCGCCTGGCACAGGCGATCCGGGCGGACCTCATCTGAATCCGCGTCACCTGTCCGTGGGGGACCGCGACGACTCCATCAATACCGGGGGTGTCGCATCGGGGCGCCGGGCGCCGGGCGCCGTGAGCATCCGCATCCTCACGTCCGACCCACCGCCAGGCCTCGAGACCACCAGACGCGACCGCCCTGTGCCTCGTCGAGCATGCCCCCGCCGCACGACCCGCCGGCGCGCCTTTCGCGCGAAGCCGGGCCGAACCCTTCCGGAGGAAACATTGAACCGCCCGTCCGTTCGTGTGCTCGCGCTGCCGTCCGGCCTGCGGTCGGCACTCGCGCGTGTGGTCCGCCGGCGTGAGCCGGGACGCCACCGCAGGCCCGCACTCTGGCACCCCTTCGCCACACGGGAATTCGCCGCGATCGTGGTGTTCATCGCCATCCTGCTCGTGGTGTTCGGGCCGGAGGCCGCGTTCGCGGTGAACAACATCCCCACGGTGATCAACAACACCAGGAACTGGCTCATGGGGATCCTTACCGCGCTCGCCATCCTGTTCCTGACCATCGGTGGTGTGCGCTACCTGATGGCCGGTGGCGATCCCGGCGAGGTGGAGAAGGCGAAGACGGCGTTCAAAGCGGCTGCCATCGGTTTCTGCCTGGCCGTTTTGGCGCCGGTGATCCTCGCCGTGCTGCAGGGCATCGTCGGCGGCCCCGGCCCGACCACCGGCCCCGAGGCGCCCAAGCCCGAACCCACACCCACGTCGGTGGTAGCGATGGGCTCCTCGCGTCCCGTTCTCGCGTGATGGTCGCGGGCGGCCCCACCCAGGGCGATACATCCGGAGAGCGGGAAGGAGCCCGGTGGTGGGCCGCGATGCTGACGCTTGCCGCGATGCTCCTCACGGTGGGCGCGGCGCTCCTGGTCGCGGCGAACCCGACGTCCGCCGAACCGACTTCGACCCGCCCCTCGGGCGTGACCCTGCCCCGGGAACCGACCCCCACCCCGCCCGCGACCCCCACCGCGCCCCCGACGACATCACCGCCGTCGACCCCGCCCGGCACACCCCCGTCCGGGTCCCCGACCACGACCCCGCCCGGAGGGACGACCGCGCCGTCAGGCGCGCCCGCCACCGGCACCCCACCGGGAGGGGGGCCGGGAACCGGCCCGCTCACGCCCGCCCAGTGGTGGGACCCCCGCGACTGGGACCTTCCCGGCATCGGCAACCCCATCGACATCCCCGGCATGTTGTGGGACGCGATCGGGAGCGTCCTGGGCAAGCTGGTCGCCCAAGCCGCGCAGCCGCTCCTGAACCTTCTCGGCAAGACACTTCTGCACACCCCCGACGTGGCGTCCAACGGGCCCGTTCACGACCTGTGGTCGCGCAACCTGGTACTGGCCGGATCGCTGTACGGGCTGCTCATCCTCGTCGGCGGCGTGCTGGTGATGACCCACGAGACCGTCCAGACCCGGTACGCCCTCAAGGACATCGCCCCGCGCATGGTCGTGGGCCTGATCGCGGCCGCCACCTCCATGGAGGTGATGAGCCGGATGATCGAGCTGTCCAACGCCCTGTCCCAGGCCGTCCTGGGGGAGGGCATCGACGGCGCGGGCCTGGCCCAGCAACTGATCTCGCCGCTGTTCAACCCGGCGAACGCCTTGTATCTGATCGTGATGGCGCTGGTTGCCATGGTTCTGCTGGTCGGCCTCCTGCTGGGGTTCGTCATCCGGATCATGCTGGTGATGCTGCTGGCGGTGGTCGCCCCGATCGCACTCGCCGGCCACGCGACCCCGATGACCGAGGGCATGGCCCGCGTCTGGTGGCGAGCCTTCGTCGGCACACTCCTCATGCAGGTCGCCCAGTCGATGTCGCTGATCTTCGGACTGCGCGTGATGTACGCCAAGAACAACACGACGATCTTCGGGGTGCCCTCCGGCGACGGCCTGCCCGCGATGCTCACCGGCATCGCCCTGTTCTGGATCCTCCTCAAGATCCCCGGATGGGTCGGGAAATCGGTCTTCGCCGGGACGCCCATCACCGGTCCGCGCCCGGGTTCGGGGTTCCTCGGACGCCTCGTCAGGACCGTCGCGTCCGCGTACGTGCTGGGCCGGCTCTCGCCCCGGTTCGGGCGCGGCGGCCGCGGCGGCCTGGGTGGCCGGTTGGGCGGGCGTCTGGGCCGGCATCTGGCCCGGCGCGGCGGCGGTCGCGGCCCCGGTACGGGCGGACCGCGCCGGCGCCCGGGCGGCGGGCCCGGCCCGCGTCCCGGCGGACCGGGCGGCCCCCGGGGCGCAGGACCCGGCGGCGGGCGACCGGGGCCGGGCGGTCCGCGTGATCCCGCGCATCCGGCGGAGGCGCAGGGCCCGTCCCCGTACTGGCCGTGGGGAGTCCAGGACCACGGACAAGGACGCCACCGTCAACCGGGCACCTCCGGTGCCGAGCCGAACCCCACCGGCCCGCCGGGCGGACGCCATCGGCTCCCGAACGGACGTCACCGCCGGCCGGGTGTCCCCGGTGCCGAGCCGAACCCCGCAACCCGGCCCGGCGGGCGGCACAGCCTTGCGAACGGACGTCACCGTCGCCCCGGTACCTCCGGAGCCGAGCCGAACCCCACCGGCCCGCCCGGGGGACGCCATCGGCTCCCGAACGGACATCACCGCCGACCGGCAGGCCCCGGGAATCCGCCGACTCGTCCCGAAAGCCTCGCCGAGGCTCCTCGCCCGGCCACACCGCCCCGACCCCACCGAGCCCCACCTCCCGCGCGGCCGCCCCGACCGAACACACCGCCCCCGACCCCGCCCGCCTCCCCGAACCGCCCCGCCCGGCGGGAACCGACACGCACACCACCGCAACCACCTCCCCGAGACGACGCGGATCGGACCCCGCCTCGCACCGCACGGCAACGACCAGACGCGGACGAACTCGACGCCCGCCTCCGGAATCGGAGGGCGGCCCGACGCAGCCCGGAACCCCCGCGCCGCCGACCCCCGAACCGCATCAGCCCCCGCCTGCCCTTCGACGAGCCCAACCCGTGACGACCACCCCTGCGGAGACCGCCCATGACGCGAACATCACCGGACGACGACGAATACGAGACCGTCCGCATCCCCGCCGACATCGAAAAGGACGACAAACTCCTCGGCCCCTTGACCGCCCGCCAGATCGTGATCTTCGCCGTGGCGACCGCCGCACTGTGGGGCGGCCACCTCGCCACCCGCGCCTGGCTCGCACCCCTGGTCTACGTCGCGCTCGTCGCACCGACAGCGCTGCTCCTGGTCGCGGTCGTCCTGGGCCAACGCGACGGGGTCAGCCTCGATGCGTGGTTGCGGGCAGGCCTGCGCCACGTGCGCGCGCCCAAGCGCCTGGCACCTCCACACGACCCCGACGACCCGCGCGAGGACACGGTCCCGGACTGGCTGCAACCCGACTGGGCCAGGCAGGCCGCACCGCAACCCGCGCCGCTGAGCACCCCGGTGCGTGAGGTCGCCGAGAGCGGTGTGGTCGATCTGGGCGACGACGGCCACGCGGTGATCGCCGCCTGCTCCACCGTCAACCTCGCCCTGCGCACGAACACCGAACAACAGGCCCTGCTGGGCGGGTTCGGCCGCTTTCTCAACGCGCTCACCGGCCCCACCCAGATCGTCGTCCGCGCCAAGCGCATGGACCTGGACCCCTACCTGTACCGGATGCGCGAACGCGCGCCCGGCCTCCCGCATCCCGCACTGGAGGAATCCGCCCTGGCGCATGCGGACTTCGTCGAGGACCTGGCCGCCGACCGCGACCTCCTGGTGCGCCAGGTACTCCTGGTCCAGCGGGAGGCCGGTCGCCCGAACGGGCGTGCCGACCAACGCGTGATGGAGGCCGCCCGCGCCCTGGGCGCGGCGGGGGTGGGCGTCAGCGGCCTGGGCGGGGCGCGTGCCCGCGAAGTGATCGCCTCCGCCGCGGACCCCGACTACGCGTCGACCGCCGGGCTGCACAGCCCCTCCGGTACGACCGTCGTCGGGGCGACCACGGGCGACACGTCGATCCCGTTCGACCCCGACGAGGACGAGGAGTCAGGCGCGCGGCCGCGGAGGAAGGCGAGGCCGACCCGATGGGAATGACGCTTGTCCCCGTGTCCTGGTCCGATGCCAGGGCCCTCGTCGCGCAACTGCATCGCCACTATCGCCCGCCGCCGGGCTACAAGTTCGCCATCGGGGTCGCCGACGAGAACGACACGCTTCACGGCGTCGCGATCGTCGGCAGACCGGTCGCCCGGCACTACAACGCGGACAAGTACACGCTCGAGATCACGCGGGTGGCGACCGACGGCTCGAGGAACGCCTGCTCGATGCTCTACGGCGCGGCCTGGCGGGCCGCGAGCGCCCTCGGCTACCGCCGCCTTATCACGTACACCCGCGTCGACGAGTGCGGCGCGAGCCTGCGCGGCGCCGGTTGGCGCGTGATCGCCACCCGCCCGCCGCGCGGGGGGTGGAACACACCCTCGCGCCCACGAGCGGTCACCGGCAACGAGCACGTCGCCCGGCACCTGTGGGAGCCCGCCGCGTGCCACCACCGTCACGACACCCACGGGGAGAGACCGTGAAACTTCCGATCCGTTTGCCCACGCGAAGCCGCCGGGCCGCTGCCCGACCGGCCGACGGGATCTCGACTCCGCGCGAGCTGCTTCCGGACGCGATCGTGGTGCGCCCGCGCATGCTCGGCGTCAGCGGGCACCTCTCCTCGACGCTGGTGGTCACCGGCTACCCGGCCGAGGTAGGGCCGGGTTGGCTCGAGCCTCTCCTGGCCTACCCCGGGCGCCTGGACGTGGCCCTGCACATCGAGCCCGTCCCCAGCAACATCGCCACCCAACGCCTGCGCAAGCAGCGCGCCCGCCTGGAGTCCACCCGCCGCCAGGACGCCGACAAGGGCCGCCTGGACGACCCGGAGACCGAGGCCGCCGCGGCCGACGCCGCCGACCTCGCCTACCGCGTCGCCCGCGGCGAGGGAAAGCTCTTCCGGGTCGCGCTGTACCTGACCGTCCACGCCGACGACGAACCCACCCTGGGCGACGAGTTGGGCGCGGTCCGCGCCATCGCCGAATCCCTCCTGTTGCGTACCGTCCCCGCCACGTTCCGGGCGCTGCAGGGCTGGATCTCCACCCTGCCGCTGGGCGTCGACCTGCTCGGAGTGCGCCGCACCATGGACACCGCCGCTCTGTCCGCGGCATTCCCGTTCGCCTCCCCGGACCTGCCCACGCTCGACCCGGCCGAGGCCTCCGCCCCCACCTCCGGCGTCCTCTACGGCGTCAACACCATGAGCTCCGGCCTGGTCATGTGGGACAGGTGGACCCAGGACAACCACAACTCGGTGACGCTGGGCCGCTCCGGCGGCGGCAAGTCCTACCTGACGAAACTGGAGTTGCTGCGCTCCATGTACGACGGGGTCGAGGCGGCGGTCATCGACCCGGAGGGCGAGTACGTGCGTCTGGCCGAGGCCGTCGGCGGCACGATCATCGAACCCGGCGCGCAGGGCGTGCGGTTGAACCCGTTCGACCTACCCGTCCTGCCACGCTCACGGCGCAAAGACGCGCCCGCGCCGATGGACGACGTGCTCACCCGGCGGGCGCTGTTCGTGCACACGCTGCTCGCCCTCCTGTTCGGTGGACCGCCGTCGCCTACGGAACGCGCGGTGCTGGACGGCGCGATCCTGGCCACCTACCGCAACGCCGGCATCACCTCCGATCCGCGCACCTGGTCGCGTCCGGCGCCGCTGCTGTTCGATCTGCAGACGGTCCTGGCCGACGAGGGCTCCGAGACCGCGTTCGAGTTGGCTGCGCGCCTGGCCCCGTACACCACCGGCACCCACCGCGGCCTGTTCGACGGCCCCACCACCACCCGCCCCGATGGGCACCTGATCGTGTTCAACCTGCGCTCGTTGCCGGAGGAACTCAAGTCGATCGGCATGCTCTTGACGCTGGACGCCCTGTGGCGTCGGGTCACTGATCCCGACGACCGCCGGCGGCGCCTGGTCGTGGTCGACGAGGCGTGGCTGCTGATGCGCGACGGCGAAGGCGGACGCTTCCTGTTCCGCATGGCCAAGGCCGCCCGCAAATACTGGGCCGGCCTCGCGGTGGTCTCCCAGGACGCCGAGGACGTCCTGGGCACCGAACTGGGCCGCGCGGTCGTCTCCAACGCCACCACCCAGATCCTCCTGCGCCAAGCACCCCAAGCCGCCGAGGTCATCGCCCACGCCTTCGACCTCTCCGGCGGGGAGCGGGACTTCCTACTCTCCGCCGAACGCGGCGAAGGCCTCCTGCTCGCCGGCGCGAACCGCGTCAGCTTCGCCGCCCTGGCCTCGGACGCCGAACACACCCTGGTCACCACCGACCCGGCGGAGATCGCCGACCACACCTACGGCGACTACGACCTCGAGACGAACGAGTACGGCGACCAGGACGTCCTCGACGACGCCGACGACCTGTTGGACCCCTACGGCGAACCCGATACCTATACCGACGGAGAAGCGGACGACGGCCCGACCTCCCACGACGACGAGGAACCGGCCCCTGTCGAAACCCCGCGCGCGGGGACGCCCCGATGAACGCGGGGGGACACGCTTCCGGAACCGCCGACAGCCCGCTGGGCCGCTTCCTGACCGACCCCTCCGGCACCTGGGAAACCCTGTCCCGCGCGGCCACGGCCCTGATGACCACCTGGGCACCGATCACCGTTCCCGTCCTGGTGATCCTCACCGTTCTGGCGACCACCGGCCGCAACCGGCTGCGCCGGCGCCAGCGCGAACACTGGGCCCTGGGCGCCCGGTGCGTCACCATCCAGGCGCCCCCGAAGGTCGAGCCCGCGAGCGGCGCGGCGCTGTGGGCCCAGTTGTCGGGCCTGGCGCTGCCGTGGTGGCGTCGCCTCCTCGAGGGCCAACCGCACCTGGGCTTCGAATACGACTGGACCGCGGGCGGGTTGACCGTTCGCATGTGGCTGCCCGGCCCAGTCCCCTTCACCCTAATCCGCCAGGCCATCCAGGCCGCCTGGCCCGGCGCCCTCACCGAACTCGAAGACGCCGGCTCGGCGCTCACCCCCGGACACCTCGTCACCGCCGGCGCGATGCGCCTGGCCCGCCCCGAGGTCCTGCCCCTGCAGACCAAGCACGACGCCGACCCGCTGCGCGGACTGCTCCAGGCCGCGAGCGACCTCACCGGCGAACAGCACGCCCTGGTTCAGATCCTCGCCCGCCCCGCCACCGGCGCCCGCCTGCGCCGCGCCCGCGCCGCGGCCCGCAACCTCAAGGCCGGCCACGGCACCGGCGGCCGCGCCGCCGCCGTCGCGGGACTGCTCACCCACCGCCAAGCCAGGGGAGCGGCGGTGAAGGCCGACCCGGCACACGGCGCGGAGACCCGGCACAGCGTCACGAAACTGACCGGACCGCAGTGGGCGGTCAGCATTCGCTACGCCGCCACCGACATCGCCCCCGATGGGGACGTCCCGGAGAAGGAACACCCGGCCACGCAGGACCGACTGCGCGGCCGGGTGCACGCGCTGGCGACGGCGTTCTCGATCCTGGCCGGCCAGAACTGGCTCGTCCGGACCCGGCTGCGCAACCCGAGCACCACGATCGCTCCGCGCCGCTTCGACGGGCGGGGGAGCCTGTTGTCGGTTCCCGAACTCGCCGCCCTGGCCCACGTCCCCCTGGACGCCGACGCCCCCGGCCTCACCCGCGCCGGAGCCCGCTCCGTCGTCCCACCCGCCCGCATCCCCGCTCCCGGCCCGGGCACCGACGTCAAACCCCTGGGCGTGTCCGACGCGCGACGCTCCCGCGCGGTGGGCGTGCACGTGCGCGAAGGCCGCCAACACCTGCACGTGGTCGGCGCCACCGGCTCCGGGAAATCCACGCTCCTCGCCAACCTGATCCTCGACGACGTCCACGCCCGCCGCGGCGTCGTCGTCATCGACCCCAAAGGAGACCTCGTCACCGACGTCCTCGATCGCATGCCCGAAAGCGCCGCGAACCGCGTGGTGATTCTGGACCCCGACGACCCCCACACCCCGCCCAGCCTCAACATCCTCGAGGGCGACGACATCGACGTCGTCGTCGACAACGTCACCGGGATCTGCCGCAAGATCTTCTCCTCGGCCTGGGGCCCGCGCACCGACGACATCATGCGTGTCGCCTGCCTGACCCTGATGCGCTACTCCCGCGTCACCGGCAAAGTCGTGAGCCTCGCCGACGTCCCGTCCCTGCTCGGCGACGCCTCCTACCGGGCCCGCGTGGTTCCCACCGTCAAGGACCCGGTCATCGCCGGGTTCTGGCGTGGCTACGCGGAGATGAGCGATCCCGCCCGCGCCACCGTCATCGCCCCGCTGATGAACAAGCTGAGGGCGTTCCTTCTGCGGCCGTTCGTACGCGCCACCGTCGCGGGCGGCCCGAGCACGTTCGAACTCGGCTCCGTCCTCGACGGCGGCATCTGCCTCGTCCGCGTCCCCAAAGGCGCGTTGGGCGAGGAAACCATGCGCCTGATCGGCTCGTTCGTCGTCGCGAAGGTGTGGCAGGGAGCCACCCGCCGCTCCCGCCAAGCCGAGGCCGACCGCGTCGACGCCGCCCTGTACATCGACGAGGCACACAATTTCCTCACGCTCCCGTACGGCCTCGAGGAGATGCTCGCCGAGGCCCGCGGCTACCGACTGGGCATGGTCCTCGCCCACCAGCACCTCGCCCAGCTCCCCGACGACCTGAGCCAGGGCATCAGCGCGAACGCCCGTACCAAGCTGTACTTCCAAGCCTCCCCCGAGGACGCCAAGGTCCTGGAGCAACACACCAAACCCCTCCTGGTCGCCCACGACCTCGCCAACCTCGGCGCCTACCAGGTCGCCGCACGCGTCCTGGTCGAAGGAGCACCCGCCCCGGCCTTCACCCTCACCACCACACCGCTGCGCCCGGCGATCCCCGGACGCGCCGACGCGCTGCGTACCGCGGCCCACGACCGCGTCGGCGGCAAGGCCCCGACCGGCCCGCACCGGCCCTGACGCGACTCACGATCCCGCCCGGAGGTGCCCGACATGCCCACCCACTACAGCGTCCGTACCGCCCTACGCCGACCCCGCCCGCAGATGACCCCCCGCAACGCGGACGTCGCCGCTCTGACCTACCGGTTGACCGCACTCGACCGCTGGCTCGTCCGCCTCCTGCACGACCACGACGTGCTCACCACGAATCAGATCATCACCCTGACCGCACGGGGCCACCGCGCGACCTCACGGCGTCTGTCCACGCTTCACCTTCTCGGTGTCCTTGACGCGTTCCGGCCCTTCCTTACCACCGGCAGTGCCCCGTACCACTACACCGTGGGTCCGGCCGGCGCCGCTATCCTGGCCGCCGCACGCGCCGTCGACGTCCGCACGTTGCGCTGGCGGCCGGACGCCACCTCCCGCATCGCCCATTCGCCGTGGCTGGCCCACGACGTCGGGCGCAACGAGTTCATGGTCCGCCTGGCCGCCGACCACTACCACCGACCCGAAAACCGCATGACCCTGTGGGCCGGCGAACACGTCTGCAAGGCGCTCTGGGCGGACCACATCCACCCCGACGCCTACGCCCACATCACCCACACGCCCACCGACGGCGGCCGCCGTCGCACCGTCGCGTTCTTCGTCGAGCACGACACCGGCAGCATGCGCCCCGAACGCGTCGACGCAAAGCTCGCCGGCTACGCCGCCCTCGCCGCCTCCACCCACCCGCCCACCTCCACCCTCGTCCTCGTCCACGCCTCGACCCCCGGCCGGGAAAAGGCCCTGCGCACCTTGCTGGGACCCACCGCCACCGCACTGGGTGTGCCGGTGGCCACCACGAACTCCACCGCCCACGACACGGATTCGCCCCTGGCCGACATCTGGCTGCCGATCGGAACGTGCGCGGAACGCACCACCCTGCTGGGACTGCGTCGCACCTTTCCCCAGGCGGGCCCCGCACCCGTTGCCCCCGGCACGTGGACCCCCGACGCCGCCGACCCCCAGACCCACGGCGCGTTGCCCTGGCCGCCGACGCCACCCCTGCCCCCACCCGTGGTCGGCCCCATCACGGACCCGGCTCCCCACGGAGAGGTGGGGTGACGAGATGGGCGTCCTCGGAAAGGTCGGCGCCGGCTGTGGTGCGGCGTTCCTCGCGCTGGTCGTGATCGCCGGGGGCCTGATCACGGCCATCGTCCAGGCGATCGGAAGCGCGGCATCGGACACCGTGAACGCGGCCTCGAACCTGGCGAACGCGAGCGAACGCGCGAAGGCGGACATCCCGCCCGGCTATCTGGCGCTGTACCAGCAGGCCGCCGCGACCTGCCCCGGCCTGTCCTGGACCGTGCTCGCCGCGATCGGCAAGGTCGAGACCGACCACGGCCGCAGCCCCCTGCCCGGCGTCAAGTCCGGCGCGAACGGGAGCGGGGCCATGGGCCCCATGCAGTTCATCGCCGACACGTGGAACACCTACAACCCGCCGGGCACCAAACCCGGCGGCACCCCGAACGTGTACGACCCCGCCGACGCCATCCCGGCCGCCGCCCGCATGCTCTGCGCCGAAGGCGCCCGCGACGGCCGCGACCTGAGGAAGGCGATCTTCGCGTACAACCACGCGACGTGGTACGTGAACCAAGTCCTGGAACAGGCGGACGCGTACACCGCCGTCGAACCCGCGACCGCGACCATCGGAGCCCCGACCGAAGCGGCCGCGAAGGCCATCGCCTTCGCCCGGACCACCATCGGCACCCCCTACGTGTGGGGCGGCGACGGCCCGGCCGAGGGCGGCTACGACTGCTCCGGGCTGACCAAGGCCGCCTACGCCAGTGCCGGCATCAAGCTCGAACGCGTCGCCCAGGACCAGTACTACTCCATGCCGCGCCTGCCCGCCGGAACCCCGATCCAGCCCGGAGACCTCGTTTTCTACGGCACCCCCAGCAACGTGCACCACGTCGGACTCGCGATCAGCGCGGATACGATGATCGAGGCACCACGCCCGGGAGTCCCGGTACGCGTGGGGCCCATCCGTTACCCCGGAAACGACTACATCGGCGCCACCCGACCGACCGCGAGCCGGCCATGAGCGTCACCCGACCGCTCGCCCCGGGGTGGGACATCGACGCGGAGATCGCGGAACTCCGCGCCCTGATGCGCCAACTCACCGCGGCGCTGGTAACTGTCGCGGTCCTGGCGCTGGTGTTCACGGCCACCAACGTGACGAGTTTCGCGACCGCCCACGGCGTGCAGACGCAGATCGCCTGGCTACTCGACCCGATGGTCGCGCTGGGCCTGGGCGCCGGGCTGCTCACCGACGCGAAACTCGCGGTCCACCGCGCCCGGCCGCCGGCCTGGGGCGTGGTGCTGCGCTGGTACACCGGGGTGAGCACCCTGGCCATGAACACGTGGACGTCCTGGTGGCCCGACGGCCGCGTCGGCGTCCCCCGCGATCCGGACGTCGCCGGGATCATCCTGCACTCCATCCCGCCGATCCTGGTGATGATCCTTGCGGAAGCCGTTGCCGCCTATCGCCGCCGCATCAACGCGCTGATCGCCCACCGGGCGGCAGGACCAACGCCGTTGCCCTCCCGCCCGGTCCCTGCAGCGACCGCTGAACCTCGCCTGGCGACGTCCACGTGGGCGGTCGAACCGCAGGCCGACGAGCCAGCCGGCGCACCGCAGACGTCCGACGAGGCACCGGACGTGGTCGGGGCGACCGGGGGCGGATACCCGGAGCAGCTGTACTCGGCGGCCTGGCGCGTGGACCAACGCAGCCGCGCGCTCAACGAGAAGCCCGCCTCCGTACGGCTGTTGCGCCGGCAACTGCGCATCAGGCAGGACACGGCCGTGCATCTGGCCGCTTGGCTTCGCGACGTGCCGGACGAAGCGGGATCCGACGGGGGTGACCTGCACGGGTAACGAAAGCGATACCCGGATCGGCGCCGCGGGCCGTGTCGGGTACCGCTTTCGTTACCCGGGCGCCGACCTGCGGCGGTACCGAAGGCGTTACCGAACCCGCGGACGTCAATCATCCAAAGTCCATTGCGTCAACGTAATAGACTATGTAATGTCGTTGGCGAACGGATTCGCGGAGGCGCACCACCGACCCCACCGGAGACACCGTGATCACGACCGTCGAACCCATCTCGATCGGCGCGTACGACACCGCCCAGCGCGACCATCGCGAGAACAACGCCGCACGGCTCGCCGACCTCCTCGCCCTGACCCTGACGCGCATGCGGGCCGACGCCCACGCCCTCCTCCTGCCGACCGAAGACGTGCTGCCCGTGTTCGAGGCGCCCGGTGACCCCGCCCGACCGCTGGTTCTGGACCGGGGCCACAACGTCGTCCTGCGGATCGCCCACCGTCACCTGCCCCGCGTCACCGACCCCGACCTGTTCGAACTCTGGCGACCCCTGTCCCCGGAGGACCCCGACGCGCACCTCGCCGTCATCGACGCCCTGCGCAGGGAGGGCGCTCTCCTGCCCCGCTACGCCGGACTCGCCGGCCGGGAATGGCTACCGCTGAGCGAGGAGGCCGTGAAGGAGGCCGGCGGACGCCGCGTGCGTTGGGCGGACCCGTACGCCCGACACCTCGCGCCCGACGGATTCGCCGCCGAGGAAGCCCGGTTCCAGGTCGCGGCGGACGCTCTCGCCCGCTTGCTGGCGGATACCCTGCGCGCGATCCACCCCGCAGCGCACTACCTCGTCTTCAGCCTCGAACACCGCCTCGGCGAGGACCGGGCGGACATCGACCTCGCGTACATGCTGGGCGCCGACGGACGCCTCGTGCAGGACATGGACATGCCCAACGACCCCACCCCCGGTCCCTTGCCGGAGCACCTGCGCGCCGCGTGGGGCCGACCGCCCGGATACGAGGACTTCGTCGAGACGATCCGACAACTCCACGGCCGGGGCTTCCTGTTCGACGAACTCCCCCGAGCGGAGCACCGCCTGCCGCAGGCCCCCCGGGGCGCGGACTACATGTACTGCCTGCGGCTGACCCCTCACGCGCTCGCGGCGCACTTCCACGGCCGCCGCAGCGCCGGTACCCGGTACCGCAGGCTCCAGCCCTACCCGCCCGCCCTCGGCTGACGTCCGTCCGGTGGCGCCCGGGAACCACGGCGGGCGCCACCGGACGAACGCCCCGAACCGTCGTTGTCCCACCTCAGGGAGGAAAGATGACCACCCTCATCGGCAACACGTTCGGCGCCCTCGTCGCGCGACACGAGGATCACACCGCCGCCCTCCGGCGCGAACTGGGAACGATGTACGCCGAGGCCCTCGTCGACCTCGCCGGCCCCACCGCCCACGCCCTGACCGTGAACTACAACCGCCTGCCGAGCCACAGCCGGCCCGACCCCGTCCGCGACCCGCGCCTGTGCGTCATCGACGCGTTCGGCGAGTCGGTGCTGCGGCTGCTGGACGGCTGGATCCCGCCGCTGACGGCACCCCGGCTCCGGGACTACTGGGGAGAGTTCGATCTCACCCGACGCGTCTCGCACGAGCGTGTCCTCGACCACCTGCGACGCATGGGGGCACTCTTCCCCGTGATTCGCATCGGCGACGACAGGCACGAGTGCCTGCCCCTCTCGGACGCTGCGGTCGAGCAGGTCGGCGGCGAACGAGTCCCCGCCAAGGGCTCCGCGAATGCCTTCGCGACCGACCCCTCGGACGCGCAATACGAGATCCTGCGCACCGCGCACAATGACCTCGCCCGCCTGATCGCCGACACCATCACCGAACTGATACCCGACGCCGCCTACATGACGGTCGGCATCTGGGGCGACCACATGTACAACTACGAGGACACCTACCCGATGTACGTCCTCGACGCGCGCGGCACCGTCCTGCACGAACTCTTCAACGACCTCGACGTCTCCCGACTCAGCGCGCGCACCCGCGCCGGCTGGGGCCGGCACCTGCCCGACTTCCCGACCTTCCGCATGGCGATCACCTCGTTCGCGCGGCGCGGCGCACTGTTCGACGAACTCCCCGACGACATCCGCGAACTGGACCACATCACCGAGAACGAGCGCTACTGCGTGGTGCTGCGCTCCGGTGTGCGCGTCGGCCTTCCCGACCCGGACGAGATTGAGCACAGGCTCTCGTACGAGTCCCCGATCCGGCCCTACCGTCCGAGTCCCGCCTGACCATCCCCCTCGGCCGCCGCGCCCCGCCCACGCGGCCGGCCACCCGTGACCCCGTGCGCACCTCCCCCGCGCACGGGGTCACTTCATGCCGTCACCCTCTGGCGCGCCGGGGCGTCAGCCGGCTACCGTGGGCTCGTACATCACGAACAAGCGCCATCCTGCGGCCAATTGGGTCGTGGTCGCGTACACGTCGTGAGATCCACCACTGTCGGCCGCGACCTCGAAGGCCCCGGCCCGCGCGAGCAGGGCGACATCCTGGCTGTGCCAGTACCGGGCGATGCCCGGCAGCGCCAGCAACGCCTTCACCACGGCCGCCACCTCCGGGTCGAACGGCCGCCGAACCCACAGGTCCCGCGCCACGGCCACCGCCGTGTCCCGCAACCGCTCGATGTCGGCGAACCGCTGCGCCGCGACCGGACCGAACGTCCACAACAGGGCGTTGGCCCAGGGACCCTCCGTCGAGGCCCCCAGCCACGCTCGGAAGCCGGAGGTCGCGTCGACCAGGTTCAGCGCGTGGTCGAACAGCGCCGCCCGCCCGGGGTCCAGGCTTCGCACGAGGCTGCGATAGAGCTCGGTGGGAACGGGATCGGGCCGGCGCGGACCCTGGATGCAGGCCGCCGCGAGCAGGGACAGACGTTCGTGTTCGGCCTCGGTCATGTCCAGGGCGGCGGCGACGCGGCACAGCATGGTGGGACTGGGAGCGCCGTGGTCACCGCGTTCCAGGGCGGCGTACCAGCGGGCACTCACCCCGGCCAACGCCGCGACGTCATTCTGTCGCAGGCCCGGACCGCGGTGCCCCAGGTGCACGGCGCCCGGGTCGATGCGGGCCCGGCAGGTGACGAGCAGGTGGTTCAGGTCCTCGCGACGTATTTCGTCGACGTCCAACGATCATCCCCCCACGCGGCCACGACCCCATGCCGCGGCGACCGAAAATCGACTTGTGTTTTCCTCCGGCTCAAACGCCTGTGTTCAATACTCGCGTCACATCCTGTCACTTTCCGATTACTTCCGTCGAGTCTGTTTATGCAGGTGGGAATTGGTACGTCACAGAGTGAAGATCAAATAGGCAAGATCAGGGAGGCATGCTCACGATGGCAATCAAACGGCATCACTTGGGACGACCTACCGTTTTCTCTGCAGGTCAGGGACTATGTGTGATCCGCTGGCGTGACCGCATGATCACCGGAACCGCCTCGTGCGTCGTGTCGGCGGAGGAAAGGGACGGGATATGCGGGGCACGATGACGGCCATCGGGCTGGCCGTACTGGCGGTCGCACTGATCGGATGCAACTCGAACGACTCCTCCACCGGGAAGAACACGCTGCCGCCTTCGACAACGAGCACCACGCCTGCGGCGTCGGCCGCGCAGGAGGAGGCCCTCGCGACCTACCGAGGCCTGTGGAGTGCAGCGGTCAAGGCTGCGGCCACGTCTGACCACCAGTCTCAGGAACTGCGGAAGTACGCCTCGTACGAAGGCCTGGCCTACTTCGTGGGCACCATACTGACCAATTCCCAAAAGGGCCTCGTCGTCAAGGGAGAGCCGAAGCTGGCCCCGCACACAACACAGGTGTCCGACGACAAGGTCACGATCGCAGACTGCCTCGACGACTCCCGATGGCTGAAGTACCGCGCGTCGGACGGGCAACTCGAGGACAACGTGCCGGGCGGACACCACCGAACCGAGGCAGTGGTGACGAAGTCTTCCATCGGTTGGAGGGTCAGCAAGATTACGGTCGAAGGGACGGGAACGTGTTGACGACGCGAACCGCCTTAACCGGCGTCGGACTGGCGCTCCTGGCTTCTCTCTCCGCAGGGACCGCGCACGCCGGTGGATGGGGCGACGGTTCCGGAAGCGGCGGAGTCACATGCGGCGAAAAAGAGTGCACCATCAACGCCGGCAACAATCCGGGGACGAGCGGCCCTGGCGGCACACAGAACACGACCCCCGTGGGCGCAGGCAGGAATCCTGGAACCACGACGCCGGAACAGACCTGGCTCCAAAAGATCCTCGACGGCCAGGTCGATGTGTTCCTGCCCGGTCAGACCGCGCCCAGCCGGGTGGGTCGGGGTCCCGGTCTCGCGCCGCCCGCCGGAGCGCCGCCCGCCCCGCCCTCGCCCCAGGAGGTTGCGCAGGTGGCCGTGTCGCAACTGCGTCTGCCCTCGCCGGTGATCGGCACCAGCCCGGCGAACGAACAGATCGTGAACGTGCCGACCTGGCTGTGGATCGCTCCCGCCGCGTGGGCACCGGTATCGGCAACAGCCGCGGTCCCGGGAGTCTCGGTCACCGCGACCGCGACCCCGCAGCGGGTGACGTGGACCATGGGCGACGGATCCACCGTCGAGTGCGCCGGCCCCGGCACGCCGTACTCCAGCCGGTTCGCCCCGGAGTCCGCGTCTCCGGACTGCGGACACACCTACAAGCGCTCGTCGGCGTCGCAACCGGGCGCGGCGTACCCGGTGGCGGCCACGGTCTCGTGGACGGTGACCTGGGCGGGCGCCGGCCAGACCGGCGTCGTACCGGGCATGCAGACCACCGCACAGGCCACCACACGGGTCGCCGAGGTCCAGGCCGTCGTCGTGAACTACCGCTCCTGACCCCTATTCCCTGACGCGACGTCAACTCGAGAGTTCCACCGGACATTTGATGGGAGGCGAGTCGTGGGTACCCCCATGCCCGATTCGGCCGCACGCACGGTCCTCAACGGCGGCCACGCACGGGGTTCCACCGCCCGGACGCCCTCGGGCGAGGCACGGCGCGGCGCGACAAAGAAGCCCCCGCCCGCGGCGGGCGAACGCCGCCGGCGGCACGGCCGGCTGTGGGGCGGCATCGCGCTGGTCGTCGTCGCCGGCCTGGCGTTCGCGTTGATGGCTCAGCGCCTGGGCGACCGGCACAGCGTCCTCGCGCTGTCCCGCCCGGTCCCGGCCGGGCAGGTGATCGCGGACGCGGACCTGCGTCGGGTGCAGGTGGCCGAGGACGGCGGCCTGGGGTTGTTCCGCGACGGTGATCGGGCGCAGGTCGTCGGCCGCGTTGCCCTGGTGCCGTTGGAGGCCGGCGCGCTGCTGCAACGGTCGTTCCTCGGTGACGTCCAGGCGTTCCCGCCTCCCGGGCAAGCCGTGGTGTCGGTGTCGATCAAGCCCGGCGGCGCCCCCGCGCAGGTGCGCGAAGGACAGCGGGTGGCCGTGATCGAGGCGGCACAACCGGCCCCTGCCGCGGGCACGACCTTGGCGACCGCCCCTCCGGCGCCGAGGGTGGTGGCCACGGTGGTCACCGTCGGCGGCCCCGCCGCCAACGCACAGGACTTCACGGTGAGTCTGCTCGTGGAGATCCCTGCGTCACGCGTGGTCACCGCGATGCGCGAACCACGCCTGGTGCTCCTGCCCGCGACGACGGCGGAGGCGCCGTGATGCGCCGGATGGTAGTGGTCGCCTCGGTCAAGGGCGCCCCCGGGGCCACGACGACGGCGCTGGCCATGGCCACCCAATGGCCCGAAGCCACGGACGCAGCAGGGGAGATGCCCCGCACCGGAGAACGCCCGGTCCGCCTGCTGTTGGAGGCGGACCCCTCGGGCGGCGACGCGGCCGCGTGGCGCGGCCTGTCCGACACCCCCGGTCTGCTGGACCTGGCCGCTTCCGTGCGCCACGCCTCGGACCCGGGCGACCTGATCGCCCGCTGGGCCCAACCCCTCACGGAGGTGGGCGCGTTCCTGGTGCCGGCCCCGGCGAGCGCCGCCCGGTCACGCGCCGGCAGCGAACTCCTCGCCCGCGACCGGTTCGCCGCGGTGCGCGCCTCCAACGAGGCCGCGACATCGGGCGTCCTGGTCGTCGACGTCGGCCGGCTCGGCCCGGTCGAGTCGTCGTGGGCGGCCGCTGCCGACGCGCTGGTCCTGGTGTGTCGCGGCGGCGTGGACGCGCTCGCGCACGTCGCCGCCGGGATCGAGGAACTCAAGGCCACCGCCTCCTGGATGTGCCTGGCCGTGGTGGGCCCGTGCCCGTACCCGATGGCGGAGATCGCCCGGAACCTGGGCCTGGACCGCGTGCAACACCTGCCGTGGGACCCCGACGCGGTCGACGCACTCCGCCGCGGCACGCCGCTGCGCCGCAGGCGCGGGCGCCGGACCCTGGGCGCGGCGATGGAGGACCTCATCCGCGAGGTGCGCCGCCACGTCGAACTCCCCGCCCGAGCCCCTCGACCACCCTCGGTACCCACGACCGGAGCCGAGAAGGGAACACAGCGATGAGCACTCCCGAAGGCCCCGCCCACCTGCCGTGGGTGGGCCACGAGCAGACGCCGGGCAGCGCCGAGCAGGCCTACGCGGCCGCGCTGCGCGAACGCATCGGCCCTCGCATGACCGCGTACGCCCAGAGTCTGGAGGACGCCGGCCGGCCCCCGCAGACCGTCGCCGAGCGCGAGGACACCGTCCGCAGGCTCCTCGCCTCCGAACTGGCCACCGACACCTCCGCGCAGTTGCAGGCCGGGCGGGCCCCGCTCGACGAGCTCGCTGAGGCCCGGGTGACCCGCCTGGTCGTGGACGGCCTGTTCGGCCTCGGCGGCCTGGAGCGTCTGCTGCAGAACCCCGAGATCGAGAACATCAACGTCAACGGCTACGACAACGTGTTCGTCACCTACGCCGGCGGCCGCAAGGAGCGCGTCGAACCGTTCGTGTCCAGCGACGAGGAACTCGTCGAACTGCTGCGCACCGTCGCCGCCCGCTCGGGCGCGGAGGAACGTCGCATCGACCGCACCCAGCCGAGCCTGAACCTGCAGCTCCCGGACGGCAGCCGTCTGTTCGCGGTCATGTTCCTGACGCCGCGGGTGTCGCTGTCGATTCGCCGGCACCGGTTCGCGCAGGTCACGCTCGACGCCCTCGAAGGGTTGGGGGTCTTCGATCGAGAGCTGAAGGAGCTGCTCGGCGCCTTGGTGCGGGCGCGCATGAACATCCTGGTCGCGGGCGGCACCAACACCGGCAAGACCACCGTGCTGCGCGCGCTTGCGTCGGAAATCCCGCCCGACGAGAGGCTGATCACGATCGAGGACACCTTCGAGCTGGGGCTGGAACGTGACGAGAAGGCGCACCCTGACGTGGTCGCCATGCAGGCCCGCGAGGCCAACCTCGAAGGCGTGGGTGAGGTCGACCAGGCCGAACTCGTCCGCAAGGGTCTGCGGATGGCGCCCGACCGGGTGATCGTGGGCGAGATCCGCGGCTCCGAGGTCGTGCCCGCCTGCAATGCGATGTCCCAGGGCAACGACGGCAGCCTCAGCACGATCCACGCCTCGACGTCCGCCGAGGTGTTCGTCAAACTCGCCGCCTACGCCGCGCAATCCCCCGAACGCCTGTCGATGGAGGCCACGAACCTCCTGGTCGCGGCCGCCGTGGATTTCGTCGTCCACGTCGGCTGGTCCACCGACCATCGGCGCGTCGTCACCTCCGTCCGCGAGATCGTCGGCGCCGACGGCCCCCAGGTCGTCTCCAACGAGATCTACCGACCCGGCCCCGACCTGCGCGCCGTCCCCGCGACCCCGGTACGCGCGGAGACCGCGGCGCGCCTGGCCCGCGTCGGCTGGCAACCCGGAAACGCCGGCTACCCCGGCCCCGGGTGGGCAGGCCGCCGATGAACGCAACGGTGCTGCTGTGCGGACTGCTCGGCATGGCGGCGGCCGGCGGCGTCGTCCTGGCCGCGGCTGGATGGCGCGGCACCCCCACGCGCCCGGAAGCCGACACCCACCCCACCCCCACCCCACGCTGGCTGCTCGCCGCACGGGAGATCCTGCGCCATCAACGGCTGGTGCTCGCCGCCGTGGTCGCGGGCCTCGTCGCCGGCGTCCTCAGCGGCTGGCCCGTCGGCGGACTGCTCACCACCATCGCCGTGCTGCTGGTGCCCCGCATTGTCACCCCGGACCGGGGCGCGAAGGAGCGGACGGAGCGGATCGAGGCGGTCGCGGTGTGGACCGAGATGCTCCGCGACACCCTCTCCGCCGCCGCGGGCCTGGAGCAGGCCCTGCGGGCGACCGCCACCGCCCCGCCGCTCGCGCTGGAGACTCCGGTGCGCGCGTTGGCGGCACGGATCGAGGCGGGGGAGCGGCTGCCGGACGCGCTGCGGGCGTTCGCGGACGACGTCGACGACCCCACCTGCGACCTCGTCGTCACCGCTTTGATCCTGGCCGCCGAACGCCAGGCCCGCCAACTCGCCGCCCTGCTCGGCACCCTGGCGGAGGCCGCCCGCGAGCAGGTCGTCATGCGCCTCAAAGTCGACGCCGAACGCACCCGCGTCCACAGCAGCGTCCGGATCGTCGTCGGCACCACCCTGGCCATGGCCGGCGGGCTCGTCCTGCTCAACCGCACCTACCTTGACCCGTTCGACACCGGAGCGGGACAACTCGTCCTCGCCGCCGTCGGCGGCCTGTTCGGGGCGGCGTTCGCGTGGATGGCGCGGATCGCCGCGATCCCCGCGCCCGCCCGCCTCCTGCAGAACCCCACCACAACCCCCACAACCTCCTCCGCGTCGCGGGAGGCGATGTCCTCGTGATCTGGGCCATGTTCCTCGGTGCCCTTGCCGGCGTCGGCGTCCTCATCGCGCTCAAGGCGGCGTTCCCGCCCCGCGTGCCGCTCTCCGAGGCACTCGCCGCATTGCACCGCCCGGCTGCGCCCGCGCCCGTCGCCGACGCCGAGAGCGAGGGCTGGTCCGCGCACGCCGGACGCGTCCTGGTCCCCGCCCTCCTCGCTCTGGGGCTGCCAAGCACCACGCTGCGCCGCGACCTGGGCGTGGTGGGTCGCAGCGTGGAGCGCCATCTCGCGGAGAAGGCGGCCGCGGGCGTCGCAGGGCTGCTCATCCCGTCCTTGTTCCTGGGCCTGCTCACCGCCGGGGGAGCCCTCGACGGCGGCATCGTGATGCCGGTGGGAGGGGCATTGCTCCTGGCCGTTGCCCTGTTCCTGGCTCCGGACGCGGACGTGCGCGCCAAGGCGCGGGCCCGGCGCGCGGAGATGCGCCACGTCCTGTCGGTGTTCCTGGACCTGACCGTTGTCTCCCTGGCGGGTGGCGCGGGGGTTGACCAGGCGCTCCACGATGCGGCGTCCGTGCCTCGCGGCTGGGCCGCCAATCAACTGCGCGGCGCGCTGTCGACCGCGGCGCTCACGCGAACGGCCCCGTGGGAGCCGCTGGCGCGACTCGGCGAGCAGTTGGACGTGCGCGAACTCCAGGAACTCGCCGCGACCGTCGCCCTGGCCGGTTCCGAAGGCGCCAGGGTCAGGGCGTCGTTGATGTCGAAGGCCATCGCCATGCGCTCCCGGCAACTCACCGACGCCCAAGGCGCCGCGAGCGCGGCCACCGAACGCATGACCCTTCCGCTGGCGGTCCTGTTCCTGGGCTTCCTGCTGTTCATCGGCTACCCCGCCGTCTCCGCGGTGACCAACGGCCT
Organism: Embleya sp. NPDC008237; assembly: GCF_042956465.1. Classification (NCBI taxonomy): domain Bacteria; kingdom Bacillati; phylum Actinomycetota; class Actinomycetes; order Kitasatosporales; family Streptomycetaceae; genus Embleya; species Embleya sp. NPDC008237. Next base: position 67,409 of record NZ_JBIBGL010000024.1, read on the forward strand.
GTGACCCACCCGCAGTCTCACAATCCCCGACGGCACGACCTCGACAGCTCCACGCACACAAGGAAGGCACCGATGAGTACCCCGGACGAGACCAACACCACCCCCGGCGACGACGAAACCCCCACCCCCGAACCGCCCGAACCCGGCCGAGACTTCCGCGCTTCGGCGCGGGCGTTGTGGCGCCGGCTGCGCACGGAGGACAACGGCTACACCACCGAGACGCTCATCGTCACCGCCGCACTCGTGGCCGCCGCCATCGCCGCCCTCGTCATCCTCCGGAACAAGATCATCACGAAGGTCAACTCGATCAACCTCGGGCTGGACACCGTCGACGCCGCAACCCACACCGCCACACACACTGCGGTGACCGCCGCCCACGCCCTCGTGGCCTTCCTCTAGAGCGCCATGACCACCACGATCACCCGCCCACCCCCTCGACGGGCCGCCCACGCCCCGGACCCCGCCCCCACCCGCCCGGGGCCTGTTCCGGGGCGCGCCCGCCGCGTGCGCGCCAGGCTCCGCGACGACTCGGGCGCAGTGAGCGCCGAACTCGCGGTGATCACACCCCTGTTGATGCTGATCCTGCTGCTGATCGTGCAGTTCGCGCTGGCCATGCACGCCCAACACGTCGCGCAGGCCGCCGCCTCCCGCGCCCTGGCCCAGGCCCGCGCGGACGGCGGCACCGCCGCCGGGGGGCAGGCGCAGGCCGAGGCGGTCCTGGCCGCGATCGGCGGCCGCACACTCCAGAACCCGTCGGTCCAGGTGACCCGCGACGGCACCACGGTACGCGTGGTGATCAGGGGCAACACCGTCTCGGTCGTCCCCGGCATGCACCCCGGCGTCAAAGCCGTCGTCTCCGGCCCCGTCGACACCTTCCGGCCCGACATCAGCGAAGCCGCAACCTCCGACACGAGGCGATGACCGATGCCCCCGACCCGAGCCCACCGCGCGGCGGATGCCCTGCGCCGCCGCATCGCGCTCGTGCGCGCCAGACCCGACGCCGGCTCGATCACCGCCGAACTCACCGTCCTGCTACCGATCCTGGTCATGATCCTGCTCCTGGTGGTCGCCGCCGGACGCCTGGCAGGCAACCGGATCGAGGTCAAGGACGCCGCCCACCAGGCCGCACGTGCCGCGTCACTGGCCCGGGACCCCATCACCGCCCGCAGCCGCGCCGAGAGCACCGCGCGCAACGCCCTCGCCTCCGCCGGGCTCTCCTGCAGCAAGCTCGGCGTGAGCGTGAACGTCACCGCGTTCGCCCCCGGCGGAACCGCCCGCGTCACCGTCCGCTGCGCCGTGGACCTCGCGGACGTGACCGCGTTCGGGCTGCCGGGCAGCCGCACGCTCTCGGCCACTGCCACCTCCGCCGTCGACACCCACCGCGGTACCTCCGGCGCCTCGCGGAGTGCGCGATGACCCTCCAGCGAGCTGCGATCGCCCGCCTGCGTGCCCGGGCGCGGCGAGCGGACCCGGCCGGTGACGAGGGCCGCATCACCGCGTTCGTCGCCGCGATGATCGCCGGCCTGCTGCTGTGCGCCGGCCTCGTCCTGGACGGCGGGCTCGCGCTCGCGGCGAAAACCGACGCCCTCGACGCCGCACAGGAAGCCGCCCGCGCCGGCGCCCAGGCCCTCGACCTGGCCGCCGCCCGCGGACCGGGCCCCACCGCCGTGGACCCGTCACGAGGCCGCCAGGCAGCCCTGAACTCCCTCGCCGCCGCCGGATACCAAGGCACCGCGAGCGTCAACGGCGCCCGCGTCACGGTCCACGTGACCCATAGGCAGCGCACCCAGATCCTCACCCTGGCCGGGGTCTCCGAGATCACGGTCACCGCCACGGCCTCCGCCGAGGCACAGCGCGGCGTCCTCACCAAAAACGACTCCCGCTCCGGGGGGACCCCATGATGTCGACCCACCCCTCCACCGGGCCCCACCGCGTCCTGCGCGCGGCCGCGGCCGGTCTGCGCCTGCTGTTCGGCACCGCGGGCCTGGCCCTGGTCACGGTGGGCATCCCGTGGTTGCTCGTGCGTTTCGTGGGCAACCCGAACCCCTGGCGCCGCGACGACGGATGGGGCTCCCCGGGGCAAGCCTGGGACAACCTCTCCCAGCCGCTCGAGGACGACACCCTCATCCGCCTCCTCGCCCTCATCGCCTGGATCTGCTGGTGCGCGTTCGTTCTCAACATCGTCGGCGAACTGTGGTGGTACGCCCGCCGGTTGCCGGCTCTGGCCGCCGACACCGGAGCCCGGGCCGCGCACGCCGCGCACCTAGCCGAGCTGCCCGCCCACCGCATGGTCGCCGCCGTCCTGGTCGGCGGCCTGATGCTGACCATCCTGGCGATGTGGCGCACCGGCACCGCCGTCGCGGCCCCCACCACACCCCAGCACACCCAGCGCCCACCCGGAATCGCGCAGGCCGCCACGATCGCCGACCGCCACACGCCCCCGGCGACCTCGAAGGACGAACACCCCACCACCGCACGGGCGACACCCGCCGGAGCCCCGGTACCGCACACCGTCCGCAAGGGCGATACCCTCTGGGACATCGCCGCCGACCGCCTGGGCGACCCGCTGCGCTGGCCCGAGATCTACAAGCTCAGCAAGACCCTGCCCCAACCCGACGGCGAACGCCTGACCGACCCGGACGTCATCGAGCCCGACTGGGTCCTCCACCTGCCCGCCGACGCCACCGTTCCCGAGGCCCAGACCCCGCCCACGACCGACGAACCACCCACCCCAGAACAGCCCACCACTCCCGCTCCACCGCCGAACGCCCAAACACCGCCCCCGGTCGCCGAACCGCCGGCCGCAGCCCCCGAGACCCCCCAGCCGCCCATCACCGGCGAACCCGCCATCCCCGCACCACCACCCCAAGCAATCACACCGCAGCCGCCACCCATCACGGCACCACCACCGTCCACGGCACCGCCGACCGACGCCGCCCCCACCACCGTCCCCGCGGCGCCCCAGCGCGACGACACCGACTCGGGCCGGCCGGTCGGCATCGACGTGGGCGAGGCCGGATTCATCGGCGTCACCCTCGCCGCGGGCATCGCGGCCGCACTCGTCTTCGCCCGCGCCCACCGACGCCGCCGCCACCGCATCGACGACCCGGGCCCACCACCCCTCGACGGCATCGTCCGCGCGGCGCAGCACGCCCACCTGTGGACCCGAACCGCAGCAGGCGAACGCCCAACCCCCACAAGGGAACACAGCACCCCACACGACAGCACAGCCCTCACCGAGGAGCCACCCCGCCGCCGCCCGGCACCCGCCGAACCCGCACCCCCCGGAACCATCAACATCGGTGCCAAGGGCCGCCGCGAGATCACCGTGTGGGAAGCCACCAACGGCGGAGGACTCGGCCTCACCGGACCCGGCGCCACCGGCGTCGCCCGCGCCGTAGCCATGAGCGTCCTCACCGCCGCCGAACGCACCCGACCCGCACCCGCCCCCGTGCACCTGCTCCTCACCGCGGACGACGCCGCCGACCTCCTCCCCGGCTACGACCCCGCCACCGCGACCCGTTCCGCTCCCCTCCTGATCGTCGACGACCTCGACCACGCCCTCGACGAGGCCGAACGCCACGTCCTCGGCCACCACCACGACCGCGACGAGACCGACGACACCCGCCCCGAAGAACCCGAACCACTACCCACCCTGATCCTGCTCACGACCGCCGACCCGACTCGACTCCCACGCCTGCGATCCGTCGCCGCCCACGGCACCGACGGAGGCGTCGCCGTCCTCACCCTGGGCCCCTGGCCCGGCGCCACCTGCCACATCCAGGACGACGGCACCCTCACCCGATCCGAACGCGCCGTCGGCCCACCCGTCCGCTTCTTCCACCTGGCCCCGGACCACCTCGCCGACCTGATCGCACTTCTCCACACCGCCCGCGGCCGCGTCAAGGTCGGACCGCTCCGCGGCCCCGCCCGCCGACCGACCCGACGCACACCACCCCCCGGCCCCACAGCCCTGCCCACCGCGATGACCCGCACCACCCTCGGCCCCGGCCGCCGCACCTCGGTCAGCGTCCCCGTCTCCCTACCGACCCGCCCCACGCCGACCACGCCCGACCCGGCAACCGACACGGACGAAACCGGCGACGATTCGGAGCATCCGCACAACAGCTCCGATCTCGACGCCGAACCCACCTTCCCCACCGAGCAACCCGCGAACACCACGACCGAACCCGCCACCCCGGAGAACCCCGACCACCGGGACCCCACTCCGGACCGCCCCCTCGAGCAACCCAACGAACCCCCCACCGCTGACGAGCACCAACCAGCGACGCAGGCGACCGCACCCCCGCGCCCCACACCCCACGGCACCCCCGCCCCGGCGCTGCGCCTACGCGTACTCGGCCCGTTCGGCCTCGACGCCAACGGAATACCCGTACCCCTGGGGCCCACCCTGAAAGAGGGCGTACGCGAATTCCTCGCACTCTTGGCCGCCCACCCCAACGGAGTACGCGTCGACGAGATATCCGACAGCCTGAACCTGCCGACCGACCCGGAAGAAACCAAACGGGAACTGGCCAACATCCGGCGATCCGCCCACCGACTGCTCGGTAGAACAGGCCCGAGATCCGCCCAATTCTTTACCCGCTCCGGCGACCGGTACCGATTGCACCCCCGAGAAATTACCAGCGATCTCGCGGAATTCACCACGGCCCTGCGCGACGCCGCCCACGAAAGCGATCCACAAGCCCGAGCAGCGCTCCGCAGCCTCGCCTTGAAGGCGTATGGCGGCCCCTACCTGGACGGCTCGACTTACCCCTTCGCCGACGAAACGCGCGAAGCCCTGGCCCACCAAGCCATCGACACCAGAGTTCGCCTGGCCGAGCACCACGCCGCCCACGGCCACACCGAACAAGCCCTCGGGCTCCTCCACGACGCCCTCATCGACGACCCCGCCAACGAGGAACTCGCCCAACACACCATCCGACTCCAACTCGCCGCCGGACGCCGCGACGCCGCCACCCGCACCCTCACCGCGCTGCGCCGGGCCCTCGCCGCCATCGAGGCCGAACCCGAACCCGCCACCCTCGCCCTGCTGAGCGAACCCGCGGACGGAGCCGAGGAGCGGCACGCGCGCGAGCGCCGGGCCGGGTAGCAGGCATCCCGACGCCCGGCGCCATTGCCGTGCCATTCGGGGTTCCAATCGGGGTTCCAGTCGGGGTTCCATTCGGGGTTCCGATTTAGATTGGAACCCCCCTTGCGTACGTAAGCACAGGTCAGAAGGGCTTTATGCCACCTGAAATGGCGCAGACTGGTATGGGGTTTCAAAGAAACAACCCCAATCCACCCGCCCGCGCGATCCCGACTCATCGTTGACCCGGACCTGCCGATCTCTGCGATTGGTTCCCGCTTCCGTTGTTCCTCGCCCTGTGGACAGACTCGACACCCTTGCTGGCTCACCCCTGGCTTCCGAACTCCATGATCACGCCCCCATGATCGACTTCGACCATGATCGACTGGGTTCAAGATCGCCTCCGTGCGTGATCATCGCGAGTCATGATCGATCCGGGTCAAGCTGGTGGGACTCGGTCAATCGGCCGAGTCCTCGGGGTCGAAGGGTCCGCCGGCGCGCGTCTACCGCCGGCCGATGGCGCGCACGACGGGAAATGCATTCACCATTTCGATGATCAAATATGCCTTGCAGTTTGCAATGCGTCGCCGGACGGCACTGTTTTCCTGAAATTCGAAGATGAATTCACTGATATTCCATCGGATTCGACGGGTGCAATTCCGGAATTCTCTCGTAGGATGGATACATACCAAGAAGGAACGGCGGGAAGGGATTTGAATTCCGATCCGCATTGGTATGGCCGGTGGAACTTGCCGGTATTGAAGGTGCCGGTGCGCTAACACCGAAACCTTCTGAAGAATCGGGCGCGCTAACGTCCGGTTCTCGGCCCTAGCGCTGCTACAGACAGCGAGAGAGCGAGTCGACAATGACTCTGGCGATTCCGCGCGGAAAGCGCATCCGGACGGTGGACACCGACGTCAAGCGCGTCCCCACCTTCTCGACCTACAGCGAGCGTGTATCCATGGCGCTTGCCGCACGGGAACCGTTCAAGACGGGCGGAAGCTTCCGCGCGATCCTCGGCATGCCGGACACGTTGGGCCGGCTTCCCGAGGAATGGTGTGATCTGATCCGCAAGCAGCGAGACGAAGTCTTCTACGCGGTCATGAGCTACCAGACCCCGATCGCGTGGGTTCTGCCCGAGCGCGACTACGAGGATCGCGACCGCGTGATCATCCCGGACGTCAAGTACTCCCCCACTACTTCGGGGCATCAAAGCTTGTTGCACGCGCTGTACGGGGATCTGCGCCCGGTACGGGTGTACCCGTTCCCGACGCGCCGCTGACCGCGCGCCGGTCCGGCTCCGTGACGACTCCGGAGCCGGACCGGCACCGCTCGATCGCATTCAACAGCCGGTGCGCTAACACCGGTTTCCCTACGTCGCTACAGACGGCAAAGGAGCAACCCGCATGGCCGCGACCATCACGATCGAAAAGCCGATGACGCCTACCGCCCAAGCGGCGCTGGATCACCTGCTTCCCCTGTGCGAGCGCTTCACCTTCACGAGCCTGGACCACGGGGCGGACAATACGCACCGCACCCGGCGGATCCTGAGCGAGATGACCCCTGGGGAATTGGCCACGACCTACGGCTACTTGTGCCTGCTGGGGTACTTCGAGATCGAGCCGGACCGGGTGCGGGACCGTGCGCTCTACACCCTGCAACGGATGATCCGGCGCGAGATCGACAGCCGGCCCGAGAGTGGCGGATTGCATCAGGTGCGGCACTTGGTGCACGAGTACTTCTCCGGCAACACCCGATAGGCGTCGCGTCGTTCCGTCGGTGCGGTCCGTGGTGTTCCCGGGCCCGCACCACGGTCCTCGGCGCTCCAAAGCCAGTGAGGCACCGACGCGTGAACGTCGGTGCCTCGGAGGGGCCGGCCCGCTAAAGCCGGCCTCCTCTGCCCTAGCGCTGCTACAGACAGCGGGAGAGCGAGTTTCATCATGGCACACACCGCGATGATCGAGTCGAACACGCGCACCGTCGAACCGGACACGCAGACTTGGGAGGTGGCCGGCAGCGGCGAACCGCGCTGGATCGTGGGGATCCAGGGTTCGCGAACGGTGTTCACGGTCGAAGGGTCCGATGACCACGGGTTCCGGATCATGCTCGGCCGTCGGTCGGTTATCCGGCCCTGTGACGATTTCCGAACCGCGACCGACCGTGCTTCCGCCGAGATCGTGATCTCCGATTGGGTGGCCGAACACGCCGAGATGCTGCGCAAGGCGCGCGTGGCGGTTGTCGCGGGCACGCCCGTGAAGCTTCCCGGATACGTGAACATGCCGCGCAGGGGCGCCAAGCGGCGCAGGATCCCCACGAGCAAGAAGCTGTACGAGATTGCCCCGTTCACTCCGGGGGATCACGTGGAGTGGACCCACGAGGGGGACCGGTACACCGGTCAGGTCTGGTGCGAGGACGTCCAGGCGTACGGGCGTGACTCTGCCGTTGTGGTCCAGCACAAGAACGGCCGTCCGGTCGCGCGCTTGTACACGGTCCCCATGAATAGGCACTCGCACCGCATCGAGGGATGCGAGGTCACCAGTAAGGGCAACGCGAACGACGCGGAACAGCTGGGGCTTGAGTTCCCGGACGGGGAGCCGGAAACGGTCGAGTGCCCGATTCCGGCGCAACCGACGGCCAGTGATCCGCACGTGTGTCCGTCGTTCCCGCGCGAGCGGTATCTGTTCGAGGGCGTTCGGACCGGTGTGGAGCGCGTCACGTTCGACGTGTACGAGCGTCCGAAGACGGACGCGCGTCCGGTCATGGGTGTCTACCCCAAGGGTGCACGGGTGTTCCGGGTCGAGTCGGTCCGGGGCGGTATCTGGCAGGCGTGGGATCCGAGCGAGGACGACCCGCGCAAGGTGTCCGGCGCGACGCGCGAGATTGCCGCGTGGGAGTACCTGCGCACCGTCGCAACCGTGACGTCGATGCGCCGCGACAGCCACACGATCTTGGTCACGGTGACCATCGCGCAGGAGGAGTTCCCCTACGAAGTTTCGGTGCTCTCGGGCGCTCCCGACAACCGGCTCTTGATCCACGCGGGCAACGGCTCATGGGGTAGCGAACGCGCCGTGATCGCTCGCACGGGAGACATGATCGACGGCGAGGCGCTCGCCGTTCGTCACGCGCAGGGTCGACTTCCCGTGCTCGGTGCCGGCAGTACACCGGATGACTACAACGTGGAAACCGACTGGAAGCGCGACGAATGGTCCGTGACGCACGTGGACGGTGCGTTCGTCGGAGTCGCGTCGACGTGGCGTGAGGGCAATGCGCTTGCCGCCGCGCACGCGGAGCGCGCGGCTGTCGTACGCGACTTCGTGGCCGGCCGTGACTGGACCTTCCCGACGCGACCCACGCCGGTGGACTGCGACCACACCGCGGCGTGGGTCAAGGTCGACGCGCGGGACGAGAAGGGCTCCGTGACCATGGACTGCGGGTGTGGGCAGGGCACGGTGACGCGGGAAACCGACCTGTACGGCGCGCTCTACCGCTCTTCGTCCGTCGTGACCGGGGTGGACGTGCCGGCCGATTTCGTGCGGGACGTCGTGGCCGGCGCCGGCTACCACATCGCAGGCGACTGGAGCGTGTACGGCGACGCGTTGTTCGCGCCCGTGGTGAAGGCTCCGCAGGCGACGGAGGGCACGCGCGTTGAGCGTCGCATCGACTATCCCGGACTGACCGAGGGCATGGGGTCCCCTAACATCGTCCAGCGCGGCACGGTCGTTGCCTGCGATCGGAACGGGGCCGACGAAAACATTCTGACCGTTCTGTGGGATGGCGATTGGGGTCGCTTCCTGTGCTTCGTCCACGACGTCCGGGTGGTCGACCCGCTCGACCTGGCGCGGGAGCGCGAAGAGCACGTCTTTGCCGTCGGGGACAAGGTCGTCAAGGACCCCGGAGGGTCGGTGACCGGTGACGAACGCGTGGGTGTCGTTCTTGAAGGGCTGGTCACGTCCTCGAACGAAGGGCTGTACGAGCGGGAAACCCTCGTGCGAGTCTGGTGGTTGGACGGTTTGGATGACGGTCCGGAGTGGCAGCCGGCCGGGTCGTTCGTTGCCTGCCCGGACAGCCCGGTTACGCCGGTTGTCGAGTCAAAGGACGCGAACCCGGAGAACGCTCCGGCGGATGCGTCGGCCGATGACGACCCTTCGGACACGCCGGCACGGCAGGTGTCCGCCGATGTGATCGTGCATCCCCCGATGACGCGCGCGTGCTCGGGCTTCCCGCGCGCGACCGGAGACATGCTCGGCACGCACCAAGTGGCGCTGGAGATCGCGCGGGCCCTGCACGCGCGTGGTCGTCGTCTCCTGGGAGCGCGGTACGAGGAATACGGGTTCCTCCCCACGCTCCAGCCGGAAAACGGCTGGTGGGTCGAGTACGGCATCCAGGGTGCGGACGACGCGGAACACGTGGTGCGCGTGACGAGGCAGTTCTACAACGGGCGCTTCCACTCGTGGGACGACCGTCACGGCTGGTGGCGGATCGCCATCGACGGCCGGCCCATCACCAGGACCGATGCACAAGGCAGGCGTGTCCGGGTGGAGTTGCCCCGCATTCCCTCACGGCAGGACATCGCCTACGAGATCCACGCGGCACTCCTCGGATCAAGCCTCTAGCGGCACGGCATCCGGCGTCGCGCGGTCGGGAGCCTCACCGTTCCCGACCGCGTCCCGGACCGCTACCCCCGGTCATTCTTCGCGGGTCCCCAAACCCCACCTCGCCCGAATCCGCCGCGTCCGCGCGGTGTACTCCACAGGAGCGTTCCTCATGACGGAGAACCTTTCCATCCCGCCGGACGACAACGACGACGACTGGATCCCGCACGGCATCGGAGTCTGGCTCGTCGTCCCGACCGGAGCGTTGCGGCCGGTCGTATTCACTGTGACCGAGCCCGCGTCCCCGGGGACGGACCGGTGGCGCGTCCTTCACGGGGCGCACGCCACGATCGAGGATTCGGCCGAGTACCACGAGGCGACCGACCGTGCCGACGTCCGCGCGTTCATTGCCCGGTGGGTCGAGGAGAGCAGGGCCACGACCGTCTACCACTGGGAAGCGCCGGACGGCATCCGTCGGTTGGAGTGCGCGACCACGGTCGACGACTGGGACCGTCGCTTCCCCCGCTTCTACGTGCGCCACGAGACGACCGGCTTCGGCCGCTCGATCGTGCTGACCACGCGCCCGGTGGCCGAACGGGCCATCGCCGAACAGCAGGCGACGATCCTCCTGAGCCAGAGCCACCGGCACGACCCGATGCGGGTCGAGGTCAAGGACATGGGGCGCGCCCCGTTCCCGAACCTGACCGTAGATACCCGCTTCTACTCGGCGGCAGGACGCGAGGGGGTCATCACGATTCGCCACCGAGACTCTGCGGGCGTCTCGTGGATGGACGGTCCGCAAAGGGGTGACAGCCACCCGCCCTCCTATCCGCTGGACCTCATGCGTGATACGCCACCGAAGCCGTTCCATCCCCACCTCGGCAAGAGCAGCCGCAGCCTGCGATAGGCCGTCCGGAACACGCGGCAGCCGGCGGCGCGCCGCGCCGGCTGCCGCGGCCACCGGCGAGCGTGGCGGCCGAACGGGTACCGACCGACATCAACTCAATCTCTTGTGTCAAAACAAGAGATTCGATATCCTGGGGTAAGTGGAAATCCTCCGGTTCCCAGGGGATTTCGCCCCACGCTTCATGAACCGGAACCCCGCCGAGCGGGGCTCCGTCCGACGCCGAACCCGCACGACCGCGTGTCCCGAGACGTCGAATCCTCCCGCGCCGCACCGCCACTGCCGCCGTGCCCCGCATCGCGACCCGATCAAGGGAGATCACCATGTCCGCTCGCACCGTCCCGCGCTCCTTCCGTCTCTCCGATGACCTCGATGCGGCGGCCGAGAAGTTCGTCATCCTGCTCGGCGACGTCGACATGAAGTGGACCCGGGAGGATCGCCAGCACGAGATCGCCTTCACGTCCGTCGACGACGTCACGCGGCCGAACCGCATGGACGAGGTGTTCGAGACCCTCGAAGCGGCCGGGTGGACGTTCGACGCCCTCGGCATCGGCGAAGCCACGATGAGCTCGCCGGACGACCTGACGCGCCTTTCCATCTCCACACGAATCGCGCTCTCGGACCGCCGCGCACGCTGGGGCCTCACCCTGACCACCGCTCCGTACACGCGGGTCATCAGGTCGTTCCGGAACCTCGGCTTCGTCGTCCGACTGGAGCGACACGAGGGGGTCGGACGTCTCCTGCGGGTGGAGAACGGTTCCGGCACGGTCTACGTCGGCACCGATGGCACGGAGACCGGATCCCTGCCGGAGTCCCCCGCCGACGTCCGCAGGTGGCGCGCGGTCGGGATGACCGCCACGGACGAGGACGCCCACGCTCCCTGGATCCACTGCGGAGGCAGCCTCTCCGCCTGGTCGCGCTTCGTTGACGAGATCGCCCACTGGCTGACCGCGACCACCGAGGACGGACACCCCCGCCGCCGCTGACCGTGACCGGGCCGGCTCCGACCCCTTCGGAGCCGGCCACTCCCCGGCAACACCCGACCACGGAGCCACACATGACCGAATCCAATGGAGTCGACTTCCGCCGGATCACGAACATCACCATGACCGACGACGGGTGTCTGTTCGCCTTCGAGTCCATCACCGACGCCAGTCGACTGAAGCCCGGCGAGATCGTCGTGCGGATCGAAGTGTCCTACCGGGACACGGGCAGCGCGCCCAAGACCCGCGACGACATGGTCGCCGTCTGGACCATCTGCATCGCCCAGACCGATACGCGCCTTCGAGTGGTCTACGAATGCCCACCCTTCCCGGTCTCCGAAAAGCTGTCACCCGATTTCGTCAGCCGCCTCGCCTCATGGGTGGCCGCGTCCCTCTACCCCAAGAACTTCCCCTTCACCGAGGCGATCTCGTCCCGACCCGAGCGTCGGCGCTGACCGCCATGGACGGCCGAACCGATCCCCGGAATTCGCCCGCGCCGACCACTCCGGCGCACGTCAACGGAGGCACGCCATGACCCCCACCTCGTCCATTGAACCCGCGTTCGTCGAGGTCAACAGGCCCCACCTCGTCCTCACCAACGCCGGCATCGAACTCTCCCTCGAAACCGTAGAGATCACCCTCGACGGGACCGCGCGCATGGCGGACGGCGAGATCTTCGTACGCATCGCCGAGCACGCGCCGGCCCCCGACGGTCTGTGGGCCACCTGGACCGTACTCGTTTACGAAGCCGCCGACGACATGCTCCGCGTGGACGGCGACACGCGCGTCAAGGTCGGCGACAACCCGCCCCCGGAACTGCTGCGCCGTCTCGCCGTGTCCATGGCCGAATTCCTGACGCCATCCGAGCCCGACCCCACGGATGCGGAACCGAGGTCCGAGCAGGAACTCGCCGAGGTGATGGTCACGGCGCTGCGCGGCGTGGGGTTGGACGCCGAGGTGATCCCCACCGGCGGGAACTGCTGGGCCGCGCGCGTCGACCCGCAGGCCATGGGCCTGCCCGAAGGAGGTGAGCTCATCCTCACCAACCCCTTCGGCGAGGGCTGGACGTGGACTTCGACGCTGCACGGCGAGCCGGTCGGGCAGGGGCACTGGCCCGACGTCGAGAAGGCGGGCGAGACGGCCCGTCGCCTGTCCAACGGGGACTTGGGCACCGATTTCTGACACCCCCTGCACGCACGACAGGTGTTCCGGGTCGGTGGGACCGGCCCGGGACACCGGACCCACAACCGACGTCGGCCGTTCCGGCCGAGACGAGGAGGACCGTCCGTGAACTACCACAACCCGATCGACGACATCCCTTTCGAGGACCCGGACGCCATCCCGGTACCGCTCGGCCGTGCCGGACAGGGCTTGGAACTGCACGACCGCGTGTGGAACCTCCTTACCGACTGGACGGACCCCGAGGGGACGGAGGCGACGGGATTCCGCAGCACGTCCCCCGACGGCCTCCTGACCCTGCGTTGCCTCCCGGACGGCGACCCCGACGGCGACGACGACACGCTGTGGACGATCACCTCCGATCTCGCCCCGGGACGCCGGCTGTGGACGATCTCGTTCAGCTGGATGGTCCCCACCGAACTGGTGCTCCACGTCGTCGACGCCGTGGCGAACAGGTGGCGCCGGGGAATCGGCCGGCCCCTCGAATACCTGGAGGAGTACGACCTGCCGACCGCCCCCATCGACCCGGGGCCGGACCCGTACGCCCTTCCCCACAGCGGGCTCACGCTCGACCAGTTCCACCACCCGCAGGCGCGCGTGATCACCGAGGCCGGCACGGCTGTCTACCGCCGCTTCACCGTGTTCGGGATGGTCGAGGCCGACGGCACCAAACGGGCGCTCAGCGCGACCGAGGGCGAGACGCCCGACGTCCACCTCGGCGAATTCGACGACGACACGATCGCGTTCGCCACGCCCACGTGGGCCTGCGACCCCCGGCAGGCCCTGCGCTTGGTCGCCGGAACCGAACCGGTCACCGGACCCGAGCGCCCATGGCGGGTCGTCGGAATCCACTCCGCCGCCAGCGGATTCCGCGCCGAGGCCGTCATGCCCCACCGCATCGGGCCGACGGACCTCCGGCTCCACGGCCACGCCTCCTACGACCTGCACTGCGACGTCGTCACCGCAACCTGCCCCGCGCGCGCCGTACAGATCGCCACGGAAGCGTTCGACGCCATCCACGCGGGCGACCACTGAACATCCCGAAGCGGCATCGGCTCGATCGGCGACCACCGATCGAGCCGGGCCCCTCGGCCCGGCAACGGCGCAACCCATCCCCTCTCACCCTGGAGATCACCATGACCCGCCCACGCCTCCCGCACATCCCCGTCCCGGTCCACCTGGCCGGCGCCGGCGAACAGACCCCCGAAAACCTCCTCGGCATACTCGGCTGGCCCATCACCACCGACACCGCCGAGGAACTCGTCGCCACGTCGCCCGACGGCAGGGTGTCGGTGACGTACCTGTCGACCTGCGACCGTTCCGACAACGAAGGCGTGCTGTGGCGGATCACCGCAGATCTCGACCCGGGGCGTGCGCTGTGGAAGGTGGAGTTCGGCCCGCAGGCCGCCGGTGAATTGGTCGCCCACTTCTTCGACGTGCTCGCCAACGGATACACGAACGGCGTCGACCGCCGGCGCACCTACCTGGAGGCGAACGGCCTGCCGACCCGCCCCGTCGACCTGCCGGCCGCGTTCGCCGGCCACGTCGGCAGGTCCTGGCGCCGCGAGCCCGGCCACGGGGAGATCGCGTTTCGGCAGGACAACCGAGGGCCGGTGCGCGTCGACCGTCGCGACACCCGCGCCTACTACCTCAAGTACACCGTGTTCGCCCTGCGTCGCCCGGATGGCACCGTGGTGGCGATCGGCGCCGTCGAGGGCGACGCGGACGGCCCCGAACTCCCCAGCGCCCACGACGGATCCACCCCCATGGTCGTCGAGGTCTGGGCCGTCGACGCACACCAAGCCATGGCCATGCTCCAGGCCCCTGACCAGCCCGAGGCCCCGACCCGCCTCTGGAGGGTCATCGGCGTCGAGAACGACAACTGCGACCTCTACCCCCTCGTGGTGATCGAAGGCGACGAAACGATCGAGGTCGACTACACCGAGATGGCCGGGATCGACGTCGACACCTGGCCGTACAGCGACGTCGCCGAGGCGACGTCGCCCACCCGAGCCGTCGAGGCCGTCACCGAAACCTTCAACGCCTCCCTACGCGACTGACCCGGCGCACTCCCCTCGGGCCGAAGGCGTTTCGGCCCGAGGGGCCCGGACGGAACCCCCACGCTCGCCCGCGAGTGACCTGACGGCGCGGAACCGGGCAACCGGCTCCGCGTCCACGCATCGACCCCACGACCACCACCCGTCCACCGGGAGCCACGCGATGACCGATCTCGAAACCCCCCGAACCGACACCCCCGGCACACAAGCCGTCATCGACGCCTTCGGAACCACCCCCAAGGACCTGTTCCAGCACCACGCCCACCTCACCGGCGCCACAGCCCAACTCGTGTACCTGGTCTGCGACGCAGCCCGCGCCGCCGATCGCACCGCCCACGGACTCGTCCACGCCCTCGGCGCTCACGCCGACGTCCTGCGGAACTCGATCACCGACATCAGCACCGGACGCAGCAAGTCGCCGCGCCCCTACCGCGGCGCCGGCCTCACGCTCGACGAGGCGACGCACGCCCACGCCCACGCACTCGCGGAACTCGACCGCGCCGTCACAGCCCTCGGCGCGGCATTCCGAGACGAGGGAGTGCAGTTCCCGAAGACGACCCTCGGCACGCACCTGACCGCGATCGGCGCTGTCTTCCGCCCCGGGGTGACCTTCCGGGCAGGCCCCATTCACCTGCCCACCGGAACGATCACCCTGCCCGACATCCTTACTGCGGACCTCGACGGCGGCATCACCCTCCAGCGCAGAGGAGTGACCATCCTGACCGCCGACACCCACGACGACCTCGCCTCGGCTCACGTCCTGTACGCCGCGCTGCGCACCTACTCCACGTTCACCACCGACGCCACTCCGCAGGCCATCGCCGCCGAGGCCCTTCCGCTTGCCGCGACGCTGCTGCGCGAACGGCCGCAAGGCTCGTACCGGTTGGAACCCAAACCGGGCGACGGCTACCCCAGGATGGCGGACGAGGACGGTGAGTGCCTTGCGGCGATGAGGGGGGAGTTCGTGGTCTACCGGGTCCTCTACGAAGTCGACGACGAGGAGGAGACGGACGAGGACACCACCGTGTGCGTCCCGGACGGCGCGCCGCAGCACTGGGACGCCGAGCGGTGGGCGTCCCTCATGGCCGAGGTGTTCACCGCCACCTTCGACTGACCACGGTGGGGTGTCGCGGCCCACCGCCGCGACATCCCACCCCGACCCCCGGCCGTGACGCGGCCGGCTCCGGGAGACGCGACGGCCACCGCCCGGCGTACGGCCGCGCCCGGCGTGACACCGATCGACATCGTGGAGACGACCATGACCGTCCCGACCCTGCTCCCCGAGAACGCAACCCTCG
Organism: Embleya sp. NPDC008237; assembly: GCF_042956465.1. Taxonomy (NCBI): domain Bacteria; kingdom Bacillati; phylum Actinomycetota; class Actinomycetes; order Kitasatosporales; family Streptomycetaceae; genus Embleya; species Embleya sp. NPDC008237. Next base: position 83,511 of record NZ_JBIBGL010000024.1, read on the forward strand.
CGCGGCTCCTGGGCCACGTCGAGGATCGCCTGCTGAACGGCCTGTGCCAGGACCCCGAGCCCGCCGAGGACGACGACCAGGACGAGCCGTTGCCCGCTCCGTTCGGCGACTGCGCCGCGTCCGACGCCTTCGACAGGATCCTCGCGTGCATCCCCGCCCGCGTGCTGTATCCGAACGTCGAGGACACGGGATATCGCATCCTGGGCCCGGACGGGCGCTCCGAGCACGAACCCGTGTACGCGGTACCTCTCGACGAGGCCGACATTCGCAGTCCTCGACACCGCGTTGCGGGACCTGCGCGCCGCTCTGGACGGCACCGGCGACCCGGACGTGCGCGAGGAACTCGCGATTGCGGCAGCCCAATGGGACACCACCGAGGCGGCCATGGTGGACGCCCTCGCCCGAGTCCTCGCGATCCTCACCCTGCGAGACACCGACACCGCCGCCCTCGCCGCGGCGCTGCCCGAAAGCCCGGCGCTGACCGTCGTGGTCCTGACCCACGCCCAGGAGGGGGCCTATCGACGCCTTGCCGGAACCTGGGACCGACTCACCCGCACCGGGCGGAGCGTCCCGTCGGATCCCGCGCCGGATTGAACCCGCGCGTTCGGACGGCAAGCCGGCGCGGGCCGCCCGGAGGCGAGCCCGCGCCGCTCGACTGGCGACGACGTTCCTGTCACATCCGTCCTGTTCCCGGATTCGCCCGCGACGCGACTTCTTCCGCGGCGGTCGGCGCCGAGTCCTTACGAGTCGGGTGTTCCCTGGGAGCGCTGCAGAGCGGCGCGCCGGCGTTGCGACTGGGCATCGAGTCGCTCGGCCTCGGCCCGGGCCGCGGCCGCGTTGCCCACCCAGGGCGGCGGATTCCGGCGGACCTCCTCGAGGTCGGCGCGGTACCACTTCTTCGCGCGAGGGCGGGGGTGCAACCGCGGCACGGTCTCGATGGGGATGCCCAGGGCCTCGGCCACCTCGGCGTCGGGTACGCGGTCCGGGTCACGCGGGCCCGTCGAACCCGAACGTGGGCCCCTGGGGCCGGATTTGGTGTCGCGCGTGGCGAAGTAGGTATCGAGGCGTTCGTCCCAAGGGATCTGCACGGCCTTGCCCACCTTCTTCCACTCCTCTTGCGGGACCGGCCAGTCAGGACTGTCGTGCGCCAGCTGCGCGACGCGCTGTTTCGAGATCGGCGTGTATCCGCGCTCGGCGATGCGCTCGGCGATCTCGGTGAAAGTCAGGCGTTCGACTTCCCGCGGCGCGTTCGGGGTTTCCATCGTGCGTCCTCTCGTCGTCGTAGGGGAGAGCTTCCCAGAAACCCTTGTATCGAGGAAAGTCATTCGCGAAGTGGGGTCGGCGCGGTGATCCGCCGGCGCATCGCTCGGCGCAGCGTCCGAGGGCCTGCTCGGGCCCCGAGTGTCGGTCAGCGGCATCCACTCGATCCAGGATTGCAAATCCCTTGTTTTAATACAATAGATTACGTTATTCTGGAGACTCTTCGAAGGTTCCCCAGCACCACAGGAGGGCACGATGAAGCGCAGCCTCGACCGGCACCTGATACGCGCGATCGGCCAAACCCGCCGCGACGACCACCCGTTCACCCACGGCATCCACGCGCGGGTCACCTTCCCGGACAAGACGTTCGCCGACGCCCCCGCGCCGTGGCACCCCGGCCCGGGATTCGACGAACAGACGAACGGCTCATGGCTGCGCGACAACGGCGACGGCACGCTCACCGGTGTCGTGTGCGGAATCGGGCCGAAGGAAATGCCCTCGCACGACGGCGGCCCGTGGACGAAGGAGGAGGTCTGGACGATGACGTCCCCCAACCCCGACCACTTCGCCTACCTGGACGACAAGCCGCACCGCCTCACCTGGCACGTGGGCAACCCCGACGTCACGGTCGTGCGCGAGCCGTATCCGGGGCACCCGTTCGCGCTCCACGCCCTCTACTGGGACACGTTCAAGGACCGCTACGGATTCACCCCGCAGCGGTGCCCGGCGGACCACGGCGGCAACTACCACACGGATCTGATCTGCGCACCCGAGACCTGGAACGAGCGCCACGACGCGTCCGACATCCGCACCGCCGTGCTGTGGCTGTCCCGGGAACTCGATGCCCGAGCGCGGATCACCGGCCTCGTACACAACCGCCGGCTGCGCCCGACGCCGTACGGGGAGGACAACCCGAAGGGGTACCACGGCAGTTGGCCACAGGAGGTCGAGCGGCTCCAGGACATCCACTGGGCCATGAACCGGGCCGACGGGAACTGACGGCCCGAACGTCGCGCCGAGGCCGGATCCAACCCCGCCGCGCTGGCGTCCGCTCGCGAAACCGGAACACCCCGCCCGCTGCTCCGGGCCGAACTCTCGGCCCGGAGCAGCGGCGAGGGCCACCACCGAATCCCGAGGAGGAATGCGTGCACACCCCCTACATCGCGCCCGAGGACGAGTTCGACATGTACGGGACAGAGCTGGACCTCGGCGACTGGCGCTACGTGATCGACGAGCTCGGCGTGGTCTACGGGCGCGGTTGGTACCCGCTCCACCGGTACCCGACCCACCCGGAACGCGAACCGAGTTCACCGCTCCTGACCCGGCTGGTGGCCGGCGGCGCCTCCGCTCCCGCGCAGGTGCGCGTCAGCCCCGGCATCGATCTGTGCTCGTGGCGCAACGAGTACGTGACGCTCAACCCCCTCGACCATCGCGTCGAGGCACGGACACGCCTGTTCGTCCGCAGGCAGGGGATGGGCGCCATGGTCCGTCGTGCCGATCTCCACATCGACCTGCGCGACGAGACTGTGCTGCTCCCGGCCGATTTGCCGGCGGCGCTGAGGACGCAGGCGGAGACCAAGGGACGGCGCGTCCTGGACCTGCTGACGGACGCTCGTCGCGAGCGCCGGCGTCGACTCCCCAAGCCGAGCCGCGCGCTGCGGGCGACCGCGTAGCCGAGCCAACCCCCGACCGCCGCGCGGGCAGCATCGGCGCCCGCTCGGCGGTCCCTTCCGCCGCAGAGACGCGACCGTCGCCCGGCCAACAACCTACGGAGTACACATGATCGACGAAAAGACCGCTGCCAACGGCCGATTGGCCGCCGCCTTCGCCGCCTCGGTCGGCCTCGACGCCCAAGGCCCCACCGTCACGATCCCGGCCGGCACCGTGGAACTCGACACCGGCCCCATCGAGCTGCGCGAGCGCCTGGTGGCGCGGTTCGAACGCCCCCTCTGCGGGGCCGAACTCACCCTCCACCGCGACGACGGAACGCCCGTCCTGTCGGCCCTCGTCGACGGATTCGCCACCGCCACGGACCACGACCGAGACGTCACGGCCCTGCTGCGCCTTGCACACGCCGCGGTCCGCACCTATGACCTCGACCGCACCCCCCAGGCGGCACCGCCCCTGACGCTCGCACGCGTGACGGAGAAACTCGTGCCGCGTGCCCCTGGGGGTGCCGTGGCGCTGTGGCCCGACGAAGACGACGACCCGACCACTCTGCTCCTGACCTACGGGCCCATGCGAGTCTCTGTGCAAGACCGGGGATTCGCCGTGTGGGAGCGGTTCGCCTGGGACGACGCTGGCTCGCAGACCGCCGTGATCTTCGAGGAAGCCGGCCACTGGGGGCCCGCGGGCATGACCGCCCTCGTGGTCGAGACCTTCGAGTACACCGACACCTTGCGCAACGGCCCGGCCGCGCTGTTCACCACCCCGGGCCTCCGGTCCCGCGCGACGCCCTGAGCCCGGCCGCCTCGAGGCCGGTCCTCGGTGCTGCGCCGGCCGGGGGTGTCGACGCCGGCCCGGAGGCGACGTCGAGGGGCGAACCGGATACGGTTCGCCCCTCGACGTGCGTGCTATGAGATACGGAAATGCTGTGTACGGGCGCGGCGTAGACTTTTTTGATGCGCCAGTGACGCGCGGGCCGGGACGTACGCAGGACCCGGACGCGGACGTTGCCCGTGGGGCTGAACCCGAGCACTCTGCCCTCGACCATTTCGGTCGAGTGGCCGGCCTTGCCCCATCGGCGGGGGAACAGAACGACGGCCCCGACCACGATCTTCCTTGTGCGCCAGTCGAGTACCGGCGAGTCGGGGGTCGGTGTGGACTCGACTTCGATGTTCGGCATGGCAGTCCCTCTCAAGCGAAGGTTCGGGCCCGACCAGTCTGTCAAATCTATTGTCTAAAAACAAGGGATTAAGTATCCTGGAGATCCAAGGGTTCCCCTCCGGGAGGCACATCTTGATCTACTCCGACGAGACCTCCGCCGACGAACTTGAAGCCATCCATGAGCAGCGGCGTGGCGTGGACCTGGAGATGGCGGCCATGGCCGCCGTTGGCGATCGCATGGCCGAACTCAAGCACGCCGGCGTCTGCCCCCACGGTTCCGCGCAGGGCTTCCGCGAAGACCTCGGCGACCCCGAACTGCGCCCTGGGCAGCTCAGGTGCACCGACACGTGCCGACGCATCTTCAACTCCGACGACGACTGGTACGCCGCCATGGACGCCGCGTTGCGCGACTGACCCCGCCAACATCTCGACCACCCACGTCGGGATCACGATCGGCATCCGACCGATCGTGATCCCGATGAACGCCGGCGCCTTCGACACCACAGAGGTCCGCGCTCGAAGCCACGGACCTGCACCAGGAATGACTCCGCGAGCTGCATCCACCGAGAGGGGCCCGGCCGGACACGACGTCCCGGCCCCACCACCGAACGCCAACCCCACACCATCAATCAGGCAAGGAAAGCCATGATCGCCACGCACATCGAGAGCGAGCAACACAAGATCGCGCTGCGGGTCGTGGGAGCCCCGGGGATCACCACCTCGGACGGCGAGACCCTCGCCGTCACTCTCGTGACCTTGACGTTCAACGCCCGCGAACTCACCACCATCCGCTTCGCGACGTCAGACGGCGACCTGTACGCAGCGCCCGCCGACGTCGCCGACCCGGCCACCTGGCCCACCTGGCTCGGCGACCTGATCGACCAGTACCGCCCGGCGGCACGCCCCGAGTAGACCAGCCGCGCCGCCCCCGGTAGGGACGCGAGACGGACGCCCACGCCCACTCGGACAGCGTCCACCGTTCGGCCGGATCGCACTCCCCCCAGATGCGACTCGGTCGAATGATCCCGCAGGCACACGGAACCGGCGGACACCAACGACCGGAAGGGAAAGGCCATGAGCAACGAACAACCGCAACACCGGTTTCCCAGCGCGGAGGAGTGTGAGGCATTCAACCGCGGCGTGCTCTTCCTCCCCCAGACCGACGAAGACGGCACCCTGCCGTGCACCGTGACGGCCGGCGCCATGACGTACACCTACGTCAATCCCCGCACGGGCACTCTGTGCTTGTCGATTCACCTCGACTCCGTCGACACCTCGATCGTCGGACCGGACGGCACCGTGCCGCTGCGAGTCGAAGTCGGCGGCACCGTCCTTCACCCGACGATCGGGTTCCGCGCCGCAGTGCTTTTGCGGGTCTTCCACGCCCGGGCAAAGACCGTTCTCAAAGCCGTCGTGCACAGCCTGCGGGATCGACACGACCGTCGCTGCCTCGGACACACGGCAGGACCGGAAGTGTTGGCGGACGTCCGCGGATCCATGTTCGACGGCTACGACGCCGACCGAGTGAACACCGTTCTGGGCCGGGTGAACGAGGCGTTCGGGATCCGGGTCGTCTGCGTGTGGAACTACGTGGACGCCTTCGGGTTCGGCGGCGATTCGGACTTCTACGTCGAAGACGCCGAGGGGCGACTCCATTACCTGTCGGGCCGGTTGTGGCTGTGGCTCAACCGCGCCCCCGACCACGCCGACGCCCCGGAAGCCGCCGGCACGCCCGCCGAATGGTTCGGGAGCGTCACCGGGATGTCCGTGAAGCCGATGGCCGGCGACGGCCGGCTCAACTACGCGATCGGCGATCTGCGCGACGCGTAGGACCCACCACCAAGAGCGATCGGAGAGGCATCGACATGAACGACGACGACGAGTACTACGTCCACCTGCGCATCATCGAATGCTCCGCGGACGAGCGGACCGCGGCTGCCCTGACGGAAATCCTGCACGACGCGGGATTCACCACCGAGGCCGAGAGGCACGGTCCGGACCCGGCGGAGGACACCGAGCGGGAACAGGTCTCGTCCGGCGCGGAGTTCACGGCCTACGGCAAGTCGGCATCCGAGGTGCGGGATCTGCTCGACGCGCTGGCCGCACGAGACCGCGTGTTCGCCGGTGTCACCCGGACCGAGGAGGAGCGGGGGGAGCCCGGGGAGCTGGCCATTCGGCTCCCGGCCTCGGCGTGGTTCGGGAAGTGCGACCGTTCCGGGACGCCCGTGGTCGAAGCCGACGCCGTTGTGGAGATCGCAGCCGAGCCGGACCCCCGGGTGCGCGCCAGGCTGCTCGACGACGTCACCGGAACCCGCGCGCGTGCCCTGGTCGACGACCTGGTGCGCATACAACGGCTGCAAGCGATCGCCGCCGCCGCAGGTATCGGCTACGTGGAACTCAAGGGGGCCGTGGAGGCGGAGCACGACGCAGCGGCGGACAACGTCAACAACGGCGAGGTCAGGGGCCAACTGTCCTACTTGGCCGAGGGGATGAGTGACGACGAGTTCCGCGCCTGGATCCGGTCGGAGTTCCCCTGAACCGCTCGTGAACGCTGCCTGCCGCCCGCCTCGGCGCGGGCGGCAGACCTCCTGATGGTCAATCCATAATCTATTGCGTCGACGTAACAGAAGCTCTATTATTGAACCAGTGGGAGAGAGAACCACTTCACCCACAGCGTTTCCTCGTTCGCCAGAGAAGGGAAATCGCCGTGTCCAAGGAAACTCTCGACTGGTTGAACCGCAACACCCTGATCGGCTTCACGGACAAGCGCGGCAACGCGTGGCACTACCGGGCCAGCCGGCAGGGCGACACCCCCAACCACTACCCCGGCGCCATCCCCGTCGACGACGTCTGCCGGCGCCTGTTCGACTGGGAGGCCGTCCCCAGCCGCGTCTACGTCGACAACCCCGTCACCGGCCAGCGCGAAGCCGTCCCCCACAAGAAGGCCATGCTGCGCAGCGACACTGGCCACACGCTCGGCATCTTCTGCGAGTCCTGGCAGCCGCACCCCTACAAGGAGTGGCTGATCAACCGGGTCGGCCGGCTCCTGGACACGTCGGACCTGGCCATCGGATCCGCCGGCCTGCTGCGCAACGGAGCCGTTGCCTGGGTGTCCCTGGAACTGGCCGAGACCATCGGTACCAAGGAGGGCGTGGACTTCCGCCCGAACCTCATGGCGGCCACGGCGTTCAACGGGGACCTGTCCTCCACGTACAAGCGCCACGTGACCGCGATCGTCTGCGACAACACCATGGCCACGGCGCTGAACGAGGCGGGGCAGACGGTCAAGTTCCCGCACCGTGGCGACCCCGACGCGTTCCCGGTCATCGACCGCCTCCGTACCGCGCTGGACATCGTCTACGCGACCGCCGACGACTTCTCCCAAGAGGTCGCCCGGCTGTGCGCGGTCCACGTGAGCGACTACCAGTGGAACGAGTTCCTCAAGGCCCACGCGCCCATCCCCGCCGAGAAGGGACGCGCCCGGACGAACGCCGAGCGCAAGCAGGACACCCTCCGCGAACTGTGGTCCCGCGACCCCCGCGTCTCGCCGTGGCGGAACACGGCCTTCGGCGTCGCCCAAGCCACCAACACCTACGAGCACCACCACAAGACCGTACGCGGTGCCAGCCGGCCCGAACGCAACATGCTCCGCGCCGTCAGCGAAGGCCTCCACAGCCTGCACACGGACACCCTCACCGTTCTCGGCAACGTCATGGACCGATCCCTGCTGCCCGCCTGAGCAGGCGCCCCGCGCTCGCCGGCACGTCACGCCGGCGGGCGCCGGGCGGCCCACCATCACCGCGCTGCGCGCTCCGACACAGGAAGCAATGCAGCGACACGGTGCGCGCCGCCCCGCCGCACGAACCCCCGGACCGACGAACCCGTGCCGTGCCACGACGGCCCATCGAACGGAGATCGCCATGCCGGAGACGAACGCGCTGCTCCTCACCGAGGATGGGGACGTCATCGAACTGGCCCTGGGGAAAAAGGACCGCCTCCCCGTCTACCGTGCCGTAATCCGATGCGAGCGTGTGGCCTGCCGGGCACTCACGAGCCGCTTGGACATGTGGTTCGACGAGGACCACCCGTACAACCACACCGACCGGGTCAACATCCCCGCGATGCTGTTGGCCGCACGCCACGGGTACGCCGGGGACAACATCTGCGGCCCCGTCGTCGTGACCGGAGGGCCGGACGACGAAGGCGCCATGATGCCGCTGAGCCAAGACGCCCTGCGGGCGCTGCTCGTCTCCCTCGACGACATCGCCTCCGACTGAATCCGACCCGGTGCCCGGAGAACCACATCGCCATGCCCGGACGAATCGACCAGCTCACCCACGCCTCGGCATCCGCGTTCCCCAGCTCGTTCCCGGGCCGCACGTCGGTGCCGGGAGCGGCCACGGCTTCCCGCCGTCCGGTCCACAGCGCGAAAGGACAAGGAACATGGGATTCAGCCCCCCGCCCGTGCCCGTCGCACTCGCCCGCCTGCCCAGGACCAGGGCCGGCCTGGTGGTGCCCGCCATCAGTCTCCGCCACCGCGACGGCACCGCCATTCTCGGCATGACCGACCACGAGCGCGTTCACGAAGCCCTCACCCGCGGCCTGTGCCAAACCTGCTGGCGTCCCTTCGATGATCGCGTCGTCGTGCTCGCCCGCCCCCGCGACTTCGTCCACGGGTGGATCTCCGAGCCGGGCATGCACCCGGTCTGCGCGCACTATTCGACCCGAGGGTGCCCAATGCTGGCCGGCGTCCTCACACGTCATCGCGCCACCCCGCGGGCCTCGGTCAGGGAACCCTGCGGCGACCCCGAATGCCACTGCGTGGCCTGGGCGCCCGTGGATCCCCACGGCCCCCGTGCCAAGGCCCCCGCGGAATCCTGGTACACGATCTGGCTCGCGCCCGACTCGTACCGCGTCGGCTTCGACCCCACCACCGAGCGCCTGGCGCTCGACCTGTCCCGGGCGCGCCCGCTGACGATCAGGCCCCTGCCGGCCACCGGCGCAACCCGGGAACAGGCCGACGGCTACGGCGCGATGCTCTCCACCCGTGCTTTCCTGGCCGACCTCTGCGGGGAAACGAAACCCTGATCCTCGGCCAGGCTCGACGAGCAATCGCGGGCGTGGGCGATCGAGCGATTCGGGTACCGCGTCGACGCCTCGACACCGACCGGGAATCTCCAGCGCACTCGCCCGCCGACGTGCGACGTCGGCGGGCGAGTGCCGGCTCCGACCACCCCCGGAGCCCGCCTCGGTTCGGGAGGGCCCGCGCGGATCGGCTGGCGCCGGCGTCAGCGCTGCGCCCTGAAGTCTTCCGGGTCGATCAGGCGCTCGGCCCGGGCCGGGAGAGTCTCGAGCACCCGCACCACCACGGCTCCCTCGAGCCGCTCGATCCTGGCGAGCTCGTCGCGCACCGCCCGGCGGCTGTAGCTGACCTGGGAGCGGTGGGAACGGCCGTCGTGGGTGTAGTCGATCACCCATATCTGACGGGTCGTGGGGACGATGACGATGGGGGTGTTCGGACGGCCGACGCAGTGGTGGACGTCGTGGGTGAGGACCGCGTCGGAGCCGTGCCGGGGCCAACCGGGGACCGCGGCCCAGGTCTGGAAGCCGCAGAGCGGGCAGTACAGGCTGAGCTGCGAGGGCCACTGGCTGTGGTGGGCGCGCACGAGCTCCTCCCCGCGGAGGTACTTCACGCCCTGGCCGGCCCACACGACGGCGTATCCCCTGTCCGGCCCCTCCGCGTCGAGAACGGCCTGAACCGTCCCGGCGAACGAGGCGGCCCACGGCGCCTGGCGGGTGCCGTCGTGGATGAACGCCAGGACGACGAAGTCGTTGACGGTGAATCTCTGCTGCTCGCTCACGGCGGAAGCCCCTTCCCCGGGTGTGGATTCCTCTCGAACCAGTCTCCCTAATCTCTTGTTTTTATACAAGAGATTTCGTATCCTGGGGTCAGTGGAAAACCCCCGAAGGGGACTCCACCGCCGCGATCCACTCGATCGAACCGCCGCCCCGAGGGCGGGAATTCCATCGAAAGGGAACCCGCAATGTCCGACAACGCACCGCGCCCCGCTCCCGCCGCCGGCCACGACCTCCCCGAGGACGGCCAGGTCGTCATCTACCACGGCTCCGTCGAGGAGTGCCACGGCCCCCGCATCTACGCCGGCCACTGCACCTGCGCGCGCTGCTTCATGGACGTCCTCATCGGGGCGCCGGCGCGCCACCTGCTCCACCCCGTAGCCGAGTCGCTCAGCCCGCCCCTCCGCCACGTCCGCCGCGAGTCCTTCACCATCGCCGCCGACCACGCCTGAGCGGACACCGACCGCCGGCACCCGCCCACCCCCCCCAAGCGGGTGCCGGCCCCCCGAACCGCAGCCGCAACCCGGCCGGTTCGGGCGTAGGCCGCGCGGCCGGCCCCCGCCCCGTCCGCGCGGCACGGCTGGGCCTCTCGTACGCCGACGAGAGGCCCAGCCGCCTCGACCAGCACACCCACCCACACCGCTTCCGCACCCTGTGGCGAACTTCCCGCCGCCCGTACCCCAAGGGAGGAACCGTGACCAACCAACCGAACCCCTGGCCGGCCGCCACCACCGTGACAGTCCCACCCGGGCAGACCCTGATCCGCCCGACCCGATGGGCGACCGACGGGACGAGCGGTGCCGAGGCGCTGCGCCGAGTACAGGCGCCGGCCGGATGGCACTGGGCCCAGGACACGCACGGCAACATCCACGTGCGCTCGACGACCGGGCGCGTGTGGGTCGGGTACCTGCCACAGGCCCTCCCGACGGTCCCGCACCCCAACGCCCCGACCGACCTCGACGCCTTCGGCGTCCACCCGATCCGGGGCATCTGGATGATCGACGGCTACCCCTACGGCGACAGAGCCTGGAGCATCTGGTTCAACGACACCGAGCACTTCCGCCGCGGCGACCACGTCCCACCGGAACTCGTCGCCGCAGCAGTCTCCGAACTGGCCGCGCCGGGACACGAAGAGCCGGACTGGCTCGCCGACCCCGGGAACCCCGATGCCGTCTGGGCAATCGCCCGCGCAGCCGACTGGACGCTCCACCACGCCGACAACGACGACACCACCGCCCAAGCACCCGACCGCACCGCCCAGCTCTACCACTTCCCCGGAGACGTCGAAGTGCCCGACAACCGCAGCACCTGGCTGCTCCGCGCGGGACATCTTCCCTACCCGGGCCACCCGGGGCTGTGGGAAGCCGGCTTCTCCGCCGCCGCCCCCGCCGCTGTGATCGCCGCCGTGATGCGCGTCCTGACCTGCCCCGGTGTGCGGAGCCACCCCGAAGGCCCTCGTCCGACACCCGAGCAGGGGGAGTCCCGATGAGCACTTCGCGTCCCCACAGCCCACCGACCGCACTGACCCGTCTCGCGAACACGGCAACCGCCCGACACTGGAACATCGAGGTCCAAGAGGGCGCCGGCTGGTGGGCGTTGACCATGTCGGCACTCGTACGCCGCGCACACGACGGCGCGCTGACACAGGCACGCATGCGCGCGGTGTGGAGCGGACCACGAAACCGCTTCGACGCTCGCGCGTCCCAAGCCTGGGCCGACGACGCTCCGACGAGTCGGACCGTCAACCACACCGCGATCACGGCCACCCTGGCCAACACCCACGTGGTGGACCCCACCCGTGAGGCAGCCGGCGACACCAGCGGCGGCCTGGACGCAAACGCATGGGCGGCCCAGGCAGACGAGCACGCCACCAAGGCCGCCGCGGCACATGCGCGCGCCACCGAGGTCCTGGCGCGCCTGACTCCGACGCGGGCCCGCTGGGCAGCGGCCGCCAAGGCCACCGTCCGCGCGCACCTCGACACCGCCGCCCAGGCGGCCGAAAGCGCCCGCGACGCCGCCGCCCGCGCCCGCACACCAGGACCGGACGCGGCGAACGCCCGCACCGCGCGGCAACTGGCCGAACTGGCAAGCCGGCACGCGAACACCGCACACACGGAGACCGACCTCGCCCGGGACGCCGTCCTGGACGCGGAGGCCGAACACGTCACCACACCCGCAGTGGCCCGCGCCCAGACAGCCCTGGACCGCGAGGCGGCCCAAGCAGACCCGACCCTGTCCGCCGCCGACTTCGCCAAGCGGGTGATCGGCTCGATCGGCAACGCCGACGAACGCTTCCAGGCATGGCACGACACCAACGCCCGCCGCACAGAGGGATACAGCGCGGCTTGGGACCGCTGGTGCGCCGCCTCGGGACAACCCCCAAGGGCCGAGACCTACGCCTGGCTGCTCGCCCACACCGCCCAGAAAACCGCCATCCAGAAGCTCGGTATGGCCGCCATCCAACACCTGGCAGACACCCCGGCCGCGGAATGCCTACGCGCCCTGACAACCGAGGCACAAGCCCTCACCGACGGCCGCAACCCGCCGACCACGTCCGCGCCCAGCTCCTCACGCCACGGCAACCGTCGGGACAACGTCCGCAGCGCGATCGCAGCCACGCTGGACCGCAACACACGAGGCATCGTCGCCGGCCTCGACCTCCTCGTCGTGGCCGACACCTGGGCCCGTCAACTTCCCGCCGAATCCCGGGCGCTGCGCGAAGCGACCCTGATCATGCACGGAATCGACCAGCGACGACGTGACCGCCGTCGCCGACACCTCGAAGCGACCGGGCCGCAAACGTAGGCACCGACCCCGTAGGGCGTGGGGAGCCGAGAATCCGGGTACCCCTGCGCCCCCGGGCCGCTGCTCCGATCCATTCCTGATTCGACGGCAAAGGACCGCGAGATGAACTCCCCGAGACAGGCGTACCTCGAATACCAGGTGTCCCTCACGCTCGGCCTCCACACCGAGGGGTTCGACATCCCGGCGATCGTGGCCGACCTGATCGCCGATCACGACACGATCCAGTCCGTCGACGACGTGGATAGCGACGACTACTGGGACGTCGTCCGCGAGCACGACAGGGACACAAGTCCGTCAGACCAATACCGGTGCCGACCACAGTAAATGCCTGTCGCAGCGGACGACTTGGATCGGCGAGAACGTCCGCTACGACTGCGAAGTCCCGAGGCCAGACAGGAACGGCCGTGCCTTCCCCGGGACTCGCGCGGCCCCGCCAGTTCCCGCGGCGGCCTCGGTGCCCCTCTGCGGCACGGCTGCACTCATCGTCGGGTCATCGTCCACCGATGCGACCCAGAATCGAATAACTATTGTTTCAATACAAGAAAATTGCTATTCTGGTCTCTCGGAACACCGTCCCCGCTCCGCTCTCGTTCGATACGGCAGGAGGCGACATGGACCGGCGTAACGTCACCGATCACGAAGGCACCGTCCACGAGGGACTGCTCAACGCCCACACGGGATTCTTGATCGAACTGGCCTGCGGCGCAGGCCGCTACAAGGTCGTGCACCCGTACGAGCAACTGGACCCGGCACGCCTCACGGACGCCCCTCTGTCCTGCGCATCGTGCACGGAGGTCACCACCGCCGGCCCCTCGGCATGCTGGCACCTCTACGTCGTCACCCGGCAGCACGCCGAGGCGATTCTCGCACTCGCCGACCGTCACGGATACGCGCCCGGCCTGGATGAAGAAGCGCTCCGCCTGGCCCTGCTCGAAACCCGAGCCCCGGCCGATCGCCCCACCAGGGAGCTGTACCCCCTGATCACGGAACACCTGACCGACATGCTGACCGAGCGGGCACTGACCACGCATGAGGGAACCCCTCGCGTACTGGTCGAGTACCAGCGACACACCGGCGGAACCGTTCAGGCACCGATCGGTATCGGGGACCGCCTTATGTACGACGGCACCGCCAGCGGCCTCTGGTCGATCGTCGAGGTCACCGCCGTCGAGGACACCCCGAGCGGAACGGTCGTCACCGTCTGCGAAAGCGGGCGGTTCGCCCGTCGCTGGCCAGCGGACGAGATAAGCAGTCTGTTCTTCCTGCTGGACCGCTCTCCCAGGACCTGAACACAGGGTCGCGTGACCCCACGTACCGCGAGAGCGGGCAGGCGACCAAGAGGCCGACGCGACTTCGCCCCGCTGCTCATGCGTCATGTCGAGGACCAGGCGCTCGTGCAATCTTCGCGGCGTCGCCCATCCAGGATCCATCCGGGAGGCATCGCTCCGGACGGGAACCACACGCGCCTGCGTTCGCCGGATCGTAATCGGGATCGCTCCCGACGCGCCCTCACCAAGAATCGGAGGGAAGGCAGTGACCTTCACCGGACTACGTATCCCCGGCACGTTCGAGATCGTTGCGGCCGACGGGCGTTGCGACGGCACCTTCACCCGGGAGGGCCTTCCGCTCGCGGAGATCATCCTGGCACGCCTGATCGAGGAGCAGCCCGACGCGGGCTGGCGCCTGAAGTACATCCACGAGGACGAGCGGGACGTGCGCGTCGAGGCGCGGCACCTGTTCACTCTCGAGCAGGGCCAGGACTCCGACCTGGAGCTCAGATACGGCCACAAGAGGTTCTGGGACGAGTGGGACAGCGAGCTGACCGAGAGGTACTGGTGCCGTACCGAGACCGACCGCCACGGTGCCCGGTACACGATCAAGTGGCACTCCGACGCATACCGGTCCAACGGCTGCGGCCGGGTGGTCAGCACAACGTTCATGGTGGCCGACGGCGTACACCCCCACAGACGCCCGCCGAAGCACGGCGCCATGAACCCGGTGACCGAACTCACGCAGCCTCCGAGACGACTGTGCGTGGGGGAACGGCTGCGCAACGCCCAGGGGGTCTGGAGGGTCGACGCATCCTGGTACGCAGTCGACGGGAAAGCTCGCTACGTGCTCACCCGCTCGGACGGCCACCAGGAGACGCGCGCAGGCACCGCCATGGCAGATTTCCACCTGATCCCGTCCCTCGATTCCTGATGTGTCACGCCCGGTGCTCGGCGCGGTGTCCGCCGTGCAGCCACTCGGCTCGCCCGTCCGCGGCCGCCCGGTCCGGGAGAATCGACCTGCAGCCGCCACCCGACGTCGGGGTGCTCCGCCCCGGCTGTATCGGTGTGGCCTGGAGCGGTTGAGCCGAGCTGGCGCCCGCGTGCGCGGTGGTTCCTGCGGCGTCTCTCGGTTTCCTGTCGGGTTTTCCTGTCCGGTTTTCCTCACGACTTTCGGGTGCTCCGTCCCGGCTGTTTTGAAAGATCTTGTCGATTGATCATGTGTTGACCGTTGGGTTTGCAGGATCTGGGATTTTGGATCTTGGCTGCGTGTCCCGGATCTTGCTGTCTTGCTCGGCTTTGTCTGGCCTGTGGGCTGTGGTTTTGCAGGATCTGGGACGGATGGTCGGTTCCGTTGGGAAAACCCGTGGGTGGCGGTTGGGGTCGCCTTGAGGGTGCTGATCTTGATGTGATGCGGTGATCACCTGCTGCGCGTCGCGATTGAGGATTCCCTTCCGGGAACGTCCCGGGTCGGTCGCGGCGTTCGCGGATCGTACGGCGAGGGATTTCCGACGAGGGCTGGGGAACCGATGGCGAACGGCTGCACGCGGGGCGTGGTGGTGGAGAGAGCGGTGCACACCGCGCTCAACCGCGCCATGGACATCCGCACACGCGACCACGCCTCGCTCGCCCATCTGGCCATCGGCCTGGACCACATCGAACGCTGGCTCGCCGACCACACCTTTCCCGGCCCCTCCCTGCGCGCCCTTTCCGTCGACGACATCGAAGCGCTCAACGACACACAACTGCGCGGGGCGATCGCCGACCGCGTCGGGCCCCTCAGCGCCAAATCCGGCGAAGCCGTGCCCTTCGTGCAGATCCGCGTGAACCACGCCATGGGCACCGACAACCGCGCCCAGGCCGACGACGACCAACTCCGCGTCGGACTCCGGCAGATCCAGGCATGGCTCGACAACCCCGGCTCCTACCCCAGCGACACCCGCCTCCCACCGCGACCCCGCCGCTCGTCACCGTCACGAACGCGAGCGTGAGCGGGCAGGACACCGAGCCGAACGGACGGCGCGAGCCGACCCTCTCGCCACAGCGACGTCCGTCCGTCGGCTGTGACGCGAAGGGCGGACGCGTTCGTCGCGCCGAATCGCTTCCGGAACTGCGTGCTCTCTCACCGGTCCGGCTCCTCCTGCGCGTCGCCGATGGCGACACGCAGGTCGTGCATGCTCTGCTGGACCTCGATCATGGAAGCCTCAGCTCGGCCGAGGGCCAGCCGGACGCCGTCCACGTCACCCTCGCGGAAGCACAGGTGGGCGCCGAACACGTCCCCCGCGACCGCCATGGCCATGGATGACGCTGCTTGCCCCGGGAGAGTCTCGTCCTCGTCGAGCCCCAGGAGTTGCGCCCCGGTGCGTTGCAGCCGGTTGATGAGCACGTTGGCGGACAGGACCGAGTCCGGCCCCACCTGCTCGATCCAACCCTGCAGCAGTTCGCCTTCGTCCTGTTCGTTCGCCGGCCGCATCGCGGCGGTGGTCTCCAGTTCCACCTTGGCCAGCAGGGCACCGAGTAGTCGTCGGCGGTCCTCGTCCCGCGGACCCTCCGGTCGTACGTCCGGTTCGAAGAGAGGTTCGGCTCCCAGCGCAACCATGGCTCTGTAGACCTGTTCCACGCCCACCGGGTGTTCGCTGCTGATGCTTACGGTCCCAGCTTCGCCGTGAGGGACGCTCTCCGGACCGTGACCACGCCGCGTCGTGGGAGTTCCACCCTTGTGCGTCACGGCGGTTGCTCGCCCATCATGGATTCGGCTCTCCGCCGAGCCGCAGGTCGACACGGTCAGGGGCGGGGGAGCCCGCGGTAGTCCTGTCCGGAAATGGGGACGAGGGCATGGGCTGGGGCGATCTGGAGGTGCAGGGCGGGGCCGACCTCGTACCCCCCGGCACCGAGTAGCCGGTCCACAGCGGCAAATCGACCCGCAACGCCCACCCGCCGCGAAACGTGCGTTCCCATCGCACCGCCCGGCACAGGAGCACTCCGCGACCCCCGGGTTGGCGTTAAGTCCGGGCCCCGTGCCCGTCTCGTGCCGCCGCAGCGCCGCAACAGCACCCGATGTCTGCGCTGGGACCACGGCCACTGCCGTCGACGTCACCTTCCCTGCGCGCGTTCACGGGTTCCCGACGGCGTCGACGATGTTCGGATCGGAGGCCAGGCGCAGTTGGGCGGGTCGGAACTCGCCGGGTGTGGTGTAGCCCAGGACCACGACCCGAACGCGGGTCCCGGCCGGGTACCAGCCGTCCGTGTCCCGCCACAGCGGCTCCGCATACTCCGGTTCCAACAGGCCGACCTCGCCGTTCGGCATGTCGACCATCATTCCGAAGGGGCGGTGGCGGACCACCACCGCCTTGCCGGGAGTCGGGGGCCAGCAACGCGAGCCCGGGCTCGTCACCGGGCACCGGACGTCCCATGCCGGAAAACGCGCCCGGCATCTCGTCGTCCTGGTCGATCCACAGGTGCGGGATGCCGCCGAGACGGTCCAGGACCGCGCGGGCGTGCCGGGCGTCCTCGCCGCCGCGCCCCGCCTCCCACGTCAACGTCGCCGCCACCACCCCCAGGTGGTGGCCGAGCACCGCCAGCGCGCCGGAGTCCATACCGCCGGACACCGTCGCGACCACCCGGTGCCGGCCGGCCGCGCAGGTCGCCAGCGCCCGCGCCAACGCGTCCCGGCACGAAGGTGCCGCGTCCGGCAGGTCGGCGTCGTCGTCGGGGAACGCCCAGACCCTGACGATGCGTTCGCCTGCACAACCGGTCTCGATCGCGGATCCCGGCGGCACCAACGCGACCGCCTCGTACGGGCTGCGGCGCGCGTGCACCGACGGCGGTGCCCAGCCCGCCAGTCGCGCCGCCGTTCTCGGTGTGCAGTCGTACCGTCGTGAGTATGCGCTGCCATTCGAGGGACCACCGTTGGGTGGGGTCTTCGCGTCCGGTGGGGTTCCAGTCGGGGTCGATCGTGGCGAGCCGCTCCCAGCGTTCGGCCCAGCGCGCGACGTGTTCGTCGTCGTGGCGGCGTGGGCGGCGACGCGTGTGCTCGACGCGGGGTTGTCTGCCGTTCCTGCGGAGCAGCTGCCGGTCGTGGACTCCCCGACGACGCCGTCCATGAGCGCATCGGACGTCGCGGCGTTGTGTTCCCGGCCGAACGTGGCGTGCGCGTCGGCGACTCTCACAGCGAGGAGCCGAGACGACCCCGCCGCCCCGGCCGATTCCCCGGCCCGTGCTCCGGGACCGCCCCTACACCTTCTCGGAGGCTGCGGCGTAGAGCAGCCGGTCACAGCCGGAACCCGCTGTCCCCGCTCCGACTCGGGTCGTCTGCGACGCCGTCGGCATTCACCCTCATGGAAAAGCGCAAGCGTCTCTCCCATGGTGGGTGTATGAACAAGATCCATCAAGGGCCCGGCAGCACCGTGCCCTCAGCAAGCCGGACAACAGGGGGATACGCATGGCACTGCGACGAGGCCGGAAGGGCGACCTGGGGCTCGAAGTCATGTCGTTGATCGAACTCGCGCTGCCGACTCCCGATGGTCAAAGGCTGCTCAGTGATCGGCATACAGAGACCGCCACGGCGATCAGCGACGCTCTACGTTCTTCGCTGGACAACGTCTCCAGGCTGCGAGGCTGGCAGACGCAGTACGCATTTGAAGCTGTGGTGGTGGCCCTCGGCGCTATTCGTTTGATCAAGACCGAGGATTCGGGGCTGTTTTACTTCGATGACGGGGGTGGTGAGCTCCAGCCGCCGGATTTCCGCATCGTCCTGAACGATGGCACCCATCTGTTGGTTGAGGTCAAGAATGTGGCTCCGACCGGAAGCGACCGTGAGGCCAAAGTACGGGCGAAGGACATGGCCTCGACCCAGGCTTACGCCCAAGCCACGGGCGGACGGCTGCTCTACGCACTCTTCTGGAGTCGTATGGGCATGTGGACGCTGGTCGACCCGTCCGCCTTCAGCATCGCCGGGAGTCAGCGGCGACTGTCCTTCGTCGACGCGATCAAGGTCAACGAGATGTATCTGCTCGGGGATGGAATGCTCGCGATCGAACCTCCCCTCACTTTCTCGGTGATCACGGACCGAGACAGGGAGCGGGTTGTGGAACGGCTACCGGACGGTGAGGAGACGTGGGCTTTCACCATCGGCGGGATCGAACTGCTGAGCGCTGGGCGGACCATCACCGATCCCGACGAAAAGAAGTTGGCATGGTTCCTGATGTTGCACGGTGACTGGCCGCAGACCGAAGAGCCCCAATTTGATGAACAGGGCCGATTGGCGAGGCTGGACTACATCTCTGCGCCAGAGGCTCCGGACGAAGATGCCGCTCGTCAGATCGAGGAGCAGGGATTCGCCTTCTTCGGCACCCTCAGCAGGCTGTACACCCTCCGGTTCCTGGAGGCCACCACTACGGAAGAAGGCGATATCCGTGCGCTGCGTGAGGAGCCCGAGCCGGCCCTGCTCGCCCAGCTGGTCCCCGATGACTACTGGGAACGTCCGGAGCACGTTCTGCGAATCTGGCGGTTTCGTCAATACCCGGCAGGGATCGCTCCTTCCGGCACCCCTTCGGGGGCTGGTTCCGCTACTACGTCCATGCCCGTGCCGGGTCCGGGCGATTGAGCCAGGTCATGAGCTTGCGGTTGGCGGCGAGGTCATCGTCGCCACTGCGGAACCCAACCGAGGCCGCCGCACGTGGAACCCCCGGGCTCCGCGCGCGCGGTCAACTGTGCGCTACAACCCCTTCGACGTCTTCGGCCGTGGCGGCGTGGGCGAGGTCTGGGCCGCCCACGGCGTTCGCCAGCGCCGCGCGCCCGCTTCGGGACGGTGGGCGTCAAAACAGTGTCGGCGGCTCCGTGGGAGAGGGGACGGCCGGGTGTTCCTCCCGGATGGCGGCGCGCAGTTCGGCGGCACTGACCCGTTGGGCGTCGAACGTCTCGGTCCATCCGTTGGGCAACTGCACGGCGGTCAGGAAGACGCCGTGGCCCGCTGCGCGGAGCCGGCGCAGAATCGCCTGCTCCACGGCCAAGGCGTCGTCACCAGTGGGCACGTAGCGCTCATAGAACAGCGCCCACCCGAAGCGGGCGTGCTGGGCGATGCGGTCGTTGCGCCGGCGGGCGCCGGCGACACCGATCTTGACGGCGTGATGCCGGTCGTGGGTGACGACGTAGACGCGGGCGGGTGCGGCGCGGTCGAAGCCGTGGCGGGCACAGTACTTGCAGCCGCGGCCGCTACGGACCTTGGCCAGGGTGGGGGTGGACGTGCGACCGCAGGTGATGCAACGGCACCGCCAGGGCGCCATGGACGTCGTGTACGGCTCCAGGGGCTCCAGACCGGACTCGCGCATCGAGACGGCGGCCCGCTCGGGGTCCTCTCGCCGCGCGGCGGCCGCACGCAGGTCGGCGCAGCGTCGGCATCCGCTCTGCCCGGCCAGGATCGATCCGAAGGTCGGCGAGGTGATCGTCCCGCAGCTGCGGCACAGGCACCGCCAGGGGTATTTCACCCCGCGGTAGGGCTCCTGGGGCTCGAACCCGTGCTCGCGTATCTCGGCGACGGCCAGGCCCTCGTCGTGCCGCTGCGCAATGCCGTTGGCCCGGTCGGCACACGGCTTGCACCCCGGGCGGCTTCGGCCGGCGAGGGAGCCCAACCGCGGGGAGACGATGGTGCCGCACCGGGTGCAACGGCTCTTCCACGCGAACGCGGTGCCCGGGTAGGGCTCCAGCGGTTCGAAGCCTGCCGCACGCATCACCGCGGACGCCGCCTCGGCATCGTTGCGCATAGCGGCGTCGGCCTTGCGCCGGCCGCAGGGCCGACAGCCGCCCTGCCCCCCGCGGATGGAGCCCAGCGTGGGCGTGCCGCAGGTGCCGCAGGTCAGGCAGCGAACGGGCCACGGGGTGTCCACGCCCTGGTAGGGGGCGAGGGGTTCCAGGCCGGCGGCGCGCATGTCGGCCGCTGCGGCGTCCGGGTCGACCGGTGCGTTCGGCGCGCACCATCGGCACGCCCCCGCCCCGGAGTTGATGCGGACGTAGGTGGGGGTGACCTCGCGTCCGCATGCCACGTGCCGGCAGCGCCAGTGCCGGTCGCTGCCCGGGTAGGACTCCAGCGGTTCCAGACCTGCCGCGCGCATCACCGCGGCCGCCGCCTCGGGTTCGATCCGGGCCCGTCCCGAGCAGTGGATGCAACCGCGCTGCCCCTTGGTGACGTTGCTCAGGCGCGGGGTGACCTCTCGCCCGCACGCCACATGCCGACACAGCCATGGGAGACCGCTGCCCGGGTAGGGGGCGAGGGGTTCCAGCCCCGCCGCCCGCATGATCTCCGCTGGCTCCCGGGGATCCTTACGCGGACGGCCGGTGCGCACCATCGCAACTCCCCCGCTCGATAGGCGGGGTCTACACCCTCGCTGCGGGCGCAGCATAAGGGTGACCACCGACAACCGGCCCTGCCTCATCTGCAGGCGCCTCGCGGCGGCCCAACACCCCAGTCGTCGCCGTGGAATCGCGATTCCCAAAACTCCGAGACGAAGGCGCACACCACGCCGTATACCTTCCTTCAGCCCGGGCTGCGGCTTGGGCATCGTGGCCCCAGCGATCGCAGTCGAGATGGAGAACCTCAATGAGCGCGTACGCCGACCCACTCGTCGACGGTGCAGCCCCGATGAACGCGTACGAGGGGCAGGTATGGGACACGCTCAACGAGTACTGGCAGTGTCGCAACAACCGCCGTGGTCTGCCGAACTGGGCGAGCGCCGCGCTCGGTCGCACCGGTGAGGTCGCGGGAAACGCCGTGAACCGGGTTGCGGACGCTGTGCCAGAGGCGGTCATGGAACCGATCCGCCGCACAGGCGACGCGGTTGCCAACAAGGCCTTGTCACCGGCGCTCGGAGCCGCGACAGCGCTGCTCGAACTGGTCAACGACTGCGCCCAGGAGCTCAACGACCCGAAGAGCGTCGAGAAGCTCGCCCGCAAGCAAGGTTTCGATCTCGACAGTTTCACCGAACTACGGCAGCAGGACCTCAAGGTCTGCGACCGGCTGCTGACCTCCAACACCCTCAAGTGGCGGACCGTCGGAGCGTTCGAAGGTGGCGTCATGGGTCTGCTGGCCATGGTCCCTGTCGCCGGCATCCCCGTCGTGATGACAGCGGACATCCTCGTCATCCAGGTCCTGAGCGCGTCGATCGCAGCGCGCATCGCGTACTCCTACGGCTACGACGCCAAAGACCCCGGTGAGCAGATCTTCATCCAACGCCTGGTACGCCGGTCCTTCATGGCACAGGCGGCCAAAATCGAGCCGTTGCGTAAGGCCACACGGGCCGCGGACGCGGTCAAGGGACGCGTAAGGTGGTCGGAAAAGCTCCGCCAGGACCACCGCCTCTTGGCCGCCCTTGAGAAGTTGATGCAGCACCTGGGCCCGGCCGGCTCCAGGGTGCCAGTTCAAAACGTCGCCAAGGTCGTGCCGTTCGTGGGTGTCCTCATCGGTGCTGGCATGAATGCCGCGGTCCTCGGCAGCGTGGCCGCCGACGCCCAGCGGTACTGCCAGACCCGATTCCTGTGCGACAGGTATGGGCTGCCGCTGCCGGCCGCACTGGCGACCGACCGGGACGACGACCCCCGGACCGCCGCCAAGTAAGTGATGGCCGCCGGTTCCACGATGCAGCCTCTGCGAGTCCCCACTTGGGGGCGAGCACCCCGCGCCCCGTCAGATCGTGCCTCGCCGTCCCGGTGAGACGTGCCAGTAGAGGGTCTGCCGGGAGATTCCGAGCTCCTTGCAGAGCTCGGCGACATTGGTGTCGGTTGAGCCGTGTCAGTGGTGGGTTGGGGGTGTGGGGTTCTGATCTGCGGTGCGGCACCGTTTGAGAATGTTGCTCGTGGGTGGAAGTGCCGCGTGGTGGTGGGTGCCTCTTCGGGTGGTGAAAGTGGCTGACTTGCGGTGTCGCAGGGGTTGAGAAAGCCCCGCAACGCTGTCGAGAATTCCCTGTGGCGTTGGTGATGACGGGGGAGTTCCCGCCGGAGGTCCTTGTCCTGATCACGGTGAACCTGCCTCTTAGCGGATGGTCTCGTTGCCCCGGCGACGTCGTCCCGAACGGTTGTGCTTCTTTCGTCTGCCCACGGTGAGTGGTATCACTTGCTTGCGTCGAGTGACCGGGGGGACGGTTTGTCGGATCAGCAGGAAGCGCTTGCGAGGGGCGCGGGCCGGCCGTCGTTGACGGTCCTGCCCCCTACGCTGCGGATGGCCTCGATGCCGTCGCCGAAGCAGATGGTTCCGTTCTTCGACCCGGACACGTTCGAGGAGTTTGTGAAGGAGTGGGTTCCGGCCCTCGAGACCAAGTACGTCCTGGTCGAACGGCACGGCGGGGCCGGGGACCACGGGATCGACGTGGCCGGGTATCTGTCACGGCAGAGGCTGGAGGGGGAGTGGCACAACTACCAGTGCAAGCGGTACGCGGCCGCCCTCGCCTGGTCCACCGCGGTCACGGAGATGCGCAAGATGTTTGTGGCGGCGGCGGCCGGTCACTTCACCGTACCGAAGCGGTACGTGTTCGTGGCCCCCATCATCTCGCGCAGCCTGCCACGTCAGTTCGCGAAGCCGACCGAGTGCCGGGACAAGTTCCTGCGGGAATGGGACACGGCCAAAGAGAAGTTCGTGACGGACCTCACCGCGGACGGGCGCGAGGCGGTGCGTGAGTTGGCCGCGTCCACCGACTTCGACATCTTCGAGTGTGTCGACCTCGACGAGATGCTCGAACTGCACAGCACGACCGTCCACTGGGCCGACCGTTTTCCGCACGCCCCCCTCACGCGTGGCCCCGAGGCGCTGATTCCTCCCGAGGAGCACGGCGAGGTGGAGACCCGCTACGTCCGGCATCTGCTCGACGTGTACCGCGAACGATTCCCGGACGCGATAACCGACCTGGAACACGTGAGCGAGGTCGCCGCGGCCGACGCCCACCTCAAGAGGCAACGCGAGGCGTTCTACACCGCCGAGGCACTGCGCGTGTTCGCCCGCGACGCGACCACGCCGGGTTACTTCGAGAAGTTGATGGAGGACGTGTACGACATCGTGGTGGAGGTGGCGGAGCGCACCTACCCGGACGGCTGGGAACGACACGGAGCCGTCACTGCCGCCGCGGGGAGCGTCCAGTTGACCCCGACGATCCTGACCCCTTTCGTGCAGCCGAACACCCGCAAAGGGGTATGCCACCACCTGGCGAACGAGAATCGCCTGATCTGGTGCCGGAAGGGACAGACGTGAATCCGCTCAACAGCCCGCTGGAGGTCGGAGTACGCGCCCTGGTCCTCCTGGCCGAGAGCCACCCCGAACCGTTGGACCTTGCCCAACTCGTCGTGCTCGACCACGTTCTGCTCCACAGCGGCGAGTTCGACGGCCCGCCGAGTCTGCATCCCGACCTCCCGGCCAGAGGGGGAGAGATCGGCATGAAGCGAACCGTCCTGGAGCAGGCCCTCCTCGTCCTGATCAGGGCCGGTCTCGCGGGTGTCCAGGACCGGAACGAGGGGCTGATGTACGCGGCCACCGACCGGGGCCCGGTATTCGTCGACGTTCTCGAAGCGCCGTACGTCGAGTCCCTGCGCGAGCGCGCCGAGTGGGTGATCCACCACTACTTCCCCACGGTGGACGCACGCGTCGCCACACGCGAGATCGTCAACTCCTCGTTCGCGGATCCGACACGGACGGAGACCGCTCATGGGTGACCTTCGTCTGATCCACCTCACGTACGCCGGGTCCGGCAAGCCGACCGCGGGCGTGGAGTTCGATCCGTCGTTGACGGTGATCTACGGCGCCTCCGACACCGGCAAGTCGTTCGTCGCCGAGTCCATCGAGTACATGCTCGGAGGCGCCCACACGCCGGTGGTGCCGGAAGCCGAGGGCTACAGCCAGATCCTCCTGGGACTGCGCCTGCCCGACGGCAGCCCACTGACCCTGCTCCGCGCCCCCGACACGAACACCGTCCACGTCCACCGACAAGATCTCAGAACCCTGGTGACCCGACCCGCCGACGCCAAGGTCACGGCGATTCACACGGCAAGCAGCAGGAACAGCCTCTCGCAATTCCTGCTCGGCGAACTCGGCCTGGCAGGACTGAAGATCCGCAAGAACGAGGCTGGTGGCACCCGCGGACTGGCCCTGAACGATCTCGTGCACTTATCCGTCGTTCCCGAGACGCGCATGGTCGCATCCTTGTCCCCGGTCCTGCACTCGAGCGCTTCCAGCGGCAAGACCGCAGCGGCCTCGGTCATGAGACTCCTGCTCACGGGCGACGGTGCCCCGGACGTCGCCACCGGGCCGAACGCAGGACAACGCCGGGTCAACAAAGGCAAGATCACCCTCCTCGACCAGATCATTCTCGACTTGAACGGCAAGTTGACCACCCAGGAGAACGTCAGGGAACTCCGCGCTCGCCAGGCGCGCCTGCAGGCGTCCATCGACGAACACTCCGCCACGCTGCGCGTGATGACCGACCGGCACCTCGACGCCGTCATGACACGCATGCGCATGGCCGAGGAACGCGCGACGCTGGAAGCGCGCTTGGCCGAGGTCGGCGATCTCGTCTCCAGGTTCGTCCTTCTCGAGGCACAGTACCGATCCGATCTCGCCCGCCTGGACATGGTCACCGAGGCGGGAAGCATCCTGGGCTACTTCCGGATGGGCACCTGCGTGTTCTGCGGCGCCGAGCCGGAGCACCAGGACCCGGGACACCGAGAGCACGAAACCACCCGGCTGCACATGGCGGTGCAGAGCGAGAGCGCGAAGACGAGCGCTCTGCTCGCAGACCTCCTCCCCACGATCGCGGACCTGCGCACGCAGTTCGATGAGCTCAACGCCCGGTGGGCGTCCGTCGTGGAAGGCGCCCACCGCGCCGACGAACAGATCGCGGCGGCGGAGCAGATGTCGGCTCCACTGCGCGAGCGTATGGAGGAGACACTGCGGGCCCGTTCGGCGATCGAGCGGAACCTGGACCTCCACGAACGGATCGACGAACTGGAGGAGCGGCGTTCCCGGTTGGACGGAGAAGGCGCGGAGTCCTCGCATCGCCCCGCCGACCATGTCCCCAACCGCGTCCTGTCGACCTTCGACGACGCGCTCCGCCGCACCCTGGAGGCATGGAAGGTCCCCTTCGTGGAGTTTCCGGAGTACGACCAGTACGCCATGGACGTCCGCGCAGGAGGGCGTCGTCGAGCCGGGCGGGGCAAAGGAATCCGATCGGTACTGCATTCGGCGTTCACCACCGCCCTGGCCCGCTACTGCCTGGCCGAGTCCAAGCCGCATCCCGGCTTCGTCGTCCTCGACTCCCCGGTCGTGACGTTCCGGGACCCCATCACCGAACCCGTGGGCGAGGACGTCGACCTGACCTCGAACGTCGTGGACCACTTCTACCGCGACATGCTCGATTTCCCGGGACAGGCCGTCGTGATCGAAAACGGCGACCCGCCCGCCGACGTGCTCGCACAGGCACGCGTCTACCAATTCGCCGGGGCGGGGTCGGGCAGGTCCGGATTCTTCCCGAAGCCGACTGACGGCGACTGACACGGGAGCCCTCCGAGGCCCTTCCCCTCCCGGTTGGCGGCTTGGTCCGCCTTCTCGGGAACGACCGCGCTGAAAGTACGGTGACTCACCGACGCCGCGGAGACGCACAGTCTCGCCGCGTCGATCCGCCGGGCTGGACCGGGGCCACGCCCGCCGGCACCCGCAGCCTCGGGGCCGACGTCACGATCACCGACCTGTACGAGGACATCGCCACCGGCCGCCACCGCCCCACCTGGGCCGACACCCGCCCCTGGCCCGACCCCGAACTCGAGGCTCTCCCGGACACCCGCATGCCGTCATCCGGCCTGGTGGCGGTCTTCGTCCGGGTGGGTGTGCGTCGGAGGGTGGCGGGTGGGTCAACTCGTCCAGGTTTTGAGTTGGGTGGCGACTTCTCGCACCGGGAGGCCTTCGCGTGCGGCCTGGGCCAAGGGGAGGACGGTGTCGAGGCCGGGGCTCACAGGGAGGCCGCAGGCGGCGAGGTAGGCCGCGGTGACGGTGGCCGCGAACAGCAGGTTCCTCGTCTCGAGGCTCGGGTTTCTGGCGAGTTCGCACAGGAGCGCGGCGGCTTTGTGGTGGGGCTCGGGGTAGACCTCGTGGTCGAGGATCTCCGCGCGGTGGCGTGCGTCGGCCGCGATGGGCACGCCGTAGTCGACGAACTGGGGGTCCCCGGGGATCTGCTGGGCGACCGCCAGGATCCAGGCGAGGTCGATTCGCAGGTTCACGCGGCGTCCCGCGGCGCGGTCCGTGCCGACTCCGCCGGGGGCCCCGGGTAGCGGTCCTCGCCGAACTCCGCCTCGAACCGGTCGGCGTACGCCGCCAGGAACGTCGCGGCGCCGGCCATGAACGCGGCGCGTGACTCGTTCACGTCCTGCTCGATCAGATCGGCCACATATCCTTGCAGGCTCAGGCCACGGCGCTTGGCCCGCTCCTCGGCGGCGGCCTTGACGGCCTCGTCCAGCCGGATGTTCGTCTGCTTACTCATGCCCACCACCATAGCTATATCCCGGTACCAGTGACTAGCAGGAGGTTGTCGCGACGCCATACGCGAGGCCGGCCCGTTGAGACGGCGTGCCACAAAGCCCGGAGATCGTCACCTGGGAGATGCCCCGGCAGAGCCACCTCCGCGCCGGTCTGCGCCGCGCGCAACCGGATTGACTGCTCCTGTGAGCCACCCACGAGTTCGGTGATCAACGCGCGTTCCTCGGCCGAGAGCATCGAGCCCTGGCCGCGCGCCTCGGAGCCCGCACAGCGCGGAATTCGATCCCGGGCCCGGCGGTGTCGGTGGTGGACGAATCGTCGGGAACGGTTCCCTGGGCCGCCGCCGATCGATGCGGTGCCTGTCGGGTTCATGGACCGGCTGCATCAACTGCGGGTGTCCGAGGGCGTGCTCTATCTCGGGCAGGGTGATTTCTGGTCCTGGGGTGACGGTCCCGAGGGCAGGTTCGCCTGTTCTGGGCATTCGATCGCCGCTGTCCGAAGCCGTGCTCGACCGGGTCCGCCTACCGCGCCCGGCTGGCCCTACCGGGCGTCGACTGTTGCCGTACAAGCGGCTGTGGTGGAGGTTACGGATTTGGCAATGTCTGTTCGCGGACGATGAGCTGGCCCGATTGCGGGGAATTCCCGGAGATCAACAAGGAAGAGTCGTGACCTGCCCGATGCCCCGTTCGCGACCCACGACCACCGCAAACCACCCATAGCATCACTGTCATGGGATCCGAATTGGCGACGTGGGGCTTCACGCTGGGCGCGGTGTTCATGGGCGCGGTCGCGTCCACGGGCGGCGAGAGCTACTTGGAGATGAGACGGGAGAAACGCGAGGCCGACCGAGCCAAGCAGCTGGTGGCGGGCGAACTGCTCCAGGCTCAGATGATCTTTTTTGCTACCGCTAAAGGCACACATTGGCCTCCTATCGAAGCCGCAGATGCTTTCCTGCCAACCTCGGCGTGGCAGGAGTATCGCTCTCGTCTCGCAGACACGGTGGACAAGGACTTGTGGGAACAGCTCGTGATGACCTACTCGCTGCTCGAACTCGACCGGGCACGGTTCGTCATGGCGGGCAAGCTCGCACCAGAGAAGCTGCTTGCACCCTCGGATGCGGTGGGCCTGATGCAGGAGGGGTGCAAGCTGGGACGTCTGCGCAGACGGCTCGGTGGCGGAGGGGGTGGGTGGCCGGAAGAAGAACTCAGACCCCTCGAAGACCGCCTTCGCGAGGCGGTCGATGGGCTCAGTCAAGGCGATCCAGAGAACGACACCAAGATCGCTGAGCTGAAGCAGGTTGCCACCGAGCTGGCAGCCCTGAAGCCAGGCGACGATGGCGCATGGTTGGCTCGGATCAACGAACAGCTGGAGAGAGTCAAACCCGACCAACAGTAGGCCTGGGCCGTTCTTGAAATGGCCTGAGTTGAATTGACGAGATCCTGCACGAGCCTTTGGTTCGTGTGGGATTTCGGCGTTTCAGGGGCTATTCGCGC
>NZ_JBIBGL010000025.1:0-110673 GCF_042956465.1 Embleya sp. NPDC008237
GCGCACGACTCGCTGCTGTGCGTGGGCGTGGGCAAGAACAAGGCCGACCCGAACCGGTTCAAGTTCGCGGGCACCGGCTACTACATCAAGACCTCGGAGGAAATGCGCGCACTGTTCGGCGAGCTGCCCGAATCGTGCGACAACACCCTGGCCATCGCCGAGCGCATCCAGCCCTACGACGAGGTGTTCGCCGAGGTCAACCGGATGCCGCAGTTCGACGTCCCGGAGGGCGAGACGCAGGCGACGTACCTGCGCAAGAAGATCGCCGAGGGTCTGCAGCGGCGGTTCGGCGACAACCCGAGCCAGGAGGTGCTGGACCGGATCGAGTTGGAGATGGGCGTGATCACGCCCATGGGCTTCGACTCCTACTTCCTCGTGGTCGCCGACATCTGCCAGTACGCCCGGGACAACGGCATCCCCGTCGGCCCCGGCCGAGGCTCGGCGGCCGGTTCGATGGTGGCCTACCTCACCGGGATCACCGGCCTGAATCCGCTCGACTACGACCTGCTGTTCGAGCGCTTCCTCAACCCCGAGCGGATCAACCCGCCGGACGTCGACATCGACTTCGACGACCGCCAGCGCGACCAGATGGTGCGCTACGTCACCGAGAAGTACGGCTCCGCCTACACCGCACAGGTCAACACCTTCGGCACGATCAAGGCCAAGGCCGCGATCAAGGACTCCAGCCGGATCCTGGGCTTCCCGTTCGCCACCGGCGACCGGATCACCAAGGCGTACCCGCCGGACATCATGGGCAAGTCGATGCCGCTGGCGGGCATGTTCGACAAGGATCACCCGCGCTACACCGAGGCCGGCGAGATCCGCGCGCTGTACGAGTCCGACCCCGAAGTGAAGATGGTGATCGACACCGCGCGCGGCATCGAGGGCCTGACCCGCGGCACCGGCGTGCACGCCGCCGCGGTGATCCTGTCCTCGACCCCGCTGATCGACCTGATCCCGCTGCACCGGCGGGACAAGGACGGCGTGATCATCACCGGCTTCGACTACCCGTCGTGTGAATCGATGGGTCTGGTCAAGATGGACTTCCTGGGTCTGCGGAACCTGGGCATCATCGATCACGCGATCAAGATCATCAAGGCCAACCGCGGTGTCGACGTGGACATCGAGAAGATCCCACTCGACGACCCGACCACCTTCGAACTGCTCTCCCGCGGCGACACGTTGGGCGTGTTCCAGCTCGATGGCGGCCCCATGCGCGCGCTGCTCAAGCTGATGAAGCCGACCGAGTTCGAGGACATCTCCGCGGTCTCCGCGCTGTACCGACCCGGCCCGATGGGCATGAACTCGCACATCAACTACGCGCTGCGCAAGAACGGGCAGCAGGAGATCACGCCGATCCACCCGGAGTTGGAGAAGCCGCTCAACGAAGTCCTGGGCCCCACCTACGGCCTGATCGTGTATCAGGAGCAGGTGCAGCGTGCCGCACAGGTGTTGGCCGGCTACAGCCTGGGCCAGGCCGACCTGCTGCGCCGGGCGATGGGCAAGAAGAAGAAGGAAGTCCTGGAGAAGGAGTTCATCCCGTTCCAGGCGGGTTGCCGCGAACGCGGTTACGGCGACGAGGCGATCCAGGCGGTGTGGGACGTACTGGTCCCGTTCGCCGGCTACGCGTTCAACAAGTCGCACTCCGCCGCCTACGGCCTGGTGTCCTACCAGACGGCCTATCTCAAGGCGAACTTCCCCGCCGAGTACATGGCCGCGCTGCTCACCTCGGTGGGCGACGAAAAGGACAAGATGGGCATGTACCTGGCCGACGCCAGGTCGGCCGGCATCCGGGTGCTCTCGCCCGACGTCAACGAGTCCGTGGCCGACTTCACCGCCGTCGGCTCCGACGTACGGTTCGGCCTGCGGGCGATCCGCAACGTGGGCGACAACGTCATCAACGACATCGTCGAAGCGCGTACCAGCAAGGGGAAGTTCAACTCCTTCGCCGACTTCCTGACCAAGATCGGCCTGCCCGCGTGCAACAAGCGCGCGGTCGAATCGCTGGTCAAGGCCGGGTCGTTCGATGCGCTCGGACACACCCGCCGGGCCCTGGTCGACGTCCACGAGCAGGCCCTGGACGCGGTGGTGGGCCTGAAGAAGCAGGAGGCCGCGGGCCAGTACGACCTGTTCGGCGGCGGCGACGAGGCCGCCGCGGAACCGGCCGTCGGACTCGACTTCACGCTCACCGACCAGGAATGGCCGCGCAAGCTCAAGCTGGCCACCGAGCGCGAGATGCTCGGCCTGTACGTCTCCGCGCACCCGCTCGACGGCGCCGAGCACATCCTGTCCCGGCATCGCGACACCTCGATCACCGAGCTGAAGAACTCCGGCCGCACCGAGGGTCAGGTACAACTCGCCGGCCTGATCACCGGCATCCAGCGCAAGGTCAACAAGAGCGGTTCGCCGTGGGCGATGATCAACCTCGCCGACCACGACGGCGAGATCGAGGTGCTGTTCTTCCCGCAGTCCTACACGCTCGTCGCACACGCGCTGGAAGAGGACGTCGCGGTCAGCATCAAGGGCCGGCTCAACGAGCGCGACGGCGCGCTGAGCGTGTTCGGCTCCGAACTGGTTCCGCTGGACATCGGCTCGGCCGAACACGGCGGCAAGGCCCCGGTGTGCCTGCGGCTGCCCACCACCAAGGTCAACGAGAAGCTGGTGAAGGACATCAAGCGGGTGCTCTCCTCGCACCCCGGGGACAACCCGGTGCACCTGATCCTGGAGAGCGCACGCATGCGCACCCGCTACAACCTCGACTTCCGAGTCAACCCGGAGGGCGGCCTCGCGGGCGAGATCAAGTCGATGCTGGGCGCGGGAGTCTGGAGCATCTGAGCCGACCCGGACCGACGGAAGTCGGACGACCCGGAACCCGCGGGACCGACCGAGGGGTCGGGATCACGAGACGCACTCTCGTGATCCCGACCCCTCGGTCGTCTCCCCGGCGGCCGGCCGGGTAAGCAACGCTCGGGCACACGAAGCTCGGGCAGGCGACGCTCGGGCAGGCGTTCTTCCGGCGTTCGGGCATGCGGCCCCCGAGCCCCGGGCCCTCAGGCGTGCGTCCGGTCGTACTCCTCGCGTGCGGCCAGCACCTGTGCCATGTGCCCCTCCAGGTGCCGGATCAGATCGAGCAGCTTGGCCGCCGTCGCGGCGCCCAGTTCGGTGAGCGTGTACTCCACCCGGGGCGGGATCGCACTGTGCACTTCGCGGAGCACGAAGCCGTCCCGTTCCAGCGCCTGAAGGGTCTGCGCCAGCATCTTCTCGCTGACCCCGTCGACCCGACGGCGCAGCGCGTTGAAACGCAGCGGCCCGTCGTACAACCCGCCCAGCACCAGTACGCCCCAGCGGCCGGTGATGTGCTCCATCGCCCCCCGCGAGACGCATGCCCTCGCGAACACGTCGAACTCGAACTCCGGGGTCGGGTCCGGCCCGGTCTCGGTCACGGTTTCCATCGCTGCCCCCTTCGTCGTCTGCACCTGCGGCCGCGTCGGCACGTACCGAGGCTACCTCCGCGTCGACGCTTCCGAAAGTACTGCACTCTCTCACCGCTTGCGCTTTCAAAAAGTTAGTGCCATCGTTTGGTCAGCGGCCGGACGACGGGTTCGGCGCGGAAGAGAGGAACTCGCCATGATCGTCGTCACCGGAGCCACCGGGCAGTTCGGCCGCCTCGTCATCGACGCCCTCCTGGAGCGCGGCACCCCGGCCTCGGAGATCGTCGCCGCGGTACGCACGCCGGCCCGGGCCGCCGACCTCGCGGCCCGCGGAGTCGAGGTGCGCGAGGCGGACTACACACGGCCCGAGACGCTGGTGCCGGCCTTCACCGGTGCGGACAAGTTGCTGTTCGTGTCCTCCAACGGCCCCGAGGCGGACCGGATCGCACAGCACACCGCCGTGGTCGCCGCCGCCGCCGAGGCCCGGGTCGGCCTGTTGCTCTACACCTCGCTCTACGCCGCGGACAAGAGCCCGCTCGGCCTGGCCCGGGTGCACCGCGACACCGAAGTCCGAATCGCCGCCACCGGCCTGCCCAACGTGCTGCTGCGCAACAGCTGGTACACGGAGAACTACACCGGCTCGCTGGCCGGCGCCGTCGAGCGCGGTGCGATCGCGGGCTCCGCCGGCGAGGGCCGGGTCGCGTCCGCCGCCCGCGCCGACTATGCCGAGGCCGCGGCCGTCGTGCTGCTGAGCGAGGACCAGGCCGGGAAGGTGTACGAGCTCACCGGCGACAACAACTGGAGCCTGGCCGAGTTGGCCGCCGAGGCGGCGAAGCAGAGCGGCAAGGAGGTCGTGTACGCGAACCTGCCGGCCGAGCAGTACACCGAGGTCCTCAACGGCGTCGGCCTCCCGCCGTTCCTCGTCGAGCTGCTCGTGGACTCCGACGTGCAGATCGCCGACGGTGCGCTCGAAGGCATCACCGGCGAGCTGTCCGGCCTGCTCGGCCGCCCGACCACGCCGCTCGCGGACACCGTCTCGGTGGCGCTGAAGGGCTGACCGCACACTCGACGCAGGTAAGGACGCGGGTAAAGGGAAGCGCCCCCGAGCACGGCATCGGCCGAGCCGGGGGCGCTTCGGGGCGCGTGGGAGCCGCACGGGAGTACACGTGCGCTCGTGCGCTCGCAAGGATCCTCCAGACCCGGCGACAGCCGGCCGGCAGCCTCGGAGTGAGCGCGTGCCGCCGAAGGCCCCTACCCCGACCGGAGAATTCCCGTGCAGGACGGATCCCGGGCGGCCGGGCGGGTTGAGCCCGGCCGACCGCCTCGGGATCAACCCAGTTCGGCCTCGATCAGGTCGGCTGCCCGGGCCGTGCCGCCCTCCGCGATCGCGTCCTCCCGCAGTCGGGCCGAGCGGGCGGCCACCTCCGGGTTCGAGGTCAGGTCGAGGAGTGCGCCGCGCAGCGCCTCCGGGGTCGCATCCGCGGTGTCCAGGCGGTGGGCCACGCCCAGTTCGACCAGGCGATCCGCGTTGGCGAACTGCTCGGCGCCCTGCGGTACGGCGATCATCGGCACGCCGGTCGTCAGCCCCTCGCCGCAGCCGCCCATGCCGGCGTGCGTGACGAACGCGTCGGCCTGCCGCAGAATGGCCAACTGCGGCACCCAGGAATGCAGTTCCACGTTGTCCGGAATCGTGCCGAGGTCCGCCGGGTCGGTGTGCCGGCCGATCTGGAGCACCACATGCAGGCCCGGCAGATCGCCGAAGGCCGCGAGGCATCGCCGGTAGAACTCCGGCTGTCGGGTGAACGCCGAACCCAGCGAGATCAACAGCACCCGCTCCGCGCCGGCCGGGCGGGTCCATTCCCCCTGGTCCGCGCGATGCCCGAGACACGGGCCGACGAAGTCGACCACGGCCGGGTCCACGAGCGCCGCGTTCGGCTGCATCGCGCGCGACACCGTGGCCACGACCCTGCGGGGCCGGCCGCCGAACAGGTCCACGTCGGTGGTGGTCGCGCCGGAGTCCTCGAGCCAGGCCGCGAATCGCGCCCAGTACGCGTCCGCGCCCGGCAGTTGCTTCATCCCGGGCAGCACCTCGTCCTCGTAGCCCCGCCAGGCCACGTACGTCGGCGAAATCTGCACGATCGGCCGATCCTGGCGCTCGGCCAGGGCCCGGGCGGCGTAGGCGCCGATGTCGTAGAGGTACAGATCCGCCGGGTCGTGGTCGTACGCCGCGCGCAACTGCGGGAGCGCCTGGATCGCGTCGTCCAGGAAGGTGCCCATCGCGGCGATCGGATCGGCCGGCCAGTCGTTGTCGCCGACCGGCAACGTGGAGCGGTACGGCACGAACTCGGCCCCGGTCGGCGCGATCAGATCGGCGACGACGGGGTCGTTGGCATAGCTGACGCGATGACCACGATCGGCCAGTTCGCGGATGACTTCGAGGCTGGGCAGCACATGGCTGACGGCGGGGATGCCGATCATCGCGATGTGGGCACGGCGACGCTGGGACATGAGAGCTCTCGTTTCGAATCTACGGCGGGGTGGACACGCAGCCCGGCGACCCGGGCGTCGACGCGTACGTCACACGCGACCCGGTGCGGGCGGATCGAGGGCGCAGCCCTCGCCGATGTCAGCCGTAGATCTGTTGGAAGCACATGCGCACGACGGTATCCCGAGCGTTCGTCCCGAACCAACCGACTTTCCGGAACCGCTGCGTCCGTGACCGGGACGGCGTAATCACCGTGGGCCGGACCGGGATTCACGACGGCGCGCGCAGAGTTCCCTCGTGACGAGGCACTTGAGCCGAGGTCGACGCCCGCACTCGACGGCAGGCGGTTCGGGCGCGGCCATGCGTGGCTGCGTGCAGCGTGGCGGCGGAATCCGGCCGCGGCGGCCACGTCGCGGCCGGTCACGCGTTCGTGTGTCGATCGCAGCGCCGACACGCCGAGGAATCCCGAATCGGCGCGCCCGGGCCATCCGTCGCCAACGAGACGGGCCGGTGGGGGAGTCGCACAAAACCACCCGTTTGACTCCCGGTAATTGTGATCAGCGGATGATCTCATTGCGGACATTGGGCGATGAATTGCACTGATTCGCGCCCTTTGTCCCACGGGCAAGCACGTCCACGCACCTCCGAACAACGCGCTCGCCCACCCCTCGTCGCCCCGACGCCTGCGGCAACCCCGTCCCGGAACGCGTCTGCCCGCCGGTCGTTCGACGGCGACACCGAGTATGCGAAAGGCCCAGTTCATGGCAATCGATGGTGCTCGTTCCACGGGCTTCCGAGAACCGAGACATTCCCGATCGGCCGCGGTGGCGGCGATCATTCTCGGGCTGGTGCTACTGGCCTCGGCCGCTCTCGTGTCGATAGCGCCCGGCGCACGCGCAGCGACCGCCACGGTCGACCTGGGGACTGCGGACAGCTACGCGGTGCTGGGCGGGCAAACCGTCACCAACACCGGTCCCAGCGTCATCAGCGGGAGCGTGGGCGTCAGCCCCGGCTCCTCGGTCGTCGGCTTTCCCCCGGGAGTCGTCATCAACGGCACCATCCAAACGGCCCCGGCGGCAGACGCGCCGCAGGCGGACCTGACCATTGCCTACAACGACGCAGCCGGGCGGGCCCCGACCGCAAGCGTTGCGGGAGACCTCGTCGGTCAAACGCTGGTCTCCGGCGTGTACAACTCCACCGGGCCGCTCGGTCTCACCGGCACCGTCACCCTCGACGCGCAGGGGGACCCGAACGCGGTCTTCATCTTCCAGATCGCGGAAACCCTGATCACCGGATCCAACAGCACCGTCGCGCTCATCAACGGCGCCCAGGCGTGCAACGTCTTCTGGCAGGTCGGCAGTTCGGCCACGCTCGGAACCGGTACCAGCTTCA
This sequence comes from Embleya sp. NPDC008237, assembly GCF_042956465.1. NCBI lineage: Bacteria > Bacillati > Actinomycetota > Actinomycetes > Kitasatosporales > Streptomycetaceae > Embleya > Embleya sp. NPDC008237. Next base: position 7,309 of record NZ_JBIBGL010000025.1, read on the forward strand.
AGGGCACGATCATGGCGTTGACCTCCATCTCGGTCACCACCGGAGCGACCATCGAGGGCCGAGCCCTCGCCCGCAACGGCGCGACCACGCTGGACACCAACGTCATCACCAAGCCGACCTGCATCATCGGCCCGAGCGGTTCGCCCGGACCGAGCGGACCTCCGGGACCCAGCGGACCTCCGGGACCCAGCGGACCTCCGGGACCCAGCGGGCCGCCCGGGTCTCCCGGGGCTCCCGGCTCTCCCGGAGCACCCGGCTCTCCCGGCGCTCCCGGTTCCCCCGGCGCTCCCGGCTCTCCCGGCGCTCCCGGTTCCCCCGGCGCTCCCGGCTCTCCCGGGGCACCCGGCTCTCCCGGGGCACCCGGCTCTCCCGGGGCACCGGGCTCGCCCGGCGCACCCGGCTCCCCGGGCCCGGCAGGTCCGGCAGGTCCGGCAGGCCCGGCAGGTCCGGCAGGTCCGGCGGGGCCCTCGGGTCCGGCAGGTCCGGCGGGGCCCTCGGGCCCGGCAGGCCCGGGAGGCACCTCGAGCCCCGGCGCTTCCACTCCGCCCGCGTCGGGTCGCCCCACCGGCTCGCACCGACCCACCCATGGAGCGGGGTCCCAAGGACCGGGTCATGGTTCCCACCGACCCACCCACGCAGCGGAATCCCAAGCACCGGGTAACGGCGGTCCCCAACGGCCCACCCACGCGGCGGACGCCCAGGCACCGGGTAACGGCGGTCCCCAACGACCCGCCCACGCGGGTGACGCCCAGGCACCGGGTAACGGCGGCCCCGCCCACCACCGCGGTGACGCCGCGAACGACAAAGCCCCGCAGAATGCGCCCGCACCCGGGGCCCACCCGCAACTGGCGGCCACCGGTTCGAACAACTTCGTCGGTCCGCTGGCCGGCATCGGAGCCGCAATCCTGGCTCTGGGCGCCCTCGTCCTGATCCTCCAGCGCAAGCGCCGTACCGATCGCACCGAATCGGGAGGCATCGACGGATAGCGCAACGATCCGGCGGTGAGGCCCACACCGCCACAGCCATCCGCCCCCGGCCGCGTCCGAAAAGGACTGCGGACGGGGGCGGATCGCGTCCGCGGACCCTGCTGTCCACACTCGCCCGTACCGACAGCGGCCCGGCGACGGACTACTCGCCGAGCGCGAGGCAACCCGCCGCACTCCCGTGACGCCGCGCAAACGGAGCACCACGATGTTCCGGATCCCCTGATCGATTCACGACTCATTGGAAACTTTTCCGGTCATCGATCGAGTACGCTGCGTAGCGGGACGTCCCGGCTGCGGAAGATGAAGCCGGGGCGCCCCCACTCCCTCGATCACGTGCGTCGTCGCATCGAGCCCCTGCGCGGGCGGGTACAGGCGATCCGACCCTCCCGGCCGATTCGCTAATTCGTTGTCGGCCCCGGGTGGTCCGCGGTCGGCGCTTCGGGGCGGGGGGTGGGGGTGTGTCTGGCCGCGTAGCGGCGGGCCTTGGTGCGGTTTCCGCATACGCGCATCGAGCACCAGCGGCGGCTGCGGTTCTTGGAGACGTCCCAGAACACCCATGCGCAGCCGTGTTCCGCACAGCGCTTGAGCCGGGCCGACTCGCCGGTGGCGACCAACTCGGCCCAGGCGATGGCGAGTCGAGCCAACGCCCGGTCCGCCGGGGGGAGTTCGGGGCCCGGCGTGAAGCCGCCGGGATGCCCGTCGGTGCCGAACTCGAACACCACCGGCAGGGCGCGCAAAACCTCGTCGGCCTGCCGAAGCTGCCGTGGGTCGGGGGCGGTACCGACAGGTACACCCAACTTCTCGCGCAGGCCGGCGCGCAGTCGCAGCGCGGCGTCGAGGTCCGTCGGAGCGACCAGGGCGGCGGGATCGAGCAGGTCCCGGGCGGCCAGCCAGGTGCGAAGTTCGGGCGGCGTGGTCAGTTCGTCCGTACCGAGTTCGACGTCGATCGTGTTCACGAACGCCTCGATCAGCACCGCGGAAGCGGGTGCTTCGAGCATCTCGGGCCTCCGTTTCGACGCGGTCTCGGGTCCGGGGCCGGTTCGGTCCCGTGCGATATCGGGTCCGGTGAGTTCCCGGACCGGTGCGGTCTCGATCCGGCGTGGGCCGGGTGGTTCGGTCCGGTCACCGGTCGGGCCAGCCTACCCCTTCGCTAACCGGCTAACGATTTTACCGGTTGACGGCGCGCGTGCGTCGATGCCACGATCGAGCGGGCGTGCTAACCGGTGAACGGCTTTGACAGTTAGGGCGGGCGATGGTCTTGCAGAGCGTCGGTGTCGACCTACCGAGCGGGCGGATGGCGAAGCCGGCCGGTGCCCGGAACACCTCCGTGCTCCTGGCCTTCACCCTCGTCACCAACCTGGCGGACGGCATCACCAAGATCGCGCTGCCGGTGCTGGCCACCCGCAGCACCGATTCCCCGGCGCTGATCTCGCTGGTCTCGCTCGCGCTGACGCTGCCGTGGCTCCTGGCCGCGCTGCCCGTCGGAGTGCTGGTGGATCGCGCCGATCGACGTCGGTTGTTGTGGCTGGCCGACGGGATGCGGCTGCTCACCATCGGCGTGCTGATCGCGATCGTGCTCGCCGGCCGGGCCGGCCTCCTCGTGCTCGCGCTCGGCGGGCTGGTCCTGGGCGTGGCCGAGGTGATCGCGCTGACCGCCACCGCGGCGTTGGTCCCGGCGATCGTCCCGCGCGCCGACCGGGAGCGCGCCAACGCGCTGATCACCGGCGCCGAGACGGCCGCGAACGAGTTCGCCGGCCCGTTCGTGGGCGGCCTGCTGCTGGCCGCGGGCACCGGCCTGGCGCTCGGGACGACCTGGGTCGCGTATCTCGCCGCGAGCCTGCTGCTGCTCCTGCTCACCGGACGCTTCCGGGCCGCCACCGACCGGGCCGACCCGGCCGTCGACGAAAGCGGAGCCGAGGCGTCCACCGGCACCGCAGGCACCCCGACCGGTTCCGACGCCGGCGCACCCGCCCCCGAGTCCGTCGCCCGCCAAATCGGCGTCGGCCTGAGCTTCCTCTGGCGGCATCGCCTGCTCCGCACGATGTCCCTCATCCTCACCGTGTTGTGCGCGAGCTGGGGCGGCTGGCTGGCGCTGATGCCGTTGGTCGCGCACGACCTGATGCATCTGTCCGCCCGCGAGTACGGCGTGGTGTTGAGCGCCCTGGGCGTCGGCGGCCTGCTCGGCGCGCTGCTCGTCGGGCGGCTCAATCGGCTGATCGGCCACCGTCGGGTGATGCTCGCCGACCTGATCGGCACCTTCGCGATGATGGCGGTGCCCGCGCTGACCACCAACCTGTGGGCGGTCGCCGCGGCCGCCTTCGTCGGCGGCCTGGGCGGCACGCTGTGGTCGGTCGACTCCCGGCTGATCGGCCAGAACCTGGTGCCCGAAGGCATGATGGGCCGCTACAGCGGGGCGGCCCGGCTGCTCGGCTGGGGGGCGATGCCACTCGGCGCCGGCCTGATCGGCGGGCTCGCCCAGTGGTTCGGAGTGCGCGCCGCGTTCGTGGTGTTCGCGGTCGCCGTGGCGGCCACGATTCCGGTGTACCTGCGAGTCGTCACCGAGGATCGGCTGGCACCCGCGCTGCGGGTGCCGAGCTCGACGGACCTCGGCTGATCCGTGGCGCTCCCCGGGCCACGAACTCGGCGAGCACGAGCTCCGGGGTCGGCGGATGGCGCTCCCGAAGGGGGCATTCGTGCTGCGTCCGCCAAGGACGCAGCCGCGACGCCTTCGCATCCGCGGCCCCGGCCCACCCCCTCACGGCCACCGCGCCACCGCGGCCCGACTCACCCGCCCGTACTCACCGCGGCGGCTCCGGCCACATCCGGCCCGCCGGCATGTCCGGACCGTCGACCACCGCGGTGATCATCCGCAGGTTGGCCGCGAACGCCTCGACCTGCTCGGCGCCGATCGTCCGGCTGATCAGGCCGTCGGCTTCCTTGATCACCCGTCGGCCCTCGGCGACGCCCGCGCTGCCCAGCGCGGTCAGTTCGAGCAGGACCACCCGCTTGTGTACCGGGTGCGGCCGGCGGACGATCCAACCCGCCCGCTCCAGCGCGGCCGCCGCGGTGGTCACGCTCTGCGGGGTGATGTGGTGGGCGCGGGCGAGGTCGGCGGCGGACATCGCGCCGTTCTCGTCCAGTCGGCCGGCCAGACCGAGTTGGTTGATCGAAACGCCGATGCCTTCGAGCCTCTCGTTGAGCAGCCGCTGCATGGACTGTTGTGCACGCCAGAGCAGATGTGGCAGTTGCTCGCTCCACGCGGGCTCGGCGACTTCGTGGGGGGCGGGCATCGCGCGTTTCCCTTCTCCGAAAGGCGGGGCCTGCGCCGCAAAGGCGCCTCACCCGGTCACCGTAGGGCACGCGGATCGGCGGCTCGGCATCCGACGCCTTGGCAGACACCGAACAATATGCCAGCCCTCGTATAAGTTCTAAGTCTTCTGATAACTTAACAGGCTACGTAGAACTTGGAAGGTTGTCGCACCATGCCCACGACCCCCCGATCCGTTGCCTCGTCGGCCGCAGCCTCGCCGCCGACCACCACCGTGGCCCGCCCCGCCCTCACGGTCGTGCTCGCATGTCTCGGCGTATTCGCCTCGTACGTGCCGATCGGCGGGGTGGCGGTGTCCCTGCCGACCATCCAGCGCGGGTTGGACGCGTCCACGAGCGACCTCCAGTGGATCAGCGACATCTTCATCCTGCCGATGGCGGCGCTGATCCTGACCTTCGGCCTGATCGGCGACCTGTACGGGCGCAAGAAGGCGTTCCTGGCCGGCCTCCTCCTGCTCGCGGCCGGCTCCGCCACCAACCTCACCGCGCACAGCGTCGCCCAGGTCTGGGTGGGCCAGGCGCTCTCCGGCGCGGGCGGCGCCGCCCTGCTCACCTCGAGCCTGGCGCTGATCAGCCACGCCTACCCGGACTTCCGGGCCCGCGCCAAGGCCATCTCCGCATGGGCCGCCTCGCTGGGCCTGGGCATGTCGCTGGGCCCGCTGCTGAGCGGGACGATTCTCGAACAGGCCTCCTGGCGCTGGATCTTCGCCCCGATCGTGGTGGTCTGCCTGGTCGGCGCCGTGGTCGCGGCGATACTCCTGGAGGACTCCCGTTCGCCGCACGGCCGGGCCATCGACGTGCCGGGCCAGATCGCCGCGATCATCGCGATCACCGGCCTGATCTACGGCGTGATCGAGGGCGGAACCACCGGTTGGACCGACGGCCCGGTCCTGGTCGCGTTCGCACTCGCGATCCTGGGCCTGGCCGCGTTCATCGTGATCGAACACCGCTCGGCGACACCGATGTTGTCCCTCGAGCTGTTCTCGTCGCGCTCGTTCACCGGCGCCGGCGTGGTCACCATGATCACCATGTTCGGCCTGGTCGGGATCGTCTTCTCGCTCAGCCTGTTCTTCGGCAACGTCCAGCACCTGAGCGCGCTCGACATCGCCTACCGGTTCCTGCTCATCAACGGGCTCACCGTGGTGATCGGCCCGATCGTCGGCCGGCTGATGGGCCGGATCCCCTCGGGTGCGCTGCTCACCTTCGGCCTGGTGGTCACCGGGATCGGCATGCTGACCCTGAACACCCTGGAGCCGGACACCGGGTTCGCCGCGATGGCCGGCCCGCTCGTGGTGATCGGCGTGGGCTTCGCCTTCGTGATGACGCCGATCACCTCGGTCGCGGTCAGCAGCGTTCCGCACCACCTGGCCGGCATGGCCGGCGCGGGCAACAACACCCTGCGCCAACTCGGCGGCGCACTCGGCCCGGCCGTACTGGGCGTGGTGCTGACCAACCGCATCGCCGCCGCCCTGCCGGAGAACCTGACCGCCTCCGGCCTGGCCCCCGCCGACCGCGAGCACGTCACCTCGGCCGTCTCGGACGAGGGGCTCTCGGCAGCCGGCCACCTCGGCCTGCCCCCCGAGGCCACCGGCAAGGCGCTGTCCGCCGTCGGCAACAGCTTCGCGGACGCGCTGCACCTGTGCATGACCATCGCCGGGCTGGGGATGTTCGTCGCCGCCGCGGTCACCGTGCTGATGATCGGCGTACGCCGGCCGAAGACACCCGCCGGCACGACCGCCATCCGCGTCCCGGCCCAGGCGTCGGCCCCCGCCCCGCTGACCGGCTCCACCCGAGCCCGAGCCTGACCCGGAACCGGAGTCTGCGCCGGGCCTGAGCCGAACCGGAACCGGCGCCGAGCCGGAGCCGCTCGCCGATCCGATCGATCGACGAGCGGCTCCGTAGGGCGGTTCGCCCCCCGGGGCACTGAGCGAGGCCAAACCTCCGCCGAGGTCCGTGGACGGCCTAGGCGACCGGGGCGCGATCCCGCCCGCGCAGGCCCTGGGCGGTCACCACCGCGCCCAACAGCACGCCCACCAGCGGCACGATCAACGCCGTCCGGAAGCCGCCCAGCTCGGAGCCGCCCCCGCCGGCCAGTACCGCCGTCACCGCGGACAGGCCCAGCGCCGCGCCGAACTGGAAGGCGGTGTACAACAATCCGCCCGCCAGACCCTGCTCGTCCTCGTCGATGCCGTCCGTGGCGGCGATCGTGAGCGGCCCGTACGCCATCGCGAAGGCGAATCCGAGCAGCAACATCGTCGGGAACATCACCGGGTACGAGGTGTCCGCGTCGATGGACAGGAACAGCGCGTACGCGAGCGCGGCCGACGACATCCCGCCCAGGATCACCCGCAGGTTGCCGAACCGGTCGACCAGCCGCGGCGTCACCGTCGGCGCGAGCACCGCGTCCGCGCCCACCGCCAGCAGCGCGAAGCTGGTCTCCAGGGTCGACCAGCCGCGTACCTCCTGGAGGTAGAACACCGCCACGAACTGGAAGCCGAAGAACGAGCCCGCGAACAACATCGCGCCCAGATTCGCCCGCACCAGCGCTCCCGAGCGCAGGATGCCGAGCCGGACCAACGGGGCGACGGCGCGACGCTCGACGGCGACGAACGCGAGCAGCAGGGCGGTCCCGCCCGCGAAGGCCGCGATCGTCCACCCCCAGCCGCGCGCCGGGTGCTCCAGCCGGACCACGCCGTACACCAGCAGCAACATCGAGCCGGTCACGCTGATCGCGCCCGCCACGTCGAAGCCCCCACCGGCCCGGTCGGGTCGGCCGTCCGCGGGAATCAGCGCCAGGGCCAGGGCCAAAATCACCGCGGCCAGTGCGACCGGTACGAAGAACACCAGCCGCCAGTCGATCGCGGTCAGCAGGCCGCCGATCACCAGGCCCAGCGAGAAGCCGCCCGCGGCGGTGCCCGCGTAGAACAGCAGGGCCCGGTTGCGCTGGGGTCCCTCGGCGAAGCTCGTGGTGATGACGGACAGCCCGGCGGGCGTCATGAAGGCGGCCGAGGCGCCGGTCACGAAGCGCGCGACGATCAGCATCCAGCCCTCGGTGGCGAACCCGCCCAGGCCGGAGAACACCAGGAAGACGGCCAGCCAGAACACGAACATCCGTCGCCGACCGAGCAGATCGGCCGTACGCCCGCCCAGGAGCATGAAACCCGCGTAGGCGAGCACGTACGCGCTCATCACCCAGCTCACCGCGCCGGTGGACATGCCCAGGTCCTCGCGGATCGTCGGCAGCGCGACATTGAGCATCGCGACGTCGATGCCCTCCAGGAAGATCGCGCCGCAGAGCACGATCAACATGCCCCACGCGCGGGCGCCCATCCGTCCCGCGTCGTTCTCCGGCGGCGTGTGCGGCGTTCTGGGCGCCTCCACCTCGCCCGACCCCTGGCCGGAAACGGGCGAGGGGGTAGCGGTGGTGGGGGTGGGGGTGGACGAGGACGTGGATGCGGACATGCGGCAGCCCCTCGGGACGCTGGATGCGGGTGTGGTGGCGGCGTCGAGGCCCCGGGGCTCGGTTATCCGAACGAACCCGGTTCCCTCTTGTAACCACCCCCATCCTTCGGCAGCATCGACTTCCATGGAAGAAGGCACTTCAAAGGAACCGACCCCCTGCGTGGGTAACCAGGACGATTACGACGCGCTCCAGTGGGACGTCCGCGAAGGGTGCGAGGTTCGGCAGATCCTCGACCGGGTCGCGGACAAGTGGTCGCTCCTGGTCATCGCGATCCTGGAGAGCCGCACGTTGCGCTTCACCGAACTGCGTCGGGAGATCGACGGGATCAGCCAGCGCATGCTCACCGTGACGCTGCGCCAACTCGAACGCGACGGCCTGGTCCGGCGCACCGTCTACCCGGTGGTGCCGCCGCGGGTGGACTACGCGCTCACCCCGATGGGCACCACGCTGCACACCACGATCCGCTCCCTGGTCACCTGGACCGAGGAGCACCAGGAACGCATCGCGGAGGCCCGGGCCCGGTACGACGCGCGCGCCGACGCCGAGGCGGGCCTGCCCGCCGAGCCGTCCTCCGCCGGTCGCTGAGCCGGCCCGTGGAATCCGGTGGGCAAAGCCGCTTCGGCGCGCCGCCCACCACCGGCCGGCCCGCCCGCCTCCCTTGCCTTGCCGCCCGCCCGCCGGCACCCGCCGGCAGTGCCGGTCAGTGCCGGTCAGTGCCGGTCAGTGCCGGTCAGTGCACCGTGCGTACCCGGTCAGCGTGGCCGACCAGCATCGGTGTCGTCGGCAGGGACGAGCCAGGCCGAGGACGCAGGGAGAACACCATGGGCATGAGCGTGCTGATCTCGGGCGCGAGCATCGCGGGTCCGGCGCTGGCCTACTGGCTGCACCGGTACGGGTACCAGGTCACCGTGGTCGAGCGGGCCCCGGAGCTGCGGCCGGGCGGGCAGGCGGTCGACTTCCGCGGCGAGGTGCACATGACGGTGCTGCGCAGGATGGGCATCCTGGACGAGATCACCCGACATCGCACCGACGCCGGATCGCTGCGTCTGGTCGACGCGGCCGGGGGCGAACTGGTGGCCCTGCCCGCGTCGTTCGCCGGCGGCGAGGTGGAGATCCAGCGCGGTGACCTGGCCCGGATCCTGTTCGAACTGACCGAGGGCGACGTCGAGTACGTCTTCGACGACTCGATCGCCTCGCTGACCGAGACCGCCGACGGGGTGCACGTCACCTTCGAACGTGCCGCGCCGCGTTGGTTCGACCTGGTGGTCGGTGCCGACGGGCTGCACTCGAACGTGCGCAGGTTGGTCTTCGGCGAGGAGTCGCGGTTCGTCCGCGAATCCGGCTATCGGGTGGCCCTGTTCGACGCCCCCGACCGGCTGGGCGCCGGGCCGGGCAGCCTGATCTACAGCGAGCCGGGTCGAGGGCTGGCGGTGTCCCCGACCCGGGCGGGCCGGGCCAACGTGATGTGCGTCTACACCGACGCCGGAGCGGGCCCGGACCGGCGCGACGTCGAGGCGCAGAAGCGGGCGCTGGCCGCGACCTACGCCGACATGGGCTGGCGGGCCGAGGAGTTGATGGCGGACCTGGCCGAGGCCGACACGTTCTACACGGACTCGATCGGCATGGTCGTGATGGACTCCTGGAGCAAGGGTCGGGTCGTCCTGCTCGGCGACGCCGGCTACGGCGCCACCTGCGGCGGCATGGGCACCGGCCTCGCGATCGTCTGCGCGTACGTCCTCGCCGGCGAACTCGCGGCAGCCGACGGCGACCACCGCGCCGCGTTCGCGGGGTACGAGCGGGCGATCGGGAAGTTCACCAGGGCGTGCCGACAGGTGGCGGGCGGGGTCGGCCCGTTCTTCGCACCGATGACCGCGGGCCGGATCAAGCGGCGCACCCGGATCTACCGGATCCTGACGGCCGGTCCGTTCCTGCGCTTCCTGGACAAGATGACGACCAAGGCGGCGACCTCGATCACCTTGGCCGAGTACCCGGTGCCGGCACGGCTGTGAGGCGCGGGGCTGTGGGGTGGGGGGTGTGGAGCGGGGAGTTGTGGGGCGGCGCGGGCGTGCGGCGCGGCTGTGGGTGGCGGCCCGGGCGTGCGGCACCGACGCGCGGCTCGCGACGTTGTCCGCGCCCGCGCGAGCGGTCGGTCAGACCTGGAGACCGCCGGTGAGGATGTGCAATTGGCGGTCGTACAGCCCGACCAGGTCCTCGATGCCCTCGTGTTCCACCCAGTGCCGCATCACCGCGGTCGAGACGCCGATGATCGCGGCCGAGGCGCACTTGAGTACCAGGTCGTCCGGGTCGCGGCCGGTGCGCTCGGCCAGCAGCGCGGTGATCTCGTCCTGGGTGCGCAACAACTCGTCCATGGCTCGGGCGCGGAGCGCCGGGATGGTGAAGATCATCCGGTTCCGGTAGAGGAGTTCGTCCCGATCGGCGGTGAAGACGTGGGCCAGCGACTCGGTCAGTGCGTGTCGGATGGCGGCCACGATCGGTTCGTCCGCCGGCCTGGTCGCGAGCACGTCACCGAACACCGAGTTGTACTCGTCGGTGAGGACCACGTCCTCCTTGGTCGGGAAGTAGCGGAAGAACGTGCTGCGGGAGACGTCCGCGGCGGCGGCGATCTCGTCGACGGTGGTCGCGTCGTAGCCATGCTCGGCGAACAGGCGGTAGGCCTCGCGGCGGATGCTCTGCCGGGTCTTGAGCTTCTTGCGCTCGCGCAGGCCGGGGGCGGGGGCGGCGGGGGCAGTTGCGGGCTCGGGCGCACTTGCGGGGTCGGGCGCGCGTGCGGGGTCGGGCGCAGGCTCGGTCGAGGTCTCCTTGGGGCTCATGCGAGCAATTCTCCGTGGGCGGGAGCGGGGGCCGGCAGCGTGGGGGCCGGCGTGTCCTCGGCCTCGCCCGGCAGGTGGACCGCCGCGAAGGCGGCAACCACCAGCGCGATCGCGCCGCAGACCAGCAGGACCAGGTCCATGCCGTGGATGAACGCGTCGTGCGCGGACGCCAGGAGCACGGGATCGTGCGTCTGTGCGGCCACCGCGTCGGCGCCGGACAACGATTCCCGGGCCGCGTCGGCCGCCGGTTCCGACAACCCCGTCACCACGAGCCGGTCCAGGTAACCCGCGCCGAGCACGCTGCCCAGGACGGCCACCCCGAGCACACCGCCGACCTGCTGCACGGTCTCCAGCAGGCTCGCACCCGAGCCGGAGTTGCCGGTGGGCAGCGACCCCATCACCATGCTGGTCGCGGGCACCACGGCCATCCCGAAGCCGAGCCCGGCCAGGCCGAGCCACGTGGCGGTGAACCCGTACCCGCTGCCGCCGTCGGTACCGGCGCCCAGCAGCGCACCGGCGCCGAGCAGCGCCAGACCGACCGAAATCACCACGCGGGCACCGAACCTGGGCACCAGCGTCTCGCTCAGCGTGGCCGACACCAACAGCCCGCCGATCAGCGGCAGCACTCGCAGCCCGGTGCCGAGCGCGTCGTTGCCGAGCACACCCTCCAGGTACTGCGGCACCACGAACAGGATGCCCATGACCGCGAAGTTGACGAACACCGCGATCAGCGTGCCCCACCGAAACCGCGCATCGGCGAACAACCCGAGGTCGACCAGCGGATGCGCGAAGCGCCGCTGCCGCAACACGAAGCCGACCAGCAGTACCGCCCCGCCGAGCAACGTGCCGAGCACCAGCGGGCTGCCCCAACCGTCCTGCGGCACCAGGATCGTCCCGTACACCAGCGCGGTGATACCCAGCGCACTCGACACCACACCGAGCACGTCGACCGGCACCCGCGCGGCGGTCGCCCGTACCCGCTTCGGATCGGCGGGCAGGAACACCGCACTCGCCACCAGGGCAAGGGCCACGACCGGGATGTTGAACAGGAAGATCGAGCCCCACCAGAAGTGGTTCAACAACCAGCCGCCGACGACCGGCCCGATCGGCATGCCCAACGCGGTGGCCGCGGTCCAGGTCGCCACCGCCTTCGGCACCTCGTCCGGCCCGAAGATCCTGGGCAGGATCGCCAACGACAGCGGCATGATCATCGCCGCACCGAGCCCGAGCACGGCCCGTACCGCAATCACCTGCCCCGCCGAATCGGCCAGGATCCCGGCGGCCGAGGCGAGCCCGAAGACCGCCATCCCGACAAGCAACACCCGCTTCAACCCGTACCGGTCCCCCAGCAACCCGATCGGCAACATGGCGGCCGACAACGCGAGCAGGTAGCCACCCCCGATCCACTGCAACTGCGCACTGTCCGCTCCCAGTTCACCGGAAAGCGTGGGCAGCGCCACGTTGATGATCGTGCCGTCGAGCCCAATGATCAGCGCACTCAGGACGAGGGCACCCAGGGCCCACCAGCGGCGTGGTGAAACAGCGGTGTTCGACATGCCGTGCTCCCGTCGTGTCGGTGACGAAAGAAATTAAGTCACAACTGGAGCATGGGTTCAATAGAACCGCAGTTTCACTTTCTGTTTCTGCGTGGCCGCCCGTCGCCGAGCGGGTCGGGCCGGGTCGCGCGCAGGGGCCGGGGGGCGGGGGCGGGCAGGGAGCGGCGGCGAGCGGGCCGGGGCTGGGTCGCGCGCTGGACCAGAGCAGGCCGGGACTGGGGCGGAGGCAAGGTCGGATCGGGGCCGGGCCGAGACCGAGTCGGGACCAGAGCCGGGCCGGAACCGGACCTCGCCCGGCCCGGCCCGGCCCGGGCCGCCCGCCCCGGCCCCGGATCGATATCGCGCCTCAGGCAACCATCAACATCTCGCGAAGAGCCGCAGCATTGGTGACAGCAGTGGCACCGCAGCAGTTGTTCAGGAGCACATGAACCTCCTCGGCGTCCCGCGCAAGCCGCCGAATCCTGGGAACCCACTCGGCAAGTTCGCCGTCGGTGTAGTCGTGGCGGTACTTCTCCCGAGCGTCGCCCTCCCGCCAGTGGGCGCTGCGCCCGTGCAGGCGAACGATCGCGAGCTCGGCGGTGACCCGCACCACCGGAGGCACCGCCTCGACATGCCCCTGGGGCATGTCCACACACACATAGGGGATGCGTTCCTTGCCAAGGAAGGCGAACGTTTCGGGCGTCACCCAGGCGCCATTACGCGGCTCGAAGGCAACCCGATACGGAAACAACAGCTCCCGGCACCGCAATATGTACTGCTCGGCCTGCGCCCCCGGAAGAAACCAGGGCGGAAACTGAAGCAGAACCACGCCCAACCTGCCGCTCTCGTGAAGAGGCCGCAAAGCCGAACGAAATCGACCGGCGACCTCCTCGACCACCCCGGCCGGCAGATCGCGCGGGTACACGCTCCCCCTCGCCAAGGACCCACGCAGATCTCGCGGCAAAGCATCGACCCGAGTCGGATGACCGGTCAACAACGAGAACGCCTTCACATTGAACGCAAAGCCCTCCGGCGTCCGTTCGCCCCACAACCGGGCGTTGCGCTCCGAAGGAAGGTGATAGTAGGTGGAGTCGACCTCCACGAGCGAAAACCGCGACGCGTAATAGCGCAGCCGTGCCTCCGCACTCGTACACCCCGCCGGATACCACCCGGCATCCACCAATCCCCGATCCGTCCACCCACAGCTCCCCACCCGTATCCGCACCACGCCCCAACCCCTGCCCCCCACCGACCACTCGATGCCCACCCCACGACGACCCCATCAACCAACGCCATCCAGCCCACAAGCCCCCGGCCCGCCGGCACACGTAACTCCCGCGCCGACCGCGACACCACGCCCCCGCCGGCCAGCACCCGCCGACCCGAATCACCCGCCTGAGTTTTCGGTGTAGCCGGCTTTCTCGACCTGGCCTTCCGCACCCTCACCGCGGCCATCACCTGCCACGAACGACGACGGCCCCACTACGTAAGACACGTTCCAACCGGGCCCTATTGCTGTCCGGTGGAGTCCGGGCACGGCCCCGGCACCGTGCCGCCGCCCGACACTTGACGGGCCGTCAGGCACCGTTCGTCGCCGGGCCCGGCGGCCGGAGGACGACAGGCCCGGCGATGCCACAGCCGGCCGGCACGTGCCGGGCGAACCAGTCGCGGGCCGATCCGTGACCGTCTCCAGGCCCAAAGCCCGGCAAGCAGGTGGCCCGCGCGCCCGGGACGACGCCATGTCGCCGACGCGGGGGAGCCGGGCCCGGCCCGCGTGGGTGAGGTCGAGAACCCGGATTTCACGCCATCTCACGGATTTCGAGGTGGGCGCGCACGCCCCGACCGCCCTCAACCAGGGAGGCGACTCGTCGGATTCACGCACCTTGCGCTCATGCCCCGGGCGACCGAGCAAGCACCACCCGTCGAGTCGTTGCTGCGGGTCACGGCGTATCCGGGGATCGTCGCAGCACCATCGATCCGTGGCGATCGGGCGAGAATGGCCGGAGAAACCGGGCACGCTCGGCTTGCTGCGCGTTCAATCCGCCGCCGACTGTCCGAGGGACGTCGAAAATAGTGCCGCCGATTTCCTCCCCATTTACCTGACCGGGGATTTGCACCGTCGGCCTTTCAACAGCGCGCCGACTGCAACAGACCGGACGGCAATGTGAGGCCGATGTGAGGCCGGCCGTCCCGTCGCTTTCGCGGGCGAAGCCGGCGCCTTCCGCCGCCTCTGACCGCCGTTGCCACGTTGTGTGAGATGGCCGAGGTGATGGCGTCGACTTTGCGGCAGGAGCGGTTGGCGGTTGCCCGGGCGCTCGGAGGGGTGGATGCCGTACAGGCCCGGGCCCGGGCAGCCGACCTGGCTCGCGCCACCCGCGTTTTCCGGTCGCCATCCCCGACCGCCGGTGGCAGCGCTCACAGTGCCTCCAGTCGATTGATAGCTGGTCGTTGGGACCGGTGCCGCACGGATGTTCCAACCGCCGGAGTCTCGGATCGCCGGTCCGCTTCGGCCGGTTTCGCACCTACCGCCCGTCAATCGCTACCCGTAGTGTCTGGTCTACGTACAGTGATCATGCGGTCGTGGTTTTCCGGTGATCCCCGTCTTTCCTGGTCGCCGACCGGGGCGACACCACCGTCTCGGTCGCTTGCGCATGCCCGGATTGTCGTTCCACCACCGCCGCCGGCCCGCATCGGGACCTCGGGGGCCGTGGACGTCGTCGAGTGGGAAGGGGTCACCGCGTGGCCATGCTGGTGGAGGAGTTGCGGGCGTTGCTCGCCGAGAACGACGGCGGGGGTGGGCGGCGGGTCGAACTCGCGGGCAAGACGCTGGGACTGTCGCCCGACCCGTTCGAGACGTGGTTCCCCGACGCGGTTCTGCGCCTGGACCGCACCGACGGGGGCGGGGACGGTGACGGCGGCGATCGCGACGACGGTGACGACGCCCCGTTGTTGTGCGCGGGAACCGCCACCACCGCTTGGTCGGACGAACCCGTCCGGCTTCGCGTGGATTTCGAGCACGACAACGGTGTCCTGTCCGGGGTCAGGATCACCGCCGAATACCCGGCACCCGGTGTCGCCGCCCAAGCGCTGGCCCGCCGCCTTGGCGTCGCGTGTCCGACCCTGCCGGACGCGGTGGCCGCCACCGTGGTGACCACGACGCACAACGGGCTCGATCCCGTGTTGTCCGCCCACGGCCCCGGAGGTCGTGTGGCCGTGCTCGGCGGCGCCCTCCCGCTGTTGGTCGCCCAGTCCCAGGGCTGGCAGGTCCTGGCCGCGGCGAGCGACCTGACGGCTGAACAACTGGCGCGGGCGGGCGAACTCCTCGCCGCGGCCGACGCGGGCCCACCGCCCGCGATCGCGGGCGCCCTGCCCGGCGGGGCCTGGCTCGTGCTTCCGGGGCCGCGCCTGGTCCCGGTACGCCCGGACCGGGTCCGCGCGCCTCGCGACGCGGACCCCGACCGGCGCGACGGTCTCGGCCGTCCGCTTCCCGCCCGTACCGACAAACCGCCCGTCACCAGGCGCGGTTCGGGGCTGCGTCCGCCTGCCCGGGCGATCGCCGGCCCGGACGGTTTCACCGTCCTGGCCCCCGGCGCGTCGCGGCGGGGCACGCTCGGCTGGTCCGACATCGGCGCCCCGACCGGCGACACCGGCATCGATGTCAACTACACGAACCCGCCCGTGCAGATCGCGGGCGCGCTGACCGCGATCAAGTCCGAGGATCCCAAGTACAAGACGATCCTGGGCGGTGTCCTGCTGGTGGACACCGGCGCGTTGCACGGCACGGCGATGGGCGCCTATGTGATCCCTGAGAACGCCTCGGTGGATCCGTCGTTCTTCGCGTTCGGCTCGCTCGGGGCGGAGAAGGGCATCGGGCCGCCGCCGTTCCAGATCCGCGGGATCGCGCTGGGTTTCGGCTGGAACAGTCGGATCCGGATCCCGCGCGTGGAGGACGTGGGCACGTTCCCGTTCGTCGTCGCGCTCGACAACCCCGCCGCGATCGGCGCCGAGGACGCCGACCCGGTGTCCGTGCTGAACTCCCTCGTCGGCGGCACCAGCCCATGGGTGACACCGATGCAGGACGAGTTGTGGGTCGCCGCCGGGTTGGCGTTCAGCGCGTTCGAGCTCATCCAGGGCAACGCCATGGTGATCGTGCAGACGGGCGCGGACTTCACGATCGCGCTGCTGGGGATCGGCGGAACGTCCTTCCCGCGCGACGCGGACCGCAAGTACGCCAAGGCCGAACTCGCCATCGAGGCGGTGATCAAACCCCACAAGGGCGAACTGAGCCTGGGCGCCGCGATCACCCCCAGCTCCTACGTGCTCGACCCCAACTGCCGGCTGCGCGGCGCGGTCGCACTCACCGTCTGGTACGGACCCAGCCCCAACGCGGGTGACTTCGTGTTCACCATGGGCGGTTACCACCCCAGCTACCAGCGGCCCACCCACTACAAGGCGCCCGCGCGGCTGGGGTTCGACTGGGACCTGGCCGGGGCGGTGACGATCTCCGGCAGCGCGTACTTCGCGATCACGCCCTCCGCGGTGATGGCGGGCGGCGGCATCGACGTTCGCTTTCAATCCGGGCCGCTGCGCGCGTGGTTGATCGCCAAGGTCGACGCGCTCGTGCAGTGGAAACCGTTCTACTTCGACGTCGGCATCAGCGTCCGCATCGGTGTCCAGGCCCGCATCAAGATCCTCTTCGTCAAGATCACCATCACCGTCGAGGTCGGGGCAAGCCTGAGAGTGTGGGGCCCGCCCACCGGCGGCGAGGCCACCGTGCACCTGTGGTTCATCTCGTTCACCATCGGCTTCGGCTCCGGCCGTCAGGGCACCGGGAACGAGCTGGACTGGGACCGGTTCAAGGACATGCTGCCCCCGGCCGACAACACCGTCCGCGCCATCCCGGGGGCGGGTCTGATCAGCGACCGCTACATCGCCGCCCGCGGCCAACGCCGTGTCGGCGCGTGGCAGGTGTCCTCGGCCGGGTTCGAGTTCACCACCGATTCGGCCGTCCCGGTCACCCACCTGTTCCTGGGAGACTCCACCACTCCCGCCGAGACCGGCGACCCCCTGGCCATCCGCCCGATGGGCGCCACCGGCCGCACCAGCGTGCAACGCGTGTCCCTGACCTACGACACGGCGCCAGTGGATCTGCCCGAGTGGGGGCGCTCGCGTATCACCGCAAACGTGCCCCGGGCGCTGTGGGGCACCGGGAAACAGGAGAACCTTCCCACTCCGGGCGAACAACTGATCCCCGAACAGCTGATCGGCGCCCGCTTCGCCTCGCCCGCCGCGGAGAACGGCACCTCCACCGGCTACATCAGCGAGAAGGCCATCGAGTTCGACCCGGTCACGCCCGACGGCCCCCTGCCCCTGGACCCGGCGACCGGACCGACCGGACCCATCCCGCAACGCCCCACCGACGGCGGCGTGATCGCCACGATCGCCTCCACCGTCGACGCCGACGATCGGCGCACCGCGCGCACCGCGCTGGCCGCCGCGATGGCCGAGGCCGGCCTGGACCTGGGCCCGCTGGACGCGAACCTGCCCGCCTTCGCCGCCGCCGCGGCGACCGCGTTCACCGCCGAGCCCATGCTCGTGCCCGCCGGCTGAAAGGAGAACCCGCCGTGACCGCGCCGAACCCACAGCACCGCATGCGGCTGTTCGACCACCGCATCCCGTCCCTGTACGCGGGCAAGTACGACCTCACCATCGAACAGGGCATCACCGGCATCGACACCGCCGACCGCCTCCCGACCCGACGCCAACCCTTCGACGTCCGCGAACTACGGTTCTCCATCGCGCCCACCGACGTCCTCGCCTGCTACCCCGCCCCCGGATCCAAGGGCCTCTACAGCCAGGTCCTGCCGCACATCACCATGGACACCCCCGCCGTGCCGTGGTTCCGTCCCCTGGACGGGCACCACAAGAGCGTCCCGTGGATGGCGCTCCTGGTCTTTCGCGAGGGCGAACTCCCCGACGACCCGAACGCCCTGGGCAAGGTCGACGTCATCACCGTGCGCGAACTCCTCGCCGGTACCCACCCGGGCCGCCCGCCGGCGATCCCGCCCGGCGAACTCTTCGACGAGGAATGGGACCTGGCCTGCAACACCATCCTGGTCCCCGGCGCGCTGTTCACCGCGATCGTCCCGCGCCCGGACGAGCTGGGGCTGCTCGCGCATTCGCGCGAGGGCGGACCACCCGACGCCACCCGCGTCGCCGGCACCGACCCCGAACCGCTGGAGGAGGAACTGAACTCGGTCGTGGTCGCCAACCGCTTCCCCGACGTCGACGCCGGCCGGCACGTGGTCCACGTCGTCTCCCTCGACGGCTTCGAACGCTACCTCGGCGGCAGCACCGAATCACCCGGGGACGTGCGCCTGGTGTCGCTGTGGTCGTGGACGTTCGAAACCGAACCCGACACCGGCATCGGCTTCGGCGACCTGGTCCACCACCTCGCCACCGAAGGCCGCGCCGACGACGACCCCCCGGACCTGTTGCTGCGGCTGCCCACCGGCACCGCCCCGTCCTCACGCACCCCCGCTCAACGCGAGGTGGCCGAGCGCCTGGCCACCGGCACGGTCGCACTCCCGCAACGCCTGGAGACCGGGGAGCGCACCCTCGCGTTCCACCGCGGGCCGTTCACCGCAGCGCCCGCGCAACCGCTGCCCGCGCCCGCCGCGCCGCGCCTGGACTCCGCCGACGAGGCGCTGATCTACCTGGAGGAGCACGGCGTCTTCGACACCTCCTACGCCGCCGCGTTCACCCTGGGCCGCAGCCTCGCCCTCGCCGACGCGCAATTTCGCACCGCGCTCCTGGAGTTCCGCAAGGCCGCGCGCAACGCGGCACGACGCATGGTCTTCCACCCGCGTGCGGACGGCCTCGCCGTCACCGCCTCCGACCTGACCCGCAACACCACCCGGGACGCGTTCGACCGCCTCCTGCTCGACGACGGCGGCGCGCGCTTCACCCGCGCACTGCGGCACGCCGGAGCGGACGTGGCCGCCGGACGACGCCGACCGGCCGGCCGCGGCACGCGCCGGACGACGGCGACCGTCACCGACATCCGCGCCTCGCTGAGCAACGCCGACGTACGCGGTGTGCTGCGCGAGGCGCTCGCTCCCGAGCTGAGCCCGGTGGAACAGTGGCTGGACCGGCTGCGCGTGTTGGACATGGTCCCGCTGGAACACCTGGTGCCACTGATGGACATGCTGCTGCCACCCGAGAGCATCCGCTTCTTCCACGTCGACCCCGCCTGGGTGCGCGCCGCGATCGACGGCGCGCTCAGCGTCGGCGTCGGTCACGCCCTGGACCTGGACCTGAACTCCCTCGCCGCTGGAGTCGCCGCGCCCCCGGTCTCGGGCGTGCTGGTGCACTCCGTGTTGATCCCGAACTGGCCCAAGATGGTCGCCGCCGCCTACGACGCGAACGGCGCGGTCGTCGAGCCACTGCGCGAGGCGGTGTACGGAACCGAGGTCAAGGTGTTCCTGTATGCGGGCCCGATCGGCGGCTTCACCCTCGCCGAGCCCCCGCAGGGCCTGCACTTCGGGTTCGGCGACCTGGGCACGATCGAGTTGCGCAAGATCAGCGGGCCGAACATCGGCTACCCGGCGGGCGAGTTCCCGACGGACCCCACCGACGACCGCTTCGGACGGTTCCTGCGGCCCGAGCCGGAGTCGGACGGGTACGACGTCCTCAACATCACCGGGCCCGGCGACGCCCTGCTGCCCGCGCTGTCCGCCGCGCACGGCGGTGCCCCCCTCTCCTCCGCGCAGTTCGCGCTGCAGATGCTCAAGCGACCGCAAGTGCAGATCTTCGACCGTTCCTGAACCCGACCCCGGGGAGCACACCACCCATGTCCACGCTCACCACGCTCGTGGTTCCCGTCGAAGTGGCCGCACTGGCCGTCAACACCCAGACCCGCGACACCGACGGCACCTACGTCTTCCAACGCTGGCAGACCAACTTCCGCATGCTCGAAGAAGAGAACCTCGCCCCCGAACCCGCCCCCTTCGACACCGAACTGTGGCCCGGCGACCGGGAACGGCGCGGGATCTACCTGCAATGGCAACTCCCCGAAGCCCTCACCCGCGGCGCCCACGACGAGAGCGAGGGCATCGGCGACTTCCCGCTCGTGCCCAACCGGTGGCTCGTCGTGCGCTACCGCCCGGGCGGGCGCCAGGTCCGCACCTGGCTCGTGCAAAGCGACCACCTGGGCACCGCCGACGACGGCCCCGACACCGTCGAGGGCACCGTGTCCTTCGCCGACCCGCACTCCGACCGACTGCGCGCCACGCTGATCGGACTGCGACACGACGTCACCGCGACCACGCCGTGGCGCGAACCCGCCGAATCCGCCGAGCCGTTCCTGACCGCGATCGGCCCCGGCCTGACCACGTTCTCCGCGTTCCAGCCCTACAACGAGAACGTCTTCTCCCTCCACGACACCCTCGAGGACCTCGCCGACGAGGGCGCCGACACCCTCAGCTACCACGTCGTCGGCTGGTACTCCAACCCCGGCCGCGACGACATCCTCGCCGGCCGCGACGGCTCCCTCGACGACCTCCTCGAGCGCCTGGAGTGGTCCGCCCCAACCGCCACGAGCACCATCGACCGCACCCTCTACACCGGCAGCGCCCTGAACATCGCCTGGGACCCCGAGGGCACCGTCCCCGAGTCCGACTGCCCCGGGCCGGACGGCATCGCGGTGGCGGTCGGCAACAGCGTCAGCGAGGCGATGGCCGGCCTCCAGGACCACAACGCCGGTCCCAGCGCGCTCGGCGACGACGAGGCCCGCATGTTCCGGGCCTTCGCTCTCGGCACCCTCGACGCGCTGGACCGTTCCGACGGCGCCGGCGACGACATCACAGACCGCACCGCCCACCACGCAGGATTCGGCCCTGTTGCCGGCGGATACACCTGGCGCGTCGTCGACCACGCCGACAGCGATGCCACCACCCGCGTCGCGCTCACCGCCGACCAACGCGCCGCGGAAGATCGCGTGGTGGCCGACCTCAACAAAACGCAGGCCGCCCACGATGCCCTCGCCCGACGCCTGGCCACCGCGCAGGAGCGCTTGTACACCCTGTGGGCCCTGTCACTGGAACCAAAGCAACCGGGCGACTTCGCCGAGGCCATCACCGACGAACTCGAACCCGCCAACCCGGACGGCGCGGCCGGCATCGTCGCGAAACTCGCCGGCGAGTTGGGCGAATTGCGGTCGCGGATGCCGTGGGGCACCACCGCGGACAACCTCGCCGAAAGCGCCCGCGAGTTCGCGGACACCAACGGCCTGGCACGCTCACGCGCCCTGACCCGGGCACCACGGGATCCGTACGAGGCGAGCGCGGACCCGGTCGTCCTGCTCCAGGGCTCCCACCTCAACGCCCCGCTCACCCGCGGCTCGCTGCTGCCGTGCCGCACCACCGACCGCCTCGTCACCGCCATCGGATCGCACAACGCGGGATCGGTGACCACCGACGTCGCCCAGGTCAACACCAGCGGCCTGCCGGCCGAAATCCCCGCCGCACTCACCGAGTTCTTCCTTCTCGCGCGCGCCCGCGCCGCCGCCGGGGACGGCGACCTGGGCGCCGTCACGGGCGCGCTGCCCGAATACGGGACCGGGCCGTGGCGGCAGCCGTGGCAGCCGCTGTACCTGCTGTGGGAAGCCGACTACACCCCCCTCGCCTACCGGGAGGGCGGCGCCGAGCGGTGGCACTTCGACGGCACCCGCTATCGGTGGCGCCGCGAGGAGGGCACACGGATCCCCGAGGCCATCACCATCCAGGGCCGCCAGACCCTCGCTCCCACCGCCGGTCACGAAACCGAGGGTCACCTCGCCTCCTACGCAGCCCACCGCGGCGACCTGCCCGCCGACGTCATCGCCCGGTTGCGTGAGGAAGCGCGTACGGAGGATTTGTTGTCGCAGTGTCTGGACGGGCTGGGCGCCGCGCTGAACCAGCGCGACCCGAGCGTGTCACCGCAGCCGGACGGGGACCTGGGCACCCTGATCGGGGACACCTCGGCGATGCCACCGGTCCCGGGAAAGGCCCCGGAGTTCCCGTGGCAAAAACCAGAGGACTCGCGCTTCCACGAACTGCGCGCCGGACAGATCGCGTTCACGGGACTGTCGGTGGTGGACCGGTTCGGGCGCGCGGTCAACCTGATCTCCGACCCGCTGCACTTCGAGCCGGTCCTGCCCACCACGATGGTCCCCGACTTCCCGGTCGAGGAACTGGCCGCCAAGCGGTTCGCGGAACTGTCCCCCCGCCTGCTCCAACCCGCCCGCCTGCGCTTCGACTTCCTCGACGCCACCCGCGACGAACAGGTCGACATCACCCCCGGCACCAACCCGGTGTGCGCGTGGCTCACCCACAACCGACTCGACCGCACCCTGGTCTGCTTCGACCCCGCAGGCGTCGCCCTGGGCGAACTGCGCACGATCAAAACCGCCCAGGGCCCGCGGATCGTACACTGGGCCAACCTCCCGGGGTCCACGATCACCTCCCTGCCGGAACTGGCCGCGATCTCCCCCCACACCGCGCGGTTCCTCACAGCGATCGAGGACGGCGGACCCGACGTCCTGGACGCGGTGCGGGCCACGCTGGACGAGGCGTTGGCGTCGATCGACCCGGACGGACCCGAGGACCCCGGCCTCGGGTTCCTCCTCGGGCGCCCCCTCGCACTGGTCCGGGCACGACTGGACCTGGAACTGCACGGCCCGGCCCGGCGCTCCATCGCCTGGTCCCAGGTCCTCGCGCCGGACGAACCGGAACTGCCCACCTACGATTGGACGATCCGCCTGGGCGAGGCCACCCACACCGACGACGGCCTGGTCGGCTACGTCCTCGACGACGACTACACCCACTTCGACACCGTCGTCCCACCCAAGGGCGCCTCGAACGGCTACCTGCGGTGGATCGACGACGGCTCCCGACTGCGACTGTCCTTCGGCGGCGACAGCAGCGCCGTCGCCACCCTCCTCGTCGACCCCCGCGCGGCCGTCCACGCCACCACCGACATCCTCCCCGTCGGCACCCTGCACGTCCCGCAGGACTTCACCGCACAGGCACTCGCCCGCATGTCGGTGAGCTTCCGCACCGGACCGATGCTCGCATCCGTCGTGGACGGCGCCGCGATCATGCCGCACCCGGCCACGGCCACCGGCTCCTGGTCGTGGGCCCAAGCGGCCGGCGACACGTGGGAAAAGCTCCCGATCACCGTGCCCGACCCCACGGGCATGCCCGCCGGGGCCGCGCAGATCCGGTCGGGATTCATGGTCTTGGACGACGCCGCCATGGCGACGCGAACGAATGGGGAAGACGCATGAGCCTGGTCCTCCAATCCGTGGCCGCCTCGCCCGGTGACGGAAGCGACCCCGAGGCAGCCGCGGCGGGAACGGTCCTGGTCTACGAACCGACCACCCTCCCTGATCCCGTACGCGTGTCACCCGCAGAAGGAGCGGTCGAACGCGCCAACCTGGTCTTCGTCGGCAGCCGACACCTGGGCTCGGGCATCGAAGCGAACAAACTCACCGCGTACATCCCCACCGGCACCGCCTCCGCCGAACTGGCCCTGGACCTGACCGGGATCACCGCGCAGACCAGCCTGCCCGGCTGGACCGCGACCAGCGATCCCGCAGGCCAACGCATCGTGTTCGCCCCGCCCTCGGGCGTCGCGACGATCGAACCCGGCCAGGGCCTCACCATCCAACTCGACGGCATCCGGATCAACCGCGTCGTCGGCAGCGCCCCCGTCATCCTGGAACTCTCCTACCGCACGGTGGGAACTTCAGCATGGAAGACCGACCGGACAACGTTCGGCATCGGCAAGTTCCCCGCCGACTTCTACCTCCGCGAATTGACCGCCGAGCCCAGGGTCGTGGGCAACGGCGGCACGGTCAAACTCACGTGGGAGGCGTCCGCAGGGGCCACCTACAAGCTCCTCTACGGCGGCGCCGCCGAGATCGACGTCACCGCCGTACGCACCTACGACGTCCCCAACGTCAGGGCGAGCACGATGTTCTACCTGCGTGGCACCACCCAGTCCGGCAACAACCCCGTCGAACGAACCCTCAGTACCGGCGTGACAGTCGACGAGCCCGATCTGGTCGTGCGCACCCTTACCGTCCGCGACACCATCACCGCAGACGGGGCAGTCACCGTCGGCGGAACCCTCACAGGCAACGGCCCCGTGGATCTCTTCCGTGGAGGACAGTCGCTGAGATACATGCCGGGCAAGAACTACACATTCACCGCACCGACCTCGGGCTTCCTGATGGGGAAGATCACCACCGTCGGCAGCGTCAGCTCGTCGACGTTGACGCTGCGAACGGTTCTCGGCGAGGAAACCCACATCGCCCAAGTACATGCGGCTGCCGCCGGAGCCGACGGCAGCAACACGGCGAGTCTGCCCGTGGTCAAGGGAACCGAGTGCGCGTACTGGGTGAAAATCCGAGAAGGCGGCATCTCGCCCAGCTTTCGCTGGGTCCCCTTGGGCGAGGCCGGCCGCGTGACGCCGAGCGAGCACTGGGGGACCCCCACGACCGAGGAGTCCACCAAAGCCGACACCCCCCAGGAAGAACTTGCGGAGTGAACGCGGACAGGCAACCAAACCGCCGGGCCCGTGGCCCGAACCCGCTGGGCACTGCCATCACGTGACCGGCTGCGGGTCCGTCTCGTGCGTGCGGCTCGCGCCGCGCGTCGAGACGGACCCGATACTGCCCCGGCGCCCGACCTGCGCAACAGCGTCGATCGCCATGCCCCAACCCGCAGGGCATGCTCGGCGCCGCGGCCGTGATCCGGAGCCGGGTCGGCGCTTTCATCATCCGCACGGTATTACACGGGTTGCCCGATTCCGGTCCGTGGCCACCGGCATGCGCGCAAGGAGCCCGGAGATCCGGTCGGGATTCATGGTCTTGGACGACGCCTCCTCGGCGACGCGAACGAAAGGAGACAGCACATGAGTGTGATCCTGCAAACGGTGGCCGGGTCCCCGGGCGACGACAGCGACCCCGAGGCGGCCGGGGTCGGGACGGTCCTGGTCTACGAGCTGACCACCGAACCCGACCCGCTACGCGTGTCACCCGCGGAAGGCACCGTCGAACGCGCCAACCTGGTCATCGTGGGCAGCCGCCACTCGGACTCGGGCATCGAAACCCGCAAACTCACCGTGTACATCCCCACCGGCACCGCGTCCGCCGAACTCGCCTTGGACCTGACGGGAATCGCCGCACAGACCAGCCTCCCCGGCTGGACCGCCACCAGCGACCCCGCAGGCCAACGCATCGTGTTCGCCCCACCGTCCGGCACAGCGACGATCGAGCCCGGCCAAGGTGTCACGATCCAACTCGGCGGCATCCGCATCAACCGCGTCGTCGGCAGCGCACCCGTCATCCTCGAACTCGAATACCGCGCCGTGGGCACCTCCGCGTGGAAGACCGACCGCACCACACTGGGCGTGGGCAAGTTCCCCCACGGCTTCTACCTGCGCAACCTCCGCGTGGACCCGCTCGTCGTGGACAACGGCGGCACCGCCACCCTCGAATGGGAGGCGTCCGAAGGCGCGACCTACAAACTCCTCTACGGCAACGCCGAGATCGACGTCACCAACCGCCGCGAGTACCCGGTCACCAACATCCGCCAGAGCACCATGTTCTACTTGCGCGCCATCGCCCAGGGCGGCAACGACAACGTCGAACGCACCCTCAACGTCAACGTGACGGTCAACAAACCCGACATGGTCGTCCGCAACCTCACCATCGAAGGGCACCTCCAAGCCACCGGCCCCGTCCAACTGTTCACGGCCCCACAGGAGATCGACGTCTCCTCGCCCTTCACCGCGACAGCGCCCAGCGACGGAATCCTCTGGGCCTACGTGTCCCGCGGCAAGGTGCGGCTGTACATCGGGCCGGATTCCACGGCCAGACGCGGTTTGCTGGTGGCCGGCCAATACAACACCGACTACGGCGATCAAAAGCGAGTGGCCTTCCCCGTCCGCAAGGGTGAGAGCGTGGCCCTCTCCCTGGAGGGAGGCGACGGCACCTTCTTCTGGTTCTCGTTCGGCGGACTTCCCCTCGTGTGACCCGGGAACGCGTCCTCGCTCCTGCCCGGTTCGTGAGGCATGGTCTTCCCCTCGGTCCGGTCTTCTGCCATGCGCCGAGGGCAGGGCCACGGCGCGCACGAACTCCGTGCGCGCCGGGCGGTACCTCGCGGCCGGACCGTCCGGCGCTGTGGATCGGTCCTTGTCGCCGTCGTCCTGGCCGGAGCGGGCCTTTTTCCCGGAGCTTCGCGGCGGAGCGTTCGGCGGCCTTGCGGGCGCTCTTGCTGCCGCGCGGGACGTAGCGCGTAGAACGGTGACGCTGGAGTGGCCGAGCAGGAGCCGGGCGGCGCGCAGGTCGCCGGTGCTGTCGACCTCGTTGAAGGCAGCTCCGTGGCGCAGAGCGTGCAGCTTGATCGGCGGCAGGTCGAACTCGGCCACCAAGCGGTTGAACCCCTTGGTCACCGAGCCCGGAGCCGGCGCGCGGACCTGCGCAATGTGCCAGGAGCCGCTGCCTTCGGGCTCGGCGCCGCGGCGCCGTGCTGCTCGACCGCATGCAAGCGGTGCCCCGCCGGCCGCCTTCGGCTTGTTCCCGCTCCCTGTGACCGTCGTGGCCACATGACTCCCCGCCGAAGCCGGCCCGCATGCGGCCGTACCCTCACACGGATTCCGCGGCACCCGAGCACCACCCTGACTGCGCACGACAGAGCCGATGATTCGTCTGATTCACGAACCTCGCACTCACGCACTCGGCACCCGGGCGCGCGCTGCCCGCCGGGCCGTTCCCGCAGGTCACGGCGTGTCCGGGGATACTCGCAGCATGTTCGATCGGTTACCGGTACTCTGCCGGTGGGCAAAACGCGGATCACCGCCGGCGCCCAACCGGGCCGTTAGCTCAATTGGCAGAGCAGCGGACTTTTAATCCGCGGGTTCAGGGTTCGATCCCCTGACGGCCCACCGCGCTTGACGACTTTGCCGCTGGTCACCGGCCTACGGGCCCCAGGAGTGATCCTGCGCACCCGGGGGCCGCGGACACACGACGTACGCATCTCCCTGGGCCGCACCCACGAGGTGAGCACCCCTCACACTCCTCCGGAACCAAGGGCACACTCGTGTCACCGAGGCCGAGCGCAGCGGAACGGGCCCGCACAGCCACGTCACGCACCGCCGGCGCCCTCGGTAATGGTGGGCTCCGGGGCACTCTCGGCGAGCATGGTGTCGGCCGTCCACAGGTCGCCACAGAGCATGCGCGGCGCAAACGAGCAATGGGCCCCGACCACCGGTCGGGGCCCAGCGCTCACGCACGCCTTGTCATGCTCGGCTCACACCAGAGCGTCCACCTTTACCGCAGGTCCGTCCGACCCGCCCAACGCGTCCGACCCGTCCGACTCCGCCGATTCCGTGGCGCCCTTCGCCTGTCGCCTCGGCAGCAGTTGCACCAGGGCTGCGACCGCCGCGCAGAAGGCGGTGAGCAGCCACAGGCCGTTCACGAAGGCGTCGCCGAAGGTGTCGGCCGTCGGGGCGTTGCCCAGCGTGCCGTAGAAGACGATGCCGACCAGGGCCACCCCGAGTGCGCCGCCCACCTGCTGGGCCGTGGAGAGCAGACCCGCGGCCGAGCCGGCGTGCCTGGCCTTGATCCCGGCCAGTACCGTCGCCGCCATCGGACCCATCACCAGGCCCATGCCGAACCCGGTCAGCGCAAGCCCCGGGATCAGTGCCAACGTCGCGTGGGTGGCGGACAGCGTCTCCACCAGCACCACGTGCCCCAGGCCCTGTACCAGCGCGCCCACCGCCAGCACCTGTCGGCCCAGCTTCGCCGCGATCTGCCCCGAGATCGCCGAGGACAGGAAGTACCCGACTCCCAGCGCGATGAACAGCAGCCCCGAGTCGAGCGCCGACATCCCGTGACCCATCTGCAGGTAGAGCGCCAGGATCAGGAAGAAGGCCGCGTTCACCAGGCCGTACACCAGCGCCATCGTGATGCCGACCGAGAACGGCCGCTCGCGGAAGAGCACCGGGTCCACCAGCGGCGCACCGCCGCCCCGGCCCAGCCGGCGCTGGTACAGCGTGAACGCGCCGAGCAGCAGCGGAGCGACCCCGAGGGACAACCACGTCCACAGCGGCCAGCCCTGCTCGCGGCCCTGGACCAGCGGCAACACCACGGCGACCAGGCCGAGCGTGATCAGCGCGGTACCCACCAGGTCGAGCCGGGTACTGCCCTCGCCCCGGCTTTCCGGCACCAGCCGCGGGGTCAGCGCCAGGGCGACCAAGCCGACCGGGACGTTGATCCAGTAGATGCTGCGCCAGTCGAGCCCGAACAGGTCGGCCTGGATCAGCGCGCCGCCGATGAGCTGACCGAAGACTCCCGCGAAGCCCATCGCGAGTCCGTACGCGGTGAACGCCTTGACCCGCTGCTCGCCGACGTACAGCACGTTGATGATCCCGAGCACCTGCGGCATCAACAGTGCTGCCGCCGCACCTTGCAGGACCCGGGCGGTAATCAGCATCTCCGCGTTCCCGGCCAGCCCACAACCCGCGGAGGCGAGGGTGAACAGCCCCAGGCCGATCGCGAACATCCGCCGCCTGCCGTAGATGTCCCCGAGCCGGCCGGCCGTGATCAGTCCGGCGGCGACCGCGAGGCCGAAGCCCGCGACCACCCATTGGATCGCGGCCGGAGTCGCGTGCAGATCCTCCTGGGTGGCCGGGATGGCGACGTTGACGATGAAGAAGTCCAGCGTGGTGATGAAGATTCCGGCGAGCAGGACCAGCAGGGCACCCCACGACTGCCGGGGCGTCGATGCCTCTGCTGCGGGAGCCGTGGCCGTCGTGGCGGCGGACATGGATGTTCCTTCCGTTCCGGGCGAACGCGCCGAACGGCGCGCGAGGGGGTCGAGACACGAGAAGTCGAGGCGCGAAAAGTCGAGGCGCGAGCGCCGTCGAGACGCAAGAAGTCGCGGCGCGGGAAGAGGCGCACGCCACGACGCGAAATCCAGATGAGCAGGAGGAGAGAGAAGAAAGAGAGAAGAAAAGGAAGAAGGAGGGCGTGAAACCCGTCACCGCGAGGACACCGGGGGCCGGACGCTGCCGTGGCCCGGCCCCGAATCCGTCGAGCGGTTACCTCACCGGGTCACAGGCCGGCCGGAACCTTGTCCAGGAAGCCGCTGACCAGGGCGATCCGGCCGTCCTCGGCGACCAGGATCACGTCGAAGCCGACCGCGATGGCCTCCTCGCCCGCCGGGCCGAGGTTCCACGTGAAACGTGCCGTGTCGTGGTGGCCGTCGACCGCGCCGCCGAGCGTGAACACGAGCCCCGCGAACTGCCCCTGCACCGCGCCCAGCGTGGCGTCGATCGCGTCGTGGCCCTCGGCCGCCACCAGCGGGTCGACGTACCGGGCGTCCTCGGTGTAGACCTCTTCGACCAGCTTGCGGCGCGCGGCCGGGTCGACCTCGTTCCAGGTGGCGATGTAGCGCTCGGCCAGGGCGGTGAAGTCGATGTTCGTGGTCATGGTGACCGTCCTTGTGTTTCCTCCGGGCTTCCGGCTGTTCCGGCGAGCTCCGTTGCCCATGAACTTACGGAGCCCCGTACCGACGGGAATCAGTCCCGCATAGGTACTTTGGCGCAGGAGAGATCAGTACCGACGGCCAGTACGGGGCCGACGCCGGCGTCGGCACCGAGGATCGGCGCGAGGGACCGGCACGAAGGACCAGCACCAGAGATCGACACCGGAAGATCGGTGGACATGGGGGACGGCAAGGCATGTTGTACGGACGAGACACCGAACTCGGAACCATCGAGCGCCTGCTCGCCGATGCCCGGGACGGCCGCAGCGGCGTGCTCGTCGTGCGCGGCGAACCCGGCATCGGCAAGACCGCGCTCCTGGAGCACGTGCTCGCCGGTACGGACATGCGCACGATCCGGGGCACCGGGGTCGAATACGAGGCCGAACTCCCCTACGCCGGGCTGAGCCTGCTGCTCCGCCCGGCCCTGGGACACCTGGACCGGCTGCCCGACCCGCAGCGGCAGGCCCTGGCGGCTGCCTTCGGGCTCGCCGCGGGCGGGCGCTCCGAGCCGATGTTCGTCGGCCTTGCGGTGTTGTCGTTGTTGTCCGAGTACGCCGGCGACGGGCCGCTCCTGTGCGTCGTGGACGACGCGCAGTGGCTGGACCGGGCCTCCCGCGACGCACTCGTGTTCGCCGCCCGCCGGTTGTACGCCGAGGGCATCGCGCTGATCTTCGCCGCCCGCGAGGACCGGCACGCCTTCCCGGTTCAGGGCCTGCCCGAACTGTCGTTGGCGGCGCTCCGGCCCGAGCACGCGAGCGCGCTCCTCGACGAGCACGCCCGGGACATGTCCGCGACCACCCGCTACCGCGTGCTCGTCGAGTCCCGGGGCAACCCGCTCGCCCTGATCGAACTGCCGGTCTCGCTCGCGGGCGAACGGTCCGGCGACACCCTGCGTCCGGGGGCCCTGCCGCTCACCAGTCGGCTACAGCTCGCCTTTCACGGCCAGATCACCCGGCTCCACGAGCGGACCGGGATGTTGTTGCTGTTGGCCGCGAGCGACGACTCCGGCGAGTTGGGCATCCTGCTCCGGGCCGGTGCCGGGTTCGGCGCAGGTCCCGCGGATCTGGCCGCCGCGGAGGAGGCGTCGCTGATCGTCGTCGAGGACGACCGGCTGCGCTTTCGGCACCCGCTGATCCGGGCCGCGGTCCAGCAGGGCGCGCCGATCGACCGCCGGCTCGCCGCACACCGCGCGCTGGCCGACGCGTTCGACGCGCCCGACCACGCGGATCGGCGCGCCTGGCATCTGGCCGCCGCCGCGACCGGCGTCGACGAGCCGGCCGCGACCGCCCTGGAGAGCACCGGCGAACGGGCCCGCGAGCGCAGCGGCCACCTCGCCGCCGCGCTGGCCTACGAGAAGGCCGCGCGGCTGAGCGAGGACGTCGGGGCGCGCACCCGCCGCCTCGTACTCGCCGCCGAAGCCGCCTCCGAGGCGGGCGAGTTGGACCGGGCCCGCACCTTCGCCGAGCGGGCCCAGTCGACCGCGATCGACGACGCGATCCGGGCCCGGCTGCTGCATGTGCGTGCGCTGTCCGATTTCTGGCAGGGCGGGTTCGTCAACGCGCACGAGTTGTTGCTCCGGGGCGCCGCGCTCACCGCCACCGGCCGACCCGAACGCGCGGCGCGCATGCTGCTCCAGTCCATGCACACCGCGTGGTACCTGGGTGAGACCGAACTCGATTCCACCATGCGGGAGTTGGCCGCACTGGATCTGCCGCCGACAGCCTCCGTGACCCCGGTCGTCGAGTTCATGATCGCCGCATTCCCGCCGAAGCCGGACTCCGCGCACCCGGGCACCGCGCACCCGGGCACCGAGAACCCCGACGCCGAGCACCCGGGCACCGAAAGCCCCGACTCCGAGCACGCGCCGAACGAACACCCTGCGTACGAACACCCGGCCGCCGAGCGCCCGAACCTGGGCGACCTGATCCGAGTCGCGCCCCGAACCGGCAACGAAGAACAGCGCGACCTGCTGCTGGCCTGCGGCGTCGGACTGGCCCTGGGCCAGGACGCGGACGCGCACCACATCGCGTCGCTCTTCGCCCGCGACAGCCGACTGCACGGTGGGATCGGCCGATTGCCGACGATCCTGTTCTTCGTGGCCGAGGCGGAGATCTTCGAGAGCCGCCACACCGACGCGTTGGCCACCGCGTCCGAGGGCCTGCGGATCGCGCAGGACAGTGGGCAGCAGCAGTGGATCAGCCAGTTCGAGAGCGTACTGGCCTACCTGGCGGGCATCGCGGGCGACGAGGAGGCCGCCCATCGGCACGCCGACGCGGCACTGGCCGGCGGCGTGGGCAGCGCGATGCCGGCCGGCGCGCCGTGGTCCGCGTGGGCACTGGGGCTGCTGGATCTGGGCCTGGGCCGCCCCGAGTCGGCGCTGAACCGGCTGGAGCGGCTGGCTCGGGAGCCGCTGCGGCATCACATCAGCGCGACCCGCTCGATCCCCGACCTGGTCGAGGCGGCGGTCCGCTTCGGCGCCCCCGAACGGGCGCGGGAGCCGCTGGCCCGCTTCGAGCAGTGGGCCGAGCGAGCCGAGCAACGCTGGGCCGACGCGCTGGTGTTGCGCTGCCACGCGCTGTTGGCGAACGACGACGCGGCCGAGGAGTTGTGGCTCGCCGCGCTGGCCCGACACGAGAGCGAGCGCCGGCCGCTGGAGCGGGCCCGGACCGGACTGCTGTACGGGGAGTGGCTGCGTCGACTGCGCCGCAAGACCGACGCGCGCGACCGGCTGCGCACCGCGCTGGAGGAGTTCGACCGCCTCGACGCCCGGTCCTGGGCGGATCGTGCCCGTACCGAGCTGGGCGCGATCGGCGGCAGCGCGACGCCCCAGGGCCCGCAGCCCGCCGGTGTGCTCGCGCTGCTCACCCCGCAGGAGCTACAGATCACCCGGCTCGCGGCGCAAGGGTTGTCCAACCGGGACATCGCGGCCCAGCTGTTCCTCAGCCCGCGCACGGTCGGCCATCACCTCTACAAGGCCTATCCCAAGCTCGGCATCGTCTCGCGCACCGAACTGACCGCGATCCCGGAACTGGCCGCGCTCACCGGTTGACCCGAAACCACCCCTGTCCCCGAACCACGAACCACCACCGAACCCCGGACCACGACCCGCCACCGACCCCCGCCGCACAACCCGTGAACCACCGATCGCCGCCCCCGATCGGCGCGCCCCGCCCGGCGGCCGGCAATCAGCCGCCGACGCCGATCCGCGCAGGCCGATTCCACTCCGCCGCGACCCCGCGCAGCACCGGGTGCTCGGCTCCCCCACCGGCACGGATGTGCTCGTACAGCGTGCGCAGCACATCCGCGCCGTCGGCCGCCCACAACTGTTCGGCAACGCGTGTCAGGGAGAAGTGGTACCACCCGAAGTTGATCGCTCCCTGCTCGAACGAGCGCTCCATGTCCTCGAGTTCGCGAATCGGAGTGACCTCGACCGGCAACTCGTCCACGGTCGCGGTGAAGGCCCGCAGTGCGGGCAACAGTTCCGGCTCAACTTCCTGCGTGTAGCCGACCATCGCGAGATTCGCGTGCAGCTCGGCGATCCACATGCCCGGGTAGGCGGGCCAGGCCTGATCCTGGAACAGGTGGGTGAGTTCGTGCACGGCCACCAGATCGAAGTACGGCCGCAACGCGGGCGGCTCCCCGTACTCGGCGCGCAGCACCGCAGCGGCGCGCGCACCCAGGTGCGGCCGAATCGCCGCGAGCAGCTCGGTGCCGAACCACCCGTCGTCGGCGGCCACCCGCAGATGGTCCTCCGCACCCTGAGGCGTGCCGTAGAGCGGTACCGTCGCCACGCCGTCCCAGTCCGCGGCATCCGCCACGGACAACCGGATGCGCGGCGCGAATCCCAGCCGTTCGGTCAACCACGCGGCGGCACGGTCGACGCGCTCCGCAACGAACGCGGCTCGCTCCCGCGCGCCCTGGCTGTATCGGACCGTACAACCGAAACCGTCGAGTGTCGCCAACGCCGTCACGCATACCTCCGGGTGAGATCGGCCGCCACCATAGGCACAGCGATCCCACCCCCGCCCGGATTTCCGCACCCCTGAAACGATCTTGCCAATCCGTTGGCCGAATCACCCCACCACCCGGCAACCGAACCACCCCGCCGGCCACCCAGCCACCCAGCCACCCAGCCACCCAGCACGATCCGCGCACCGAACCCGTCAGGCAACCGAGCCCGCCGACCCACCGAACCTCTCGACCGACCGACCCCCGGCCAACCAAACCCGCCGACCAACCACCCCAAGACCGGCAATCCCGAGGCGAGCAACCACCCCGAGACCGGCAACCCCGAGACCATCAACCCCGTCAGGGCTTCCAGAGCAGATCCCGCCCCGAAGCCCCGAGCGCCCGCTCGAACGCGGTCGCCCCGGCCGGCACCGCCACCGGCACCGCGAAGCCGTCGTACTCGCGGTACATCTCCGCATACCTCGCCACGATGCCCTCGACCGCCTCGCCCAGCTCCACCGACGCCCGGTAGTCCTGCCCGGTCGCCCGAGCCACGTCCCAGCCGTGCAGGGTCAGCTCCAGGAGCAACATCGCGGCGATCTCCGTCGCGGGCATCATCCCGCCGCCGCCGAAGTCGATCTCGCCCTCCCACACGGCCGGCTCCGCCCATGCCGCCACCCCGCGCCGCAGCTGCGCGCCGTACGCGTCGGCCCAGTCCGGCTCGACCACGAAGTCGCGTGTGGTCAGCTCCTCGGGCAGTGCCGTGCGCCGCGCCCGGTGCTCCAGGCCGTGCGAGGTGTAGACGATCCAGTGGTTGAGCAGCGCCCGGGTGTCGTATTCGGGACAGGGGGTCCGTCCGGCGATCTGCTCGGGCGCGACACCGTGGGCGAGCCGATCGGCCTCGGCGGAGGCTTCGACGAAGAGGTGGTGAATGTTCATGGACACGACGCTATGCGGCCCACCGAAACCGGTCTTGAACAAACGCGACAGGCCCCGGCCCGGCCGCGCCACAGGACGCATCGGGCCATGTCACAGGCACCGTTTACGGTGGTTGTATGAGGCTTCCCTACCGCAATCGCGGGGTGCTGCGCGCGGCCGTCGCGCCCGGCGCCTGGGACCTGAGCCTGTACGAGCCGGCCGCCGATCTGGCGCCCTTCGTCGACTACCACTGGATCGTGCGCTGGGACCTGCGCGGGCGATCGCCCTACCGGCAGAAGGTGCTCTCCCACCCGAACGTGCACCTGGTCTTCGAGCAGCCGCACCCGGCGGTGTACGGCGTGGTGCGGGACGTGTTCGAGCGCGAGCTGAGCGGCGCGGGTCACGTCTTCGGGATCCGATTCCGGGCCGGCGGCTTCCGGCCGTTCCTGGCCGGCCCGGTGGCCGAGCTCACCGACCGGGTGCCACCCGCGGCCGACCTGTTCGGCCCGGGCGTGGCGGCCGTGGGCGAACGGGTGCTCGGCACCGTCGACGAGTCCGACCGGGTCGCCGTCGTGGAGTCCTGGCTGCGCGGCGCGCTGCCCGCACCGGCCGACACCCCGACCGGCGTCGACCCGACGATCGCCGAGGTGGCCGCGATCGTCGAGCGCATCACCACGAATCCGAACCTGTTCCGGGTCGACGACCTGGCCCGGGAGGTCGGCGTCCCGGTGCGTCGGCTCCAGCGGCTGTTCGCCGAATACGTGGGGGTCGGCCCCAAGTGGGTGCTCCGCCGGGCCCGCCTCCAGGAGGTCGCCGAGCGCGCCGAGCACGGCGACGGCATCGACTGGGCGGCGCTGGCCGCCGATCTGGGCTACGCCGACCAGGCCCACCTGACCCGCGATTTCACCGCCGCGGTGGGCACCGCACCGGGCCGCTACGCCAAAACCTGAGCACCCGCGGACCCGGGTCCCCTCCGCGGGATCCGCACACGACCCCGCCCGGTCCGAGGACGAGAACCCACCCCGCGCCCTCCGCGAACCCTCCCCGCACGGCCCCGCACCCACCCCACATCCTCCTCGCACGGGCGCCGACCGTCCGCGCGCCGAAAATGCAATCCTTGACGGGTGCCCACCACGCTCGTCGAAACCCAATTCCATGCCGTCCTGAGCGCGTCCGACGACGCCCTGGAGGACACGATCGACCTCGGCGCGTCCCTGCTCGCGGCCTCCGCCGCCGACTGGCCGCAGATCTCGCGCGCGGTGCTCGCGCTGTACGACCGCACCGCGGACGGCTGCTGGCGACGCGGCTGGCAACCCGCCGACGTGGTCCGCGCGGTCACCCGCGAGCTGGGCGAACGCCACGCCCCGATCGCCGCGGACCTGGTCGCCGCCCAGGCCCGCAGCCACCCGGGCACCGGCCGCCGCTGGACCGCCCAGCTGCGCGACCTGGACGCGAGTACCCCGTGGTGGAGCTCGGACGACGCCTACCTCACCGAGTTGGGCGCCCGGGAGAACCTGGACCGCTTCGGCACCGCCGCACGCGTGCTCGAACTGCTCCGCTCGATCGCCCGCCTGCCCGCCATCGAGCCGCTCGCCGCCGCGTCCTTCCAGGAGCCGGCCCGCAAGCAGCCCGCGACCGGCGCACCCCGCCAACTCGGCCGGGTGCGTGCCCTGCTCGCCAAGGCCGAGTCGAGCGAGTTCCCCGAGGAGGCCGAGGCGTTCACCGCAAAGGCGCAGGAGCTGATGACCCGGCATCGGATCGACGAGGCGCTGCTGGGCGCGCAGGAGGGTTCGCGCCACGCGCCCGCCGCATGCCGAATCGGTGTGGACAACCCGTACGAGGGCGCGAAGGCACTGCTGCTGGACGCGGTCGCCGACGCCAACGGCTGCCAGGCGATCTGGTCGAGTTCGCTGGGCTTTTCCACCGTGGTCGGCTTCGACTCCGAACTGGACGCGGTCGAACTGCTCTACACCTCGCTCCTGGTGCAGGCCACCGCCGCGATGAACCGGGCCGGCTCGCGCTACCACGAATCCGGTCGCTCCCGCCGGACCAAGACCTTCCGCCAGTCCTTCCTGATCGCCTACGCCGACCGGATCCGCGAGCGGCTCACCACCGCCAAGGAGGAGGCCGAGGCAAGCGCGAACGAGGCAGCGGAAAATCGCCTGCTGCCGGTCCTGGCCGCCCGCGACGTCGCGGTTCGGGAGACCACGGAGCGCATGTTCCCCACCAAGACCACACACCGCCTGCGCGGTCGCGACGCGGACGGGTGGCGACACGGCCAGGCCGCCGCCGACCGAGCCGAACTGGGCCTACGGGACAAGCTGGACCGCGGCGAGCCGGCCCGCCCGTAGATCCCCGAAACCGAAACCCCACCCCGAAAGCATCGGGACCCGAAGCCATCGGAACCGCGAAAAAGCGTCAGCGCGGCAACCAGTTCCCGCGCTGCGCCGGCACCGTCGAGGCGCGCGGTCCACAGCGCCCCTCGGCGACCGCCCGGTGCGCCTGACGCGCCGTCATACCCGGTCCCGCCAACGGCTCGACGTCCTCCAGGTGGAGTGGGTCGCCGCACACCGAGCAGACCACGGCCGGCTCCGCCTCGTGCCCCTCGGAGCCGCCGTGCCGGTAGACCACCGGCGGCCCGGTCTCGTCCGCGAGCCAGGTGTCCCCCCACTGGCCGATCGCGACGAGCACCGGAAAGAAATCGCGGCCCTTGGCGGTCAGTACGTACTCGTGTCGGGGGCGCCGCTCCTCGTACGGGACCCGGTCGAGCAGGCCCTCCTCGACCAGCCGATTCAGCCGCTGCGCCAGCACGTTGCGGCCGATGCCCAGGTTCTCCTGGAGGTCCTCGAACCGCCGGACCCCGTAGGACGCCTCCCGCAACACGAGCGGCGTCCAGCCGTCGCCGAACAACTCCAGGACGCGCGCGATGGAACACGGCCAGGTTCCGAACGAGGTCCGCTTCATGTCGCCACATTACTGAGCGGGGCGGGATCGATACGCGATCGATCCCGCCCCGCTCAGTGTTTTTGACTACACGTCAGTTACCGCAAGGTCACTCGGCGCTTACGCGTCGCGCTTCCAGCGCGGCTTGCGGTCGCCCGCCGGGCCGCCGGCCGGACGGTCGTAGTGACCGTCCCGACGCGGCGCACGGTCGTGCGAACGGTCCCGGTCGTTGTAGGACGGCCGGTCGTTGTTGTACGTCGGACGGTCACCGCGCGGGGCGCGGTCGTTGCCGTAGGCGGGACGGTCGCCGGTACGCGGCGCGCGGTCCCCGTACGACGGACGGTCGCCGCGGTAGCCACCCTCGCGCCGGTCGCCGCCGCCGTAGGACGGACGGTCGCCGGAACGCGGTGCCCGGTCCCCGTACGCGGGCCGGTCGCCGGTACGCGGTGCCCGGTCGCCATAGGCCGGCCGGTCGCCCGTGCGCGGAGCGCGGTCGCCGCTGTTGTAGGCGGGACGGTCACCGCTGTTGTACGCGGGACGGTCGTTGTACGCGGGACGGTCGGCACGCGGGCCGCGGTCGCCCGACGGACGGTCGCCGCGGTAGCCACCCTCGCGCCGGTCGCCGCCGCCGTAGGACGGACGGTCGCCGGAACGCGGTGCCC
The DNA here is from genome assembly GCF_042956465.1 of Embleya sp. NPDC008237. NCBI lineage: Bacteria > Bacillati > Actinomycetota > Actinomycetes > Kitasatosporales > Streptomycetaceae > Embleya > Embleya sp. NPDC008237. The sequence continues at coordinate 45,516 of NZ_JBIBGL010000025.1, forward strand.
GGTCCCGGTCGCCGTAGGACGGCCGGTCGCCACGCGGCGCGCCGCCACGACGGTCGCCGCCGCGGTCGCTGCCGTACGGCGGACGGTCGCTGCCGCGGTCGTTGCGGTCGCCGCCCCGGTAGCCGCCCTCGCGCCGGTCGCCGCCGCGCTCGCCCCGGTCCGGACGCTCGTAGCGCTCGGTCCGCACCGGCACGTCGCCGTTCTTCGCGGCCTCGGCCAACTCGGCCGCCTTGCGCCGCAGTTCCGCCGCCTCGGCCTTGAGCTCGATGATCCGACCGGCGAGCCGCTCGGCCTCGGCCTCGGCCTCGACCGCGGCGTCCGCCACGGACTGCGCCTTGACCTCGGACAACGTGCGCGCGCCGGTCAGCTTGCGCATCTCCGGGTCGTTGGAGCCCTGCACCCGAAGGCGGGTCGGCTCGACGCCGGCGTCCTCCATCAGGCGGTCCACCGTGCGGCGCTGGTGCGGCAGCGCGAGCGTGACCACCGCACCGGCCTCGCCGGCGCGCGCGGTACGACCCGCGCGGTGCAGGTAGTCCTTGGAGTCGGCGGCCGGGTCCACGTGCAGGACCAGGTCGATGCCGTCGACGTGGATGCCGCGGGCGGCGACGTCGGTGGCGACCAGGACCGGCGTGCGGCCCTCCTTGTATTCGGCCAGGGTGCGGGTACGCGCGCCCTGGGTCATCCCGCCGTGCAGCGCCTCGGCTCGAACGCCCGCCTCACGCAGCTGCTGCGCGACGCGGTCGGCGCCGAACTTGGTCCGCACGAAGATCATCGTGCGCCCGCGACGGGCCGCGATGGCCGCCGTGACGTACGTCTTGTCCTTGGGCTGCACGACCAGCACGTGGTGCGACATGGTCGTCACCGACGACGAGTGCGGGTCCACCGAGTGGGTGACCGGGTCGACCAGGTACTTGCGGACGATCGCGTCCACGCCCTTGTCCAGCGTCGCGGAGAACAACATCCGCTGACCGCCGGCCGGGATCAGGTCGAGCAGCGCGGTGACCTCGGGCAGGAAGCCCATGTCCGCCATCTGGTCGGCCTCGTCGAGGATGGTGATCTCGACGTTGTCCAGCACGGCCGAACCGCGGTCCACCAGGTCCTGGAGCCGACCGGGGGTGGCGACCAGGATCTCCACGCCGCGCTCCAGCGCGAAGATCTGCTTCGGCATCGACATGCCGCCGGTGACCGTCTTCATCCGCAGGTCGAGAATGCGACCGTAGGGCTCCAACGCGTCGTGCACCTGCATCGCGAGTTCACGCGTCGGCGTGAGGATCAGCGCGAGCGGGCGACGGGCGCGGGCCTTGCGACCCGACAGGCGGGTCAGCATCGGCAGACCGAAGCCCAGCGTCTTGCCGGAACCGGTCCGACCCCGGCCGAGGATGTCCTTGCCGGCCATCGCGTCCGGCAGCGTCGCCGCCTGGATCGGGAACGGGTGGGTCACGCCGCGTCGCGCGAGCGCGTCCACGACGTCCTTGTGCAGACCGAACTCGGCGAAGCTGGGGCCGGTCGGCTCGGGCACGGCCTCGGCGTCGACCTCGTCCGAGGCGTCGTCCGCCCCGTCGAGCCCGGCCTCGTCGGCGGCGTCGTCCTCGACGCTCGCCTCGACGTCCGTGTCGCCATCGGTGTCGTTGTGCACATCGGCGTCCGTCGCGGCCTCGTCCTGCGCCGCGAGCTCGGTGTCGCCGTCATTGGTGTCGTCGTTCTCGACGACCTCGGGAGCGATCTCGGTGATCTCCGCGGCGACCTCGGTCACCTCGGCTGCCTGCGCATCCGCCACACCCTCCTGCACCTCGGCACCTTCGGTACCGGGCATGGGCGTAGCAGTGTCATTGGCATAGGGGGGCATGCAAAACCTTCCGGATGCGGCCCGTCTCGAAGGTCCGCAGCCGAAATGTGGTCGCACGAGAAAGCGACACTTCTGCGGAGCACCAGAACGAGCCTACGAGGCGCCGCGACTCATGGCGGTGCCTGGATATGGGCAAAGCGATTCACCAGCGTACCCGATCACTGCGCGTTTACGCCTATCGGGTGCGTTCGTACTCCACCCTCAGACGTGCGTCCTCGTGCACGACGAGCAGCCTCGGACGCTGCCACGACCAGTGCTCGGGGAGCAGGTACAGCGTCCCCGGGGCACGCCGCAACAAGCGCAGTCCGGTGTACCGGTAACGGTAGGAGGCGCCGATTTCTTCCTCGACCGCGATCCCGTCGTCCGATCGCATCCGCAGATCCTGCACCGAATACAGGACCACCCCGGTCCGCCTGGACAGTTGGTGCGCGACGGCCCTGCCCGCGTCCCGCCCGGACACCTTCGCGTACGCCCCCGATGCCCAGAACAGACACAGCACCACGGCGGCGGTGGTCAACAACACCGACGGCGACCACGGCCGCGAGCCGGCCGCGGAGCTGCGCCGGTGCGCCCCGATCCGGCGCGAGAGCAGCACCCCGTACGCACTGATCGACAGCCCCAGCGCGAGCGCGCACGGCAGCAGGAGGGGCCACCACTGCGCACCGCGGGCGGGCCACCGGTACACCCCGATCCAGGTCGCGCCCGGCAGCACGAACCACGCACAGCGCAGCCACCACGCACACCACGCGGCGATCCGTCGGTGCCGACGCAGCCACACCAGCAGCCGGGGATGCACCACCCGGGTCGCGAGCAGCGCGGCGACGAGCACGAGCAGCGGCCGGTACAGCGCGCGCAGGCCGTCCGCCAGATACTCCAGGGTCGGCCTGTCCAGCACGCTCTCGTCGAACCCGAGGTACTCGGACCGGGCCGAGTCACGTGCCCAGCCGAAGTGGTACAGCAATCCGGTGAGTACGAGCGCGACCACCACGAAGGCGGTCACGAACTCGCCGTGGGGGCTTGCCGATCGCCCGTCCGGGGCGCCCTTGGCGACCTCGGTGCGCGCCGTCTCGACGACCCGATGGGCCCGGTGCGCGGACCTGCGCCGCCCGGGCGCCCGTCGATCCGCCGGCGGGGATCCGTGTTCCACCACGGGTGCGGGCTCGATCGTGTCCGGTTCGCCGAACCACTCGGTGAGCATCGACACCGGCTCGCGGTAGGACACCTCGGCATGCCCCACAGAAAGGTTGCCGGTCGTCCGGAAGGGCGCGAACTCGGCCGGCCCGCCCGGGATTTGCTCGCCCCGCTCGGCCCGCTCGGCCGGCCCGACGTGCCCGCCGGGCGCACCGGAACCGGCCCGGGCGCCCGGCCCGTCGGCGCCCTCGCCCGCCCGGGCCGTCCCCCGGGTCCGCGGCTCCGGATCCCCCCACGCCTGTCCGGGCCCGGGTTCGTACGCCTGCGGCACCGGCGAGCGCCGCCACTCGCCGCGAGCGCGCGGCACCGCCGACTCGGCCGCTGCGGGCCCGCCCACCCGGGTGGTCGATCCGGTTCCGGGAAACTCGGGCTCATCGTCGGCGAAGTCCGGCATCGGCCCGATGTCCCCCTGCGTGGTCACCGCTTCAGCATGGGCACGGAAAAACTCCGGCTCCAATTCACGACACCGCGCGTCACCCGTTCGGCCGCAGCGCGTGAGGGCGCGACGGGAGCGCACGAGATCCCCGACCCGACGCCCGGGCCGGATACCCGTCCGGCGGATCCCGCTGCGGCGCGGCCCCACCGGGATCCACCGGAGACGGCCTAGCGTGCTCGGGTGTCACAGACCCGAGTACTCACTGCCGTCTCGATCGGCGGCGCCATCGGGGCGCTGTGCCGCTGGGCACTTGCGGAGGCGCTCCCCCACAGCGGCACGGCCTTCCCCTGGGCGACCCTGCTCACCAACGTCACCGGTTGCCTGCTGATGGGGATCCTGATGGGCCTGACCCCGCCCGGCCCGCTGGTCCGCCCCTTTCTGGGCACCGGTGTGCTGGGCGGCTTCACCACGTTCTCCACCTTCGCCGTCGAGACCCGCACCCTGGCGGCCGGCCACGCGTGGGCCTCGGCCTTCCTCTACGTCGTCGGCAGCGTCGCCCTGGGCCTGGCCGCCGTGCAGATCGGCCTCGCCGTCGCCCGCCGCCCGCGCGGGGTCGCCGGATGATCCCGCTGATGGTGGTCCTGGGCGCGCTGGTCGGCGCTCCGCTGCGCTACCTGACCGACCTGTACGTGTCCGCGCGCACCGAGTCGGCCTTCCCGTGGGGCGTGCTGACCGTGAACGTGATCGGCTCGCTGATCCTGGGCGTGCTCACCGGCCTGGCCCCCGACGAGCGGATCGCCGCGCTGATCGGCACCGGCTTCTGCGGCACCCTCACCACGTTCAGCACCTTCGGCTACGCGACCGTGGACACCTACGCCCGAGGCCGGCGCGCCATCGCCGCCGGCTACGTCCTGCTCAGCCTGACCCTGGGCCTGGCCGCGGCCGCCCTCGGCCACACCGCGGCCCGCTGACGCACCGTCAGCCGTACCCGTGCTCGTGCAGCCACTCGTCCCCGATCCCGAAGTGGTGCGCCACCTCGTGCACGACGGTCACCTCGACCTCCTCGACGACGTGTTCGTAGGTCTCGCAGATCCGCAGGATCGGGTTGCGGTAGACGGTGATCCGGTCCGGCAGGACGCCCGCGTACCAGTCGCCGCGCTCGGTCAGCGGGATGCCCTCGTACAGGCCGAGCAGGTCGGCCCCGTGCTCGCCGTCGGGGGCGGGTTCGTCCTCGACGAAGATCGCCACGTTGTTCATGAGCCTGGTCAGCTCAGGCGGGATCCGATCCAGGGCCTCGGCCACCAGTTCCTCGAACTCCTCGCGCGACATCTCCAGCACTCCCCCATTCTGCGGGTTCGCACCCCCGTTCGCGGGGCCTGCCGCGGGCCCGCACCGGCCCCCGGTTATCCGCTTTGCAAGCACTGCCGAAAACCCCGTATAGTTCGGGACGTCCCCGACGGCAACAAGACGCCGGACACGGCCAACAAGCCCCCATCGTCTAGTGGCCTAGGACGTCGCCCTTTCAAGGCGGTAGCACGGGTTCGAATCCCGTTGGGGGCACGCAACAAACCCCCTCGGGGGCCGCAACAAGCCGGACAGCCAGTACGGTAGGGTTCAACACGAAGGAAGCCCAAGGAAACGCGGGTAGAGGTCCTGTGGAGCAGTTTGGAGTGCTCGTCACCCTGTCAAGGTGAAGGCCGCGGGTTCAAATCCCGTCAGGACCGCAAGATGGAAAGGTCGGGGCGCCGAAAGGCGCCCTGATCCATCGAGGCCAGGTAGCTCAGTTGGTACGAGCGTCCGACTGAAAATCGGAAGGTCGGCGGTTCGACCCCGCCCCTGGCCACCGCAGCCGGAGAAACCGACGCCCCAGACGATTCGTCGTCCGGGGCGTTCTTGCATTGCCGAACCGGGCGCCGGTGGCCCGATCGGCGGCTCGGCACCGCAGCGGCCGGCCGACTCACCCGCTCGGGTGTCGCCCCGGGCGCGCGCTCGTGTCCGCGCCGTTCGTCCCGGACTTCGTCGTGATACTTCGGTCATGAGCGCCGCGGACACCCCCGACCGGATGCCCACCCATCCCCCGCACGACGAGGCGATGGGAACGCGGCTGAACTGGCTGCGGGCGGCGGTGCTGGGCGCCAACGACGGGATCGTCTCCACCGCGGGCCTGGTGGTCGGCGTCGCCGGAGCCACCGACGAACGCGCCCAGTTGCTCACCGCCGGGCTGGCCGGACTGCTCGCCGGATCGTTGTCGATGGCCGCGGGCGAATACGTCTCGGTGAGCACCCAGCGCGACGCGGAGAGGGCCGCGCTGGTCCAGGAGCGGCGCGAGTTGGCCGACGAACCGGAGGCCGAGCTCGACGAGTTGACCGGCCTGTACCAGGAGTTGGGCCTCACCCGGTCGCTCGCGCGCCAGGTGGCCGAGCAGCTCACCGCCCACGACGCGCTCGCCGCACACGCCCAGGTCGAACTCAGGATCGACCCGGACGAGCTGACCAACCCGTGGCATGCGGCGGGCGCCAGCTTCCTGGCCTTCACCGCCGGCGCCCTGCTGCCGCTGCTCGCGATGGTGCTGCCGTCCGCCTCGACCCGACTGCCGATCACGGTGGCCGCCGTGCTGGTCGCCCTGGTGGTGTGCGGCTGGAGCGGTGCGCGATTGGGCGGTGCCCCGCCGACGCGCGCGATCGTGCGCACCACCGCGGGCGGGGCCCTGGCGATGGCGGTCACCTACGGGGTGGGCAGTCTGCTCGGCGCGAGCGGGGTGTGAGCCGGATCACCGCCCGCATCCGGGATCGGGCATCCGCGTCACCATCGAACAAATCGGCCCGGACTCGTCGAGGACTTCCGTGTTTTCCCACTCACCGAGCCACCGCCGGCCCGCAGGTCTCGATACCGTCCTCGGAGTCGGTTCGCATCGGACCGTCACCGTCAGCCCGTGGAGCGGAGGATTCGTGGCCACCCCCTCTCGTGTCATCAGGCTCGTGTCGTCGAGTTCGCGTCCGCAACGCAAGGGCGGCATGAAGTCGACCGCGGTCGCGGCGACCCTGACCCTGACCCTCGCGGGCGCGCTCACCGCGTGTGGAAGCGGCGGCGGCAAGAACTCCGCCAGGAGCGGTTACGCCGAGGTCTGCGCGGACCGCACGCACAACGTGCGCGTCGACGACTTCCGCTGCCTCGGCCGAACCGACCCGACGCTGTCCTGGTACTACGTCCCGCATTCGTGTGGACAGACCCTCACTCCGGCCAGGGGTACGACCCTGCTCGCCGGGCAGGGATCCTTCGATCGCCCGCGCAAGGGCAAAGTGGAACGCGGCGGCTTCGGCTCGTGCCCGTCGAAGAGTTCAAGCTGACGCGGTGTCACATCCGGGGAGGGCTTGAGCCATGCGCCGTATACCCAGTACGCCTCGACCGGGCTGGAAGCCGCTCGTCGAGTCGCAGGGGCTGCTCTATGCGACCTGGCAGGAGGACGACGGCACCGAGGTGCCGTACTGGCACGAAGAGGCGTACTACGAGCTGACCCTCGACGAGGTGGACCGGCTCGAGGACGTCACCGAGGAACTGCACGAGATGTCGGTCGCCGCCGCCCGGCACGTGATCGAGCGCGGCGACCTGACCGCGTTCGGCCTGCCCGACGAGGCCCGCGACTACCTGCGGATCACGCTGGAGGAGGAACACCCGAGCGTCTACGGGCGGTTCGACCTCGCGTGGGGCGGCGACGGCCGCGCGGCCAAGCTGCTCGAATACAACGCGGACACCCCCACCGCGCTGATCGAGGCCTCCCTGGTCCAGTGGTACTGGCTGCGCGACTGCTTCCCGGAGCGCGACCAGTGGAACAGCCTGCACGAGCGGCTGGTCCGCGCGTGGCGGCGGATCAAGCCGTATCTGCGCTCGGAGACGATGCACTTCGCACATGTGGAGGGCACCGAGGACGAGGAGGAGTGGCTGCACACCGCCTACCTCCGCGACACCGCGTCCGAGGCCGGGCTGACCACGATCGGCCTGGAGGTCGCCGAGATCGGCTGGGACAGCGAGCGGCTGCGCTTCGTCGACCTGGAGGAGCGGGGCATCGACACGATGTTCATGCTCTATCCGTGGGAGGACATGCTCGCCGAGCCGTTCGGGAAGCACCTGGTGAGCCATCCCCGTTCGTGCCTGTTCATCGAACCGGCCTGGAAGGCGATCCTGTCCAACAAGGCACTGCTCGCGGTGCTGTGGGAGCTGTACCCCGGCCACCCGAACCTGCTCCCCGCCTTCCTGGACTCGCCACGCGGCATGGAGTCGTACGTGGCCAAGCCGCTGCACGGACGCGAGGGCGACGCGATCCGGATCGTCACCCCCGCCGGCGAGCACATCCAGCCCGCCGAGGCGTACGGCGACGAGGGCTGGTGCTTCCAGGAGTACGTGCCGCTGCCCGACTTCGACGGCAACAAGCCCGTGCTCGGCGCATGGGTGGTGGACGGCAAGTCCGCGGGCGTCGGCATCCGCGAGTCCAGCGGCCCGGTCACCGACGGGTACGCCCGCTTCCTGCCGCACGTGATCGACGGCCCGGCCCCGGACGAGGACACCCGGCTCGCCTGGCTCGACGAGGACTGACCGGGCACGACCCCGCGCGCACGGTCACGTTGCTCGCACACAGTCACGAACGCCGGCGATTCGGCGAGATCGAAATCGCGCCCCGAACATGCGGATCATCACTCTGCGTGTTCAATCACCGATTTCCGGTCGGGTCCGTCGAATCCACCCCGATGCCCCGATCGTCGGGCCCGCACGGCACCGACGGGGCCGGGAACCCGGATCCGCCGAGCCGCCGCGGCTGCGTTCCTCGACCGACGACACCGAGACCGGCCCCGATGGCGCCCACCGGCCGTCCCGAAGCCCCACGGCGCCCCCAGCACGCCGAGGCCGAGCCGGGTCCGCCCCACGACTCGGGCCGCCCGGCCGGTGGCCCTGCGGATCCGCGGGCCCCGGAAAAGGTTCGAACCACTGCCGCGGGCAGCCGGCCGGACCGGCCGCGAACACCAGTGTGACCAAGGTCACTGTTTTGACTGGCAATGGTTTTCATCGACGGCCGGAAATCGACTGTGCATTCTATGTGATATTTTACTGGACGCCGTCATGGATCCCGGACGAAAACGCCCCGCCGGGCCCCGTCCCACTCCGGGCCGACCGTCCCGGACACCGCCCGAAACCACCGCCGGAGCCGCAGGCCGGCCCGCTGAGCGGCACCGCGACGACCTCGGGCCGACCGTCCGCCGGGTCGGCACTTTCCGGGCACGCAAAAGAGTGCTGCACCGGACCCGGCGGGATCCGGTGCAGCACTCAGGGGAAAAGCTTTCGACGCAGCCCTCAGGCTTCGCTGCGCTGCTGCGGAATGCCCGCGAGCAGGGCGCGGACCTCCACCTCGCGGTAGCGACGGTGTCCGCCGAGCGTGCGGATCGACGTGAGCTTGCCGGCCTTGGCCCAGCGCGTCACCGTCTTGGGGTCGACGCGGAACATGCTGGCAACCTCGGCCGGCGTCAGCAGCGGCTCGGCATCAGGCGTACGAGCGGTCATGAGCGGCCTCCTCGGGAGAACCGAACCAACACGGTTCTTTCTTCAAATTCTGCACCTTGACCCACGATGTCCTAAATAGTTCACGAGGGCCAAGTCGGTTATAGGACGAACGGCTTGTCCTTCACAGTACAAGTACACCATCCGTCGCACCCGGTTGGTCAAACCGCCGGATTTGGCATCCCAGGGTTCAAGCCACGCGATCCCGAAGGACCAGGCATAGCGGACAGTCACCCGACTGTGACGATGAGTCACTCGGGCCCGATCGACCCCTCGCGTCCACCCCGTCCCACCAGCAACGAAGTATCCCCGATGACTCGACCCGGCCAGACCGACTACATCTGGTTTGTCCTTTTCATCATATACGAACCATTCGCTGGCGTATGCACCTTGTTGTGAGTCGATCTCCACCAACCTGGAGGGCTGGGAGTCCCACAACTCGAACCAGCAGGTTGAGAGGCTTTCAGATCACGGGGTGAGTGAACACGAAAGAGTGACGACGGTCACGCCGAAACTTCATGAAATGCGGACGCTTGCTCAGCTCGCGTGCTCCAGAGCACGTACCGATTGCCAACGCTCCGTAATCCTTCGGTAGGCCGCCGATGCTCGCGCTCCGTCACCGGATCCCAGTGCGGCGATGCCCTCGGCGACGTCCGCGACCGAGTTCTCGGTCGCCGGATCACCCGTCCCGAGCAGTCGCACGAGCCCGCCGTAGTCCAACTCGACCAGCGCGCGCGGGTGGAACTCCTCCAGCCAGCGGCCCACGTTCTCCAGCCCGGTGATCAGCGCGCCGTCCTCGACCGTCTCGCGGAGCACCTTCAGCGCCCGGGCGACCCGACGCCGGGCCTGCACCATCGGCGTGCGGTAGTAGAGCTCGCCCGGCCCCGCCGACGCGTCCTCGGCCGCCGGCACCAGGACCCGCTCCTCCGGGGCGAACAGCACGAACCAGCGCACCGGGACATGCCACGTGCTGCTGTGGATGTGCGGATGCACGTCGGGGTGCGCGGACTTCCACCGCTCGTGCTCCACATGCGCCTGATCGATCACCATCCGCGGCCAGAACACGTCCAGCACCGTGGCCGGATACTCCCGCCGCAGCTCGGCCAGCGCCGTCCAGCAGCGCAGCCGGGTCTGCCGCGGGCAGATCACCGTGACGCCGTCCAGGACGTGCACGTAGGCGTCCTCGCTCTCGTGCGGCGGCGCGATCACCGGAGGGGTGGCCAGGAGGTTCTCCAGGCCGCTCCGGTGCTCCTGCGCGGTCAGTCCGGCGGGCGAGGGTGCCTCGGGCGACGCGGGGGTGCCTGCCGGCTGTGTGGCGACGTACGCGGCCCACCGCTCGCGTTCCGGCTCGGGAAACGCGGCAAGCGGCTCGTACACCCGCAGGTACGCCGCGTAGGGGGCAACCACCGAAGTCCGCACGAACGAATCTTGGCACGTCGGTCGAGCCCTGACGTGGAGAAGGTCCGACCCGGTGATCCCCAGGGGTTCTAGGCTTGAACCGCCGCGCAGATCCGCGCGGCGGATACATCACCACGATCCCATGGAGTCACCACAGTGACCGACAGGATGGATGGCCCCGACGGCACGACGTCGGGCCTGGTGTTCGGCAGGTCGACCGGCCACGAACAGGTCGTCTTCTGCCAGGACCGCGCGAGCGGCCTGCGCGCGATCATCGCGATCTACTCCAGTGCCCTGGGACCCGCCCTCGGCGGCACCAGGTTCCACCCCTACGAGACCGAGGAAGCGGCCGTCGCGGACGTCCTCAACCTCTCCCGCGGCATGGCCTACAAGAACGCCCTGGCCGGACTCGACCACGGCGGCGGCAAGGCCGTGATCATCGGCGACCCCGACCGGGACAAGTCCGAGGTGCTGCTGCGCGCCTACGGGCGGTTCGTCCAGTCGCTGGGCGGTCGCTACATCACCGCCTGCGACGTGGGCACCTACGTCGACGACATGGACGTGGTCGCCAAGGAGTGCGACTACGTCACCGGTCGCTCCCCCGAGAACGGCGGTGCGGGCGACTCGTCCGTGCTGACCGCGTACGGCGTCTTCCAGGGCATGCTGGCGTCCGCCGAGCACCGCTGGGGCACCCCGACGCTGCGCGGACGCCGAGTGGGCGTGGCGGGCGTCGGCAAGGTCGGCCGGCACCTGGTCGGTCACCTGGTCGAGGACGGCGCCTCGGTGGTGATCACCGACGTCGACGAGCGGGCGGTGGCGCACGTGCGCCACCTGCATCCCGAGGTGGACTTCGCAGCCGACACCGACGCCCTGATCCGGCTCTCGGACCTGGACGTGTACGCGCCCTGCGCGCTGGGCGGCGCGCTGAACGACGCCACCGTCCCCGTGCTGACCGCGGCCGTGGTGTGCGGGGCGGCCAACAACCAGCTGGCCCATCCCGGCATCGAGAAGGCGCTCGCCGAGCGCGGAGTGCTCTACGCGCCGGACTACGTGGTCAACTCCGGCGGGGTGATCCAGGTCGCCGACGAGCGGCACGGATTCGACTTCGAACGCGCCAAGCGCAAGGCCACGGGCATCCGCGCGACGACCGCCAAGATCTTCGCGCTGGCCGACGAGGAGGGGGTGCCACCGGCCGTCGCGGCGGACCGATTGGCCGAGCGGCGCATGGCGGATGTGGGCCGCCTGCGTGACATCTACCTCCAAAGCTGACCGACACGGTATCGTCAGACTCGGCAAAGGACCCCAGATCAGGCCCCTGACCAGCCGGAACAGCACAGCTCGGTCGGGGTCCGAGCCCCGCTGTCACCCATGCGACGTACCGCCCGGCAGCGGAAGCAGGTACCGTTAATCCCCTACGGGCCGGTTCTCAAGTGCCATCGAACCGACCCTGACTATGAACGCGTGTCAAGACCCGGGGCCGTGAGCCCCGTCGTTGAGGGGGTCGAGCCATGGGGCGCGGCCGGGCCAAGGCCAAGCAGACAAAGGTCGCCCGCCAGCTGAAGTACAACAGCGGCGGTACGGATCTGAGCCGTCTGGCTGAAGAGCTGGGCGCGTCGTCGCCAACCGACTTGCCGATCGGCAAGCCTGAGGTTGACGACGACACGAGTGAAGACGAGTTCGACGACCCCTACGCGGGGTATTCGGCTCGTTACAACGATGACGAGGACGAGGAAGACGACGGCCGATCGCGCCATCGTTGACCCTGCGTTCCTCGTTCTCGAGCACGGGAACGAACGCCCACTTCAGCCGGGGCGCCCGTGCGCTGTGACACCGCCCGGTCCGGGACCGAGTAGGACGACTACTCGACCCCGGGCCGTTTGGCGTGCTCGCGAACGCGCCCACGGGGGCGCCGCCGTCCCGATCCGGGACGACGGCCACCGCCGCGGGTGCCTTCGTCATGCCCGGTGATCGCCGTTCAGTACGGCCCGGCCGGAGCCGGTGACGATGTCGCCGAGGATCCAGGCCGGCACGCCGCGCTCGGCGAGCACCGCCAGCGCCGCGTCGGCCGCCTCCGCGGCGACCACCGCGACCATGCCCACGCCCATGTTCAGCGTCTTCTCCAACTCGGCGCGGGGCACCCGGCCGAGCGCGCCGACCAGGCCGAAGACCGGGGCCGGTGTCCAGGTCGAGCGGTCCAGGCGCGCGTCCAGGTGGGCCGGGAGCACGCGCGCGAGGTTGGCCTCCAGGCCGCCGCCGGTGACGTGCGAGAAGGCGTGCACGTCGGTGCGCCGGGCCATGTCGAGGCAGTCCAGCGAGTAGATCCGGGTCGGTTCGAGCAGTTCCTCGCCGAGTGTGCGGCCCAGTTCCGGGACGTCCCGGTCCAGGCTCCAGCCGGCGAGCGTGAAGAACACGTGCCGGGCCAGCGAGTAACCGTTCGAGTGCAGACCGGAGGCGGCCATCGCGATCACCACGTCGCCTGCGCGCACCCGCTCCGCGCCGAGCAGGCCGTCGGCCTCCACGACCCCGGTGCCGGCGCCCGCGACGTCGTACTCGTTCGGGTCGAGCAGGCCGGGGTGCTCGGCCGTCTCGCCGCCGACCAGCGCGCAGCCGGCCAGTACGCAGCCCTCGGCGATGCCCTTGACGATCGCCGCGATGCGCTCGGGGACGACCTTGCCGGTGGCGATGTAGTCGGTCATGAACAGCGGCTCGGCGCCGCACACGACCAGGTCGTCGACGACCATGCCGACCAGGTCGTGGCCGATCGTGTCGTGCTTGTCCATCGCCTGCGCGATGGCGACCTTGGTTCCCACCCCGTCCGTCGCGGTGGCCAGCAGGGGGCGTTCGTACCGCTTGAACGCGGACACGTCGAACAGGCCCGCGAAGCCGCCCAGGCCGCCGACGACCTCGGGCCGGGTGGCCTTGCCGACCCATTGCTTCATGAGTTCGACGGCGCGATCACCGGCCTCGATGTCGACGCCGGCCGCGGCGTAGGTCGCGGTGCTGGGGGTGGGGGTGGACTGGTCGCTCACGGCGGCGGCCCTTTCGGGTCGGGTCGGTGGATCTCCTCGGACACCCCGCCGCGCCCCCGGGTGGGGGACACGACGCGGCGATCCGAAGAAGAGAACTCGGGGACTCGGCTGATCAGGGACGGCGGAGCGCGTCCTCGGCCCCGCCGCCGCCGAGGAGGGCCTGCACGCCGTCCACGTCGGTGCGGACGGTCTGCTCGATGCCTTCGAGGAGGTGCTTGCCCAGCCGCTCGGGGTCGGGCAGTTCGATCGGGTATTCCCCGTCGAAGCAGGCCCGGCACAGCCGGTCCTTGGGGATGGTGGTCGCCTCGACCATCGCGTCGATCGAGATGTAGGCGAGCGAGTCGGCCCCGAGGGACTTGGCGATCTCGTCGACCGAGAGACCGTTGGCGATCAGCTCGGCCCGGGTGGCGAAGTCGATGCCGAAGAAGCACGGCCACTTCACCGGCGGCGAGGAGATCCGCACGTGCACCTCGGCCGCGCCGGCCTCGCGCAACATGCGCACCAGCGCACGCTGGGTGTTGCCGCGCACGATCGAGTCGTCGACGACGACCAGTCGCTTGCCCTGGATGACCTCGCGCAGCGGATTGAGCTTGAGCCGGATGCCCAGCTGCCGGATGGTCTGGCTGGGCTGGATGAAGGTCCGACCCACGTAGGAGTTCTTGACCAGGCCGTTTCCGTACGGAATGCCGGACTGCTCGGCGTAGCCGATCGCGGCCGGGGTGCCCGATTCCGGGGTCGGCATGACCAGGTCGGCGTCGACCGGGAACTCCTGGGCCAGCCGGCGGCCCATCTCGACCCGGGACGCGTAGACGCCGCGGCCGGCGATCGTGGTGTCCGGGCGGGCCAGGTAGACGTATTCGAAGACGCAGCCCTTGGGCTTGGCCTCGGCGAAGCGTCGGGTGCGCAGGCCGTGCTCGTCGACCGCGATCAACTCGCCCGGCTCGATCTCGCGAATGAACGAGGCGCCGACGATGTCCAGGGCGGCGGTCTCGCTCGCGACCACCCAGCCGCGTTCCAGCCGACCGAGCACGAGGGGCCGGATGCCCTGGGGATCGCGCGCGGCGTAGAGCGTGGTCTCGTCCATGAAGACCAGCGAGAAGGCGCCCTTGACCTCGGGCAACACCTGCATCGCGGTCTGTTCCAGGGACAGGTCCGGGCTGCCGGCCAGGAGCGTGGTCAGCAGATCGGTGTCGCTGCTGGCCTCGATCCGGCCCTGGTAGGGATGGTTCGATTCGCCGCGATCGGGGCCCTGCTCGGCGACCAGACGGGACAGCTCACCCGTGTTGGTGAGGTTTCCGTTGTGGCCGAGCGCGATGCTGCCGGTCGCGGTGGCCCGGAAGGTCGGCTGGGCGTTCTCCCAGACCGACGAACCGGTGGTCGAGTAGCGGGCATGGCCGACGGCCATGTGCCCGCGAAGCGAGCCCAGGGTGGTTTCGTCGAAGACCTGGGAGACCAGGCCCATGTCCTTGAAGACCAGGATCTGGGATCCGTTGCTCACAGCTATGCCGGCGGATTCCGTTCCGCGGTGCTGCAATGCGTAGAGACCGAAGTAGGTGAGTTTTGCGACCTCTTCGCCGGGGGCCCAAACGCCGAAGACGCCGCAGGCATCCTGCGGGCCCTTCTCGCCGGGGAAGAGATCGTGGTTGAGTCGTCCATCGCCACGTGGCACGTGATCGAGTCTACGACAGCGCCGGATCCGTCGCGGTTCACCCCATCAGTGGCAGGTTTCCGGACAAGTCGCTGCGTTCGCCACTGGCCAGCACCCGGCCGTCCTCGACCGCGTCCGCCCAGGTCAGGCGGCCGGTGGCGAGGCGGATCCAGGTCCTTGGGTCGGTCTCGACCACGTTGGGCGGAACGCCCCGAGTGTGCCGGGGGCCTGTGACGCACTGCACTACGGCGAACGGCGGGACGCGGACCTCGACCGAGTGCCCGGGCGCCCGGGTCGCCAGCGCGTCGGCCAGCGCCCGCACCACGGTGCCCAGCGCCTGCCGGTCGTGCGGGAACGGTTCGCCGATGGCGCGTTCGAGGTCGTCCGCGTGCACGACGCCTTCGATCAGGCGGGTCACGAGCATGTCGGCGACGCGCATCGGACCGATCCGGGTGACGGTGACCCGGGTGTCCGGGACGCCGTCGAGGGCGGCGATCGCGGCGTCCGCGTAGTCGGCGGGGGTGTGGCCGGCCTCGGCCATCTCGTCGGCGATGGAGGAGACCACGGCGGCGTAGGCGGAGGTGCCGTTCGCCCACTGTTCGACGGTGATCACCGGGCCGGTCGGGGCGGGCTCGGCGAGCCAACGCGGTACCGCCTGGATGCTCGCGGCCAGGTGTCCGACCAGGTTGGCGGTGGACCAGCCGGTCAGGCCGGAGGGAGCGGCCAGTTGGGCCGGGGTCAGCCGGGCCGTGACGTCCACGATCGCGCGCCACTGCGCGATCAGCGCGGCACGCACCTTGACCGGGTCGACCTTGCGAGGGCGGGGGGCGGCGGGACGGCTCGTCATGGGTGCAGATTAGAGCGCGCGACCGAGCGCGGGTAGCCGATTCGTTTCTGCACAGATTCGGCTCCGGGCCGCCCGGGCCGACCGCCGAATCGTGACGCTGGGCCCATGAGCAATTACGGGGATCCCGGCCGGGTCGACACGATCGCGGCCGAGTTGGCGGCGGCGAGCGAGCGGGTGCGGCCCGGGCCGATCATCGCGACCGATTGGCAGGGCGGCGCGGCGGACGCCTTCGCGGTCCGCGCGCAGACGTGGCGGCGGGAGTGCGCGGCGACGGAGCCGGCCGTGCTCGCCGTGGTCGAGGCGCTGCGGGCGCACGCGGCCGCGATGCGGGCCGCGCTCGCCCGGATCGCGGCCAACGAGCGGGCCGCCCGGGAGGCGGCCGGGGCCGGCCCGCACGAGCGGTTTCCGGCCGACGGCAGCGCGGCCTGGCTGGACGAACGGTGGGCACCGCGGTGACCGCCGGGTTCACCGCGACGCCGGGTGCGCTGGTGGCCCTCGCGGGCCGGTTGCGGGCGGTCGCCGGCGAGATGTGGGCGCTGCGCGAGCGCGTCGCGGCCGTCGACGTGGCGACGAGTCGGCCGCTGGCTCCGCAGACCTTCGAGGCGGTGCGCGCCCGGCTGCGCGAGGCGGTGGAGACGCTGGATCGGGCCGAGCGCACCGGGGTGGACCTGGCCGGCCGGCTGGTCGAGAACGCGCGGGCGTACGCGGAGGTGGACGAGGTCGCGGCGACCCGACTGCTCGACCTGGCCGCGCCGGCCACCGCTCCGCCGCCGGCCGCCGCCTCGGTCCGCGTCGCCGAGCCGCCGTTCGCGCTGCCCGAGGCGTACGACGGACCGGTCACGGTCCGGCCGATCGGTCGCGGCGCGGGCATCGCCCGGGTCACACCGGTCGCATCGGCCCCACCCGTGGCACCGGTCACCCCGGCGGCCCCGGACGGGGACGAGATCGTGGCCCGCGCGAAGCGGTGGGCCGACCTGCGGCTGGGCTACAGCATGAGCGGGCTGCACGACGGCTACCGCACGGACTGCTCGGGGCTGGTCTCGATGGCCTGGGGGCTGTCGCCGCCGGGGCTGACCACGGTGACCCTGCCGGAGGTGTCCCACCCGATCGGCCGGGACGACCTGCGGCCCGGCGACATCCTGCTGAACCCCGCGCCGGGGGCGGCCGGACACACGCTGATCTTCGCGGGCTGGGCGGATGCGGCGCACACGACCTACTTCGCGTACGAGGAGAGCGCCTCGAAGGGCGCGCACCACGCCACCGTGCCCTACCCGTACTGGCCCGGCCACGGTACGTTCCGGCCGTACCGGTTGGGGACGTAGTGGCCGCGGGCGCACCGCGGGGCGGGGGGTGGGGCGATGCGCCTCGGGACGAGGTCCGGCACGCACGTGGGCACGGGCCCCGCCGCCGCACGGCGCCCGGTCCGCGTCGCGGTGATCGTGCGCAGGACGCTACTGCTGGGATCGGCCCTCGTGGCGTTGCCCACGTGGCGGATCGCGGCGGCCAACCCGTGGAACCTGGACGTGTTCGACCGAGGGATCCTGATCGGCGGGGTGGTTCCGGCCGCGTTCGGATTCTGCCTGATCGGGATCGAGGTCGCGCTCACGTTCCGCGGCTTCTTGGTCCGCGTGGCGGCACTCGGCCTCGCGTTCGTGGCCGGGCTGGTGATGGCCCTCGGCGCCGTGGTCGCCGTGCTCACCCGGGACGACCGCCCGGCCGGAGAGGTCGTGGCGGTATCGCCGGACGGCCGGATTCGGGCGGTGCGGGTGGACGAAGCGGCCTCGTACACGATCGAACCGAACTACGACCTGGACATTCGCCTCAGTGCCGGGCTGAACCGGAGCACGAGCATCCTGCGCCAGTGCGAGAGCCGCAGGGCAACGATCACGAGCGTGCGCTTCCTCGACAACCGCACGCTGGAGTACACCCCGTCGCGGGGGGCGCCGGTGCGCGTGAGCTTCGATCGGAACCTGAACACCGAGGAGCGGAAGTGCCCGTGAGGGGTGCACGAGGCACCCCGCACGGGCACAGGATGTCGCCGATCAGCCGAACAGACCCTCGAGGGTCCCCTCGTGGGCGGTGCGCACCTCGCTCAGCGCCACCGTGAAGTGGCCCTGGAAGTCGAGCGTGTCGCCGTCGACCACGCCGATCCGGGCGCACGGCAGACCGCGCACCTTGCACATGTCGCTGAAGCGCAGTTCCTCGCTCCGCGGCACCGCGACGATCGCCCGGCCCGCCGACTCGCTGAACAGCGCGACCGTCGGGTCGAGGTTCTCGGCCAGCACGACCCGGGCACCGTGGCCACCGGCCAGGCACGCCTCGACCAGCGCCTGGGCCAGGCCGCCGTCGGCGAGGTCGTGCGCGGCGTCGATCATGCCGTCCCGCGAACCCGCGATCAGGATCTCGGCGAGCAGCCGCTCGCGCTCCAGGTCGACCCTCGGCGGCAGGCCGCCGAGGTGGTCGTGGGCCACCTGGGCCCAGGCCGAGCCGGAGAGCTCCTCGTGCGTGTCGCCCAGGAGCAGGATGATCTGCCCCTCCTCGGCGAAGCCGATCGGCGTGCGCCGCTCGACGTCGTCGATCACGCCCAGCACGCCGACCACCGGCGTCGGGTGGATCGCCGTCTCGCCGGTCTGGTTGTAGAACGACACGTTGCCGCCGGTCACCGGCGTGCCCAGGACCTGACACGCGTCCGCGAGACCACGCGTGGTCTCGGCGAACTGCCACATCACCGCCGGGTCCTCGGGCGAGCCGAAGTTCAGGCAGTCGGTGACGGCCAGCGGCTTGGCACCGGTGGTGGCCACGTTGCGGTAGGCCTCGGCCAGCGCGAGCTGTGCGCCGGCGTACGGGTCCAGCTTGCAGAAGCGGCCGTTGCCGTCGGTGGCGAGCGCGACGCCCAGGCCGGTCTCCTCGTCGATCCGGACCATGCCGGAGTCCTCCGGCTGGGCCAGCACGGTGTTGCCGAGCACGTACCGGTCGTACTGCGCGGTGACCCACGACTTGTCCGCCAGGTTCGGCGACGCGACGACCTTCAGCAGGGTGGCCTTGAGCTCCTCGGCCGTGCCCGGGCGCGGCAGCCGCTCGGCGGCGTCCGCCTGGAGGGTGTCCTGCCACTGCGGGCGGGCGTACGGGCGCTCGTAGACGGGGCCCTCGTGCGCGACCGTGCGCGGCGGCACGTCGACGATCTGCTCGCCGTGCCAGTAGATCTCCAGCCGCTCGCCCTCGGTGACCTCGCCGACGACGGTGGCGATCACGTCCCACTTGTCGCAGATCTCCATGAAGCGGGCCACGTGGGCCGGCTCCACGACCGCGCACATGCGCTCCTGCGACTCGCTCATCAGGATCTCTTCGGGCGAGAGCGTGTGGTCGCGCAGCGGAACGGTGTCCAGCTCGACCCGCATGCCGCCGGAGCCGGCCGAGGCCAGCTCGGAGGTGGCGCAGGACAGGCCCGCGCCGCCGAGGTCCTGGATGCCCGCGACCAGGTGCTCGCGGAACAGCTCCAGGGTGCACTCGATCAGCAGCTTCTCCTGGAACGGGTCGCCGACCTGGACGGCCGGGCGCTTGGCCGGGCCGGACCCGCCACCATCGTTTTCGGTGAAGGTCTCCGAGGCCAGGACCGAGACGCCGCCGATTCCGTCGCCGCCGGTGCGGGCGCCGTACAGGATCACCAGGTTGCCCGCGCCGGACGCCTGCGCGAGGTGGATGTCCTCGTGCTTCATCACGCCCACGCACAGGGCGTTGACCAGCGGGTTGCCCTGGTAACAGGGGTCGAAGACGATCTCGCCGCCGATGTTGGGCAGGCCCAGGCAGTTGCCGTAGCCGCCGATGCCCGCGACCACGCCGGGCAGCACGCGCCGGGTGTCGGGGTGCTCGGCCGCACCGAACCGCAGCGGGTCCATCACCGCGACCGGGCGGGCGCCCATCGCCAGGATGTCGCGCACGATGCCACCGATGCCGGTCGCGGCGCCCTGGTAGGGCTCCACGTAGGAGGGGTGGTTGTGCGACTCGACCTTGAAGGTCACCGCGTAGCCCTGGCCGACGTCGACGACGCCGGCGTTCTCGCCGATGCCCACGAGCATCGCGTCGTTCTCGGGCATCTTGTCGCCGAACTGGCGCAGGTGCACCTTGCTCGACTTGTACGAGCAGTGCTCGGACCACATCACCGAGTACATCGCCAGTTCGGACGAGGTCGGCCGGCGGCCGAGGATCTCCCGGATGCGCGCGTACTCGTCCGGCTTGAGGCCGAGTTCGGCGAAGGGCTGCTCGACCTCGGGGTGGTCGAGCGCGTTCTTGACGGTGTCCAGGCTCATCAGGCGTTCACCAGGCGCTTCAGGATCGAGGTGAAGAACGGGAGGCCCTCGGTCGTCGGACCGGTCAGCGGCTCGACCGCGTGCTCGGGGTGCGGCATCAGACCGACCACGTTTCCGGCGGCGTTGCTGATACCGGCGATGTCGCGACGCGATCCGTTCGGGTTGACGTCGAGGTATCGCGCGATCACGCGGCCCTCGGCCTCCAACATGTCCAGGGTGCGCTCGTCGGCGACGAAACCGCCTTCACCGTTCTTGAGCGGAACGGTGATCTCCTGCCCCTGCGCGAAGTCCGACGTCCATGCGCTGGACACGTTCTCGATGCGCAACTTTTGGTCACGGCAGATGAAGTGCAGGTGGTCGTTGCGGGTGAGCGCGCCCGGCAGCAGGTGGGATTCGCAAAGAATTTGGAAACCGTTGCAGATGCCCAATACCGGAAGGCCGGCCTGTGCCTGCTCGATCACCGATTCCATGACCGGCGAGAAGCGCGAGATCGCGCCGCAACGCAGGTAGTCGCCGTACGAGAATCCACCGGGCAGGACGACCGCGTCGACCTGCTGGAGGTTCTTGTCCTTGTGCCACAGGGCGACCGGCTCGGCACCGGCGATACGCACCGCGCGCCGGGCGTCGCGGTCGTCGAGCGAGCCGGGGAAGGTGACGACGCCGACGCGGATCGTCACTTCCCCTCCTCCGCCTCGACGCGGACCACGAAGTCCTCGATCACGGTGTTGGCGAGGAACGACTCGGCGGCTTCGCGGATGCGGGCGAGGGCGGCCTCGTCGACCGGTCCCTCCAGCTCCAGTTCGAAACGCTTGCCTTGGCGGACGTCGGTGATTCCGTCGAATCCCAGACGCGGCAGCGCGCGCTGCACGGCCTGTCCCTGGGGGTCGAGGATTTCCGGCTTGAGCATGACGTCGACGACGACGCGTGCCACAGGCACTCCCACTGTGATGGTTCGGGCCGGTCCGTATCCGGGATACGGGGGTTCGGACCCTGCTGCTGGATCGGGTCGGTCGACGCCGGGACCCGATGGATCGGCGGTATCAGGGTACCGGCCGCCTCCGGGGGACCGCCCCGACGCCAAGTTATCCACAGCTTTGGGGTTGTCCACAGGCAGGTTCGGCAGGTCTCGATGTTAATAAATCGTCTCGAAACGGGCAATGTGCCCTACCCCGCCCCACTCGACCGCGGATGCGGCCGAATGTTGTCCACAGGCTGTGGATGCCTGCTCGGCCGACGGACGGACACGCCCACCCGCGCGCGGCGAGAGGAATATCTCGCGTATCGTGAAAACGAATCGCCGACCGGTAAATTAGCGCCTACCGAACCGAAGAACAGCGGACCACACCGCAACGGTTCGCGTTTAGCGCTTAGAATCGGCAATGTAGTTTTGTTTTTCGCCTCGGTGCTATCACCCGAGAGGACACCGCCATGGCCCAGCGTGTAGTCGTCAGCCTGCACGACGACATCGACGGAAGCGAGGCCACGGAAACCATCCGTTTCGGCCTCGACGGCAAGTCGTATGAAATCGACCTTTCGGAAGAGCACGTTCAGCAGATGCGGGATGCCCTGGCTCCTTATCTCGCGGTCGCGCGGCGAACCGCGCGCACGGGAAAGCCGTTCCGTCAGACCACCGTCACCTCCGACCCGGCGGCGGTGCGGGCCTGGGCCCGAGCACGCGGCATGGACGTGCCCGCCCGCGGGCGCATCCCGGCTCGCGTGTACGCGGAATTCGAGGCCGCCAACACCGCCAACTGACGGCACCACCCTCCCGGCATCCGGCGCGATCCACGTCCGGCCGGGCCTTCCGGCCCCCGTCCTGCGCCAGTCGGCAGGACGGGGATCGGGACCCCACGGAAGAACTTTTCCGGCAAAGCCGGACATCTGTAGCGATCCGACTCCGGAGCGTACTTGGCACCTCCCGGGGTCCTATAGAGTTCTCTTGCACCCGGGAAACCGGGGAACACACGCAGGCGTAGCTCAGTGGTAGAGCGCCCCCTTTCCAAGGGGGAGACGCAGTGTTCGATTCCTGTCGCCTGCTCTGCTCGACCCCTCGAACCGAGGTTGGTGGCAACCACCTCCGCGGATCGGGTAGGGTTGGGACACAACGCGGGGCCGAAACCCCGAGTCGTGCGGACGTGGCTCAGTTGGTAGAGCATCACCTTGCCAAGGTGAGGGTCGCGAGTTCGAATCTCGTCGTCCGCTCCATGAGAAGGCCGGATCACCCAGGTGATCCGGCCTTCTTGCTGTGCGCATACGGCAGCTCCCGGGCCCGCGGGGCCGGGCATCCGGATGCCCGGCCCCGCGGGTGTGCCGGGACACGACACCGCCGGGCCCCGGCAGGAGCCCGGCGGTGATCGGGTGCGGTGCTCAGGCCCAGCGGCGGCCGGTCAGTCGCTCGTACGCCTCGACGTACTTCTCGTGCGTACGCCGGACGACCTCCTCGGGCAGGGCCGGCGGCGGGCTGTCCGCCGCGCGGTCCCAGCCGGAGTCGGGCGAGGCCAGCCAGTCGCGCACGTACTGCTTGTCGAAGGACGGTTGGGCGTGCCCGGGCTCCCATTCGTCGGCGGGCCAAAAGCGCGACGAGTCGGGCGTGAGCACCTCGTCGGCCAGCACGAGCCGGCCCTCCGGGTCGAGGCCGAACTCGAACTTGGTGTCGGCCAGGATGATCCCGCGCTCGCGGGCGATGTCCCGGGCCCGGCCGTAGACGGCCAGCGTGGCCTGGCGCAGCGTGGTGGCCAGCTCGGCGCCGTGGTGCTCGACGACGTAGTCGTACGACACGTTCTCGTCATGCTCGCCGACCTCGGCCTTGGTGGCCGGGGTGAAGATCGGCGCGGGCAGTTCGGAGCCGTCGGTCAGGCCCTCGGGCAGCGCGATCCCGCATACCGTGCGCGCCTCGCGGTATTCCACCAGGCCGGAACCGGCCAGGTAGCCGCGCGCGACGCACTCGACCGGCACCATGTCCAGGCGCCGGCACACCAGCGCACGGCCGGCCCAGTCGGCGGGGGCACCGGCCGGGACCTCGGTGGAGATCACGTGGTTGGGATACAGGTCCGCGAGCAGTTCGAACCACCACAGCGACATGCTGGTGAGGATCCGACCCTTCTCCGGGATCTCCGGGTCCAGGACCCAGTCGAAGGCCGACATCCGGTTGCTCGCCACCATCACGAGGTTGCCGTCGGTGTCGGTGTACAGATCACGCACCTTGCCGGTGTGGATGTGGGTCAGGCCGGGAACCTCGACCGGCTCGGGCTTGGTGACGAATCCGCTCACTGAAACCAGCACTTTCTCGGGTCGTGGGCTCGCCGCTTCTGCGCCGGGGCGAGGCGAGCCGAGTCTTTCACGACCCCCGTCGGGGCCGGAATGTGCCGGCCCACCGCCGGACACGGCCTACGCGGCGGAGCCGCCCGGGTGGACCGGTTCCCGGGTGGGGATGCCGATGCGGGCCAGCCACGTGCGCAGCGGGGCGTCGTTGCCCTCGTCGACGGCGCGGGTGATCAGGGTCGCCAGGTCGACCGCCCGGCCGGCTCCGTCGACCAGGACCGGGCCGTCCAGCCAGTCCACCGCCGGCCGCATCCGGCCGGTGTCCAGGGCCGCGCACGCGACCACCGCGAACAGGTGGTCGGCGGCCCTGCGCCGGCCCTCGTCCGGGTCCCGGCGCAGCCCCGCCAGGGCGTCGTCGACCGGGGCCGCGAAGGCCGCTGCCCGGGCCCGCCAGACCGGCTCGATGACCGCCTGCGGGTAGTCCGCCCAGCGGACCGGGTCCGGGGTCGGGTTGTCCGCGAAGATGCCCGCCGCCAGGCGGGAGATCTCGCCGTCCATGGCGTCCGGGTCGGTGAGCAGGTCGCTGGCGGGCCGCTCGGTCAGGCGCGCACCGAACGCGTTCGCGAGCTTGTCCCGCCGGGACAGCTCGGTCAGTGCCGACACCACACCCGCCATCAGCGCGTCCGGCCGCCGCCCGATCGTCCAGGCGGGGGCCGCGAGGCGGGTCAGCAGCCGGTCCCAGCCCGCGTAGGCCAGACCGACCTGTTCGTGCGCGGCGGCCCGCAGCTCCGGCTCCAGCGGGATGGCCAGGGCCGCCGCGCCGACCGCGATCTCGCGTTCCATCAGCTCGGCGTGGCCCTGGCACAGGCCCAGCAGTTGGCGGGCGAACGCGCGGGAGACGCGGCGGGCCGGGCGCAGCGGGAGCGGGCCCAGTGAGCGGCGCACGTCGGCGACGGCGTCCAGCCTGCGCACCCAGCGCCGCGCACCCGCGACGGCCGGTTCGGCCGATGCCTCGGTGCCCGCCACGACCGGGGCGAGCAGGGCGCGCAGTTCACCCTCTCGCAGCCACCACAGGAACGGTGCGCCGATCACCAGCACGGTGCGCCGGGCCCGTCGGGGGTCGGGCTCCAGCCAGCTGTCGCATTCGGGGCACAGTCGGATGCCGTCCGGCATCGGAACGTGCAGCTCCTCGGCCAGTTCGCGGACCATCGTGTGCAGCTCGGGGGCGTCCCGCGCGCTCAGCGTGATCGCCGGGACGCCGGTCCTGCGTACCAGCGCGAGATCGAGCGCGACCCAGGCGAGCACGGCCACCAGGGCCACCGCCGAGGCGGCGAGCAGCGTTCCCGGCGCACTCGCGCCGAATGTGCGCGAGGCGCCGTACAGCAGCAGGCCGGCGGCCGTAAGCGCGGCAAGGACGGCGCCGTTGCGCACCCACAGCACCGCGCGCGCCCGCGCGCGCGCCTCGGCCAACGCCAGTGGTTCGGCCGACTCGCCCACACGCATCGCCCTCATCCGATCCTGGATCCGGGGATCACTCGTCCGGGTCGTCGGTCACGACCCGCGGTGCTCGCACGATAATGCGACGAGTTCGGGTGTTCAGCCCCTTCGGGCCGAACACCATCCCTGCGAGTGAGATCCGGGGCCGGACGGCTGTGTGTGTTCGAGCCGACCGGTGACGACTGCAAACGGCCGAATTCAGCTGTTCGCGACCCCGCCGGCGACGCTGATCTCGCCCCGGATCGCCTTGGCCGCGATGTCGGTGCGGTGGTGCGAGCCGGGCAGGCCGATCAGCGCGACGCCCTCGTACGCACGTTCGCATGCCTGTTCCAGGGTCGCCCCGGTGCCGATCACCGAGAGTACCCGGCCGCCGGAGGACAACACGTCGCCGGCCTCGCCGCGGCGGGTGCCGCCGTGCAGGACGTAGGTGTGCGGGAGCTTGGCCACCTCGGCCAGGCCCTTGATCGGGTCGCCGGTGCGCGGGGTGGCCGGGTAGTTCTCCGCGGCGATCACGACGGTCACCGCCGCGCCCTCGTGCCAGCGCAGCGGCTCCAGCTCGCCCAGGCGGCCGGTGGCGGACGCGTGCAGCACGCCCGCCAGCGGGGTGGCCAGGCTCGCCAGCACGACCTGGGTCTCCGGGTCGCCGAAGCGGCAGTTGTACTCGATCACGCGCGGGCCGCGCGAGGTCAGCGCCAGGCCGATGAACAGCACGCCGGAGAACGGGGTGCCGCGGCGGCGCATCTCGTCCACGGTGGGCTGGGCGACGGTGCGCACCAGGTCTTCGGTCAGGCCCTCGGGGGCCCACGGGAGCGGGGTGTAGGCGCCCATGCCGCCGGTGTTGGGGCCGGCGTCCTGGTCGCCGACCCGCTTGAAGTCCTGGGCGGGCTGCAGGGCCACCACGTCGTTGCCGTCGCACAGCACGAACAGCGAGACCTCGGGGCCGTCCAGGAACTCCTCGATCACCACGCGGTCGCAGGACGCGGCGTGCGCGCGGGCGGCCTCGATGTCGTCGGTGACCACGACACCCTTGCCGGCGGCCAGGCCGTCGTCCTTGACCACGTAGGGCGGCCCGAACGCGTCCAGCGCGTGGTCGGCCTCCTCGGGGGTGGTGCACACGTAGCTGCGCGCGGTGGGCACGCCGGCCGCGGCCATCACCTCCTTGGCGAACGCCTTGGAGCCTTCCAGCCGGGCGGCGGTGCCGGACGGGCCGAAGCAGTCGATGCCGCGGGCGCGCACGGCGTCCGCGACACCGGCGACCAGCGGCGCCTCGGGGCCGACGACGACGAGGTCGACGCCGAGCCGTTGCGCGAGGTCGGCCACGTCCCCGGCGTTGAGGGCGTCGACCTGGCGCAGCTCGGCCACCTGGGCGATGCCGGCGTTGCCGGGCGCGCAGTAGACGGCGGAGACCGCGGAGTCGAGGGAGAGCGAGCGGCACAGCGCGTGCTCACGGGCACCGCTGCCAATCACGAGGACCTTCACACCGGCAGCCTAGTGCCGTGCGCCGGCAGGGTTTGACCCGGCGCGGTGTCCGGTGCGGTGCCTCGGTGTGCCGCCGGAACGTTCTCGTACCGGAGTACTCGGACGTTTCGGCGGTGCGGCGAGGGGCCGTGCCGGGCGCCGCGCCCGGGGTGAACCCTGCCGGCGCACGGCACCGGTGGGGTGCGGCACGAGCACCGAACTCAGGCGAAGACCACCATCGCGCCCAGGGTCACGCTCTCCTGCGCCGCGGCGTACAGGGTCGCCCACACGAAGCGCTCGCGGGCGAACGGCGCTCCGTCGTAGGTGGGCGTGGGTCGGGGCGGGTCGAGCAGGTCCACCCCGATGTAGGGGGCGAGGTCCTCCAGCTCGCGCAGCATGCCCAGGCTGGAGCCCAGCGGCCCGCCGTCCTCGGGCAGCGGGTCGTCCATCAGCGGCTGCGGGAAGTCGATCGGCAGGTAGGCGCCCGCGTGGTCGTAGTGCCAGACCAGGTGGGAGAACTGGGCGGCGGCCTCGAAGGTCTCCAGGAGCCGGTCGTAGTCCTCGCCCAGCCGCTCCACCGGGGTGACCGGGAACCCCGTGCGGTGCAGCAGATAGGCGCGGCGCAGGTAGTGCAGCGATTCGTGGTCGAACGCGCCGGCCAACCGCACCTCTGCGGTGCCCGGCTGCCACGTGCGCACCGGCACGGCAGGCAAGCCGTTGCCGACGAGCGCGGCGTCGTAGGCGGCCAATTCGTCGCGGAACGGATTCTCCGGGTTGTGACACAGCGCGTCCACCAGCGGAACGAGCCAGACGTCGCAATCCACGGTGCAGCTCCCGGTCTTGTCGGTGCGGGTGGCGGGTCAGGGCGCCACCGTACCGTCCTGGGGCGGGGCGATCGTCAGCGCGCGTCCGCGAGTTCGCGGGCGAGCCGGCGGCCCACCGAGGTGTAGTCGCGCATCAGGGCCATCGCCGCCTCCGCGTCGCGTCGCGCGACCTTGTCGGCGAGTTCGCGGTAGCGGCCCCAGCCCGACGCGGTCGGCGGGGCGTCGCGCAGGTAGGGAACGATGTACATCCAGGCCTGGACCCGGAGCACGGCGAGCACGTCCGCCAGTCGGCGATTGCCGCTCCAGCGCCCGAGTTCGGCGAAGAAGCGGCGATCGAGCAGGGCCACCTCGGACACGTCGCCGTTCCATCGCGCGGCGTCGAGCCGATCGCCGAGCGCACACAGCGCGGGCATCGCCTCCTCCGGCGCGGTGCGCGCGACCCGGCCGATCAGCGGGACGCCGAGCAGTCGACGGGACTCGACGATCTCGGCGAAGTCGGTCCAGGTGAAGGTGCACACCTGGAAGCCGCGGTGGTGGCCGCCGAGCAGCAGGCCCTGCGCGGCCAGTTGGATCAGCGCCTCCCGTACCGGAGTTGCCGAGACGCCGAAGCGTTGCGCGGTCTCGTTGACGGTGAGCGAGGTACCGGCGGCGAGCCGCCCGGTCACCAGGTCGTCACTGAGCACCTCGGCGATCTCCTGGCGCAGGCTGGTTCGCCGCAACGGGGCGCCTGCGCCGATGGGATCGGCCGAGCCGAAAAGCAGGCCGCCGTCTAAAACACTGCCCTGTGCCGACTGCACGCGGTCTCTTCCCGCCGGCCGTCGGCGCCGTCGCGCCGACGGGCATCCGTCCGATCAAGTCGATCGCGTCGATCATATGAACGGATATCCGATTTGGGGAACAACGTGCCCATCCGATTTCGCCCGCGACGTCGGGAGTTCGACCGCCGGATCCGCGAACGACCGGCCCGCGGAGGCGGAAAGAGCCGTACCCGCACCGGTCGGGGTGCGGGTACGGCTCGTTGCGAAGCTCCGAGCGGGACCGCCCGAACCGGTCGGGCGGATCCTCAGGAGGGGTCAGCGGGTGCTCACGCGCAGAAGGCGTCCGCGACGGTCAGCGCCTCGTCCAGGATGGCCAGGCCCTCCTTGACCTCGCCCTCGGTGCTCGTGCACGGCGGCACCACGTGGGTGCGGTTCATGTTGACGAACGGCCACAGGCCGCGGGCCTTGCACGCCGCGGTGAACTCGTTCATCGGCTGCGCGGCCGGGCCGGCGGCGTTGTAGGCGACCAGCGGCTCGCGGGTCTCCTTGTTCCTGACCAACTCGATCGCCCAGAACACGCCGAGGCCGCGGACCTCGCCGACGCTCGGGTGCCGCTCGGCCATCGCGCGCAGTTCGGGGCCGATCACGCTCTCGCCGAGCCACTTGGCGTTCTCGACGATCTTCTCCTCGCGCATCGCGGTGATCGTCGCGACGGCGGCGGCGCACGCGAGCGGGTGACCGGAGTAGGTCAGGCCGCCGGGGAAGGGGCGCTCGCGGAAGGTCTCGAAGATGCGGTCGGAGATGATCACGCCGCCGAGCGGGACGTATCCGGAGTTGACGCCCTTCGCGAAGGTGATCAGGTCCGGGGTGATGCCCCAGTTGTCCACCGCGAACCACGCACCGGTGCGGCCGAAGCCGGCCATCACCTCGTCGGCGATGAAGATGATCCCGTACTTGTCGCACAGCGCCCGGACCCCGGCAAGGTAGCCGGCCGGCGGCACCAGGATGCCGGCGGTGCCGACCACGGTCTCCAGCACGATCGCGGCGATCGTCTGGGCACCCTCGAACACGATGGTGTTCTCCAGGTGCGCCAGCGCGCGCTCGCACTCCTGCGCCTCGCCGTCGGCGTGGAAGGCGGAGCGGTAGGCGTAGGGGCCCCAGAAGTGCACGATGCCGGACACGCCGGTCTCGTTCGGCCAGCGGCGCGGGTCGCCGGTCAGCGCGATCGCGTTGGCGGTGGCGCCGTGGTACGAGCGGTAGGTGGAGAGCACCTTGTGCCGGCCGGTGTGCAGGCGCGCCATCCGGATCGCGTTCTCGTTCGCCTCGGCGCCGCCGTTGGTGAAGAAGACTCGGTCGAGGTCGCCGGGCGCGAGCTCGGTGATCAGCCGGGCGGCCTCGCTGCGGGCGTCGTTGGCGAAGGCCGGCTGGATCATGCACAGCTTGTCGGCCTGCGCCTTGATCGCCGCGACGACCTTGGGGTGCTGGTGGCCGATGTTGGTGTTGACCAGCTGGGACGCGAAGTCGAGGTATCGGTTGCCGTCGTAGTCCCAGAAGTAGGAACCTTCGGCACCCGCGACCGCCAGCGGGCTGATGAGCCCCTGTGCGGACCAGGAGTGGAAGACGTGGGCGCGGTCGGCGTCGTAGACGGCCTTCCCGGCCGCCGGGTCCAGAGTGCTCATGCGGCCACCCTACGGCCGGACAAACGCCGCTCCACCCGTCAGGTTGTCAACGATCACGGGGCCCGGCCGACAGTGTGTCGGCCGGGCCCCGCATCGTGTCCTCGGCCCCTGCGAGCCGCCGCCTGCCCGCTACTTGCCGCGGAGCAGGCTGTTGATCTCGATGGTCTGCGTGCGGCCGGGGCCGACGCCGATCGCCGAGATCGGCGCGCCGGACATCTCCTCCAGGGCGCGGACGTACGCCTGCGCGTTCTTCGGCAGATCGTCGAAGCTCTGCGCGCCGGTGATGTCCTCGGTCCAGCCGGGGAGCTTCTCGTAGATCGGCTTCGCGTGGTGGAAGTCGGTCTGCGACATCGGCAGTTCGTCGTGCCGCACGCCGTCGATGTCGTACGCGACGCAGACCGGGATCTCCTCCCAGCCGGTCAGCACGTCCAGCTTGGTCAGGAAGAAGTCGGTGAGCCCGTTGACCCGGGTCGCATAGCGCGCGATGACCGCGTCGAACCAGCCGCAGCGCCGGTCGCGACCGGTGGTCACCCCGCGCTCGTGGCCGATCCGGCGCAGCGCCTCGCCGTCCTCGTCGAAGAGTTCGGTCGGGAACGGTCCGGCACCCACGCGCGTGGTGTACGCCTTGAGGATGCCGATCACGCCGGTGATCTTGGTCGGACCGATGCCCGATCCCGCGCACGCGCCGCCCGCGGTCGGGTTGGAGGACGTGACGAACGGATAGGTGCCGTGGTCCACGTCCAGCAGCGTGCCCTGGCCGCCTTCGAGCAGGACGACCTTGCCCTGGTCCAGGGCCCGGTTCAGGACCAGCGTGGTGTCGGCGACGTACGGCTTGAGCTGCTCGGCGTAGCCGAGGTATTCCTCGACCACCTCCTCGACCCGCAGCTCGCGGCGGTTGTACATCTTGACCAGCATCTGGTTCTTGTCCGACAGCGCGCTCTCGACCTTCTGGGTCAGGATGCCGACGTCGAACAGGTCCTGGACGCGGATCCCGACCCGGTTGATCTTGTCGGCGTAGGCCGGGCCGATGCCGCGCCCGGTGGTGCCGATCCTGCGCTTGCCGAGGAACCGTTCCGTCACCTTGTCGAGAGTGCGGTGGTACGGCGTGATCAGGTGCGCATTGCCCGAGATGAGCAACTTGGAGGTATCGATGCCGCGTTCGACCAGGGTGCTGATCTCGTGGAGCAGCACCCCCGGGTCGACCACGACACCGTTGCCGATGACGGGCGTGCACTCGGGCGTGAGGATGCCGGAGGGCAACAGGTGGAGGGCGTACTTCTGATCGCCGATGACAACGGTATGGCCGGCATTGTTGCCGCCCTGGTACCGGACCACGTAGTCGACGGATCCGCCGAGCAGGTCGGTAGCCTTCCCCTTGCCCTCGTCTCCCCATTGGGCGCCGACGAGTACGAGTGCGGGCATGAGGCGTACACCCCTTCCAGGCGGGGCATGTTTGACAACGGGAGCCCCGGACGGTCCAAGCCCCTTGACGCGGTGCGCGGCAAGGGGCTCTTGCGGGGAGAGGTTACCTGAGGAAGGACGACCGGTGTCGGCCGAGCGCTCGCTGCTCGTGATCACGGACCCTGCGGCTCGCTCGGCGGACGGCGAATCCGTCCGGGTCGCGCTCGATGTTCTGCGGGCCTGCGCCCCCAGCAAGATCGTCATTCCCACGGACACCGCCGACCTGCAACGCGCACTCGCGCGGCGGGGCCGTCGGCGTGTCGTGGTGATCGGCGGGGATGCCGGAGTGCACGCCGTGGCGCGGTTACTGGATCGCGCGGGCGAGCTCGGCGACACGCCCCTGGGCATCGTCCCGGTGGACACCGGACGCGGCCACGGACTGGCCGAGGCACTGGGCCTGCCGGCCGAGCCCGCCAAGGCCGCACGGGTGGCCCTGGGCGAGAACGAACGTTCCTTCGACCTGATGTCGGACGATCTGGGCGGGCTCGCGCTGCGCTCGGTCCGGATCGGTCACGGCGTGCGCTCGACCCGTTCGGCGCCGGCACGGCCGACGCTCGGGCGCGGCTGGCGCATGCTGGTCGACCACGCCGTGCGGACCGTGTCGAGCACCGTCGGCGCGGCGGTGGGGCCCTCGGGTCACCGGCTGCGGATCGAGGCGGACGGGTGTGTCGTTGCCGACATGGATCGGCCGGTGTTGTCCGTGCATCTGGGTTGCGACGGCTCGGTGACACCGGGGCCGAAGATGACGGAAGTCACGTCGAACGGGTCCGACGGCACCGATGGAATGAACGGGACGAACCGGACGAACGGTGCCAATGGCGCACACGCCCTCCAGGACGCGGACGTCGCGGACGGCGTCGGTACGGCGAGTGTGATGATCACCGGGCATCCGGGAGCCGCCCGGTTCGGCGCGGCCCAGGCCCGTGACGCACTGGTGCAGTTGCGCGCACACGAAATCACGGTGTGCGGTCGCGACTTCACCTACGCGGCCGACGGCATGGCGACCGGACCGGTCCGTCTGCGCACCTGGACGGTGCGCCCGACCGGATGGCGGCTGTTCGTACCGGCGTAGCCGCACACCGCAGCCGCGGGCAACCGGCTTCCGGGACCGCGGCCGAAACGCCGGCCGGGCCGAAAACATTCGGCCCGGCCGGCCTTCGAGGCCACCTCGGCCGCAGGCCGGGTCCGACTCAGCCTTCGAGCGCGTCGGCACCGGCCGGGCTGCTGTCCCGCAGGAAGATCGTGCAGCGCGAGTACTCCTCCTCCTCGCCGATGGCCCCCGCCGCCCGCGCCAGCGCATGCAGCGAGCGCAGGAAGCCGCGGTTCGGCTCGTGCTCCCACGGCACCGGGCCGTGGCCGCGCCAGCCGGAGCGGCGCAGTGCGTCCAGGCCGCGGTGGTAGCCGACCCGGGCGTAGGCGTAGGACTCGATCACGTTGCCCTTGGCGAACGCGTCGTCGGCCAGGTCGGCCCACGCGAGCGAGAAGGTCGGGAACTTCGCGGCCACCTCGGCCGGCGGCACTCCGTCCACGAGCAGCGCCAGCGGCTCGGATTCCTCGGGCAGATAGGTGGGGTCGGGTCCGCCGAAAAGGTTCTGATCGATGGTCATGGTCCCCATGATTGCCCATCACGGCCGATCGCCCGTCACGACGCGAAGCCCGCGACCTCGTGGTCGCGGGCTTCGACGGGACGGGTGCGGCCCGGCGCCTGCTGCTCGAGCCGGGGCCCGCTACTTGAGCCGGGTGCCCGCGGAGCGCAGGTCCTGGCAGGCCACGACCACGCGGTCGGCCATCCCGGTCTCCGCCGCCTTGCCGTACGAACGCGGGTCGTACAGCTTCTTGTTGCCGACCTCGCCGTCCACCTTGAGCACGCCGTCGTAGTTGCGCAGCATGTGGTCCACGACCGGGCGGGTGAAGGCGTACTGGGTGTCGGTGTCGACGTTCATCTTGACCACGCCGTAGTCGAGCGCCTCGCGGATCTCCTCCAGGAGCGAGCCCGAGCCGCCGTGGAAGACCAGGTCGAACGGCTTCTCCCGGCCGTACTTGGCGGCGACCGCGTCCTGGATGTCCTTGAGGATGCTCGGACGCAGCTTGACGTTGCCCGGCTTGTACACGCCGTGCACGTTGCCGAACGTCGCGGCCAGCATGTAGCGGCCCTTCTCGCCCAGGCCGATCGCCTCGACCGTCTCCAGCGCGTCGGCCGGGGTCGTGTAGAGCTTGTCGTTGATCTCGTTGTCGACGCCGTCCTCCTCGCCGCCGACGACGCCGATCTCCAGCTCCATGATGATCCGCGCGGCGGCGCACTTGGCGATCAGCTCACGGGCGATCTCGAGGTTCTCGTCGAGCGGCACGGCCGAGCCGTCCCACATGTGCGACTGGAACAGCGGGTCCCGACCCTTGGCCACGCGCTCGGCCGAGATGTCGATCAGCGGGCGCATGAACCCGTCGAGCTTGTCCTTGGGGCAGTGGTCGGTGTGCAGGGCGATGTTCACCGAGTACTTCTCCGCGACCACCTTCGCGTACTCGGCGAACGCGACCGAGCCCACGACCATGTCCTTGACGGTGGTGCCGGACAGGAACTCCGCGCCGCCCGTGGACACCTGGACGATGCCGTCGCTCTCCGCCTCGGCGAAGCCGCGCAGCGCGGCGTTCAGGGTCTGGGACGAGGTCACGTTGATCGCCGGGTAGGCGAATCGACCGGCCTTCGCCCGGTCGAGCATCTCGGCGTAGACCTCGGGAGTTGCGATGGGCATGCGTCTGCTCCTCGTTGCTCAGCCAAGCGGTGATATGAGGGTTTTCGGACACGGACGGCCGTATCCCCGCTTGCCGCCCATCCTGGCAGACCGCTCCGGACGACACCGCATCCCGTCCTCCCCGTTCGGGGGAGCGAATGCAATATCTGACGAAGCGTCAGGTCGATGCGGCCGGGCCGCACCGGGCTCTGGGGATACCCGCGGGGAGCGGCACCGGCCTTCGCGGCGCCCTGGTCGCGGTTCGTCCTCGGTTCTTTGTCCACAGCCTCCCCAGTGGTCGCGTTCGTCATGCACACCCGGAACTTCGGGTGGACACGCAACCTGTCGGCCCCCGGGACGTCACCAGGACACAGGCTGTGCACGGAGGGTGGGGGCGGTCTCATGACAGCGAAGGGGGCGGCGGGGCTGTGGCGCTGCTGAGCATGCCGGCATTCGGGGGCGACCAGTCGTCCGGCTCTCCGTCGGAGAACGCGACGGCGCCGGAGGCACCACGTCGGTCGCGATTTCGAATCCTGCGCGGCGGCGGGGAACCGCCGGCCCGCCCGACGTTGACCGAGCTGTATCACGCCCAACGGCTCGGCATGGTCCGGCTGTCCATCCTGCTCGTCGACGACCTCGGCACCGCGGAGGATGTCGTCCAGGACGCCTTCACCGCGCTGTACCGGCGCTTCGGCGAGGAACTGGAGGACGTCGACAACGCGCTGGCCTACCTGCGCACCTCGGTGGTCAACCTCTCCCGCTCGGTACTGCGCCGCCGGCGTACCGCCCGTGCCTACGTGCCCCCGCACGAACCCGACGCCTCCTCGCCCGAGGACGCGGTGGTCCTGTCCGAGGAGCACCTGCGGGTGCTCGGGGCGGTGCAGCGTCTGGCTCCGCGACAGCGCGAAGTGCTGGTGCTGCGTTATTGGTCCGATATGACGGAGGCCCAGATAGCCGAGACCCTCGGGCTTTCCCGTGGAGCGGTGAAGTCCACGGCAAGCCGTGCCATCGACGCCCTCGAAAAACTCATGAAGGACGAACAGTCGTGACCGAACGCGATGCGCGCGACGAATCGATGGAGGATCTGCTGCGCGCGGCCCTGGCCTCGCGCGCGGACTCAGTCACGCTCGGCTCGCTGCGACCGCCGGGCCCGCCCACGTCGAACGAGGATCGCCGGAGTCGGGTCGGGAGGATCGGCATCCCGCTCGCGGTGCTGGCCGCCGTGGCCGCGGCCTTCGGCGGGGTGTCCCTGATCGGCGCGCCGGAGCACACCGCGGGTGCGCCCGCGAACCGGCCGATGTCGGTGAGCGCACTGCCGACCACCCCGGAGCCCACCGCGGTGTCCCTGGCGCCGCCGCTCGCGGCGACGTCGCCGAGTGCGCCCGGGACCACGGCTCCCCCGTCGGTGCCGGACTCGGAGCCGCCGGACGAGAGCACTCCGTCGAGGACGCCCCCGACGCGCGCCGGCACGCCGAGCGTGCCGACGAGCACCCGGCCGCCGAGCAAGTCCTTCGGGGCGCAGGCGATCAGGGTCGCCGTGCCGTCCGGGTGGCGTGACCGGCCCGGCACTCCCCTGAGCGACGGCACGCTTTCCAGCCGCTGCTTCTCCGCGCCCGTGACGGGGGACGTCAAGTACCCCTGCGATCTCGACTCCGCGCGGATCCTGGTCGGCCGGGTCGGCGATCCGGACGTGTGGAGCTACGCGAAACTGCTGGACGTCTCCGCGTACAACTACGCCACTCAGCCGTTGTGCGCGAAGGATGGGCACCTGTTCCCGATGGACAGCACGGAGACGATCACTCCCGAGGTGGTGACCCGGGAGAAGCGCACGGTCGGTGGGCACGGCGCGGAGTATCGCGTGGTCTCGGTGACCTGCAAGGGCGGTCAGGACTTCAGGGTGCGCACCTGGTCGATGCCGGATCTGGGCATCGAGATCTTCGCGACCAGTGCCGGGCCGAAGGCGGACACCGACATCGACCACGTGGTCGCGTCCGTGGACCTGTCGGGCTTCAAGCCCCGCACGACCGGCTGATCCACGCCGCCGACCGGACAAGACCACACCGCACCCACGGCACGCACCGGCGGCGGCGCGTGCCGTGGGAATGTGCCGTGCGTGCGTGCCGTGGGGGTGGTCAGTGGCCCTCGGCCACCTTCTGGGCCGCCTTCCTGGCCGCGACCAGGATCGGGTCCCACACCGGCGAGAACGGCGG
Organism: Embleya sp. NPDC008237; assembly: GCF_042956465.1. Classification (NCBI taxonomy): domain Bacteria; kingdom Bacillati; phylum Actinomycetota; class Actinomycetes; order Kitasatosporales; family Streptomycetaceae; genus Embleya; species Embleya sp. NPDC008237. The sequence goes on from NZ_JBIBGL010000025.1 coordinate 81,582, forward strand.
CGCGTAGCCGAGGTCCAGGGAGGTCATCTCCTCGACCGACATCCGGTGGGTGAGCGCGACCGCCGCGGTGTCGATCCGCTTCGCGGCGCCGTCCCGGCCGACGATCTGCACGCCCAGGAGCCGACCGGTGATCCGCTCCGCGATCATCTTGACCTTCATCGACCGCGCGCCCGGGTAGTAGCCGGCCCGGCCGGTGGACTCGATGGTCGCGCTCACGAACTCGTAGCCCGCGGCCGCCGCGTCCTTCTCGCGCAGCCCGGTCCGGCCGATCTCCAGGTCGCAGACCTTGCTCACGGCGGTGCCGACCACGCCGGGGAAGGTCGCGTAGTCGCCGCCGATGTTGGTGCCGATCACCCGGCCGTGCTTGTTCGCGTGGGTGCCGAGGGCGATGTGTTGGCGCCGACCGGAGACCAGGTTGAGCACCTCGACGCAGTCCCCGCCCGCCCAGATGCCGTCCGCGGTGACCCGCATCCGCAGGTCGGTGCACAGACCACCGCTCGCACCCAGCGGCAGGCCCGCCTCGCGGGCCAGTTCGGTGGCGGGACGCACACCCAGGCCGAGCACCACGATGTCCGCGGGAAAGCGGCCGTCGGCGGTCAGCACGGCACTCGCGCGACCGTCCACCACCTCGATCCCCAGCACCTCGGTCTCGGTCACCACCTCGATGCCCAGACCCTCCATGGCCTCCTGGACCAGCGCGCCCATGTCCGGGTCGAGCGTGGACATCGGGTGCGCCGAGCGGTCCACGACGGTGACCCGCAGGCCCTTGCGGACCATCGCCTCGGCCATCTCGATGCCGATGTAGCCGCCGCCGATCACCACCGCCGTACGGTGCTCGGGAGCCAGCCACCCGGTCAGCTCGCGGGCGTCCTCCAGCGTCTGCACGCCGTACACGCCGGGCGCGTCGATGCCCGGCAGCGGCGGCCGGATCGGCACCGCGCCGGTGGCGAGCACGAGTTGGTCGAAGCCGATCCGGTCGGCCCGTCCGGTGGCCAGGTCGCGGACCGCGATCTCGCGCCGATCCAGGTCGAGCCCCTCGGCCTCGACCCCCATCCGCAGGTCTATCCCGCGCTTGCGGTGCTCCTGTGGCGTGCGCGCGATCAGCGCGTCCGGGCCGTCCACCTCGCCGGACACCAGATACGGGATGCCGCACGCGGAGTACGAGGAGAACCGGCCGCGCTCGACCACGACGATCTCCAGGTCGTCCTCGGCGCGCCGGCGCCGGGCCTGGGACGCCGCACTCATTCCGGCGGCGTCGCCGCCGATCACCACCAGCCGCTCGATGCCCACGTGCTACCCCTGACTCTGTGTGCGTGCGTGTGTCCGTGTGTGCCCGGGCGCGGGCGTCCGCCCACACCGTTCGTCGTCGGCCCGGCCCACGATTCCCGCCGGCAAGGTCCCGACCCGGTAATGATGCGCGGTTCGGGACGGGGACGGGTGACGAGGCACGCTTCGCGCGGACTACCCTCCAGAGGTGGAATTCCAAGCTGTCAACGTCCTCGACGCGACGTCCCTCATCTCGACGTTCGGACTCATCGGCATCCTCGCGATCATCTTCGCGGAGACGGGTCTGCTGGTCGGGTTCTTCTTCCCCGGCGACTCGATGCTGTTCCTGGCCGGCGTCGCCGCGTCCTCGTCGGCGGAAGAGATCGTCGGCACGTCCATCTCGCTTCCCTGGTTGCTCCTGGGCGCACCGCTGTGCGCGATCGCCGGCGCCCAACTCGGCCACTTCCTCGGCGCCCGGTTCGGCACGAAGATGTTCAACAAACCGGACTCCAAGCTGTTCAAGGCCGAGTACGTGACCAAGGCCGAGGAGTACTTCGAGAAGTTCGGCCCGGCCAAGGCGGTGCTGCTCGCCCGGTTCATCCCGATCGTCCGCACCTTCCTGAACCCCGTCGCCGGCGTCCTGGAGATGCCCGCGCGGACGTTCTTCCTGTGGAACGTCATCGGCGGCCTGGTGTGGACCGACGGAATCATCCTGCTCGGCTACAAACTGGGCGACACGATCGGCAGCAGTATCGACAAGTACCTGCTGCCGGGGGTGTTCGTCATCGTGCTGATCTCGTTGCTGCCGATCATCATCGAGGTCATTCGCAGCAAGCGGGAGGCGAAGCGCGAAGCGGCGTCATCGTCGTCGAGTAACTGAACACATACGCTGCGAAGCGGTGGTGCACCAATGGTGCACCACCGCTTTTCGTTGTCCGCGCCGACGCCTCGATCGGCCGAATTGAAATGCTCGGGCGTGCAACCTTTTCGCGTCGCCGTGCGTCGGGCCGGCGCACGACTATTACCCGGGGACGAAAACACCCTGCCCCCGGACGGGGACCGGGAGCAGGGTGGCTTTCGATGCGGCGTCCGCCCTCGGGTGGGACGCCGCTCCCGCGGGGCACGAGGCGCCGCAGGAGACCCGGACACGCTACGGGAGCGATACCGGCGGTGGTGTTGGCCGCCGGGTCGGACGGGGAACCGACCCGGCGGCCCGAGGGGAAAGGGCAGGGGTGCTCACGTCCTGTTCGGCGCGAATTGACTCGGCCGCGGGATCGCGGCGAGTGCGCAGGACGACATACACGACGAATTCATACTTCCCCCCCGGGAAGTCCGGTCGGCGGATGCGCCGACGTCGGAACCGGGTCCGACAATATCCGAGACCGCGAAAAAAGCAACGGCCGCTCCGTGAATGCGCAAGGCATCACACGGTGCGGCCGTCGGTGGAATGGCTCCGCGGGGATTTGATTCAGTTCAGTTCGAGGTCTTCCAGGTGGTAGGCGACCCGGTACTCCAGGCCGGCCTTTTCCACCGTCGGCGCGGCCCCGCGCTCGACGATCACCGCGACCGCCACGACCTCGGCGCCGGCCTCGCGCAGCGCCTCGACCGCGGTCAGCACCGAGCCGCCGGTGGTGGAGGTGTCCTCGACGGCCAGGACCCGGCGACCCTTGACGTCCGGACCCTCGATGCGGCGCTGGAGGCCGTGCGCCTTTCCGGCCTTGCGCACCACGAATGCGTCCAGCTTGCGCCCCTGCGCGGCGGCGGCGTGCAGCATCGCCACGGCGACCGGGTCGGCGCCCAGGGTGAGCCCGCCGACCGCGTCGAACTCCAGATCCGACGTGAGTTCCAGCATGACCCGGCCGACCAGCGGCGCGGCCTCGCCGTCCAGGGTGATCCGGCGCAGGTCGACGTAGTAGTCCGCCTCCCGGCCGGAGGAGAGGACGACCTTGCCGTGCACGACGGCCTTGGTCTTGATCTGGTCGAGGAGCGCATCGCGGTCGGAATTCATGGCACCGGAGCCTAACCGGCGCGACGGCGGCGTACGTGGACCAGACGCCAGACGAGCAGCGCGCCGAGCGCGGGCACCAGTACCCGGACCGCGCGCCGCGCGGCACGACCGGTGCCGTGGCCGGCCTCGGACCACAGATCCGGCTCGGCGTCGACCGCGGCCGGCCGCGGCGCCGGCGGTTGCGGCTGCCGGGGCCGGGCCTGCGGCGTCGCGAATGGGTCCGCGATCGGCTCGACCGGCTCGAACGGGGTGTCCGCCGCCGGCACCGGGGCCAATTCGTCGGCCAGCGCCGCGGCGAACAGGTCGGCGGCTCGGGCGAATGCGGCGGCCGGGCGCGCCGGGTCGCGCACGGCCGCCGCCGCATCGTCGGCGTCGGTCGGCTCCGGCGGGTCGGCGAACACGATCCGGGTCTCGCCCGGCCCGTCCTGCTCGTCAGCCGCCAGGTCGTACAGCCGCACGGTGAACTCCGCGGCGAACCGGCCCGCGCCATCGCCGTCGCCGTCCGCGCCCTCGGTGGCCTCGGTGCCCGCCACGCTCGCCACCAGCGCCAGCGGCTCGACCGCGTCCGCGAGCCGCAGCCTGCCGCGATACGTGACCGTGTCGGCGCCGACCCGCAACCGCCACCGACCGATCAGCTCGACCCCCTCGGCATCCACCCGGGCCGGCTCGTCCAACAGCAGGCCGGGCACGCATTGGGCCAGTCGTTCGGCATCGTGGAAGGTGTCCCAGACCGATCGGACCGGGATCGGCACGACGACTTCGTACTGCATCCGTTCTCCCCGTTCATGGCAGCGGACGGTGCTCGACCGGCGCGCCCGTGGACCGACCCGTGCGGTCGGCGGCTACCGCCCACCCCATCACACCCGCCGGTGCCGCCCGGTCGGCGCGTCGGGGTCGATCACCCGCGGCGTCGTGCCGGGATCGGGAGCCGGGATCGGCGGCCCCTCGGGCAACCGCAACCGGCGTGCCCGCGGGTAGGCGACCGGCACCACCAGCCCCGCGAACAGCACCGCGGCACCCGCCAACGCGACGGCCGCGCCCGACGGCCCGGAGCCGAGTGCGTGCGTACACCAGCGGGCGAACAGCCACGAGCCGCCCGCCGCGCCGGCGGAGACGATCGCCAGGCCCAGGTGGGTACGCGCCACCCGGATCGTGTCCAGGCCGCGCAGCCGCCGGCGCAGCACCAGGGCCAGCCATACCAGGCCGATCAGCTGGGCGAGGCCGTACCCGGCGGCCATCCCGGTGACCGCCCACTCGGCGGGCAGCGTCCAATAGGCCACCAGCGAGAACAGCGCCCCGGCCGCGGTCATCGCGACATTGGCCCAGAACGGCGTGCGGGCGTCCTGGACCGCGTACAGCCCGCGCTGGATCAGGTATTGCGCCGAATACGCGATCAACCCGGGCGCGAACGCGGTCAGCATCAGCCCCATCGCGCGGGTGTCCGCCTCGGTGGTCACCCCGTGCTGGAAGACCAGCGCCGTCACCTGCGGGCCCAGCGCCAGGAACAGGAACGACACCGGCACGATCACCAGCGCGTTCAGCCGCAGGCCCCGGGAGATCAACTCGCGTACCTGCGCCGGGTGTCCGTCCGCCGCGGCCCGGCTGATCCGGGGCATCAGCATGGTCACGATCGACACGGTGACCACGCCGTGCGGGACGATCCACAACAACTGGGCGTTGGCGTAGGCGGTATAGCCCACGCCGTGGCCGAGCCCGGACTCGACCGCCTTGTCGGAGACCTCGACCGCGAGCCGGGTGACCAGCCAGTACCCCAGTTGGGAGACGCCGACCATGGCGACCGCCCAGCCGGCCATCCGCAGCGGCGTGCCGAGGCCGTGCCCGCGCCAGTCGAAACGTGGCCGCCAGCGCACCCCTGCGGCGCGCAGATACGGCACCAGCGCGGCGGCCTGCACCACGATCCCCAGCGTGGTGCCCAGGCCGAGCAGGCGGGTCTGCGCGGGGGTGATGCCCGCCGCGTCCCGGACGTCGTGCGCGACCAGCAGGAAGGACCCGAAGACCGCGATCACCACGATGTTGTTCAGGATCGGCGTCCAGGCCATCGGCCCGAACCGGCCGCGGGCGTTGAGCACTTCGCCGACCAGGGCGAACACGCCGTAGAAGAGGATCTGCGGCAGGCACATCCGGGCCAGTGCGATGGTCAGTTCGCGCTGCGCGCCGGCGTAGTCCGCGTACGCCGACACGATCGCGGGTGCGGCGAGCACGCCCGCGACGGTGAGCACGAGCAACACGCAGCCGACCGCGGTCAGCAGCCGGTCGGTGTAGCCGGCTCCGCCGTCCGCGTCGCGCCGGGCGGCGCGCACCAGTTGCGGCACCAGCACCGAGTTGAGCGCGCCGCCGACGAGCAGGATGTAGAGGATGTTGGGCACCGTGTTCGCGACGTTGTACCCGTCCGCGAACAACCCCGTGCCCAGCGCCGCGACCACCGTCGCGCTGCGCGCGAAGCCGGTCAGCCGGGACACCGCGGAGCCCAGCGCCAGGCTCGCACCACCGCGCAACACCGAGCGGCCGGCGCGCACGGCCTCGCCCCCTTCGGCCGGACCGCGGGCGGGCGCCCGCGAGCGTGCCGACCGTGCGGCGGGTGTCCCGGACGCGCCGTCTCGGCTCTCCTCGTGAGCGTGCCTGCCCTGCGGCGGCGCCGAGACGACATGGCTCACAAACGGCTCCGATTCGGCCTCGATCGGGGTTCGCGACATGCTCCCCCGTTGTCTGAGTCCTCGGGAGGCCACTTCCGTTGCATCCGAATTTCTTGGTGACGAAACCCGCTGCCACGGGCTCTTACAGGAAGCGGGGCTCCCCGCATCCCTCCGTCCCCGAGGAGACGTCCCGTGGTCACGCTGCTCCCGGCGCCGCCCGCGCGCTCGAACGTTCCCGCCGCGGCACCCACCGCGCCCGCCGCCGGCACCCTCGCCTCCGCCGTGCCGGGCGATCCGAGGCTGAGGGTCGCCCGACTGACGTCCGACGCGCACCTGGCCCATCTGGACGGACGCGGCGACGCGGGCTTCCTGCAATACCCGTCCTGGGCCGTGGTCAAGGAAGGTTGGCGCAGCGAGGGGATCGGCTGGTACGACGCGAACGGGGTGGTGGTCGGGTCGGCCCTGGTGCTGTACCGCAAGATGCCCAAGGTGCCGTACTGGTTCGCCTACCTACCCGAGGGCCCGGTGATCGACTGGACCGATCCGAATCCGGAGCGCTGGCTCACCCCGCTGATCGAACTCCTGCGCAGGCGGAACGTGTTCACCGTGCGGATGGGTCCACCGCTGGCGCACCGGCGGTGGCAGGCGCAGACGGTCAAGGACGCGGTCAGGCACGGTCTCAAGCACCTGGACCGGGTCACCCCCGACGAGATCGACCCGCTCGGCGCCACCGTCGCACTGCGGCTGGGCGACCTGGGCTGGCGTACATCCGGCGACGGCGCGGACGCACAGCCCCGGTACACCTTCGAGTTGCCCTTCGAGAACCGACCGCTGGACCGGATCCGGGCGGGCTTCAACCAGGAGTGGAAGCGGGCGATCACCAAGGCGGGCAAGTCCGGCGTGGACATCACCGTGGGCGGCTACGAGGACCTGCCCGCGTTCTTCGAGTTGCTCCAGGTCACCGAGCGCCGCAACGGCTTCCGACTGGGCCGCGAACTTCCCTACTACGAACGGCAGTTCCGCGCCCTCAACACCGAGTCGGCGGGCCGGATGAAGCTCTACCTGGCCCGCTTCGAGGACCGACTGCTCGCCGCGCACACGCTGATCAGCGCGGGCTCGCGGGTGTGGTACCAGACCGGCGCGTCCACCGACCACGGGCGCGGGGTGCGCCCCAGCCACGCCCTCCAGTGGCGGATGATCCAGGACGTGCACGAACGCGGCGTGCCGGTCTACGACATGCGCGGGGTCAGCCCGGTGATCGACCCGGACGACCGGCTGTTCGGCGTGCTGCGCTGGAAGCTGGGTACCAACGGGCGGGTCGTGGAGAACCTGGGCGAATGGGAGTACCCGGTGGTGCCGGCGCTGCACAAGGCGTTCCGGGCGTACATGTCGATCCGCTGAGCACCGGACGAGGGCTGTACGAGGGCTGCGGGAGGGCCGGATCGGCCGTACGCGGGCTGTTCACCCGCGCGCGTAGTCGGCGATGCGCGGGTTGGTCAGGGTGGACGGCGGCACGTCCACGCGCGCCTCGTGCGGCGGGAACCAGACGGCCCGGACCAGTCGGTCGGCGGCCAGGAACGGCACCACGGTCGGGTCCGGCGCGTCGTCGGCGGCCCGCAACCCGGTGCCGGCGGCGAGCGCGGCGAGGACGAAGCCGCGATCTGCCGGGCCCGGCACGGTGACCCGGTACGGCACCGTGCGCAGGCCCGCGGCGCGCAGGCCGGCCTCCGCGCACCAGTAGGCGCGCGGGTGTGCGTCCGGTGCGGGCGCGTGCACCACGATCCGGCCGGCCGGGCGCAGCACGGTCCGGGTCAGGCCGTAGAACTCCTGCGTGTACAGCCGCGCGGCTGCGCCCGTGGCGGGCCCCGGCAGGTCGGCCACGACCACGTCGAAGCGCTCCGCGGCGGCCCGCACCCACGCGAAGGCGTCGGCGCCGACGACGCGCACACGCGGATCGGCGAACGCGTCGCCGGCCGGCGCACGCAGCGCCGGATCGGTGCGCGCGGGCGCGGTCTCGGCCACACGTGCCACCACGAGCACCACCTCGCGCACGGCCGGGTAGCGCAGCACCTCGCGCAGCGCCAGCCCGTCGCCGCCGCCGAGCACGAGCACCCGCTCGTGCCGACCGGCCATCGCGGGGTGCACGAGCGCCTGTGCGGCCTCGCTCGCCCCCGGGGCCGCCACCCGCCGTTCGCCGTCCACGTACAACTCGGGGCCGGCTCCCGTGTGGGTGAGCACCACGCCCTCCCGCGCGGACACCACGTCCCCGTCGAAGAGCGCGTCGCGCGCGGCCCGTTCGAAGGCGGGAGTGTACAGCCAGGTGCCGGCCAGCAGCGCGAGCACCGCGCCCGCCGACGCATACATCCCCACCCGCAGCCGAAGCCGCAGATCGGTGCGGAACAGCCACAGGACCACGAGTGCGCCCGCGATCGCGTTGACCACGCCCGCGAGCAGCACGGTGCGCAGTTGGCCCAGGTGCGGCAGCAGCAGGAACGGGAAGAGCAGCCCGCCGATCAGCGCGCCCACGTAGTCGGCCGCGAACAGGTCGGCCACCGCACTGCCCGCCTCCTGTGGACGGATCCGCTGCACCAGCGTCATCAGCAGCGGAATCTCGGCCCCGATCAGCAGCCCGAGCACGGCCGAGACGGCGATCATCGGCCAGCGGTAGACGTCGTACCAGGCGAAGGCGGCGTACAACCCGGTCGCGCACATCCCGCCGCACGCCGCGAGCAGGATCTCGGCGGCGATGAACGCCGCCGCGGCCCGGCGCGCGAGCGGCTTGGCGGCCAGCGCACCGACACCCATCGCGAAGACCATCACCGAGAGCACGATCGAGGTCTCCACGACCGGGTCGCCGCCGAGCGTGCCGCCGAGCGCGGCCAGCGCGAGTTCGTAGACCAGCCCACACGCCGCGCAGACCAGTACGGCGATCAGGACCACGAACCGCGCCGGCCCGGGCGCGATCGCGGCCGGGCGCGGCCGGGCCGCGGACACGCGCGCGATGGTCGCGGCGCGCGGTGCGGGGGAGTTCACCCCGAGCACGGTAGGCGCGAAGCACCCGGGCGGCATCGAACGCGCCGACGGTTCACCCGAACCGGCGAGTGCGGGGGGCGGGGCCGGGGCCGAGGCCGGGAGGCGGAGGCAGGGCCGGGGGCAGGGCGGTGCCGGGCCCGGGAGCAGAGCCCGGAGCCCGGAACCGAGGCCGGGCCGGCGCCGGAGGCGGAACCGGAAGCCGGAACCGAGGCCGGGCCGGAGCCCGGAGGCGAAACCGGAGCCGAGGCCGGAGCAGGCACACGATCATGGACGCGACGCCGACCCCGCCCCGGTACGAAGGCGGGCCGACCCGGGCCGGCCCCCGCCCCGCCGGGTCGGGTCAGGCCGGGCCGACCCGAGCCGGGCCGACCCCCACCCCGCCCCGCCGGCTCAGGCAATGCATGCCGACACGATCGCGGCGATCGCGATCTGCGAGGATGCGGTGACCCACACGCACGGGTGCGGTTCGCGTTCGACCACGGTGGCGCCGAGTCGGCCCGGGGTGACCAGGTCGATCACCAGGAAGGCGATGGCCATCAGGATCAGCCCGGAGACGCCGAACATCGCCGTGGAGGCGAGGCCCTTGCCGAACTCGTCGTAGGTGGTCGCGATCGCCGTGGTGACGATCATGCCCACGCCCAGCAGCGCCGAGGAGAGCACCAGGGCCGCGTTGCGATTGCGTTCGATCCAGATCTGCCGGCCGAGGTTGCCGGGGGTCAGCACGTCCACGAGCACGAAGCCGAGGACCATGAGCACGATGCCCACTCCCCCGTACGCGAACGCGTAGCCGACACCCTCCGCAAGGTCCTTGAACATGGCCGCCGTCCCCCATCGTCGTCGGATCATCTGATGGGGCGTCATTGTGTCGGATCGACTCGTGCGATCGTCACATCGCGCGACTCCGAGTGTTCACGATCCGGCATTCCTGCGGATAGGTGTGCCAGGTGGACCAGACCGCGCCGGCCCCGCACCGCTCGACCACCATCGCGGTGACCGCGTGCGGCAGCCCCGGATAGTCGCCGACCAGGCCGTACTCGTGCTCGCTCGCCAGGGTGACGATCTCGCGCACCCGCGCGACGAACGCCGTGTCCTCCAGCCGCTGGGTCAGCGCGGTGAACTCGTACTCCCACCGGCCGAGCCGGGTGGCCGCCCGGGCGGGCAGCGGGGTGGCCACGCCCGGCACGCACGCGACGGTCTCCGACACCGACTCGCCCTCCCCCCGGCCGGGGCCGATCAGCATCTGATGCGACGCGCCCAGCAGCCGCAGCTCCAGCTTCAGCCCTCCGAGTTCGACGGTGCGCTCGGCCAGCGCGGGAAGCGGCGGCAGGCCCAGGCACCAGCCGAGGTCGTCCGCACGGGTGTCGGTGTACGTGGTGGTGAGTGTGGCGTGCATCTCGCGCTCATCTGTCCGGGCAACGGGGAAGACCCCACGGGAGGCTCCCGGGGGCGACAATCGGCTGCAAACCAGGGGACATGACTCACGGTAGGCGCCCGAAGCCACAGCGTCGTCACCCGTAAAGGTGAAAGGCATTGACACGAATGGGTGAAGGGCACCCTGTGGGCAGCCCCGACCGGCACGCGAGGATGGGCGGGTAGACCGAACCCCGCGAAGGAGCCGTACGGATGAACCGACCGCTGCTGGCCCGACACCTGGACGGCCTGGGCACCACGATCTTCGCCGAGATGTCCGCCCTCGCGCGCACCACCGGCGCGATCAACCTCGGCCAGGGCTTTCCCGACACCGACGGCCCGGCGGAGGTGATCGAGGTCGCGGTCGCCGCCATGCGCGACGGTGCGAATCAGTACCCGCCGGGCGACGGCATCCCCGACCTACGCCTGGCCGTGGCCGAGCACCGGCAGCGCTTCTACGGGCAGACCTTCGACCCCGACTCCGAGGTGCTGATCACCACCGGAGCCACCGAGGCGATCGCCGCGGCCCTGCTCGCGCTGCTGGAGCCGGGCGACGAGGTGGTCGCCCTCGAACCGTTCTACGACTCGTACGCGGCCTGCATCGCGATGGCCGGCGCACGCCGGGTCGGCGTCACCCTGCGCCCCCCGCACTTCCGGCCGGACCCGGCCGAGCTGCGCGCGGCGATCACCGACCGCACCCGGGTGATCATGCTCAACAGCCCGCACAACCCGACGGGCACCGTGCTCACCCGGGCCGAACTGGAGACGATCGCCGAGATCGCGATCGAACACGACCTGATCGTGGTCACCGACGAGGTGTACGAACACCTCGTCTACACCGGCGAGCACATCCCGATCTCCACCCTGCCGGGCATGCGCGAGCGCACCGTCACCATCTCCTCGGCGGGCAAGACCTTCTCGTTCACCGGCTGGAAGATCGGCTGGGTGTGCGCACCGCGAGAGCTGATCGCGGCGGTGCGCACCACCAAGCAGTTCCTGACCTACACCTCGGGCGCGCCGTTCCAACCCGCCATCGCGCACGCGCTGCGCCTGCCGGACGAGTACTTCAGCGGGCTACGCGAGGACCTGCGCCACAAGCGCGACCTGCTCGGCGGCGGTCTGCGCGCGGCCGGGCTGACCGTGTACGAGCCGCAGGGGACCTACTTCACCACCACCGACATCACCGCACTCGGCTACGCGGACGGCCTGGACTTCTGCCGCCGGCTACCGGAGCTGCGCGGTGTGGTCGCGATCCCGGAGGTGGTCTTCTTCGACGACGTCGAGGTCGGCCGGCCCCTGGTGCGGTTCGCCTTCTGCAAGCGCGTCGAGGTGCTGGAGGAGGCGGCCAAGCGGCTCGCGGCGACCGGCTGAGCCGAACCCGTGGCCGGGCACCGGCGGATGTGTGGGGGCGGGCCGCCCCCACACAACACGACACGACACGCGTGGCGACTACGCCTCGCCGTCGGCCGCCGGCTTGTCCTCGGGGCCGTACTGCTCGTTGATCCAGTTCCCGAACGAGATGCACGTGCTGATCCACGCGCGCGTGGTGAACACGAACAGCTCGCGGTTGATGCCGGGCTCGCAGTCGAGCTGGGCCTCGCCGATCAGCCGCAGCTTGCCCTCGTGCTCGTGCGTGTAGACCTTGGGCCAGAAGAACTGGCGGTGCCACTCGTCGAGCAGCTCCAGCATCCGCGGCCGCTCGGCGGGGTCGAACTCACGGTCCAGGAACATCCGGACCGTGAAGATCTCGTGCTTGTCCCCGCGCAGCATGAAGTAGACGCGGAAGCCGTCCCAAGGCGCGCAGACGTCACCTTCCTCGTCGGTGAAATGGTTCACCTGAAGCTCGTCGAGGACCTGGTTGATCAGCTCCGCCGACGGCTTGACGACCGGTGCGGCCGGAACGAAGGTCGACCTCGGAAGCGAGGACGGGTCGATGCTCATGAAGGATCCTCTCCAGACGTATGGACGCCATCCTCTCTCATTCGGCCCAGACCGGTGGGCCACGACCGAGCCCCTATTCGTACTCGGTACCACCCTTTCGGGTCAGGTAGGCCGCGGAGACGATCTTGCCGATCGCACGACCGCCGACCACGTCGCTGTACCGCTCCCTGGCCGGGCGCACCACGAGCCCCTCACGCAGGTGCGCGGCCGTGCCCGAGACGCTCTCCCGGCCCTCGGCCAGGGCCAGCAGCGCGGCCTCGTCGTAGGGCCCGGCGTACAGCGTCGGCACCACCGGCAGCACGGTCTCCAGGCCGGCGAGCAGCTCGGCCAGCTGCTCGGCGTCCACCCGGCGCACCGCCCCGGCGGCGTCCGCGAGCGCGACGTCGAAGACCGCGTAACCCGGCAGCTCCGAACGGCCCTGCGCGCCGTACCCCAGGTCCTGCACGCCCTGCCCGAACACCTCGCCGAACACACCCACCCGGGCCGCGCCGAAGCGCGCGGCCAGCTCCGCGGCGGCCTCGGGCAGCCGGTGTGCGAGCACGCTGCGCCAGTAGAGGTTGTGCTCGTCCCGGGCCAGCGCCTGCGACCTGGCGCCGAAGCCCTTGGAGGACACGAAGCTCTCGCCGGTGTCGGCCACGTAGGTGTACAGGCACGCGGTCCCGTGGATCTTCTCGGTCGCCACCACCGGCTCGCCGGCCGTGAACAGCGCGGGATAGCGCCGCACGTTCTCGACGTCGACCCACGGCAGCAGCTCGGCCGCGGGCACGATCTCGCCGCTCATGTGCACGGGGATCGGCGGCACCCACTTGACGATGCCGAGCAGCTCGGCGAAGTCCTTGTCGTCGGCGAGCGCGGCCGCCAGGTCCAGGCCGACCAACGCCGCCGGCCGGCACACGATGCCCTGCGAGAGCTCGCCGCGCAGCCGGATCGCCCGGACCCGGTTCTTCGCCGACCCCGCGAGCCGCCCGGTGAGCCCGAGCTCCTCGATCAGCGGATCCGGCAGCACCGCCTGCTCCGGGATGTACACCGCGACGTCACCGGTGACGTAGGCCCCCTTGGCCACGACGGCGCGGTACAGCCCGACCTGGGCCAGTTCCAGCGCGTCCGCGTTCGGGTGTGCGTGTACGACCAACCGCTCGGCCGTGACCCTGAGTGTGGACATGAGGCGCCCCTTCCCCCGTGCTCGCTTCGGGGTGAATCCCCGTGCACCCCACGGTCCCAAGCACCCGGGCGGGGCGGCCAACGATTTACCGGCGCCCTGGGACAGGATGGGACTCATGCCGAACTTCATCGAGAAGCCGACGGTTGTCGAGGCCGCCGGCAACATCCCCAAGACCATTCGCGAGTTCGTCGGCCGGGTGAACACCGGCGACGAGGCGCTCAGCATCGCGCACATGACCAGCCCGGGCGGCTGGGAGGAGCCGGGCCAGCGCCCCGAGTTCGACGAGTACACGGTCGTCCTGCGCGGCGTGCTGACCGTCGAGTTCGAGGGTGGCGTCCAGGAGGTCACGGCCGGCCAGGCCATCCACACCGCCGCCGGCGAATGGGTGCGCTACAGCACCAGGGGCACCGAGGGCGCCGACTACATCGCCGTCTGCCTCCCGGGCTTCACACCGAACACCGTGCACCGCGACGAGTAGGGCACGGGTCGCGGCCCGGCGGGTGGCGATCGCCGCGACCCGCCGGGGTGTCGGAGTGCGATCGGGTCAGATCTTGGCGGTGATGGTCGACACGAACTTCGGCAGCAGTTCGCTCTGCCATCCGTTCCAGGGCCGGTCGGTGCCCTCCTTGGTGAGGCTGCCCGAACCGTCGATCTGAAGGGCGTACTGCCCCTTGCGCATCCGCAACGTGTTGCTCGAGTAGTAGGCGTCGTCGGCGCCCCCGGCGGTGCCGAGCGCCTTGAAGTCGGACGCGACCCGCTGCGCGCTGTTCTTGCCGAGGTCCCAGTTGTAGTCGAGCTCCTTGGGAGCGTCGATGTTGTTGATCTGGATGGTCAGCTTGATCACGTTGCTGTAGCCGAAGCCGCGCTTGGAGGTCATCGTGTAGAGGCAGGTCGTGCTGCGCACCGCCGGCCCCCGGGACGCGTAGGAACCGGCAGCCTTGGCGGTGCCCTGTTCCTCCTGGGTGAGCACCTCGGGGATGACCTTGGCGATCTCGTCCGGCCTGATCAGGTCGCACACGTCCGGCCAGGTGGACATGTCGGTCGCGACCGGCGCGAACTTGCCGCCGCTCTTGGGCGCGGGCGGCGCCTCGGGGCGCGAGGCGGCCTTGGACGCCGCCACGCTCGGAGTGCCGGCGACCGCGTTCGGGTCGAAGCTCTCCAGTTTGCGGACGCTCTCCGTGGGCGGCAGCTTGACCGCTTCGTTCTTCTTGCCGTCCGTGCCGTTGATCAGCAGCGCGGCGATCACCGTCGCCGCCGTGCCGGCCGCGAGCACGGCCAGCCAACTGATGACCTGCTTGCGGCGGTTGGGCCGCGGCGGCTCGGGTGGATACGGCGGCGGGTAACCGGGCGCCCCGTAGCCGGGCGGCGGCCCGTACTGCCCCGGCCCGCCGTACTGGCCGGGCGGCGGCTGCTGGCCGTACCCGCCCTGCGGCGGGTAGCCGGGCCCCTGGCCGGGGTATTGGCCGGAGTTCGGGCTGTTGTACTGGCCGGTCATCGAGTGCTCCCGTGGTGACGAACCGTCGAGGGACGACGGCGAATCAGTCGTCCGTCATCTTGATGTTGAGGACGCGCACCAGGGCCGGTCCGGCCTTCTTCGTCCAGGTGTCGGGTGCTTCGTCGGCGCCCGAGGAGTCCTTGGTCTTCGCGCTGACCTCCAGGACCACGTAGTAGCCGGGCGAGTCCGGCTTGGCGCCCTGCTTGTACAGGTTCAGCTTGCCGTTCTGGCGGAACGCGTCCTGGACGAACAGCTTGTTCGCGAGGTCCTCGAAGCCGGAGTACGGGGCCGCGTCCGCCTTGGCCTTCTCGTACACGTCCTTGACCGGCGCGGCATCGCCGATCGCCTTGATCGTCATGGTGAGCTTGCCCGGCGTCGCGGCGTCCTGGAGGTTGGGCAGCTTGATCTGCACGGTGCACTCGGTGTTCCGGGGCGCCTTCGCGCCCTTGCGGCCCTGCCGCGAGCCCACGATGCTCGCGTCCGGGACCGCGTTCTGGATCTCCTTGTCGGAGAGCATCGTGCACGCGTCCGGCCATGTGCCGGTGTCCCCGGACGCCCGGAACTTGGCACCGTCGGTGAACGCCACCCCGGGCGGCGGGGTGTATCCGTCGGGGAACGCGACGCCGTTCTCCGCGACCGGCTTGTCGCCCTTGTCGTTCTTCTTGTTGATCTCGTCGACGATGTACGAGGCCGCGACCGTGGCCAGCACGCCGCCGATCACCACGCCGAGCCAGCCCAGGATCGGCTTCAACTTGCTCCGACGCGGCGGCTCGTGCGGCGGCATCGGTCCGCCGGGGTACGGCTGTTGGTACATCCCGGGCTGACCGTACGGCGGCTGCTGCTGGTGCGGCCCGCCGTAGTGGTTCCCCCCTGGGTTCCCGATTCGTACCATCCCCGTACCCCTCCTGATGCCTGATCCGATGCGCTGTCGCCGTTGCTGCCCTACCGCGTGTACCGCGGGTTACATCCGTGCCACGAGGTAGCCGACGAGCGTCGGCCCGTACTGCTTGACGGCGTCGTCGCTCGGCAGCCTCGCCCCACCCGGACCGTCCAGTCCGCTGGACATGTACAACTCCACGAAGTACGGGCCCTTGTGGAAGTAGATGTAGGAGTCGTCGCGGAACGCGTCGTCGGTGCCCAGCTTCGTGCCCAACTCCTCGAACGTGCCGAACGGCTTGCGCCCGTGGTTCTTCTTGGTGTCGCCGTAGTGGCCCTTCGCGATCGCCGGCGTGCTCACCTCGTGGAGTGTGAGCTCGATCTTGGCGTACGTCGGATACTTCGGATTGTTCGGGTCGGGTACATCGAGGTCGAACCTGCACTGGTTGTCGGCCGCGCCCGGGAAGTCGTACTTGACCGAAACGGTCGTGTCCGGCTTCCTGGTCTTGACCGTGGCGCCCTTGACGACCTTGCCGAGCTGCGCGTCCGAGAACATGTCGCACGCCTTCGGCCAGGTCTTGCCGTCGTTGGTCGCGTTGAATTTTGGCCCGGCGTCGGCCGGCGGCGCTGCGGGGAAAACCATCGGGCGATCCGCCGGCGCCGCGCTCTCGCCGGGCGGGCTGCTCTTGCCGCCGCCGGAGGCCCCCGGCGCCGCGGGGCCGGCCGAGGTCGGGCCGGGCTTGGCGGTGTCCGCGTCGTCGTCCTTGTTCAGCAGCACGAAGCCGCCGACGCCCGCCCCGATCAGGACGACCGCGACCGCGGCCCACAGCGCGACCCGGTTGTTCCGGCGCGGCGGCGTGGGCTGCCCGTACGGGTGGCCGTGCGGTCCGTACGGCCCCGGCGGCGGGTAGCCGGGCGGCTGCGGCGGATGGCCCTGTTGCTGCGGATAGCCCTGCTGCTGCGGGAAGGCCGGCTGCTGCTGCGGGTGTTGCGGGTACTGCCCGGGTTGGCCGTGGCCGCCGCCGTGCTGCCCGGGGCCCTGCGGCCAACCCCCGCTCACAGCTTCTGCCCGACGACTGCGGCCACGGTCGGACCGTACTGACGCGCCATGGTGTTCCCCTTGAGCGGGTTGCCCTGCGAGTCCTCGATCTGGGCGTCCACGGTGACCCAGACCCGGAACCCGTTCTTGGAGATCTGCACCGTGCGGTTGTCGCGGAACGCCCCGTCCACGCCGAGCTTGGCGGCCGGGATGTCGTCGTACTGGTCGGGGTATGCCTTGGTGGCCGTCTCCGCCTGCGTCTTCTCCTTGGCGAAGGAGGTCTTCTCGTCGGCCGACGGCTTGAAGCCGTAGGTGGTGATGTTGATCTTCGCGGGGTAGTCCGAGGACTGCAGGTTCGGCAGGTCGAGCAGGATGTCGCACTCGTTGTCGTTGACGGCCTTGCCGAACATGTTCGAGTACCGACCCATGAAGCTCTTGCGCTCGCGGATCGTGGCCTCGGGGATGACCGTCTTGATCTCTTCGTCGGTCAGCAGGTCACAGGCCTTGGGCCAGGTCTTCGGGTCGACCGAGAGATTGGCGAACTTGGGCCCGGTGATCGCGGGCAGCGTGTCCGGGATCTTCAGCGTGTTGGTGATGTCGGCCTTCTTGGGCCCGGTCGCTGCGGTGTTCTGCGGGGCGGCGGACTTGCCGGTGACGATCGGCGCGGCCGTGGTCTTCTGCGCGGCCGGGTCCTTCTTGTCGGTCGGGTCGTCGAAGCCGACCAGCGCGACCACGACGGACGCGACGATCGCGCCGGTGACACCGACGATCCAGGTGCCGATCACCTTCTTGCTGCGGCCCCCACGCGGCGGCCGGCCGTTCGGGTCCAGCTGGATCGGGTTCTGCCCGTACTGCTGGTAGTGCCCGTACTGGCTGTACTGCGGGTACGGATAGCCGGCGGGCTCCTGGAAGCCGCCCTGCTGTTGCTGCTGCTGCGGAAAGCCGCCGGGCGGCGGGTACCCACCCTGCTGCGGATAGCCACCCTGCGGCGGGCCCGGCTGTCCCTGCTGTCCCGGTTGTCCCGGCGGGCCGGGTGGCATCGGCGGCACAGGCGGATAGCCCTGACCATCGCTCATCGGGAGGTCCCCCTCGGATCTCGGCTTTCGCCTGGCGTTTGCTTGCAGGCATCAGGCGCGGAGACATGCTGCCATGCGCATGGAGGGGCCGCAGAGGTCAAGGGTGTCGTTTGTGGCGACATTCACCTGAATAAGTCTCCGGGGGCGCACAACGTTTCGATGACACCAAGCGTCCCGATCATGAGATCGCCCCTCCGGAGTCCGCCCCTCACAGCTCGCGAGGCACTAAAGTTGAGTCGGGAATACTCAAGCGATTTGACCGGTTGCACCCGACGGCTCATCCTTGAGCGACAACCACTCAACTCTTTCCGTGGAGGAACCGAATCATGGCACGTGCGGTCGGTATCGACCTCGGTACGACGAACTCCGTCGTCAGCGTTCTGGAAGGCGGCGAGTCGACCGTCATCACCAACGCGGAGGGGTCGCGGACCACACCGTCCGTGGTTGCCTTCGCGAAGAACGGTGAGGTTCTGGTCGGCGAGGTGGCCAAGCGTCAGGCCGTCACCAACGTCGACCGGACCATCCGGTCCGTCAAGCGCCACATGGGGACCACGTGGTCCGTGGCGATCGACGACAAGAAGTACACCGCGCAGGAGATCAGCTCCCGCATCCTGATGAAGCTCAAGCGCGACGCCGAGGCCTACCTCGGCGAGAAGGTCACCGACGCGGTCATCACCGTGCCGGCGTACTTCAACGACGCCGAGCGGCAGTCCACCAAGGAGGCCGGCGAGATCGCCGGTCTGAACGTGCTGCGCATCGTCAACGAGCCCACCGCGGCGGCGCTGGCGTACGGCCTGGACAAGGCCGACGAGCAGACCATCCTCGTCTTCGACCTCGGCGGCGGCACGTTCGACGTGTCGCTCCTGGAGATCGGCGACGGCGTGGTCGAGGTCAAGGCCACCAACGGTGACAACCACCTCGGCGGCGACGACTGGGACCAGCGGGTCATGGACCACCTGGTCAAGCAGTTCCAGAACGCGCACGGCGTGGACCTGTCCAAGGACAAGATGGCCCTCCAGCGCCTGCGCGAGGCGGCGGAGAAGGCCAAGATCGAGCTGTCCTCCTCGATGGAGACCTCGATCAACCTGCCCTACATCACGGCCTCGGCCGAGGGCCCGCTGCACCTGGACGAGAAGCTCACCCGCGCCCAGTTCCAGCAGCTGACGCAGGACCTGCTCGACCGCACCAAGGTGCCGTTCCAGAAGGTCATCGAGGACGCGGGCATCCCGCTCTCGGCGATCGACCACATCGTCCTGGTCGGCGGTTCGACCCGGATGCCGGCCGTGGCCGACGTGGTGCGCGAGCTCACCGGCGGCAAGGAGCCCAACAAGGGCGTCAACCCGGACGAGGTCGTGGCCGTCGGTGCCGCGCTCCAGGCCGGTGTGCTCAAGGGTGAGGTCAAGGACGTCCTGCTGCTGGACGTGACGCCGCTGTCTCTCGGTATCGAGACCAAGGGCGGCATCATGACCAAGCTGATCGAGCGCAACACCACGATCCCGACCAAGCGTTCGGAGATCTTCACCACGGCCGAGGACAACCAGCCGTCGGTGCAGATCCAGGTGTTCCAGGGCGAGCGCGAGATCGCCGCCTACAACAAGAAGCTCGGCATGTTCGAGCTGACCGGCCTGCCGCCGGCCCCGCGCGGGCTGCCGCAGATCGAGGTCACCTTCGACATCGACGCCAACGGCATCGTGCACGTGTCCGCCAAGGACCTGGGCACGGGCAAGGAGCAGTCGATGACCATCACCGGCGGCTCCGGCCTGCCGAAGGACGACATCGACCGGATGATGCGCGAGGCGGAGGCGCACGCGGAGGAGGACCACCAGCGCCGCGAGGCCGCGGAGACCCGCAACCAGGCCGAGCAACTGGTGTACACCACCGAGAAGTTCATCAAGGACAACAGCGACAAGGTCCCGGCCGACGTGAAGACCGAGGTGGAGACCTCGCTCACCGAGCTGAAGGACGCCCTCAAGGGCGAGGACCTGGCCGCGATCCGCGACGCCGCGGAGAAGGTCAGCACCACGAGCCAGAAGCTGGGCACCGCGATGTACGCGAACTCCCAGCCCGGCGCCGAGGGTGCGGCCGGTTCGACCGGCGACGCCGCGGGCAACACTGCCGACGACGACGTCGTGGACGCCGAGATCGTCGACGAGGACCGTAAGGGCGGTGCTGCGTGACCGAAGGGACCGGCTCGAACCACGGCGCCGTCCCGGGCGACGCCCAAGAGACAGAGCCGAAGCCGGAAACCGGGACCGCCGCCTCGGCGGCGGCCCCGGCCCCCGGGGCGGCCGAGGCCGCCGAGCTGCGCAACCAGCTCGGCGAGCGCACGGCCGACCTGCAGCGGCTCCAGGCCGAGTACGCGAACTACCGCAAGCGCGTCGAGCGGGACCGCAACGTGGCGGGCGAACTGGCCGCCATCAAGGTGCTGAGCGAACTGCTCCCGGTGCTCGACGACATCGGCCGGGCCCGTGACCACGGCGAACTGGCGGGCGGCTTCAAGTCGGTCGCCGAGTCGCTGGAGTCGATCGTGGCCAAGATGGGGCTGCAGAGCTTCGGTTCCAAGGGCGACCCGTTCGACCCCACGGTGCACGAGGCGTTGCTGCACTCGTACGCGACCGATGTCACCGAGCCCACGTGCGTGGAGATCCTGCAGCCCGGCTACCAGGTCGGCGAACGGATCATCCGCCCGGCGCGGGTGGCGGTCGCGGAGCCCACGGCGGACGCCGAAGGCGGTCCGGAGGAGTCGGGCGAAGCGGCCGGCAGCTGAACCGTCACCGGGAACCAGACGACGAGAAGCGGAGAGGAGGGACGCCGATGCGCGGGTGGAGTGAATCCGGAAACGGGCGCTCGGAGCACGAGGGCACCCCGACCCGATCGGCGAGGGGCGCATGAGTACGAAGGACTACCTGGAGAAGGACTACTACAAGGTGCTCGGCGTCCCCAAGGACGCCGGCACCGCCGAGATCAAGAAGGCCTACCGCAAGCTCGCCGTCGAGTTCCACCCGGACAAGAACAAGGGTGACACCAGGGCCGAGGAACGGTTCAAGGAGATCTCGGAAGCCTACGACGTGCTCGCCGACGAGAAGCGGCGCAAGGAGTACGACGAGGCGCGGACGCTGTTCGGCAGCGGGGGCGGCTTCCGCGGCCCCGGCGGCGGGCCGGGCGGCGCCGGCGGCTTCCCCTTCGACCTCGGCGACATCTTCGGCGGCCAGCAGCAGGGCGGTGCGGGCGGCACCGGCGGGCTGGGCGACATCTTCGGCGGCCTGTTCGGCGGCGGTCGCCAGACCGGACGCCAGCAGCCGCGGCGCGGCTCGGACGTGGAGTCCGAGGTCACCCTCGGCTTCGCGGACGCGGTCGACGGTGCGACCGTACCGATCCGACTGACCAGCTCCGAGGCGTGTCGGCACTGCAACGGCACGGGCGCGGCCGCGGGCACCACCCCGCGGATGTGTCCGACCTGCGCGGGCTCCGGCAACGTGAGTCGACCGCAGGGCGGCTTCGGCTTCTCCGAGCCGTGCCGCGACTGCAAGGGCCGCGGACTGCTGGTGGACGACCCGTGCATCGTGTGCAACGGCAGTGGCCGGGCCAAGAGTTCGCGCACGATGCAGGTGCGGATCCCGGCCGGGGTCCAGGACGGCCAGCGGATCCGGCTCAAGGGCAAGGGGGCTCCCGGCGAGCGCGGCGGCCCCTCCGGCGACCTCTACGTCGTGGTACATGTCAAGGCGCACGCCGTATTCGGTCGCAAGGGCGACAACCTCACCGTCACCGTGCCGGTCACCTTCCCGGAGGCCGCGCTCGGGGCGGAGGTCACCGTGCCCACCCTGGGCGGCGTCCCGGTCACGCTCAAGCTCCCCGCGGGCACGGGCAACGGCCGGACACTGCGCGTCCGCGGGCGTGGTGCGGCACGCAAGGACGGCACTCGGGGCGACCTCCTGGTCACCATCGAGGTGACGGTCCCGCAGCAGCTGAACGACAAGGCGCGCGAGGCGCTGGAGGCGTTCCGCGAGGCGACCGTCGCGCACGATCCCCGAGCCGATCTGTTGGACGCGGCGAAGGGGGCATGACATGCGACCGGGCGGCTTGGGCGGCGACGGCGGCATCGGCGGGCGGCGTGGCTACGAGATCGACGAGACCTCTCCGGTCTACGTGATCTCGGTGGCCGCACAACTGTCCGGCCTGCATCCGCAGACGCTGCGCCAATACGACCGACTCGGCCTGGTCTCGCCGGACCGCACGGCCGGTCGCGGGCGCCGCTATTCCGCCCGCGACATCGTGCAGTTGCGCGAGGTGCAGCGGCTCTCCCAGGAGGCCGGCATCAACCTCGCCGGGATCAAGCGCATCCTGGAGCTGGAGAACCAGGTGCTCGCGCTGCACATGCGCGTGGCCGAGTTGGAGCACGCGCTGCACGAGGCGACGGACGCGAGTGCCCGCCGCGAGGCGGCCGTTCACGCGTCCTACCGGCGCGACCTGGTCCCGGTCCGGCCGCAGGCGGGCACCGCGCTCGTGGTCTGGAAGCCCAGGCGCGGGCGTACCGACTGACCGACGGGCCGGTGGCACCGACCGGCCGGGGATACACCGGGGGCGTGGCTTCGGCCGCGCCCCTCGTTCGTGCGTGCGGCGGGCTGCGGCCCGCTCGCGAGCATTCCTTGATGCCGCTCGATACGCGTCAGTAGGGTCGCCGCATGAAGCCGAATCGTCGGGACGTCCTGAAGTACTCGGCCGCGAGTGCGGCACTGCTCGGAGCGGCGGCGTGCACCGACGCCAAGGACGAGCCGGACAAGAAGTCGAGCGATGCGCCCAAGTCCGGCGCCCCGACCGGGGGCGGCCCGGCAGGCACGGCCGGCACCACGCTGGAGCGCACCCTGGTGCTCGGCCCGCCCGGCGCGGGCGGCTACCGCAAGGTGGTCGCCGGTCCCGGCGAACCGCACCTGCTGCGCGCGGAGTTGGCCCCCGGTGCCGGACCCGGCATCAAGGCCGAGAGCCAACCGCTGGTCGCCTTCACCCAGTTGACGGACATACATATCCAGGACTCGCAGTCGACCGCGCGGGTGGACTTCCTGGATCGGCACAGCGACAAGGACCAGCCGTTCGCGAAGCTGCTGCCGTTCCAGTCGTCGCACCGCCCGCAGGAGGTGCTGACCGCACAGATCGCCGAGGCGATGGTGCGGTCGCTGAACCGGATCGGCAAGGGCCCGGCGCTCGGCCAACCGCTGGCCTTCACCATATGCACGGGCGACAACACCGACAACATCCAGTTCAACGAGCTGCGCTGGTACATCGACGTGCTGGACGGCGGCAAGAAGGTCACCCCGGACTCGGGCGACCGGAACAAGTACGAGGGCCCGATGGACGCGGTCGCGTACCACGAGCGCTACTGGCACCCGGACGGCACGCCGACCGGGCAGAAGGACGACGTGCCCCGGCGCGACTACGGCTTCCCCACCGTGCCGGGCCTGCTCGACGCCTGCCGGCGTCCGTTCGAGGCGACCGGCCTGAAGACCCCCTGGTACACCGCGTACGGCAACCACGACGGCCTGGTCCAGGGCAACCTGCCGGTCACCGAGTTGCTGGCCAAGGTCGCGGTCGGCGACGAGAAGGTGCTCGACATATCGGCGGGCCAGACCATCGTCTCGCTCGCCCTCGGGCTGCAGAACGGCAAGCCGGACGCGCTCGCCGCGCTGCTGGCGGGCCCCAAGCGCAAGGTCACCCCCGACCCGGACCGCCGGCTGATCGACCGCGCGGAGACGATCAAGGAGCACTTCAACACCACCGGCCTGCCCAAGGGCCACGGCTTCACCCAGGCGAACCTGGACGCCAAGACCGCGTACTACAGCTTCGACCAGGGGCGGGTGCGCTGCCTGGTCCTGGACACGGTGAACCAGTACGGCCTGGACTCCGGCTGCCTGGACCCGACCCAGTTCGCCTGGCTCCAGGACCACCTGGTCAAGGGCAGTTCCAGCTACCTGGACGAGCAG
The DNA here is from genome assembly GCF_042956465.1 of Embleya sp. NPDC008237. Taxonomy (NCBI): domain Bacteria; kingdom Bacillati; phylum Actinomycetota; class Actinomycetes; order Kitasatosporales; family Streptomycetaceae; genus Embleya; species Embleya sp. NPDC008237. Next base: position 105,517 of record NZ_JBIBGL010000025.1, read on the forward strand.
GGCAAGGTGGTCCAGGGCACCGGTAAGGACATGCTGTTCGTGCTGTTCAGCCACCACACGATCGACACGCTGGTGAACAAGACGGTGCCCTCGGGGCAACCCGCCCGGATCCTGGGCCCGCAGGTGCTGGCGCTGCTGCTGCGCTTCCCGAACGTGGTGCTGTGGGTCAACGGGCACACCCACGACAACAACGTGAAGCCCTACCCGCGACCGGCCGGCAGCGCCGTCCCCGGCGGCTTCTGGGAGATCAACACCGCGTCGCACATCGACTGGCCCTCGCAGGCGCGGATCGTGGAGATCGGCGACAACAAGAACGGCACGCTCTCCATCTACGGCACCATCGTCGACTCTGCCGGGCCGGAGTCCAACGGCGGCAAGCTGGACGACCCGGTCGCCCTGGCCGCACTCGCCCGCGAACTCGCGGGCAACGACTGGCAGGAGCGCGACCGCCCCGACCCCAAGGTGGACGGCCGCCGCGGTCGACTGGAGGACCGCAACGTGGAACTGCTGGTGCCGACGCCGGCGTGGCTCACCTAGGCTCCGTCCGGCCCGGGCGCCGCGGTCGGCCGGCCGGGTCGTCGCACCCAGCCGGCCGGTGCGGGTGCGGAGTCACCACACCACCGTCACCACCCGCGCGCAGCGGGATTTGGAGCGCTTGACCAGTTCGCCGTTGGGCCGATCACTGCCCGCGACCCAGGCCATCGCCTCGCCGGGGCTGCGCCCGCCCCGGCGCTGGCGCCTGGTCAACCGCTCGTCGCGGACCCGGTCCGAGGCATGCACGTACCAGACCTCGGTCATCAGGCGGTAGGCGTCGGTCCAGCCGGGGGCGTCCAGCGCAAGGTAGTTGCCCTCGGTCACCACGATCCGGGTGCCGGGTCGGACCACGTGCCGGGCGGCCACCGGCTCGTGCAGCGTGCGGTCGTAGTCCGGCACGTACACGTCCCGGTCCACCTCGTGCACCACGCGCGCCAGCGTGGTCGCGTAGCCCCACACGTCGAAGGTGTCCACCGCGCCCTTGCGGTGCAACCGGCCGATCCGCTTGAGCTGCGCGTTCGACAGGTGGAAGCCGTCGAGTGGCACGTAGGCGGCGGTGCCGGCGCCGACCCGCTGCTCGATCGCGCGCACCAGGCGACCGGCGAGGGTGGACTTGCCGGCGCCCGGTGGACCGGCGAGGCCGAGCACGACACGGTCGGCGTCGGGCGCCGCCGGAATCAGCCGTACAGCCGCATCCGCAAGCGCGTCGAGCGTTTCGAGGGCACCGGACACATCTGGCATGTCCGCAGTCTAGGCATCCGCAGCGACACACGGTTGAGTGGAATAGACTCAACTTAGTTGTGGTTCTCACAGTCAACGAACCGTTCGGGTGCGGTGGACACGCGGCACGGACGGGATGATGGCCGTGACAGCGCGTGCCCGAAGCGAAGGAGTCGCACACCTCACATGGATGCACAGAAGCTCACCACCAAGGCCCAAGAGGCCCTTTCGGTCGCCATCCGCAAGGCTTCCGCGGCGGGACACCCCCAGGTGGAGCCCGCGCATCTGCTGCTCGCCCTGCTCGAACAGCCCGAGGGGATCGCGGTCCCGCTGCTCGGCGCGGCCGGTGTGGACGTACCGCTCCTGAAGGTCGCGGCGGGCCAGATCGCGGATCGCCTGCCGAGCGCGTCCGGATCGACGGTGGCCGCGCCGCAGCTCGCCCGCGAGACGATGCTCGCGCTGGACGAGGCGGAGAAGCAGGCCGACAAGCTCGGCGACACCTTCGTGTCCACCGAGCACGTCCTGGTCGGCCTCGCATCCGGCCGCTCCGGTCCGGTCGCCGACGCGCTGCGCGAGGCGGGCGCCACCCCGCAGGCACTGCTCGACTCCTTCAAGGCGGTGCGCGGCAGCGCCCGGGTCACCTCGCAGGACCCGGAGAGCACCTACCAGGCACTGGAGAAGTACGGTCGCGACCTGACCGAGGAGGCCCGCAACGGCAAGCTCGACCCGGTCATCGGCCGCGACTCGGAGATCCGCCGGGTGGTCCAGGTGTTGTCCCGCCGGACCAAGAACAACCCGGTACTGATCGGTGAACCCGGCGTCGGCAAGACCGCCGTCGTGGAGGGCCTGGCCCGCCGGATCGTGGCCGGCGACGTACCCGAGTCGCTGCGCGACAAGCGACTGATCGCGCTCGACCTCGGTGCGATGGTCGCGGGCGCGAAGTACCGCGGCGAGTTCGAGGAACGGCTCAAGGCGGTGCTGAACGAGATCAAGTCCAGCGACGGCCAGGTCGTCACCTTCATCGACGAGCTGCACACCGTGGTGGGCGCCGGCGCCACCGGCGACAGTTCGATGGACGCGGGCAACATGCTCAAGCCGATGCTCGCGCGCGGCGAACTGCGCCTGGTCGGCGCGACCACGCTGGACGAGTACCGCAAGCACATCGAGAAGGACCCCGCGCTGGAGCGCCGGTTCCAGCAGGTGTTCGTGGGCGAGCCCAGCGTCGAGGACACCATCGCGATCCTGCGCGGACTCAAGAGCCGGTACGAGGCACACCACAAGGTGCAGATCGCCGACTCCGCCCTGGTCGCCGCGGCCACCCTCTCCGACCGCTACATCACCGCGCGCTTCCTTCCCGACAAGGCGATCGACCTGGTCGACGAGGCGGCCTCGCGGCTGCGCATGGAGATCGACTCCTCCCCCGTCGAGATCGACGAGCTGCAGCGCTCGGTCGACCGGCTGCGGATGGAGGAGATGGCGCTGGCCAAGGAGACCGACGCGGCCAGCCGGGATCGGCTGGAGCGGCTGCGCAAGGACCTCGCGGACAAGCAGGAGCAGCTCAGCGGCCTGACCGCGCGGTGGCAGCAGGAGAAGGCCGGCCTGAACCGGGTCGGTGAACTCAAGGAGCGCCTGGACGCCGCCCGCGGCGAGGCCGAGCGGGCCCAGCGGGACGGCGACTTCGAGACCGCCTCCAAGCTGATGTACGGGCAGATCCCGACCCTGGAGCGCGAGCTGGCCGAGGCCGCGGCGACCGAGGGGGACCGGGGCACGGACGGCACCGCGATGGTCAAGGAGGAGGTCGGCCCGGACGACGTGGCCGACGTGGTCTCGTCCTGGACCGGCATCCCCTCGGGCCGACTGCTCGAAGGCGAGCGCGGCAAGCTGCTGCGGATGGAGGACGAGCTGGGTCGCCGACTGATCGGCCAGAAGGCCGCCGTGGCGACGGTGTCCGACGCGGTTCGCCGGGCCCGCTCCGGCATCGCCGACCCGGACCGCCCGACCGGCTCGTTCCTGTTCCTGGGCCCGACCGGCGTGGGCAAGACCGAGCTGGCCAAGTCGCTCGCCGACTTCCTCTTCGACGACGAGCGCGCGATGGTGCGGATCGACATGTCGGAGTACGCGGAGAAGCACTCGGTCGCCCGCCTGGTCGGTGCGCCGCCCGGCTACGTGGGCTACGAGGAGGGCGGCCAGCTGACGGAGGCGGTGCGCCGTCGGCCGTACTCGGTCGTGCTGCTGGACGAGGTGGAGAAGGCCCACCCCGAGGTCTTCGACGTCCTGCTCCAGGTGCTCGACGACGGACGGCTGACCGACGGCCAGGGCCGCACGGTGGACTTCCGCAACGTGGTGCTGATCCTGACCTCGAACCTGGGGTCGCAGTACCTGGTCGACCCGGCGCTGTCGCGCGAACAGCAGCAGAACATGGTGATGGACGTGGTGCGCAACGCGTTCAAGCCCGAGTTCCTCAACCGGCTCGACGACATCGTGCTCTTCGACGCGCTCGGCACGGCGGAGCTCGCGCACATCGTCGGACTCCAAGTCGACCGGCTCGGCGCCCGGCTCAAGGACCGCCGGATCACCCTGACGGTGACCGACGCGGCCCGCGAGTGGCTCGCGCTGACCGGATACGACCCGGCGTACGGCGCTCGGCCGCTGCGTCGGCTGATCCAGACCGCGATCGGCGACAAGCTGGCCCGAGCGCTGCTCGCGGGCGAGGTCGGCGACGGGGACACGGTCCTGGTCGACCTGGACGGGGCGAGCGACACGCTGGTCGTGCAGCCGCGGAAGCAGGAGGCGGCGAAGACGGTCTGATCGACGTCATGGCGCCGGGACCCGTTGCGGGTTCCGGCGCTTTGGTGGTTCGGAGTTCGGTGGTTCGGCTTGTCGGTCCGGTGCTTTGGTGCTCGGTGAGCTTCGGCGTGGTGGTCGGGCGACACGAGTGGTAAGACAAGATCACCTAGGGTCGGATCAAGCGGACAAAAGCTGCAAAGCCGGTAGCGTCCAGCGTGACGGATATCATCGACCCAGTGGATAAGTTACCAGTGGGTAAGATGCCCGCACGGCCGTACGCTGTCGGCCGATACACGCCCCGGAAGGGACGTCCCACCGGAGGAGCCGAACACCCATGCAGCTCGCAGCGATCGTGATCTCGCTGGTCACCTTGGTGGTCGGCGCCGCGCTCGCGGCGCGCGCCGTCGCACACATCTACCGTTTCGTCCAGGTCGGTCAGCCGGACGGCAGCCGAACCGGACAGCCCGCGCAGCGCACCGCGACCCTCGGCCGGGAGTTCCTCGGCCACACCCGCATGCTCAAGTGGGGCGTCGTCGGCGTGGCCCACTGGTTCGTGGCCGTCGGCTTCCTGACCCTCGGCCTGACCATCGTCACCGCGATCGTCCAACTCTTCGACGCCCACTGGGTGTTCCCGCTCATCGGCGACTGGTTGCCGTACGAACTCTTCACCGAGTTCATCGCACTGGCCACATTCGTCGGCATCGTGGTGCTGATGGTCATCCGGCAGCTGAGTCTGCCCTCGCGCCCGGGCCGCAAGTCGCGGTTCGCGGGCTCGGTGTCGTGGCAGGCGTACTACGTCGAGTGGACCATCCTGGTGATCGGCCTCGCGATCCTGACGCTGCGCGCCCTGGAGGCCGCCCTGCTGGGGGTGGACCACTACGAGGCGGGCTTCTTCGCGTCTTACCCGCTGAGCCTGGCGTTCCAGGACCTGAGCGAGTCCACGCTGGAGAACCTGGTCTACCTGACCGCGATGATCAAGCTCACCGCCACCGGCGCGTGGGCCGTGACGATCGGCCTGAACCCGAGCATGGGTGTGGCGTGGCATCGTTTTCTGGCGTTCTTCAACATCTACTTCAAGCGTGAGGCGGATGGTGGGGTTGCGTTGGGTGCGTTGCA
>NZ_JBIBGL010000026.1:0-108981 GCF_042956465.1 Embleya sp. NPDC008237
CCTCCTGCGCGCCCGCGAGGAACCTCTCGCGCAGACGTTCGTTGTCCGTGCGGATCAACTGTTCCACGTACTCGTTCACCGGTATGTGCCGCGTCTCCGCCGCCTGGCGCGCCATCTCCGCCGCGGCCTCCTCCAGCCGGAGATTCACCTGAGTCTTCGCCATACCCCGCAAGCTACCACCTGATAGCAGCACGGGGAATCAAGGACCACGGGAACAGACCTTTCCTCCCGTTGGCGGACGAGAGAGCCCGATCCCTTGCCCGGGTCCCGACACCGCCGGCGCCGCGCGCGGCGTCGGGGCGTGGGGGCGCAGCGGCGGCAGCGGTGGTAGTGGTGGTGGAGGCGTCCGCCCTTTGGGCCGCTGCGAGCCGCCGTCCAGGCGCGGTCCGAGTCCGCGTCCGGGACGGCAGGATCCGGGTGGTTGCGCAGTTGCCGTTCGCGCGCCCAGTCCACGAGATCGGCCCTGTGCTTCGCCCGCACCACGTCGACCCCGAGGTTCCGATGAGGATCGCCGGCAGTCGATCTCGCTCAGGCCGTGGTAGCGGTTGGCGGGGGCGGAACGGGAGACCGCCTCGACGGGCAAAGTGGAACCCGCCGCGGCAAGCCCCGCGACCAACCACCGGTGAAACGAGGTGTCCCGCGTACGCCGACCCGGATCGTAGTCGCGGCGTCCGTGCCGACGGGTCACCGTCGTCCGCGCGGTTCCCGAACACCCTGCGCCGGCCGTGGAGGACGAACTGCGCCGCCTCGGACGGGCACGGCTACCCGGCGGTCGGCGTCGGGGACTTGCGCACGCGGATGAACTCGTCGAGTCGGGCCAGTTGTTCGGCGCTGAAGGCGGCCTCGGGCACGGTGGCCACACACTGCGGCGACGTGCGGATCACGAGCAGCCCGAACTGCCGCCGCACATCGAGCGTGGCCGGCCAGCGCATGCTCGTCGTACCGACACCGGGTCGTTCGCGCGTGAATCCCTCGTCGTCGAGCACGATGTCGATCGCGCCCTGTCTGGTCAGCTCACGCACTTGTCTGCCGTGGATGAAGAACAGGAAAAGCACGGAGAAGAACGACCAGAGGCCCATGCGGAGACTCCCCGCAGAGATCGCCAGGAGCAGCACCACCACGGGCACGACGCCCAATCCCCAGCGGGCCCACTTCGGATAGGCCGCCAACGTCGTCGCGACGCCGGTCCGCCACGTGTGGGTATACGTCGTAGAGATCAGCATGTGCGGATGCTAGGGGGAACGCGGAACACCCGATCCGGCGGGCCCACTTCGGCCAACAGCCGGCGCAGATTGCCGCCGAAGTGGGCCCGGAGCACAGGGCACGCGGGAGACAGCGGCCATGTCCCCGCCCGTGGCGGCGAACCCGATCCCGGCCGCGAGCGCCGGCGGACGCCGGGAGGCACTCGATCTGCGCCCCATGCGTGCTGGTCACCGTCCCGGAGGCGTCGATGTCGAGCAGGCGACGCACCGCCGCCCACGTGGCACCGCAACGGCCCGGGACCCCGGAGCCGGAGAGGGTTCGACGGCGGCGGCGAGGGCCCGGGCGGGGCTGCCGGGTCGGCCAAGGCCGCCCAGCCACGTTCCGACCTGGGCCCGAGGGCGACGGCGAGCCGGTCCAGCAGGAACCCGCACCCTCCCCGACGGGGCGGTCACCGTCACGTTCCCCGACGCCGTCGAATACGCAGGCGGTTGGACGGAGGGAGCGGTTCGCCTGAAGAACCCGACGGGTACGCCGCTCACCGGCCCGGATCGAGGTCCAGGACCCCCCCCAAGGCGCCTGGCACGAGGTCAAGAACCGCGCCGAGGGCATGGTCGGCGCAGACGTCGACATCGCCACATGGGCCACCGGCCCCGTCGACAACAAGTGATCCAGGCGCGAATCACCATCGGTGGCGGCTACGCCGCTCGCGTTTGTTCGCGGGCGCCGGGTCGGCGGTGCCGACAACCGCCAACAGTCGGCCGATCTCCCCATACGCAAGGCTCCTCGGTCGAAATGGGACGGGCGCGCCGCGACGTTCGGCGTGGAAGGACTGGGCGAGGATTCGCCGTGAACACGTTTGTCGTCGGAAGGTCTCGGCAGCGCTCGACGGCATACGAATCGGATCCGCCGTCGTGTTCAGGGCGTTGGTGTGAGGAGTCCGTTGTCGACGCGTTCGTGCCAGGTGTCGAGGAGGAACTCCGTCACCGTGGCGTTGAGCGCGAGACGCGCGTGACGGGCAAGGACCGGGCTGGAGGTGGTACGGCCGTGCCCCACGCCGGTTGGTTGCGCAACCCGGCCAGGGAGTGGACCGTCTGCGCCGGCGTGCCCAGGGCCCTGTGGGCCGCCTCCCTGCCCTTCGCGCTCGCGGGGGCCGATTCGGCCTTGAGCGCCGGCAGGACGGCGACCTGCGCGTACCGCTTGGGGACGTTGTCGTTCTTGGTGTACTCGACCGCGCCCTTGTCGAGGATCATCTTGAACGGGACTCTCGACCGGTTCCTTGCACGAGGCGATCATGGCGGCGGGATCGCGTTCGATCCCGTCCCGGGCCCGGTACCCACCGGCTTCGGCAAGATGCCCTGCCCCCGGCCGGGCACACCGCCCCCTCATCGATCGGCAGCGACTCCCTTGACGAACGAAGACACAACCACCCCACGACGCACGTACTCCTGGTCGTCGTCCACGGCGAGCACCCTCGGCGGACCGCTCCTGGTCTGCGACGCCGACGCCTTCGCGTACTGGGGCGGCGCGGTCCACCGACCCGATCACGAACTCGACCCCGCCTGCGACTACGCCCGAGCCATGTCCGCGGTCGACGACGCGGACGCCGCCGTCATCCCTTTCGGCGCCCACCACGAACACACCGGCCTGATATGGGACTTGGAGGGCGAGGGGACTGCCGAGATCGCAACCGCCGCCGACGGTCTCCTCCTCGTACGCTCATGGGTCCCCCTCGGCAGGACCCAGGCACCCCGCCGCCGCGCAGCCACCGCGCCCGCGACGCAGGAGACCGGCGCAGGCGAACTCCACATCCGCGGCGACCGCGTCGTGGTCGTCTGGGCGGCGGCGGCCGCCCACGAGAACGACATCGGCCCCTGGCCGCCGACCGTGCTCCCGGCCGAACCCGGCACGTACGAAGTCACCTGCGGATGGCACGAAGGGGCCCGCGGACGGTACATGCCCGAAGCAGAGATCCAGACCCCGCCCCCACGGTCGGCCGAAGAAGACTGGACCTGCCTCTGGATCCGCCTCGTCCTCTCCAACGCCCCAACCACGTGACTCCCCACGACAGCCCACGATGCCCCCACGCCAAGGAAACCCGATCGCCGATGAGGAGGCACCCTTGCCACGCTTCCGATCACGGCCGCCCGGAACACCAAACCACCCGCTCGTGACAAAGACGGGACGACAGGTCGGGTTCGCGGGGCCACGACGTGCGCGACCGGCCCCGCCGGAACACAGTGACCCGTGGCGCCCAGGGGGCCTGCCGCAGCCACACGTCGCCGGGCGAGGCGACGCCGGCGAGCGCGGACCCGGCGCGACCGTCGGCCACTTCCGCACCGCCGCCGCGGGTGCCCCCTCGCCGAGCCCGGTGCCCCGCCACGCGGCCGAGAGGAACGCCCGTCCTACCAATGCGCGTTCGCGACCGTTCGCACCCCGGCCATCGACACCCTCGCCACGAACATACGCACGCCGATGATCGCGGCGGGCCCGGGGCCGCCGGCAAACGATCGCCTGCCGGCAGCGGATGGTCGTCGCCCGATTCGGATAGGGCCGAGCGCCGACGCGTCCTAGGGTTCCGAGGAAATCGGCGCTCTGGAGGCGTATATGAACGGCTATCGCGGTGCGCGGACGGCCGTGATCGTGGGTGCGGGAGTGGCCGGTCTGACCGTGGCCACCGCCCTGGCACGCGACGGATGGCGGGTCGAGATCGTCGAGATCGGCCCGCCGGAGGCGACGTCCGGATGGGGGTTGTGCCTGACCGGTCCTTCGCTGCGCGCGCTGGACGAGTCGGGTCTGGCGGACGCGTGTCTGGCCGAGGGCTTCGGCATGAACACGATCACGCACGTGGACGTGAACGGCGAGCGGGCGGACGAGATCCGGTTGCCGCGCCTGATCGGTGCGCGGCGGCCGGCGATGGTCGGCATCGCGCGCCCCGTGCTGCACCGGATCCTGCGCGCGGAAGCCGAGCGGTGCGGCGTGGAGATACGCCACGGAGTGACCGTTGCGGCGGTGGAGCAGGAGGGCGAGTCGGTCCGGACGCGGTTGTCGGACGGGACGGTCCGCGAGGTCGCGCTGCTGGTGGGCGCGGACGGGATCCGCTCGACGACGCGGGACCTGCTGGGGCTCCGGACCTCACTCGACTTTCACGGGCAGATGGTCTGGCGGGCTCTGGTGCCCCGCCCGCCGTGGGCCACCGGGATCCATCAGTTCGCCGGGAAGACCGACACGGCCGGACTCGTGCCCCTCTCGGACACGCAGGCGTACGTGTTCCTGACCGAGAACGGGGTGGACCGGAGTGTCCTGCCCGACACCCGGCTCGCCCCGCGCCTACAGGAGCTGCTGGAGACCTTCCCCGGTCGGGTGCGGGAGATCCGCGCCATGGTGTCCGGGTCGGCATCGGTGGTGCGCCGCCCGGTGCTGACGGCCCTCCTGGCGGGCGCCTGGAATCGGGGCAACAGCGTGGTCATCGGTGACGCCGCGCACGCGCCCGCACCGCAGATGGCCAGTGGCGCCGCCCTGGCCGTCGAGGACGGCCTCCTGCCGGCCCGGGAACTCGGCCGGCACGAATCCGTCGGCGCGGGGATCCGGGCGTTCGTCGGCCGGCGTACGCAGCGCTGCCGAACGCTCGTGGAGACCTCGGTGGCGATCGTCGGCCTGGAGCAGGCGCAGCGCCACTTCGAGGCGTATCCGCTGGTCGATTCCTGCCACCGGCTCATGGCCGAGCCCGTGTAACCAGCAGGCGCGAAGGGCGTCTTCGACGACCCGCCGTTCGCGCGACGGACGAGGAGAGACGAATGTCCGCTGCAACAACCCGAACCCTGCCCGAGGCGCAGCAGTGGCTGCGCGAGCACCTGGAGCAGCGCAAGAACCCTTTCAACGCCATCGGTCACGAGCCGCCGCACGGCACATCGAAACGCTTCCGGGCATCGATCCCCAGTCCTGGGCCGGGCATTGGCCGGCCGGGGCGGAGGATTTCGCGGCCCGGGCGCGCACGGCCGAGGAGAGCGGCGATCGCGACGAAGCCCTGGAGAGCTGGAGAGCTGGAGAGCTGGAGAGCTGGTGGCAGGCGTACCAGTTCGCGTTCCTGGGCCGATACCCCTCCCCGCTGCACCCGGCGAAGCAGCACGCGTACGACCGGGCAGTGGAGTACTTCGGCCGGGTGTCCGCGCTGGAGCGCGTGCCGGTCCGGCACGTGACGTTGCCCTTCGACGGGCGTGCCGAAGAGGGGGAGGTACTGCGGTTCTTCGTGGCCCGCCCGCCCACACCCATCGCGAGCGGTTGGCCGCCGCCGTCAACTGGGGCGGGGGCGTGCACCTGACCTTCCAGCCCGAATGGCAGGAGCGCAGCCGCGACGCCTCGTCCTTCGACGACATCGTCGGCGACGGCTGGATCCTGATGAGCCTGCTACCGCCCGACCGACTCCCCCTCGACGCGGAGCAACGCGCCTTCCTGCGGCTGCTGAACACCCGCATCGTGTACATCACCCGCGCCAAGGCCCCCGGCGCCGTGACCGACCTGGACGGCGACGCCACCCGCTGGTTCACCGAACACGACGCCGAACTCGCTCTCGTACGCCCCGACTTCCATGTCTTCGGCGCGGTCCGCGCAGACCTGGCAGGCGTACTCGTCGACTCCCTGCGCGACCGACTGCGCCGGTACACCCCGAAGATGCCCACATGACCGGCGACCGCCGCGCGGCCACCGACCCCGACGCGTCCGCCCACCGTGATCATCGTCGGCGGTTTCGACGGCTGGCGCGAGGAGTACTACAGCGGTGCCGTTCACCTGCTGATCGGGGTGTCGCGGTCCTGCCGGCGGACGCTCCCGGGCAGGGCGAGAGCAGGCTGTTCACCGGCCTGGCCCTGGGCCGCGACTTCACCGGGGCCTTCTCGGCCATGGTCACCTGGATCGGCGGCGACCGCAGGCTCGGCGATCGCGTCGGCATCTGGGGCAACAGCATGGGCGGCCCCGCCCGAACCGGCACCGGCAGGGTTGTTCCCGTCGACGCGGACGGCGCCTACCCCGACCCCACGCCCCCAGTCGTCGCGGCCGAAGCGGCCGACGGCCTCCTCGACCAGGCGCCGTACGATATTCGGCCCCGGTCGCCCCGGTGGGCAGTGCGCTTCGGGTGGCGGCGTGGTTTCGTCGCCGGTCGGCGGCCACGCAGGCCCACTCGTGTCCGTGGCGGAGTGCCACCTCCACCACGGCGTCCGCGGCGGCCGTACGAACCGTGTACGTCACCAACTCGCCCACGCTCGCCCGGACCAGGTCCAGGACGGCTCCATCGCGCACACCCCAACCGATCAGCCACCGCACGACCCGGTCGCGGGCCGTACGTGGCGCGTACGCGTTCACGGCCGACCGGACCCACGCATGTTGCTCGCTCTTCTACTTCGCGGTCACCATCGCCCACGACCGCGAGCCGGTGGCACGAGGCGGGCACCACGTCCCACCCGGTCCTCGCGCTCACATTCGCTGCCTCGCCGTGTCCGACGCCGTCCGACCACAGGGCCGCGGCCTCCTCTCGATCGAGCCCGGTCCGCCCCCGAGCGCCACACTGCGCGCCTGGCCAACTAGTCTTCGTCCGTCATCCTGATGCCTGAGCAGGCTCCGCATCCGTCGAGCGGTCGTGGAGCCCAGTTGTGCCTGTGAGGAACCTGTCATGAGCGAGCCGCGCGGGGGCGTCGGCCGGAATCATTTCGCTCCACTGCGCCGCCTGCGGTGGGGTCCACGCCCGCGTCGGTCGCCGTTCGGAGGCGAGGGCGGCGGCATCGTGACGGCGGTCGTCGGCGCCGCCTCCGGCGAACGGCGCGGTGGTCGCCTGGTCCAGGCGGCCGGCGCGCGGAACGGCGGGGGCCCCGAGCCCGCGAAGCCGTCCGGCGTCTCCCCGCCCCGGTGGCGGATATGTCATGTCGCGGTCGCGCTCGCGCTACCGCTGTATGTCGGATGGGGCCTCCTGCTGGCCACCGGTGGCGGTGATCTCGCGGCTCAGTACTCCTGGGCGGAGTTCGCCGTGCGGCATCCGGGTACACCGTACGGCCTGTTCTGGTTCGGCGGGATCGACGTCGGCAGCTACAGCGTTCTCTCGCCGCCGCTGATGGCGTTGGTCGGGGTCCGCACTCTCGCCGCCCTCAGTGGGTTGACCTCGACCTGGCTGTTGGCCGCGCTGTTGGTGCGCACCACCCGGAAGGTACCGACGTGGCCGGCGCTGATCGGGGCGCTGGCGCTGTGGGCCAACATCGTCTCGGGCCGCGCCACGTTCGCTCTCGGTGTCGCGAGCGCGCTGGGCACCTTGCTGGTCCTCGTGGGGCGGCACACACCTGTGTGGCGGCTCGTCGCGGGGGTCGTGGGGACCGGGTTGACCGTGCTGTTCAGCCCCGTGGCCGGTCTGTTCCTTCTCGTGGCGGGCGCGGGGTTCCTGCTCGACCGGCAGTGGGCGAGAGGCCTGGCCCTGACCGTACCGACGGGTGTGGTCGGTGGGTTGGTGACCGCGCTGTTCCCGTCCCACGGCCAACAACCCATGGGAGCCGAGCGGATCATCCTGCCGGTCCTGGCCGGCGTCGTGGTGGCGTTGACGGCACCGCGCGACTGGCGCGAGCTGCGGGCCGGTGGCGCGGTCTACGCCGTCGGTGTGGTGCTGACCTGGCTGATTCCTTCGCCGGTGGGCACCAACGTCGAGCGCCTGGGCACGCTTGTCGGCGCGCCCGTGCTGCTGGCGATCTGGTTCGAGCGGAGACGGCGAGGCCCGCAGCCCGGGAGGTCGTTGCTCCGAGTCGGTGGTGACACGTCCTTCCGCACGCGCTTCTGTGCCGCGGGGCTGGCGATGTGCGTGATCTGGACGGCGGTGGTGACGGTCCGAGATGTGCAGGCGCACACGGAGGTGCCTGGCTGGTCGCGGCACACCGCCGGGGTCATCGCCGAGTTGGACCGGCTGGGCGCGTATCGCGGCCGTGTCGAAGTGGTCCCCACCGGCTCGCACCGCGAGGCCCGGGTGTTCGCCCGTTATTTCCAGGCGGTGCGCGGCTGGAACCGCCAACTCGACATGGAGCGCGGCCGGCTGTTCTACTCCGAGGAGCTCGACGAGGCGAACTATCGGGCGTGGCTGAACGAATGGGCGGTCGGCTACGTCGTCCTGCCGCACGCCCCACCGGACGGCTACGCCAGGACCGAGGCCGCGTTGATCCGGTCCGGCCGCCTCGGCTCCTGGCTGGAGCCGGTCTGGAACGACACCTATTGGACCGTCTTCCGCGTCCGGGACGCCGTGCCACTGGCCACCGCCCCCGCCGAAGTGCTCCGTGCCGGCGACGCCGACATCGTGCTCAAGATGCCCCGCCCGGGAACGGTCACCGTGCGTGCCGCCTACTCGCATTGGCTGTATTCCGACGGCGCCTGCCTGCGCGCGAGCGGCCCCTGGATTCAACTGACCGCTTCGCGCCCCGGGATCTACCGGATCACCTCCAGCTACTTCCCCCGGGATGGCTGCCAAACATGAGGTTTGCGGCCACGAGGCACCGACGCCGTCCCACATCCCGAGGCCGCTCAGCCTTTGCCGGCCTACGCGCAGCCGGGCGACACCGTGCGCATCTCCGAGAGTTCCGCCTCGTACGCGGCACCGGGCACATCCTCGACGTGCCCGACGTTCGGCGGGGGTGTCACCAGTGCGCGGCGGTCGCGTAGTAGGTGGCGCCGGGCCATGCCTGGACCGGTGTCGTCGACGGCACGATCCTGCCCGCGCACAGTCCGCGCTCGGCCGGCCCGTCGACGATGCGCGGGATCGCGGCGAGGGTGCTTTGGTATCCCTCGTGCAGCAGGATGATGCCGCCCGGGCCGACCCGGAGGGCGTTGGCCACGATGTCGTCGGTGGAGATGCCGTTGTAGTCGAACGAGTCGGTGGTCCACAGCACCTCGGTCATGCCGAGTGTGGTCGCGTCCTGGCGGATTCCCGCGTTGGTCCGGCCGTACGGCGGGCGGAACAGCGTCGGTGCGTGGCCGGTCCGGGACCGGAGGATCTGGTTCGTACCCAGGAGTTCGTCGAACGCGTCGGGCTCGCCCAGGTCGTCCAGGAACGGGTGGGAGAACGAGTGGTTGCCGATCCAGTGGCCGCCGGCGGCGATCTGCGCGACGTACTGCGGGTAGTCCAGGGCGTGGGCCCCGGTCAGGAAGAAGGTCGCCTTGACCCAACCGGCGTCGTTCAGTGCCTGGACGTAGGCGGGGGTCAGGGTCCAGGGGCCGTCGTCGAACGAGATCGCCGCATAGCCGGCGGAGCATGGGGCGGGGGACGCGGGATCGGCGTGCGCGGCCGTCGTCGGGCCCAGGATCGGACCCGCCACCGCGACCATCGCCCCGGCCGCCCATGCGCGCACTCGCACGCTGGACTTCATATCGGACTTCCTTTCGAAGATGCGACATCTTCACGAACCCGGCCACCATCGAAGGATGGGTGGCCCTGCGGTCGACCTCCCGCCGCCGGGTGCGGCCGGGCACGGCTTACCGGTTGCCCCCCGGGGCGGGAGGTCGACCGCAGGTCGAACGTCAGCGAGCGCGCGCGGGCAGGATCCGCTCGAGCGCGAGGCCCGCGCTGAACAGCTCGACGGTCTCGTAGACCTGCACACCCATGCCGCGGGCTATCTCGACGGTTCGGTCGGTGCAGTTGTCCGCGATGACGATGATCGTCTCCGGCGGTCGACGCTGACCGTACAGGGATTGGATGGTCTCGCCGATCTGCGCTTCCTCGTTGTGCGCGGGCACCAGGGCGGTGATACGCATCGAGTGCACGTCCACGGCCGGCAGCGAACGGCGACGCCGACGCTTGGTCCTGAGCCGGAACGGCTCGGCCTTGCGTGCCCGGTGCCGCCGGGGACGCTCTCCTGCGGGAGTCGACTCGAAGGCCGGTACCGGGCGCGGCTCATCAGTTGCCTGCCGCCGCACGGCCGAGAGCCCCCGGCGATCGCACCGACCCCGAGGGATTCGACGATTCGAATATCGTCACCGACTCTGACATACCGGGTATTTCAAGCCACCCGCCACCCTGGGTGTCGCGTTTGCGTAGCAGTAGGCCGCCGGCCGGCAGTGCCGCGGCGGCCCACCCGGCGGCCACGCCGAGGCCGGCCCAGGGGCCGACGGGCACGCTGTCGGGATTGGTGGTGGTCTGGACGCCGACCCGCGCTCATCGGCGCGACGCTCTCGAGCACGTCGACGACGCCATCCGCTACGACCACGGGCACGGGCACGGGCACGGGCAAATGACCACCCAGACCGCCGGCACCCGGGCGACGCCCGGCGACGCTGCCGAACTACACCCCGCAGCCCAGCCCCTGGTGGACGATCACCAACAGCGGACCGGTCACCCCGAGCAGTCGATCCGGCGGCCACGGCGGCGCCGGGGGCGGCCCGGACCGGTCGGACTGCCGCACCACACTCTCGCCCACCGGTCGCCCCCCCGATACGGGCGGGCGCGCGCCATCCGGGTGAAGTACACGAACAGCCTTCACTCGAAAGGGATGGATCGTATGCGAGCTGTCAATCCGCATGGTGTGCCGCCCTCTCCCCACCGATCGTGGGAGCCCTCCCGGCCCGCGAACTGCCGCATCCGGCCGGGCCCGCCGCCTCGTCACCCGCGCACCCGGCCGCCCGCCGGTGCGCGACGACGACCCTGCGACCTTCACCGTCTCGGAAGGAACCCGCAAACCACCATGAGCAACGACATCGCCGACGCGAAGATCCACCCCGCGATCGGAGTGGCCCGGGTGGGCAACAGCACCCGCGAAGACGGCTGGTACGACGACATCTCGGACGGCCGGTCACCGCCACGCTCACCCCGGACGGCCGCAGCATCGACGTCACCCCCGCCTGGGTCGTGGCGGGCCCGCCCGACTGCGCGCCGGACATCAAGACCATGCGCACCGTCTACGACCTGCTCCTCGGCCTCTTCGTCGGCAACGGCCAACTCGACCCGATCACCGCCACCCACCTGCGCAACCGGCGCACCTTCCACGGCCTCGAACACCGATGGCCCCGGCACGCCTTCCGGCGTCGCCGCCACACCGCCGGCCCGACGGATCCCGCCGACGGCCGACCGAACACCCGATCCCACCCCCAGGAGTGTCCGCATGACCACCACCACCGACGTCATCTCCGTATCCGACGCCGGCGCCGCTCCCCGCCACGGCCACCGGTTCCTGCTCATCGGCACCGATACGATCTTCGCCTACCACCTCGCGCTCTACCGCGTCCCCATCCATGCCTTCCAGATGATCAACAAGTTCGGCCTGGACGGGGGCCTGCGGACGAAGTACCTCGATGACCTCGCGAACCACGAGGACCAGCGGGTGTACTACTCCCTGTTCTCCGAGGGCGACTGGCCCCTCCAGGAAATCGTCGACGGCACCCGCGACTCGCTGCCCGTGGAACTCGAGCGGGTGACCGTCGACAGCGCCGGCAATCGCACCTTCACCAGGATCCTCGACGAGACCACCGCCACATGCCGCAAGCAGGACGTCGTCCACTACAAGCCGCTCAACGCCACCGACTACCCCGACCACCTCACCTGTCTCGCCTTCGGCCAGGGATCCGAGGTCCACCTCGCCCACCAGCTCGCCGCCTCGCCCAACTGGGACGAGGTCATCACCACCACCCAGCCCGCCGGCTTCCAGCAGAGCGACCTCGACCACGCCGCCGCCGTCACCATCCCCTCCATCAAGGACCCGAAAGGCGTCGTCACGACGAGCCCCCTGGTGAAGGGCAAGCCCTACGAAGGCCTGATCGGGACCCGCGAGGTCACCTTCACCGCCGGGCGCCAAGGCTGGTGGAACCACACCAGCCTCAACACGTAACCACGAATATCGAGCGCCGCACCGCCCGTTCGTCATCGCGCATGGCGGGCGGCCGGGTCGTCGGGGACGTGGCGGCTCGCCATGCCGTCGCCGTGGAACCACCGACCTCGGACGCGGCCCCCATCGGCCGACATCCGGTGGGGCCGCGTCTGTGTGCCTTCCGCCTTCGCGCGGCCGCGCGTGAGGCCGGTACCCGGCCCGGCTCGGCCCGGGCTGTGCGTACGCTTCCGACGGGTGCGGGACGTCTTGATCCTGCCGAGCCGACGTATTGATCCGAACCCGGCCCGGCTGTGGTCTCCCGGCCCGACGCCTCCGCGAGTTCTTCCCGATCCGCCCGTCCGCGGCGAACGCCTGGCCCGGTCGGGTGAGGTAGCCCAGGCACGGGGACTACCGGGCAGGTTGGACTTGTTCGGATGAAGTCCATGCGTCCAAAGCCTTGTTGCCGGAGGATGCGCGACCGATGAGTTTGTGGCTCCCGGCGGGTCCAAGGTAGTGACACCTGTGGAAAGGACATTGCCATGTCGGAGCTTCTCGTCGACTTCATCACCTCTCTCGACGGCCACGCATCGGGAGAGGGATGGCCGGGGTTCTGGGGCCTCGAAGGTCCGGAGTACCTCGCGTGGCTCGGCGAGCAGCCCGAGGCCACCTACCTGATGGGAGCGAACACCTACCGCCTGATGTCGGGCTTCGCCGCAGGCCAGGTCCCGAATGGCCAAGCCGAGTTCGGGCCCGAGGAAGAGGCGTCCGTCGACGAGCTCACGCGGGCGTCCAAGGTGGTGTTCTCCTCCTCACTCGAGGAGCCACTGACCTGGGCCGGCTCCACGCTCGTCCGCGACGACGCCGTCGAAGCGGTCCGCGCCATGAAGTCGAGCGGCTCGGGGCTCCTCAGCACGATCGGCAGCCTCAGCCTGTGCCGGTCCCTGGTGCGAGCCGGACTCGTCGACCGCTTCCGGGTCGTGATCTTCCCGGTGATCACCGGGGCCACGGGCGAAGAACGCATCTACGACGGCTATCCGGACGTCGCCCTCGAGATGATCGAGCACCGCACCTTCGACGGCCGTATCCAGTTGGTCGAGTACAAGCCCCGCGTGCTCGAGCACCCGCCGCTCGGTGTTCCCGAGTGACGTTGCCCGTCCGCCGGTCCGCCGGTCCGAACGGCACCGGGCCGGCGCCGGCGGGCGCGGAACAAGACCCGATGGAGGGCGAACGGCCGACGTCGGGACGCCCGGTCCGGGTCGCGTCGACGGAATGGATCAGCCGAGCGACCTCCTCGCGCAGCGGCCTGCCGGTGCCGTAGGGGATGCGCAGGTGGGCATACCGGCCCGGTGCCGGCGGCGGATGTTGAGCGATTGACGGGTGCGACGGCGTCGCGGTGGAGGTCGGGGTGGTCGCGGGCGGATTCGTCGGCGCGCTGCTCACCACCCACATCTACCGCAACGACGACCACCTCACGGGTGTGCCGGGTCGACGGGCCGCCGGTGGTGCGGGGTGTCGACCCGGCAGGGTCATCCGATGGTGCGGGTCCGGAGCGGACGACTGTTCGTCGTCGAAATGCAACTTGCCCTGCTCGACGGGCTGTTGCTCGCCGTCGAAGTCGAATCCCCGTGTCGTCGGCCAAAGCCTCCGCGACCCGGAGGCCGCGGATGGGCAACACGAGCAGGTCGCAGAACGCGGCGCGCCGACCTGCCCATCAGGTCGACCCGCGCCGGGCGACAGGCGCGGACGCACGGAGGCGGAGACGGTATGGCGGGCTTACGTGCCCGCCGATGCGTGGGTCCGAGTGGCGGAGATGAGTCCGGCCAGTGAGGTGCGGGTTTCCGACAGCGCGGTGATCCGGTCATCCAGGCCCTGGAGGTGTTCTTGGAGGGTCTCCAGCTTGCATTCGGCGACCGTGCCGTCCCGGCGAACGCACGGTAGGAGATCGCGGATGACCCGGGTCGGCAGCCCCGCGTCCAGAAGTGCGCGAATGCGGCGGACCGCGGCGGGTGCACTGTCGTCGTAGCGGCGGTGGCCGCTGTCGAGACGGTAGGACGTCAGGAGGCCCTGCTCCTCGTAGTAGCGCAGGAGCCGGACGGAGGTGTCCGTCGCGGCGGCGAGCTCGCCGATCTTCATGTGGCGCCCCTCACAATCCCTTGAATCTCACATCGATGTGAGATCTTAACGTGAGGTCCATGACGAACACGGATCACCCCATCTCCCTCTACGGTTTCCTTCGCCCCGCGCCGGGGCGCGCGGACGAGGTCCGGCGCATCCTGTCCTCCTTCGTGGAACCCACCCGACAAGAGCCCGGAAACCTGCAATACCACCTCCACGAGCACGAGGACGGCCGCTTCTTCCTGTACGAGGTCTGGCGCTCGCAGGAAGACCTGGACCGACACAACGCGACGCCACCGCTTCGGGCCTTCCTGGAAAACCTGTCGACCTTCCTGGAGGCAGCCCCGGAGGGCTACTTCGACACCATGATCAGCCCGTATCCCGAGGCTGCACCGGTTCCCGCCTGAGTGCCCGCCAACAGGTGCCATGCCTGGCGGACGCGCGCGGTCCGGACGCGGAATGCGCGGAGGCGGCCGGGCCGCCTGATGCGGCTGCATCCTTGGTCCGCCGACCGGACGGCCTTCACGAACCCGCGGCCGTACCCGGACGAAGAAGCGTTCGGCCACGCGTTGGTGGACTGCCGCGGCCAGGGTGACGCCAAGGCGCACGAGGGCGACTTCACCATGGCCGGCGCGCTCGCCGGCATGGCGAACTGCCCGGGCTTCGACGCGGTCGACACCCGGGCCGGCCGGGCCGGCGCAGCTGCGCGAGCCGTTGCGCCGCGTGCTGATCCGGGCTGTGCCCGGACCGTGCCGGAGTCGGCAACTCGGGCCGGCGCCCGACCGCTTGGTCGCCGTGTTCGACTTCACCGGCGGGGCGGGGACCGGGGACGCCGCGAACCGCCGCAGAGCGGCGACAGGCCGGGAATGTGGTCGGGTGGGCGTCGGGCTCGCGCCGGCTCTCTGCGCAGGGGGAAGCACCCGGGCTGTTGCCGTTCGACGGCGTTGGCCTCGTGAGGGGCCGACGGCGTCGGGACCGGCGCCGAATGGGCGGGGTACCTCAGCACGGTCGCCGCGGCCTGGGCCGGCAGACGAATCGGCCGCCGGAATGGTCGGGGGTAGTGCGCGTCACGCGAACCGCACCCGCAGGCCCGGCGTGCCAGGGGTCACGCCGCGCTGCGCACCTCGCCGAGGCGGCGCAGCGCGTCGTCGAGCTCGGCCTGGGCGTGGTCGAGCCAGGTGGTGGTGATGTCGGTGCCGGCGGTGGTGTGATCGGGGCGCCGGTGCAGGCGGGGTTGCTCGCCCGGGTCGGCGGCGCGGGCGTGGGTGAGGGCGTGGCTCGTTCGCGCGGCGGCGGCGAGTTCCTCGCCGGCCGCGTCCAGGTAGGTGCGGGTGGCGGGGTCGGTGACCTTGGTGAGGTTGGCCGGGTCGGTCACGGTGCGGGCGATCGCCTCGAGGGTCCTGCCGGTCAACTTTCGGGCGGTCAACGCCGGTGGCAGACCCGGGAGTTGCGCCAGGTGCGCGAGGGCCGTGCTTTCCAGCAGGGCAAGGGAATACGTCAGTCGTCCGAGTTTCGACAGGTAGGTGTCATCGGGGAACATGCGGGCCATTGTGCGCTACCGCTCCGACGCCATCGACGTGTTTTCGAACGCCGAACGGGTGGTTCGGCCACGCGGGATGCGGGTGGTCGTCCGATCCGGTCGGCCGACACCGAACCGACCCACACCACGAAGCCGGCGGAGGATCCGACCTCCGGGTCGCCTCCAAGTCGCTTCCATGTGCCTTCCAGGACCACCCGGCGAGTGTTGTCCCCACAAGGCGACGACGGCCGGTCCCACCGGCCCGACACTCGGGAGAACACCATGAAGCTCAGGACCCTCACCACCATCCTGGCCGCCCTCGGTGGCGCCTTCATCATCTACGTCGGTCTCGCCTACCTGCTCGCCCCGCAGTCGACCGCGTCCGGCTTCGGCCTGCCCACCTGGCCGGAGCACGAGGGCACCGGGTTCCTCGCCGTCAAGGGCGTCCGCGACATCGGCACCGGGCTGGTCATGCTCGCCCTCCTGCTGACCGGACACCGGCGGGCACTCGGCTGGACGATGCTCGCCATGACCTTCATCCCGGCCGGCGACATGACGGTCGTGCTGAGCAACGACGGCTCCGCCGCCACGGCCTTCGGCGTCCACGGCCTGACCGCCTGCCTGGTGGCATTCACCGCCGGCCTGCTGCTGCGCGAACGCCCGGCCGAGGCAACCGCTCCCGCGCCCACCTCGAGCACCCCGCGCGTGAGCGTCCCGACCGCACGTTGACCCCTCGGGCCATGCCGGTAGGGGACGTCGGGGCTCTGATGCGGCCGCCCGCGCTGCGCGAGCAGGCGGGCGGGCGGGCGGGCAACCACGTCCCCGATAACGCTTCACCACCGCTGCCGCCCGCCCCCTCTATCGCGGAGCCCGGTCCGTCCGTCGCCCACTGCCGGCGATCCGGCACGCGAGGTCGCCCACGCGTCGACTTCGGAGGAGGTTCCGGTGGCAACGACTCGGTGAGGGACCACAGTTCGTCCGAAACGATCCATGGACGCGACTCACCTCTGCGCACACCGGGCCCAACGACCGAACAAGCCGATGGTCACACCAGACTCACTATGTGTTAGGACCTAACCGGCAGCCCGGCGTCGATGACCTCGGCGATGAGGGTGGCGCCGCGGCTGTTCTGGTGGACCTGGTCGGTCGTGAGCACCAGACCCCGGCGCCGCGAAATCGTGTCCAGGCTGCGGCGCAGCACGGTGTGCTGGACGAGGACTCCGACGACCGCCGCGGGTGTCACCTCCCGGTAGGGAATCGGCGGCGGGTCCGCTCGGCGCAGTTCCTCGATCTGGCGTTCGTGGAGCGGAAGGTAGGCCACCTCGTTGGTGACGGCGACCTCGGCGATCATCCGGCTGTACTCCTGCGACGCCCGCGCCGCGGGTCCGTCGAGTTGTTGGCCGAGAACCGGCAACGACAGCAGACCGATCGTCGCATCGGTCTCGGTTCGCAGCCGTTCGACGATGGTTCCGAGGCACTCCTGGAACCAGCCGGCGGACGGGCGCTCGGGGAGCCGTTTGCGCTTCATGGCCTGCTCGACGGGGTAGCCCGGAAGGCTCGCTCGGGCGTCGTTGGTCCCGATCAACACGGTGATCACGTCGGGCGGGTTCGCGACGACGGCATCCACGCGCTGCAACAGGTTGTAGGCGAAGTCACCGTTGGCACAGAAGCGGGTCGGCTGCACGTCACTGTCGCCATCACCGTCACCGAGAGGGTGGCGTCGTCCGATGAGGTCCAGGTAGTCGACGCTGAACTGCGCGCGCGTGAGGCTGTCGCCGAGGCACGCGATGCGTGTCGTCACGGCGCTTCCCGGTCGGGCGTAGCGAGGGGTTCGGTCGTACGGGAGTCGGCCCGAGGACGATGGTCGGTGCCGAGGCCGGCGGTGATTGCGAGGATGGACGTCGGCCCCGACATATCGACCGCGTGCCATACCCCGGCCGGGTTGATGGTGGCTTCGCCCGGCCCCAGCAGGACGCGTTCGCGCACCCCGTCCACGTCGCGGGTGACCGTCACCGACCCGCTGAGGCATACGACCAGTTCGTCGCCGGCAGGGTGGCTCTCCCAATGGTCGCCGTCCCCGTCGCCGTCGAAGATCATCACCATTCGGCCCTCGGCGCCGTCCGCCGCGACCGCGGCGCTGTACGCCTGAAGCACCTCCGGGTCCCAGGCGAAGCCCTCGACGGGTTTCGCTCGCGATCCCAGCCCGAGGTGCACGGGGGTGGTCCGCAAGTCGACGGCATTGCGTTCGTTGTTGACGAGTCTCATGCCGACGATGATCACTCGACAGCGGTCGGGCGGTCTTGAAGGAATGGGAACAGAAGCCGACGCGACGGTCGGTCGGTCGGGTGGCGACTACCCGGGCCCGAGGAGAACTTCGCCGCGCCGCCAGGCCGTCGGCGACCGTCCCGTGAACTCGCTCCACTCCCGTACGAGATGGGCCTGGTCGGCATAGCCGGAGATGGTCGCCACCTCGGCCCACGGGAGCGGGGCCTGTGCCGTTGCCAGTTCGTGCGCGTGCTCGAAACGCAGAACCCGGGCGACGGTCTTCGGCGACAGGCCCAGTTCTGCGCGGAACCGTTCGGTGAGGTACCGACGGCTCCAGCCGAGTTCCGCGGCGACCGCGCCGACGTGGACGCATCCTCGCGCGGCGACGAGTCGGCGCCAGGCCTCGGCAACCTCGGGGCGCACCCGGTGCACACGGTCGCCGCCGGTGCCGCGACCGACAGCGCGGAGGAGCCATGTGTCCAGCACGGTGAAACGCGCCGCCCATGTCTCGGCCGTGCGGAGCCGGTCGACCAGCTCCGTGCCAAGCGCTCCGAGAAGCTCGTCAAGCGGGACCAGTCGGTCGGCGAGCGCGGCGGCGGGTAGGCCGTAGATGGCCCGAGCCCCGAGCGGTGTCAGCGCTACCTGCACACCCTGCTGGCGTCCGTCGTGGTGGACGGCGACGGACCGGCTCATCAGACCACCGGCAACGCTGCCGAACCGGGTGATCGGAGACCCGTCGTCAACGCCCGCCGCGACCTCCAACGGGGCGGACAGGCTGATCACTGCCGTGAGCGCGCGGCTCGGCGGGCCGCAGTGCACACCGGCCGGGAGCGTGCGCAGGTCGAAGCCGACGTACGCGTTGACATACCTCCGCAAAGCGGGCGCCGGACGTGCCCTGATACCGGCGGCTGTGCGCTCCTCCACGCTGCTCAGTGTCACGCTCCTCAGTGTACGAAGCGGGCGAGCCCGGCAAGTTCGTCACCCCGACCGCGAACCGCATCCACCGTCGTCGCCCCCGGCATCCGCGCCGGTGCCGAAGCCGCTTTGGGCACGCCCGCCGGCGGAACGTACCGCCTTCACCCTGCGGCTGCGGTGACGGCCTCGTGGAATGCGGCCTGGTAGTCGGCCGAGACGACGAAGGAGTACGTGTCGCGGCTTGCACCGTTCTCGGAGTACCGGATGCCGGCGTTCTTGGAGTACGAGATGCCCTCGCAAGTACTGGGCTCGGGCGCCGTGCTGACGACCGGGAAGATGCCGGCGGCGCGCCCGGTGCGCGCTTCGTACCGCGTGAGCCGGTAGCGCCCTGCGCCCGGCACCGGCGGGCCGATGGACCACCCCAGGCCCGTACGATGGAGGCGCGGCCCCGGGGGCCGGGCAGACAGGTAGATCAGTGGGGCCGTCGGACCGGGAGCATGCCGTGGCGAAGACATGGCGGTGGGAAAGCGATCACCGGTGCTGCCCCACCTGCCCGCCGGACAGCTCGCTGGTGTACGAGGGCGGGGAAGTACGTTACCTGGGATGGTGTTCGGACATCGGCTTCGGTGGGGGTTACACGATCGGGGTCCAGACGATCGACGAGTTCGTGACCCGCGGACCTCTCGACGAGACCATGCCCCCGGCGCTGATCGCGGAGATCCGTGCGTACCTGACAGCCGCGTAAAGGTCACGTGGCTCGCGAACGGCTTTGGCCCGGATCGTTGTGGGGCATCCGGTCATGGCGAGGTTGTGCATGCGGGCGACCGCGCCGACCGACCCGGGCCATCGGGCGTCAGGGAGTGTCGACGACCTCGTGGCCCGCGGCGCGCAGGGCGGCGAGGGCTTGTGCGCGGTGCGGATCGGGCACCAAGAGGAGGTCCGCATGGTACGTGGAGCAGACGAACACCGGCACCGCGGCCTCGGCGAGGGGTCGGACGAGGGAGGCCAACAGCCCCGGCACGTCCAGACCGTGCTGTGCGTCGGCGTCGTACAGGCCGATCCAGCGCTGTGCCGCGGGGGTGTCGGCGGAGGCGTTCCGCACGACGGTCAGCCCCTCGGGCGCGCGGACCAGGGCGTGCCACGCGTCGTCGCGGGGATCGCGGTCGTCGGCGAGATGGTCCAACGCGAACACGTGGTCCAGGACTGCGAGCCGAAGTGCGGGACGGGGGCGGGTGTTCGCGTCGGTCTTGGTGGTGTCGTCGCCGGCGCCGCCGGCTTCCCGGTGTCGCGTGAGGTCCAGAGTGAACGCGACGCGGTCGAGACCGGGGCCGTCGTAGTCGGGTCGGACGGGTGAACCGCCTGCGTCGGGCAGTGTCTCGAAGCCGAGCCGTTCGTGGAATCGTCGGGAACCCGCGTTGCCCGGGCTGGTCACACTGTGCACGTGCCGCCGGCCGCTTTCCCAGGCTTGGTCGAAGAAGCCCCGGTACAGGGCCTTCGCGATCCCGCGTCCGTGCCAGGCGGGGTCGACGCCCACGAAGTGGATGTACGCCACATCGGGTCGGCTCTGCGAGTGGAACCCCACAAGGAACGCCACCGGTTCGCCCTCGCGTTCGACGAGGTAACTGGTCGTGGTGAAGTGCTGGAAATACAACCGGGGCAGAAGCAGGGCGCGTTCTCGGGAGCCCGCCTCCCCCTGAAAGCCGCCCCACCAGGCATCGAGCACCGCCAGGATCCGTGGTTGATCCTCGGCGACCGGATGGCGGACGGTCAATCCCTTTGGCAAGTCGTCGATCATGGTCGAGATGATGTCAGGACGTCGTCGGCCCGCCCAGCGAATTGTCCGCGGCCGTTCACCCCCGCCGCCTCGGCGCGGCACGCAGGTGGAGTCGGTTCGACGGGACCCGGATGTAGATTTCGTCGGTCGCGTCCAGGCGGTCCTGCCGCCAGGGTTGGAGCGTTTCCTGTTCGACGTACCGCGGCTGCGTCGGCGAGGTCGCCGTCCAGGTCCTCGGCGGTCAGCAGGTCGGTACCGGTCGGGGTGAGGTTGGTGCGGCCCGCGACCGTCATCGCGTCCCAGGCGGGTCGGGTGGGACTGTCGAGGGCGTCGGTGACCACGCGCTGCCACGCCGACCGCCGTGGGTTCGGCCTCTTTGGCAACCGCCAGGTCGGCGGGCCGGCCCTCGCACGCCCGGTCACCTCGGGCGTCCGGGACCGCGCAGTCCAGGAACTACAGCAGGACTACGGCGTGCGCGGTTCGGGCTCTGGGGTGGAGAGTTCACGCCGGGAGAGCGCCACCGGTCGGCCCGGCGGGTCAGGTTCTGGCGTATCGGGTAAGCGATGCTCGGCGATGGCCGGCCCGCCGGTCAGTCGATGCCTTCGATAATGCGGAAGTCGCGCTCGTAGCCGTCGGGGAGGGCCACCAGGGCCTTCCGGTATGCCTCGCTCTCGTATGCCGCGACGGCCTGTTCGAAGCTGTCGAACTCGATCAGAACGGCGCGTTGCGCGATTCCGGCCTCGTGGGCGACGACTCGACCGCCAACGGACAGGGTGCGCCCGCCCCCGGCCCGCACGGCCGGACCGGCCAGCTTGTCGTAGGCGGTCAGCGCTTCAGGGTCGGAAACGGCGGGGTAGACACTGACCCAGTAGCCCTTGGCCATGGAAACCTCCTGTGTTCGGCCGGACACGTCCGACTTCGAATCGACACCCGGATCGATCGATCCCGGCGACGGGTAGTGCGATCCGTCGAATCGCCATATGCGCAGGCTACGGGCCGATGTGCGGTCGAGGGAAAGACCGGTACGGGATAGACTCAGAACGGATCGTTATCAATCGGCAGGGAGGACACGTGGCGCCGGATACGGTGAGCCTGCGGTACTTCCTGGTGCTGGCGCAGGAGTTGAACTTCACCCGCGCGGCCGCACGGATCGGTATCGCACAGCCCGCGCTCAGCGCCCGGATGCGCCGATTGGAGGCTGAACTCGGTACGGCCCTGCTGATCCGCAACACGCGTAGCGTCGTATTGACCACGGCCGGTGCGGCTTTGGCGGAATCCGCGCCGTCCGCGCTGGCGGCGCTGGACCGGGCATGGGACACCGCCCGGAGCGCGGCGGCCGGTGAACTGGGCACGCTGCGCATCGGATACAGCCTCAGCACCGGGGCGGAGACGGCACCGGCCCTGGTGGACAGGCTGATTCGCGGCAACAGCGGACTCGAGGTCGGCGCGGTCCCGATGGCGACACCGGAGATCTCCCCCGCGGTCGCCGACGGCCGCATCGATGCCGGGATCACCCGCGGTGAACAACCGGGCCGCGGCGTACGCCGGTTCCTGCTGCGGCGTCAGCGCGTCGGGGTCCAGTTGGCGCAGCACCATCCGCTGGCCGAACACCCGGAGATCGAGATCGCCGACGCGGCCGCGTATCCGCTGCGTCTCCCGGACCGTGCGGCCAACCCCGTGATCCACGATCAGCTGTCCGCACTGTTCCGAGACACCCGACCACACCCCCGATTCCACACGCCCGCAGTCTCCTTCGACATGTCTCAGCGCGACCTGCACGACGGGGTCACCCTCGCCCCGGCCGGAGAAGCCGCGGCCACGGCAGCACCGGCCGGTCTCACCTGGCGACCGCTGCGAGGCGCGCCCTGCCTGACGATCCACCTGGTTCTCCCACGCGAGCAGTCGCCGCTGCACCGCCGCATCCGTGCCGTCGCCAAAGCCCTGGCGCACGAACTGCACTGGCTGCCGGACTGACGGGCAAGAGGTCAAGCGAGACGAACGCCTGCGGTGGAGCGGAAGACGTGCATCCAGTCCGGGCGGTCGATCTCCCGGTTGTAGTTCGACCACCCACGATCGTCGTGCTCCCACGCCGGGGCTCGACAAGGTGGATGCCGGCGCGGCGGCGGCCGGGGTCAGGCGGGCGGCGATGTCGGCGCGGGGGGGCGACCGGGCGTGCACGAGAGCACCGCGCTCGCCGCATGCTGAAGACGTCCTGGCGTGACGCACCCGCGGCCGTAAGAGCAGCCTGCATGTTCTCGATCGCTTTCGCCGCCTGGCCCGCGTAGTCCCCGATCGCTGCCGCGGAACCGTCATCGTTCAGCGGACATGACCCGGCGAGCCGGCGGTCGCGGAGCGTCTGTTCGGCCCGGGCCCCGACGCGCCGGGCTTTTGGGGCTTCTCCGATGGGGGAGGGAGTTCGGTGCGCGGTGCGGGAGGGGGTGATTGTTCGTCCGACCCGGAGACGATGAGGGGTCGCAACGTGCGCGCCGCGATCCGCAGGCCCTGCAGGGTCTTGTCGAGGGTGCCGCTCCATATAGGGTCCTCGTGTTCGACGGCGATGTCGCCGTCGTATCCGGCGGTGTCGAGCGCGTTGACGATCTCCTTCCAGTCGAGTTGTCCGCAGCCGGGTACCCGGTAGCGCCACCATCCGACGTCGGTGGGTGATGTGCGTCCGGCTGTCTTGCCGAAGACGCCGTAGTGGGTGCGCGCCCGCTCGTCGATCCGGATGTCCTTGGCCTGGACGTGGCCGACGATGCCGGCTCGGAGGGCGTATTCGAGTGCGTGGAGGGGGTCGATACCGAGCCAGGGGAGGTGGGAGGGGTCGTACGCGAGGCCGAAGCCCAAGTCGGCCATCCAGTCCCACAGTTCGGGTGAGTAGGCGAGGTTGGCGGGGTATCCGTCGGGGTGCCAGCCTTCCATCGGGCAGTTCTCCGCGAGCAGCCTCACGCCGCGGTCGGCCGCGTACCGGGCCAGCGGGGCCAGGTACCGCTCGGCCTGCACGAGATTGTCGGCCACCGGCAGGGTGATGTCCCGGCCGATGAAGGTGGTGACGTGCCGGACGTCCAGGGCCGCGGCCGCGTCGACGCAGGCTCGCAGGTGCCGGTGGACGCGGTCGCGTTCACCACGATCGTGGTGCAGGTTGTTGCCGCAGTAGGTCACCGCCGAGATGGTCAGGCCGTGGCCGTCCATCAGATCCCGAACACGGGCTGCGTCGTCGGCGGTGAAGCCGACCACGTCCAAGTGAGCGGCCTGATGGACGTGTTCGCTGCCGACCGGCCACGCCGCCACCTCCAGCGCCTCGTATCCGGCCTGTGGTGCCCAGGCGGCGACCTGTTCCAGTGACATCCGGCCGAGCGCGGCCGTCAACAGTCCGAGTTTCATGTCCTGCCTCGCTTTCCGTGCCTACTTGGTCACGAGCCGGGTCGGGCGTTGCGTCGAGCGCAGCCGGGGCACGGTGGTGGTTCGGGCCCGTGCCTTCGAGGATCGGAGCAGGTCCGAGAGCGGTTCGCCGAAACGGATCGCCTCCCGGTGGTGGCGGAGCCGGGCGAGCCATGCCGCCGTGTCCCGGCTCATGGGGTAGCTCGGACCGTGTCGTTCGTCCTGGATGCGCAGGAGTTCTTCGAGGTCGCGGATCACGCGGTCGACGACGTGCCGGTCACGCCACTCCGACTGGTCCTTCGCCAGGTGAAGGTACTTCAAGGTTTCCAGCGTGTCGGGGTGATCGTCTCCCTGGCCACGCGCGCGGTCCTCGGCCAACGCCCGCAGGAGATCGATCGCCTCTGCCCCTTTTCCGGTGCAGACCAGGAGCTTTCCCTGGGAGTGCCGCGCGTCGGCGACGTCGGGGTGGTGATGATCGTCGAGTTCGTGGGCGCGGTGGACGATGACACCGTCGTAGGCACGCACCGCGTCCTCCACACGCCCTTGTCGTCCGAGCAACCAGCAGCGCCTGCATTGGAGATGCCGCAGCATCGACGTATCGGGGTCCCGCAGTCGGATCGTCCCGGTCTCCAGGGAGCGGAAACCGTCCTCCGCCTGCCGCAAGCGGCCCTGACCCACGAGTGCCCAGTTCAGTAGCAGCGCCGTCCGCGGCTCGTGGGTCCCGAACAGCCGCTGTTCGTCGTCGCTCAGGTGACGCAGCATGGTCTCGGCCCTCCGGTACCGGCCGAGTTCGGACAGGGCTTCGGCCCAGGCGCGCCGTGCCTCGAATACCGCCGGGTGGCGGCGGCCCAGGAACAACAGTTGCGGGGACGCGGCTCGGATCAGGCGCAAAGCCGTGTGCTCGTCCCGGTTCACGATCGACTTCGTTGCCAGCGTGGCCACCGCCGTCAGGACCAGCGCCGCCTCTTCGCCGCTGAACGCCCCGGCCGGGCACGTGCCCAACCGTTCCCGCCACCGCGCGATCGCGACCCGCGTTTCCCATCGGTCGTCGTCACTCATCGTCCGCAGGTCAGCGCCGGGAACCACCAGGGATTGCGACGCCTCCACCACGGTGTTCGCAGCGCGGCTCACAGCCCGACTCCCGGTGGGACGCGCCACGGTACGACGGGCAGGGACGGTGCCGGCGGCAGGTGAGCTCTCGGTCCACCGGTGAACCGGCCCAAGGTCTTCGATCCGTGGCGCGTCGGCGCGCACCCGGTGGTTCGGGATGGCGAACAGGTCGGCGGCATCATCGACGCGCAGGTCGGCGGAGCAGCGCGGCAAAGGCTCGGCAAAGTCCGTGTCCGCACGGTCCTTGCCCGACGGAACCGCCCCTTCCCGCAGAGGCGATGGCCCCGAGTATTCGCTGTCGCCGGCGTCCGCGCGGCGCCTCTCCGCTTCCTCGTACGCGGAGAAGTCCTCGGGCCCGTCCGGGAGGACATCGAGGAGGTCGTCGTCCAGCGCGGCCTGGGCCGTCCGCGCCAACGCCGCCGCGTAGTCCGGGTCCCTGTCGGCCAGCGCTGCCTTCTCCCGCAGGATCTTCAGCACGGCGTCGATGTCCGTCCCGGGTTCCGTGTCGGTGCCTCCCGCCTCGACGGGCTCCTTTCCCGACACGTCGCACCGCATGTCGAACCGGCGCCGCGGGCGCCCGTATTCCTCCTCCGGCAACCTGTGCGACGCCGGGAACTCGTGGGGGCCGCAGGCGGGTTCGGGGCGGTCGGAAGTCGCGCCCCCGTCGGACGATGCGATGTCGCGTGCGGTCATGACGTCCTCACAGCCCTCTCCGGCTCATACCTCACCCTGGCCCGCTTCCGGGTCCGGTCCTGCCAACTCTTGACCGCCCCGTGCGTGACGTTCATGTCCCGGGCGATCTGGGACGCGGTCATGCGATACACGTACTGGCGCACCGCCACGGCCCTTTCCTCCCTGGGCAACGTCGCGAGGAACGCGTCGAAGTCGATCGTCCGGGCGACCTCGACGGCCGGCTCATCGATCGCTCGGCCGCATAACTCCTCCAGGAGGTCGGAGGCCGGCAGCACCGGACACCGTTTCCTCCACACGTCGTAGGCTCGATGCTTGGCAACCGTGAACAGATAGCGCCGCGGTATCGGTTCGTCCCCTCGGGCTTGCCACGCCGCCAGAAGCGCGTCCTGGGCAATGTCCTCCGCGTCCGATCTCAGGTCGGGGAATCTGCCACGCACATAGCGCACCAGGTCGGGCAGATGCTCGCGGGCGGCTCTCTCCAACTCCGCGGTTCTCCCTTCGCCCGCGCCGGACGTCACCCGGGCGGTCGCGGGATCCTCCGCGAGTCCGGCCGTGGACGTCGGCGAAGGCGGGGTCACCACGCCCACCGCCTCGATCCCGTCCGTGCCCGCGGGCCGTCGGACCGGGGCAGGTCCGGCGGCTCCTCCCCGGCATCTGCACCCTCGTATCGCGACCAACCGCCGCTTCGCACCGTCGCGCCCTCCTCGGTCCGCCGACAACCACTCCACCCCCACTACCGCCCGGAGACGGCGATCGGGTTACAGGCGGCTCGAAGTTCGTTCCTCCCGGCGTCGACGACACCCGCTCCCCCGCCGACTCGGCCGCCGCCGCGCCCGATTCCCCCACCGCGACCCGGTCGAGCGTGTAACCCGACCGGGGCGCGACGGCCGTTGTGGGGAACATCCGCCCCAACGAACACTCGGAGAGACCGTGGACCCCCTGCAGGCCGTCATGCTCCTCGCCGCGACGCTCGCCGCCGTCGTCATCGCACTGCTCGTCTACATCCTCGAACAGCGCGCCGGCGCCACCGGCTCCGCCGCCGCGCGTTGCGGCGCGAATTCCGCCGCCACCCTCCTGCTCCTCTACTTCACCGCGCTCGCCTCCTACCGATGACCCCGGCAAGCGCACGTCCCGGTGCCGTGGTGGTGCCGCCGTCGACCGTCCCGCCGCCGATGGAGATCGGCCTGCGCCCGTACCGCGGGCGCGATGTGCG
The DNA here is from genome assembly GCF_042956465.1 of Embleya sp. NPDC008237. Taxonomy (NCBI): domain Bacteria; kingdom Bacillati; phylum Actinomycetota; class Actinomycetes; order Kitasatosporales; family Streptomycetaceae; genus Embleya; species Embleya sp. NPDC008237. The sequence goes on from NZ_JBIBGL010000026.1 coordinate 26,997, forward strand.
AGCGGCACCACGCCCGAACACGCCCCGCTGCCGCCATGGTCCGGCGACCACGTCACCGCGAAGCGGCTTCCGCGGAAGTCACGTGCGCGATGGCCGCCTGGGCGCGGGCAGAGCGGCTCCCGAGGCCGCGCGGGGCTCGGGGGTTGGCAGCGGCGCAGCGAGGAACGGTTCCAGGAGGCCGAGCAGCCTCTTGGGGCGGTGCAGGGGGATGATGTGGCCGCAGTCGTCGATGACGTGGCCGACGAGATGATCGGCGAGCGGCCGCAGTTGCCGTTCGAGGGCCCTGCCCACGGGACGGGCCCCGATGGCCATGGTGGGTACGGTCAACCGGCCGGTATCGGCGGCTTCCCGGATCTGTTCGTTGCTCGTGGGCAGTGCCCGGTAGTACGAGAAGGCGCAGCGCAGGGCTTCGGCCCCGGTGTACGCGTGGACGAAGGCGTTTCGGACGGCGGGGTCCACGCCCTCTCCGTTGGAGCCGGTGCGCAGGAACCAGTCGATGTACCGGGCTTCGTGTCCGGTGAGTACGGTTTCCGCGAGGCCGGGTACCGCGTGGAAGCCGAACCACCACGGTGCTCCGTGGGCGAGGAATTCCTCGGCGCCGGGCAGGAGTGTGCCCAGAAGCGACTCCATGACCACGAGTTGTCGAACGAGGTCGGGGCGGCGCATGGCAAGAAGAAACGCCGGTGGGGTTCCGGCGTCGATGCCGATCACGGACGCCGAACCCTCCCCGAGGGCGTCGAGTAGGGCTTCGGCGTCGGTTGCGAGCGTTCCGGCGTCGTAGCCGTCCCGTGCGTGCGTGCTTGCGCCTGTTCCTCGCAGGTCTGGTGCGATCACGCGGTATTGCCCGGCGAGGCCGTCCAGGACGTGGGTCCACAGTTGCCAGGTGTGCGGGAAGCCGTGCAGCAGCAGCACGGCCGGCCCCTCGCCGGCGAGGGCCACGTTGAGGTCCACGCCGTTGGCGGTGACCCGCCGTAGTTCGATGCCCGACGGGCGATTGGGTGTGTGGCGCGGTGCGGCGGGCACGGCGATCCCCCTGTGTGGTTACGAATGGTGACAACAAAACGATAGGTAACTAGGGTGAGGGGGCCAAGACCGCACTTCTGCCACAGGTGGTGAGTTCCAGGTGACCTCCTCGACGCGGCGCCTCCCTCGCGGGAATCGTGGGGATCTGTTCGATCCGCAGTGTCCGACCCGCCGTCTGCTCGACCGGATCGGCACGAAGTGGACGTCCATGACCATCAAGGTGCTGGCGGAGGCGTCCCCGCAGGAGGTGCGCTTCGCGGAACTACAGCGCAGGATGGCCGGCGTCTCGCAGAAGATGTTGTCGGTCACCCTTCAAGGGCTGGCCCGTGACGGCCTGGTCAGCCGTCGGGTGGAAGCGTCGGTGCCACCACGCGTGTACTACGGGCTCACCCCGCTCGGCACGACCCTGGAAGAACCGCTGGCCGCGCTTCGTGAGTGGGCCGAGGAACATATGGCCGAGGTCGACCGCGCAAACCGGCGCAGCCGGGAACACACGGCCGACGACTGATCACACCGCAGGCCGGCGGACAGAGCACCTCACAAGCAGGAATCCGCTTCAGGGGCTTGTGGGCCACGTGGTCAGGGCCTGGTCGACCGTGCGGTGGAGTTCGGCGCGGGTGCTGCCGTTCGCGGCCTGGATCGAGATCGACGTGACGGAGCGGGCGAGGTCGGCGGGATCCGCGTCGGGAGGCAGGCCGCCGTCGGCGCGGGTGCGCTCGAAGCGTTCCCGGAGCGCGATCCCGCCCGCGCGGCGGCGAGCGTTGAGGTCGTCCCGGACCGGGGCGGCCTGGTCTCCCGTGGTGATGGCGCCCTGCACGATCAGGCATCCCGTGCCCGGATTGTCGGGAGAGGTGGCCACCTCGACCGCCCCGGATGGCTCCGGCGGCTACGTCGTCCGCTCGGTGGAGAGTGCGGCGCGCGTCGTCTCATCCGGTTGCGCCGGGCGCGCGGGGCGGAAGAGGGTGAGCGCCGTGGCGGCGGCGAGTCCGGCGCTGATCGCGGCGGCGCCGAACGCGGTCGCGACACCGTGCGTGAGGACGTGTTCGGCGCTCTGCGTGGGGGGCGCCCCGCGCGTCGCGGCGCCGAACACGGTGACCCACACCGCCAGCCCCAGGGTGCCTCCCATCCACTGCGTGGTCTGCAACAGCCCCGACGCCGCGCCCGATTCGTGCGCCGCGACGCCCGACAGGCCGTAGATGTTCAGCGGCGTCATGGCGATTCCGGCGCCCGCTCCGATGAGTATCACCGGTCCGAGGACGCCCGTCGGGTACCCGGTGGCGTCCCCGAGGCGGGCAAGCCACACGAACCCGGTGGTGCAGGCGAGCGCGCCGACCACCACCGGCCACGCGGTGCCCACGCGCCGGGCAAGCGCGGGCGCGACCCTGGCCGTCGTGAACTGGGCGGCCATCAGGGGCAGGAAGGCCAGGCCGCTCTCGACCGGGCCGAAGCCCCGCCCTTCCTGGAAGTACCGGGCGAGCATGAAGAGCACGCTGAACATCGCGGCCGAATAGAACGCGACGATGGGCAGTACCCGGGCAAGGGTGCCGGTCGCGGCCAGGCGCAGCGGCAGGACGGGTTCGGCGGCGCGCCGCTCGACCAGCCCGAACGCGGGCAGGAGGACGGCCGCGGCGGCGAGGCCGGCGATGGTGCGGTCGTCGTGCCAGCCGTCGGACGCCGCGCGGATGAAGGCGTACACCAGCGCGGTGATTCCGGCGGTGCCGAACAGCGCGCCGGCGAGGTCGAAGCGTCGGCGGACGGCCGGGGCGGGCCGCTCCGGCTCACGGACGACCCGCCCGGCGAGCGCGAGGAGCAGCGCGCCGAGCGGCACGTTGACGAGGAAGACCCAGCGCCACGAGGCGAGTTGGGTAAGCACTCCGCCGAGGATGAGGCCGACGGACGCGCCGCCGCCGAGGACGGCCGAGTACCACGACAGGGCGCGCGCCCGTGCGGGCCCCTCGAACGTGCTGACGATGAGGGCCATCGTGCTGGGCCCGACGAGCGCGCCGCCGACGCCTTGCAGGACACGGGCGCCGACCAGCCACCAGGCCCACGGTGCGAGGCCCGCGAGTAGCGACGCCGCGGTGAACAGGAGGACGCCGGCGAGGAACATCCGGCGGCGCCCGAATGCGTCCCCGAGCCGCCCGCCGAGCAGGAGCAGGCCGCCGAAGGCGAGCGTATAGGCGTTGAGTACCCACGATGACGCGGTCGGCGAGAGGTCGAGGGCTGCGCCCATGTCGGGCAGTGCGAGGTTGACCACGGTGACGTCGATGCCGATGAGCAGCATCGAGCCGGTGACGACGGCGAGTACGAGGCCGGCCCCCCGGGCTGCGGGCCCGGGTGGGCCGCCGGACGACCCGGGTGAAGAACCGGCCGGCGCGTCGGATGACGCCTCGGACGTGTTGGAGGGGCTGGACCCGTTGGACGCGGTGGTAGAGGGCATGGCTGACCTCCGCAGGTCGGAGCAGGGGAATTTAAGAGACCTACGAGTCTCCTATGAGGACTATAGGAGACTGGGAAGTCTCTTACAAGGAATTGGGGATACTGGAGTCCGCAGACGAGAAAGGTGACCGCGTTGGAACCCCCCACCGGAGAATCCCGCCACGCCGCGGCGTCACCCACCCGACGGCGCGGCCGCGAGCTCCAACAGGCCATTTACCAGGCGACCTTCGAGCAACTGCGCGAGGTCGGCTACGCGGGCCTGACGATGGACGGCGTAGCCGCCGCCGCGCGGACCGGCAAGGCCCCGCTGTACCGGCGCTGGCCCGACAAGGACGCCCTGCTCGTCGACGCGCTGCGCGACCGGCTGCCCTCGGCCGACGACATCCCGCTCGTCGGCGATCTGCGATCCGACCTGATCGCGATCCTGCGGTTCCTGCACAGCGCGTGCACGATCAGCGCCGACACGGCCCTGCAAACGGTCAAGCAGCAGTCCGAGGCCACACACGCAATGGTGCGCGAACGCATCTCCGAGCCGACCCGGCGCCTGATACTGCAGACCATGCGCGCGGCGGAAGAGCGCGGTGACACCCGCCCCGGTTCCGCGACCCCCCTCACCGCCCGCGTCGGCCCGGCCATGATCACCTACCAGAACCTGAGCGCACCCGCGGAACTCACCGACGAATTCGTGGTGTCGGTCGTCGACGAGGTCCTGCTCCCCATGCTGCGCGGCCAAGCCTGAGCCCGGCGGTCACCACGTCGCCCACACCCGGCACCGCGCCCGGCACCCGCGTCGGGCACGCACGTCGACCAACGGCCGGGCGGCCACGACTGCTCGAGGGCCGAGCGCGGCGACCGGGCCACGGCCCGCACCCACCGGGCCCGAAGCCGCCCGACCGCAGTCCCGGCCGGGACGACCGGGGGGACGAGGAGGCGGACGCCGGCGAACGGCGGGCGCTGCGAGACGAGCGCGCCCGCCGACACGCGGCCGACCTCCTCGACTCCGGTGTGCCGCAAGCGTTGTATGCCTCGGCCCCCGACTCTCGGACCACTACCTGCCCGCCCGAAGCGGAGCCTTCGCTAGGGCGCGTACTGCAGGCCCTGGACCGCCGTCACGTACCAGTCGCCGGCGGCTTGGGACCTTCTCCCGGCCAGTGCCTGGTTGTTGCTGTTGAGGTTGTTGTACTGGACACCCCGCCACCCGGAGGTGAGGTCGGTCTGGGTGATGGGGCCGAAGAGTTGGCCCACGACCGAGGCGTCGTAGGTCTGCGCGGAATGGAGTTCCTGGTCCCGCGGGACCTGCCCCTGGATGTTGGCGTCGCAGGTCCTCTCGACGAGTTCGGCGTCCTGGACCTCCTGGTAGACGCAGTGGGCGTCGCTCGGCCCGTGCAACACGCGCGACCAGGCGTTGCCGACGGTCTGCATCTGCCGCCGCACGGCGTCCTGCCTGAGGTCGATGCCGGTCTCCTCGAAGAACTCGATCCGACCCCCGGTGATCACGTCGGGGGCGGCCACGGAACCTCCGGGGATGACGAGTTGCCCCGACCCGTTCAGAACTGTGGGCGCGGTCGGGTTGCCGCCGAAGCGGGACCCGTACACGTTCTTCCAGGCGACCAGGACCCGATACTGCCTGGGGTTGACGGTGGGGATGTCGTAGATCAGATGGTAGGCGTACATCGCTTCACCTCTCCTTCGACGTGTGTCGCGGTCAGAGTGGCGCGGCCCCGTCGGCGCGTGCCGGATCCGGGGGACACCCGGTTCCCGGGATGCGGACTCCGGTGACAGGCGCGCCCCGACGCTGTTCGGGAACGGTTCACGTGCCCCGGCGAGTCGGCACGATCGCCGGCGGGACCCGGATGGTCCCGCCGGAGAGGTTCGGCTTGCCGCGCGGCCCCCGAAATGGTTGCGATCCCTGTGCCGACCTACCGTTGTCCCTCATCACAAGCCCCCCGGCTCGATGAGTGCGTCCAGGTACGAAACGACCGATACGGCGTCGATCACCCTCACTCTAGGCACTTCGCCCATCACTCTGCAGCCGTATGCATACACAGGCGAGGTTTGGCGCAATTCCATGCCATGTCACTCGAAGTGGCCAGATATACCGCATGCCCGGCCGCCACTCGGCGGCGCGACGGCACGGTCTCCGCAGGCGCACGCGCGATGCCCCGGCCGCGGCGCGGCGCGCGGCACGCTCGCCGCAGCAACGTCCGCTCGACTGGGGATGTTTCGCCGCGGGTGTGGCGTCCCGGGCGAATGGGCCGCCCCCGTACCCGGTCCGTCCGCACCCGCACGACGTCTGCCGTGCGGGTGGGGGACGGCTTTCGTCCCGGGCACCGTGCTCCGGGCCGCGTGGTCGCTATCCCGAGTGATGTCGTCGACCGGGTTCGCCGGCCGGGCGCGGCACTAGTTCTGTTTGATCGCGGAGATGTCGAACTCCAGGACGACCTTGTCACCGACCAGCACGCCGCCGCCTTCCAGAGCCGCGTTCCAGGTGACGCCGAATTCCTTGCGGGAGATGGTCACCGATCCCTCCAGACCGACCCGCAGGTTGCCGGAGGGATCGACGGCGTTGCCGGTGTACTCGAAGTCGACGGTGATCGGGCGGGTGGTGTCCTTGATGGTCAGGTCGCCGGTGACGCGGAATTCGGTATCGGAGCGAGGCTCGACCGAGGTGCTGCGGAAGGTGATGTCGGGGAAGTTGGGAGCGTCCAGGAAGTCGTTGGTGCGCAGGTGTTGGTCGCGCTGTTCGACGCCGGTGTCGATGCTCTCGGCCTTGATCACCACACGGCCGGTGGATCGGGCCGGATCTCCGCCGTCCAGGTGGGCGGTGCCCTCGAACCGGTGGAACGCGCCGCGGACCTTGGTCACCATGGCGTGGCGGGCGACGAAGCCGATCCGGGTGTGAGCGGGATCGAGGACGTAGTCCCCGGTGAGTTCGGGCATTTGCACGGTCATGATCGTCTACCTCGGAAAGATCGGGATTCAGGCGTTGTGCCCGGATCGTTCCGAACCCACGTTAGAGTGCAACCCGCTCCCGTCCCGGTCGGACGCACGGGCCGGCGGTCAACTGCACCCCGACCGTTCCCGCCCTCAGCCACCCGGGGCGGGTGGAACACGAGACGACCCCGGCGGCCTGCGATCAAACCCTCATCGACCTCCGGCACACCTCGGAGAACCACCAAGGCCCCTTACGCAGCGAGCCGGTCCAGTTCCTCGCCGATCGCCTTGCACAAGGCGTCGTGCTGTCGGCCGAGTGCATACCGCTCGTCGCTCCACCATTCCTGCGGATACAGCCATACGGGCTTGCCCACGAGTTCGGTCGGCTCCCATTCGAACCGCGGCCACACATGCGCATGCAGGAACGAGTCGGTGTTTCCGAGAATCTCCAGGTTGACCCGCCGGAAGGCAGGATCCAACCGGTTGCAGGCGCGCTCGACGGCCTCCCCGAGCTTGTCCATGTCGGCCGGGAACGCCAGCCGCCTACTCCGTGAAAGCTCCGACAGCCGCTGAACAGCAGGATCATCCGCCGGCAGCTCCGAATATCCCGGCAGGAACTGAACGTCCCCGACCACCGCGAACCCAGCCGCCAACCTCCGGAGCACCGTCGGATTCCCACCTCGAAGGGCGCTACCGATCCGGTCCTTCTGCCAGTCGTCAGTCATGATCAGCGACCCTACACACGGCTGATCGGCAGGAGCTGTCGCGCGCCCACGAACATGCGAATCCGCCGACAGACGGGAGGGTCCGGAGACGGCTTGCCGGCGGATCGACGCGTGGACGGGGGTGCTACGCGGTCCGGGGTTCGGTGGGTCTCGGGCCCATGGCGTTGACGCGCTCCGGGGGGCGCAGGTCGACCATGCGGCGTGTGCCCCACAGTCGGTCGTAGGCGTACGTCGCGTGGATGCCGATGCTCAGGGCCAGTCGTCGAGCGCGCGACCAGCCGAGCAGGCGACCCATGCGGGCCATCACCGCGAGGCTCACGTCGCGGTTCACCTTGATTTCGGCGCGGGCGGTCCTGCGCAGGGCGCGCCGGATGTCCGCCGCACCGGCGCGCGCGGACAGGCGCAGCAGTTCCTCGTGGCAGTACGCGAGGTGGTTCTCCTCGTCGTCGCAGATCATCCGAATGCCTTTGCCGATGTCGGGCTCGTCGCCGAGGTATCGGCGCAACATCCGCATGTCCTCGGCGGCGCGCTGTTCGGTGACACGGCTGTGCACCAGGTATTCGACGATGTCGACCTCGGTCAGCGGCTCGCCGCGGCGCAGCCGGTCGTGGGCGAGGCCGAAGCCTTGGCGTTCGAGCAGCATGCAGTAGTCCGTCTCGGGCGGGACCTCGACCGGATCGAGCCCGCGGCGGTGCAGCATGGCGTTGAAGATGCGTCCGTGTTTGTCTTCGTCGGCGCCGTGCCGCGCGATCTTGGGGGCGAGTTCCGGGTCGGGGACCAAGGCGGCGATTCGCCCGTTCTCCCACCCGCCCTGGCTCTCGCCCTTTGCCGCGATGCTGCAGAACAGGCGGAATGCCTCGTCGTCTCGGTGGATCTCCCGAAGGATGCCGCGGGGGCTGAGCATGACCGGGCCCTCCATCTCCGCAGGCACTGCGTGTGCCGCTGAACTCGGTCATGGGACCAGGTACGGGAACAATCGTCGGATGAGCGCGCATACCACCTCGCGGTGAAGCGAAACCGGTGATCGATCCACAACCGTTTGCCGCGACCTGGGCGGCCACTCCCTGCGGGTCGTACGACTGACGGCACGCATCCGCGAAACCCTGGGCACCACCCTGGGGCCGAGCCCCTGTTCGAGGCACCGGCCGTCGCCGACCTCGCCGACCTCGCCGAATGCCTCCGAACGGATCGCGCCGACGACGACTGCGATCGCTCGAACCTCGCGCCCGTACGGTTCAGCCGTTCGGCACCCAACTGCCGTGGAAGCCGAGTGGCACCATGACGGGCAAGTGGACACGGGCGACGGGTTTGCCGGTGAAGTCCCGCGCGGCCAGGACGACGAGGTCGGTGGCGTTGCGCTCGGGATTGTTGACGTAGGCGAGGACGTAGCCGTCGTCCTCGGCGGGACGCGCGGGCCCGGACGGCGGCGCGCCGACCGCACCCCGGTCGGCCGGGACGAATACCGGCTCGCTCGCGTCGGCGCCGCGCGGAAGCCGGTGCACCTGTGTGGTGCCGCGCAGCAGGTCGTGCTTGACGAGCGCGTTGCCGGGCCGGACGCCGGTCTCCCCCACCGACGGCCCGTAGGCGCGGAACAGTTCGACGGACGCCGCGGTGTAGCCGTAGCGGTGCCGCCTTCCGGTGTATGCCTCGTTGACGCGGGGGAACTCCTGCGGGCGGTCGTCGACGAGTTCGGTCCGTACGACGCCGCGCACGGGGTCGATCGTCCAGCGATGGAGCGAGGGTGGTCCGGCGGCGGCCGGGCCACCGAGGCCACGTCCGGCGACCTCGAAGGGGGCGGGCATGCGGGTGAAGTTGCGGGTCGAACTTGGTGTGCGCCGCGAAGGACCCGTCGAGGGTACGGTCGAAATCGCACAGCCCGACGGTGTTCAGGTCGCCGTCGAGTTCGTAGGGCAGCGGTCCGCCTTCCTGGAGCGCCAGAATGCGACCGCGGTGCCCGATCACGTGAGTGTTGCCCGCGAAGTCCTCGGCGGGAGGCGGTTGGGGGCCTGAGTAGGGTTCGCCGAGCCGGGCGGCGACGTCGGCGGAACGGACCCAGCGGCTGCGGTACCACTCGGCGCGACCGTCGCGCAGACGGAGGCCGTGGACCATGCCTGCGCCCAACATCCAGTGGTGCGCCTTGGGGTCTTCGAGGCCCAGAACGTTGGGACCGTTGCGCAGACAGCGGCCGTCGAGCGCGCGGGGCAGGCGGCCCGTCACGGGCAGGTCGAAGGCGCTGACCTCGCGGCGCCGAGGGGCGAACGCGCCTTCCAGGAAGGGGAACCGCCGACGATCCGCCGCGCCCGCGTCGGCCGGTGACGCGGGTGGGGCGGCGAATGCCGGACCGGACGCTCCCAGGACGGTCGCGGCGAGGCCGCCCGCCGCGAGTGCGCCGCCGCGCAGGACGTTCCGTCGCGTGGGGTTGTTCATGACGCAACTCCGTTTCGTAGTCTGCGCGTCCAGCGTGGCGCGGACCCGGTGGCGGGACGATGGCGCTGCGCCCCGGTTGCATGTGGGTCCAGCCCCACCCCCGGCAGGGAACCGGCCGGGTGCCCGACAGGTCGCGCGCCGACCTCACTCTCGTTGCGTTCGTGACCACGTCAATGGTTGGGGGCAGCACTTCCGCACAATGGCGAGGGACTCCCCACACACGCGGCGGGACCGGCCCGACGAGGGGCCGGCCCCGCCGCGTGGTGGTTACGTCCACCGCATGCCGAGCGCGTCCGATGCCGCCGCGACTGCCGCGTCAAAGGCGACGGCCTCCGGCACACCACCCGGCCGGCGCCATGCTCCACAACGCCGCCGGGACGCGGTGAACATCACCCCTACACCGAGCCCATCACGCCCCGACCACCTTCCGCGACGACTTTCAGGCCGATTGGCCCGCCGGGTGGAAGTTGATGCGTTCTCCGACGACAGGGAAGCCGGCCTTGGCGAAGTTGGCGGCCATGGGAAAGTTGCCGCGGTCCGTGGCTCCGCTGACGCTCTCCGCGCCCTGCTCGACGAGGAAGTGGGTGCACTCCGCGAGGAGGTCGTAGGCGTAGCCGCGACCGCGCTGTTGCGGGACGACTCCGATGAAGCCGATGGTCGGGCCGGAGGGGTTGTGGGCCGGGATGTGGATGCCGGCCAGGTCGCCCTCCGGCGTGTGTGCGATCTGCCACCACTCCCGTGGGGAGGGGCACCAGTGGAAGAAGTCGAGTTCCTCCTGGGCCGCCCGGTCGAGGCCCCCCTCCTCGATGGCCCTGAGCGCGTGGGCATCCAGGGTGGCGGAGTGAATGCGGCGCAACGCGTCGAAGAACACGGTGTCGTCGGGCTCGGCGCCGAAGCGCAGGCGTCCGGGCCGCTCGGGCAGACCTCGCTCCGGGGTCCATCGGTACAGGAAGCGTTCCACCAGGAGTTCGTACCCCGCGGCTCGTGCGGCGGCGAAGCGCGTCTCGGCGCCGGCGCGCACTTCGGCCTCTTCCCGCCGGCCGCCGGGCAGGTTGATCTCGAGTTCGACCTGCCAGGGAGCGGTGCGCAGGAGTTCGGCCCCGGCCTCCTCCTCGCCCTCGGCCACGTCGAACCAGTTGATGTTGACGGGCTCCGCATCGTCGGGGCCGCCCCACCACGCGCCGCGTGCGACGACTTCGCCGTCGCGCAGGGCGACGCGCTTCCAGTCGGGGCGGAACCGGGTACGCCGATGGGCTTCACGGGCGCCCAGGGGATCGGGGAGTACGTCGAAGAGATGAGCGTCGCTCGCGGAGAGCGCGCGGATGACCAAATCGGTCATGGATTCCTCCGGGACACAGGCTGCTTGGAGCGCTCCCGGTCAGAACTGGCGAACCACGCCGGGACAGCGGAAAAGGGAGCGCTGGAACGTTGTGAACTGCACGGCACTCGCCTCCTTCCGTCCGTCTCAGGGCGTGAAGCCACACCGTACGCGCTCTCCCTCAGGTCCGTCCACGGATTTCCGCGCCCCTTGGAGAGGGGGGTTCGCGAGACGACGCAGAGCTGAGCCCGGGGGTGGCTGGGTGGCTGGGTGGCTGGTCGGTGTGTCGTGGGCGGTGGAGGCTGGGGTGGTGCACGTCGGCCCCGGGCCGGAGGTTTTGCCTCCGGCCCGGAGGTGACCGCACAGCCGGGAGACGTCCTCGGCGCCGACCCCGGGCCGGTGGCGCCGCCCTGCGCAGACCATCACGGCCTGACGCCCCTCGGCCCACGCGGGCTCGCCGGAGTTTCGGCTCCCGGCGGCATTGACCCTCATCCGCCGAGTGCTTGTTCGGTCCAGATGCATTTGCCGGCGAGGGTGTAGCGAGTACCCCACCGCTGGGCCATGGCGGCGACGAGTTGGAGGCCGCGACCACCTTCGTCCGTCGCGCGGGCGTGTCGGATATGGGGCGTGGTCAGGCTGCCGTCGCTGACCTCGCAGATGAGGGTGCGACTGCGCAGCAGACGCAGCTGGATCGGACCCGTCGCGTGCCGGATGACGTTGCCGACGAGTTCGCTGACGATGAGTTCGGTGGCCATTTCCAGTTCCGCGTCCAAACACCAGAGCCGGAACTGCTCGTGCACATGGCGCCGGGCCTGGCCCGCGGCCGTGGGGTCTTCGGGGAGGACCCAGGCGGCGATGTCGTTCGGCGGCAGGGAACGGGCACGGGCGATGAGGAGGGCGGTGTCGTCAGTGGTGCGACGGTGTGCCGGCAGCAGGGCTGCGGTGACGGCATTGCACAGCGATTCGGGTTCCCCGGCCGGCCCACCGCGGTCGGCCAGAGCGGCGGAGATGATCTCGGTGAGGTGACGCAGGCCCTCGTCGATGTTGTGCCCCGGCGTCTCCACGAGACCGTCGGTGTACAGAACGAGATGGCTGCCGTCGGGCAGGGGGACCTCGTGGACGCCGAAGGGCGGGGCCGCGATCCCCAGTGGCGGGTCGGGATCGAATGTCAGCAGGGACACGCTGCCGTCGGGGCGGGCGACCACGGGCGGGAGATGGCCGGCGTTGGCATAGGTGAGGACCTGGGTGGTCGGGTCGTAGACGCCGTACAGGCAAGTGACGAAGGACTCCTCCCTGAGTTCCCCGACGATGTCGTTGAGCCGGGCGAGGACGTCGTCCGGAGACAGTTCGAGGTCGGAGAGGGTGCGCACGGCGGTGCGCAGGCGGCCCATGGTCGCGGCCTCGGGCATGCCGTGGCCCATGACGTCGCCGATGACCAGCGCCACCCGGTCGGCGGACAGCGGAATGATGTCGTACCAGTCGCCACCGACGTCCGCACCGTGTCCGGCAGGCAGGTAGCGGGCGGCGGCGGTGACCGCGGGAAGCGCGGGCAGGTCACGGGGCAGGAGGGCGCGTTGGAGGTCACGGGCGCGAGTCGTGGCCACGTCGTACTGGTGGGCCCGCTCCAACGCGTGGGCGAGCTGGCCACCGAAGACGGTCAGCAGGGTCCGTTCGTCCTCGGTGAGTTGTCGCGGGTGGTCGAAGGAGACGACGACGACACCGATCTCGCGGCCCGAGACGACCAACGGAAGGAGGGCCCACGCCTTCTTCCCGCCGGCAATCGGGAAGTCCGCCGCCTCGGGATAACGCTCGGTGAGGTCGTCGAGTGATTCGACGAAAGTCGGTGCGTGGGTGCGCAGAACCTCTTCCAGGGCCGCGTCGACCGGCATGCCGTGGAGGCGGTCGAGGTGCGCCGGCGCGTAGCCGACGGAGCCGACGAGGTCCAGCCGGTCGTTTTCCAGGGCGAGGATGACCAGTCCGGTGGCTTGCAGAGGAGGAAGGACGCTCTCGGCCACGGCGGCGGTCACGTCGCGGGTGGTGGCCGCCTCGGCGAGGGCGCGGGTCAGCCGGGCTATGAAGGCGGCGCGCTCGGCGGCGGCGCGCTCGACGGCGGCGCTCTCCGCCTCGCGCAGGCGCCTTTCGGTGACATCCGTGATGTAGAGGGTGAGCCCGTCGGCGATGGGGACCAGTCGTAGGTGGTACCAGCGATCGGTGCCCGGCCACGCCACCTCGAACCCGTCGGGCACCCCCGCGGTGGCGGCTCGGCGGGAGCGCTCCTCCAGCCAGGGCACCTTCCGGACGATGGGAACCTCCCACAACGACCGTCCCACCAGGTCGCGCGGTCGGCCGAACAGGCGCTCGGCGGCCACGTTGACGAACCCGATCCGCCCGTCGCGGTCCACGGACAGGAAGCCGTCACTCATATGTGCCAGGGCATGCCCCACCGATTCCAGCGCGGCATGGGTCTCCGTGGTGTACGACATGGTGCCGACCAGACGGGTCGGCTTGCTGCCTCGGCGCGAGACCGCCCGGCCGCGGAAGCGCACCCAGGCGTACGTCCCGTCCGAACGGCGGACTCGGTACTCGCTGTCCGCTCGGCCGCGGGTCCGGAGTGCTTGTTCGACGTCTCCCATCACCCATGGAAGGTCATCGGGATGGACGTAGTCGTCAAAGGTCGCGAGCCGCCCGTCGAATGTCTCCCGGTCGATGCCGACGGCGTCGAGCAACCGCTCGTCGAGGACGACCTCGTTCGCGTGGACATCGAATTCGAACTTGAATTCGGTCGAGGTCTCGCCGGGGCCCTGCCCGCGGGCGCGGTCCGGTGATGTCCCCAACAGGGCGCGGGACACGCCGTCCGGCGTGGGCGGAGCCAGGCGCAGCCGTTCCGCCGCCCACCGGGCCACCTCCTCGAGAAACGTTTGTTGCTCGGCAGAGGGCACCTCGGCCACTGGGAGCAGCACGGACAGGACGCCGAGCGGTCCGTCCGGTCCGGACAGCGGTACGGCCGCCATGGCGGAGCGTGCCGAGACGTCCGCGGCAGGCGACAGGTGAGGGGGATCCGATGGGTTGCGGGCCGGGCGGTTCGCGGTGGACGCGTAGGCGAATTCGCCGGTCCGGAAGGCTCGCGCCGGAGCCACCGAATCGGTGACGCGGATGTCCTCCCAGTTGCGGGTGACGGCTCGGGGCAGTCCACCGCTCGCGACCAAGTGCAGGCCCTGAGAGGCGCTCGCGCTCAGGTGTCCCATGGCGCCGAAGCCACCGAGCGCTGCGGTCACGTGCTGCACCGCGGCAGTCAGTACGTCGGTGTCCGTCGCTTGGTCGTCCACAGCCGCAAGCAGGCACAGCCTGTCGGTCCGTGCCTTCTCCGCACTGCTTCCTCGGCTCGTGGGGGTGCCCAGATCCACCGTCGGTCCCGCCTTCCCGTCGGATCCGTCTACGGCTCGATTCTCTATCCATCTATATGATCTCTACTTATTGTAAAATATCACATTCAGATTTATATATTGATTTGCCGGAATTTATTTGCACTACTGCTTGGTCGATACCTCCCAAGGAAAAGACCACCGGGGCTGGACACGGGTAGCGATCGCGGCCGGCGCGACGCGGACGCGGGAGCGGGCCGCACACCGCCGCACGAGCGGGTCGCGCCGGCGCGGTCGAAGACGGCTGCGCGGCCGGCGACGGATCGACTTCGGACGGATCCGGCGGGTCGTGCGGGTCGTCACCGTCAGTGTCGACCCATCACCCCCGGCGACCGCCTCACCGGGGCGCCCCCAACGGCGCGGCCGGGTGCGCCCGGCGGCAACGATCGCGCCACCGCGGTTCGCGTGGCCGGAACCGACCCCGACATCCGTAGGGAACTTCTAGGCTGGGTCGGTGACTTCACCGTTTGCGGTTCCCAGGGAAGAACAGCGGTTCGTCGACGCGGCGCGGGATCTGGCCCCGCGGTTCGCGGCGGCGGCGGACGAGCACGATCACGAGGCCACCCTGCCCGTCGCCAATCTGACCGCGTTGCACGAGGCCGGCCTGGACATGGCCGCGATGCCCCGAGACCGGGGCGGTTCCGGGCTGTCCTACCAGGCGCTCGGAGAGATCCTCGGCATCGTCGGCAAGGCGTGCCCGTCGACGGCGTGCGTGTGGACGATGCATCTGGGCGCGGCGCAGGCGCTGGTCGGCTACGGCCCGCCGGTCTATGCGGAGGAGTTGGCGGCGGGCAAACGGTTCGCGAACGCGCTGTCGGAGCCGACCGGCGGGAACCTGTTCCTGATGCCGCTCCAGCGGGCCGAACCGGTGGACGGCGGCTTCGAGCTGGACGGCGCGAAGCGGTTCGTGTCCGGTTGTGAGATCGCGGACCACTTCCTGGTCAACGCGCTGGTCGACGACGGGCCTGCGTTCTTCGGGGTGAGCCGGGACGACAGCATCGAGATGGTGTCGATCTGGGACTCGATGGGCCTGCGCGGCACCCGCAGCCAGTTGGTGCACTTCCGCAACACCCTGCTGCGTCACGGGAACCGATGCCACATCGTCGACCCGACGGCGCCGAACATCATCGCGCTCGGCCTGCCGTGGCTGTCGATCGGTGTGGCCGAGGCCGCGCTCGACGCGGCGACCGACCACGCCCGCAAACGTGTCGTGCCGAGTACCGGCAATCCGGTCGGCGACATGCAATGGGTCCATTTCGACGCCGCCGACGCGCACGTGAAGCTCCTGGCCGCACGCGTTCTCGCGGAACGGTCCATGTGGCTCGCCGACCGGAACGCGCCCGGCGCCCTCGACGCCGCCGTGGAGGCGAAGCTCTACGCCAACCAAGTAGCCAAGGATATCGCGGAGTTCGGGCTCCGGGTCGGCGGCGGCTCGGGCTTCCTGCGGTCCTCCCCGATCCAGCGGCACTTCCGCGACGCCCAGGCCGGCGCGCTGATGGCCTTCTCGGTCGAGGTCTGCCGGGACATGATCGGCAAACGCCTGACCGGTGGCGAACAGCCCCGGTACGGCGAACGCGGCGTCGAACGACCCGTTGTCGACCTGCACGCAACCTGACCCGCGCGACCGTCCCCACTGTCCTTCTCCGCTGATTCACCCCAACGGGGGAATCCGGGCGATACCCGCATGTGGGGAGGAGTCCTGACGCGATGGTGGACGAGAAGACGATGTCCGCATCCGAGCTCCGGCCCGGTTCGGATCCGGGTTCGCTCGCCGCCGGGTGCCGGTTCGGCGGGCGGCCCGGGTTCGTCGTCCTCGCCATTCGTGGTCACGGCTCTTCTCAGGGGGACTCATGGTCGGCATCGTGCGTCGGGACGTCCACGCGGAGGGTGTGGGAGGGGGCGTCGGTCTGACCGCGCTGATGGTCGCCGCGGCACGGGCGATCGAGACCCACCGCCGCGACAGCCTGGCGCGGGACGTCTACGCGGAGCACTTCGTGCTCGCGGCCCCGGCGTCCGCCGGATGGCCGGTGCGCATGGAGCAGGTCCCGGACGGGGACGAGAACCCTTTGTGGGGGCGCTTCGCGCGCTACTTCGGTCTGCGAACGCGGGTTCTGGACGACTTCCTCCTTCGGTCGGTGCGTGCCGGCGTACGCCAAGTGGTCCTGCTCGGGGCGGGTTTGGATGCTCGTGCGTTTCGACTCGAGTGGCCGTCCGACTGTGTGATCTTCGAGATCGACCGGGAGGGCGTACTGGCGTTCAAGCACGATGTGCTCGGCGGTCTGTCCGCCGTTCCGACGTCGGCCCGGGTGCCGATTCCGATCGATCTGCGCGGCGACTGGGTCGGTGCGTTGACCGATGCCGGGTTCGAGCCGACCGCTCCCAGTGTCTGGTTGGCCGAGGGGCTGTTGTTCTACCTGCCCCGCATCGCCGAGACGTATCTCATCGACACGGTGGATCGGTTGAGTACCGGAGGCAGCGCTCTCGCGTTCGAGGTCAAGCTGGAGAAGGATCTGTGGGAGTACCGCGACAGTCCGATCTACACCTCGACGAAGCACCAGATCGGCATCGACCTGCTCGCCTTGTTCGCCCGCGACGCGCGGCCCGATTCCGCGGGCGAGTTGGCCGGCAAGGGCTGGTCCACCTCGATCCACACCCCGTTCGACTTCACCCGTCGGCACGGGCGCGGTCCGCTGCCCGAACACAACGACGCGCTGGCGGGCAACCGCTGGGTTTTCGCGAACAAGCCCGGGCCGTGATCGGCTTGTCCCGTCGTTGTCCGACCGGCCCGGCTCACCTGCTCGCGTCCTACGGGATCAGGACGGGTTTCACCACCAGGCCCGCGTCGCAGTCCCGTTCGGCGTGGTTGATGTCGGCCAGCGGGTAGGTGCGGATCAATCGGTCGAAGGGGAACAGCCCGGCCCGCCACAGTGCCGTCAGTCGGGGAATCAGCAGCGCGGGGACCGCGTCGCCCTCGCAGATGTGGGCGATCCCTCGGCCTCGGTCGAGTGATCCCGGTTCGAGCGACAACGCGGTGTGCAGGCGAGCCACCAGGCCGAGCCTGCCGGTGGGGCGCAGGGCCGCCAGCGCGTCGTTGATCAGGCGCCCGGAGCCCGTGGTGTCCAAGGCGTGGCGTGCGCCTCCGTCGGTCAGTCGTCGGATGCGGTCGGGCAGGCCGGTCGTCGAGGCCGGCAACGGAATCGCGCCGAACCGTTCGGCGAGTTCCAGCCGTTCGGCATGACGATCGACCGCCACGACGAAGGCTCCGGCGGCGTGGGCGGCCATCGTCGCGGCCAGGCCCACCGCTCCCGCACCGAAGACCGCGAGGGTGTCGCCGGGGCCGATCCCCAAGGAGTTCAGCACCGCGCCGGCACCGGTGAGGAATCCGCAGCCGAGCGGTCCGAGCAGTTCGACGGGCAGGGCGGGATCCACCCTGACCGCGTTTCGGGCCGAGACCATCGCGTATCGGGCGAACGCGGACTGACCGAACCACGGCGGCGCCAGTCGCTCCCCGGCCGTGTCGGTCAGGCGTGCCGGATTCCGCGGTCGTCCGCCGTAGAGGTTGAGCGGGGCGAAGGAGTCACAGTAGGCCGGGGATGCGCCCAGGCAACTCCGGCAGTGACCGCAGGAGTCGAAGCTCAGCACGACATGGTCGCCGACGTTCAACCCGGTGTCCGGTCCCCCCGTCTTCACCACGACCCCGGCCCCTTCGTGCCCGAGCACCGCCGGGAGCGGTGAGCGGCCCGCGGAGTGCCGCACCGCGAGATCGGTCCGGCACATCCCACAGCCCGCGATCTCGACCAGCACTTCGGCGGGTCCCGGGTCGCCGTCCAGGTTCACCGTCTCGACGGCGAACCTGCCCTCGTAGGAGCGCAGTACCGCGGCGTCGAACCTCACGGCCGCTCCCTCCGCGGTGGATTCCCGTCCTGCCGGCGCCCGTCCGGGTCCCGGCCCTGTCCTTCCTCGGCCCCCGGCTCCCTCCCCGGCTCGGGCCGGTGCACCACGAACGGTCTGAGGTTCCCGTACAGCCCCCAGGGCCCGCCCGCGACGCCGACGCCGCTGTCCTTCGTCCCCGCGAAGGGTTGCGCGAGGGACAACTCGGCGTGGTGATTGATCCACGCCGTCCCGCACTCCAGCCGCTCCGCCACCGCCTCCGCCCGGTCGAGATCGGTGCTCCACACCGAGCCGCCGAGCCCGAAGCCGGTGCCGTTGGCCGCTGCCACGGCATCGTCGAGGTTGTCGTACGGCAACACCGGCAGGACCGGACCGAACTGTTCCTCCACCACCACCGCACTGTCGGGCGGGACATCGGCCAGGATGGTCGGGGCGAAGAAGTAGCCCGGCCGATCGAGGCGCCGACCGCCCGCCGCCGCTCTCGCGCCATCGCCCAGCGCCCGCGCCGTGTACCGCTCCACCCGTGCCAGTTGGGGAAGGTTGTTGAGCGGCCCCATCTGCGTACCCGGGTCGAGCCCGGCGCCGACCACCACCGCCCGCGCGCGATCCGCGAGGGCCTCGACCACCCGCGTGTACAGGCGGGCCGGAGCGTACACCCGCTTGATCGCCATGCAGACCTGCCCGCAATTGCGAAACGCGCCCTGGAATAGGCGATCCGCGATGCCGTCCACGTCCACGTCGTCGAGCAGCACGGCGGCGTCGTTGCCGCCCAGCTCCAGGGTCACGCGCGCCAGAGAGGCGCCCGCGCCGCGCGCGACGGCCCGTCCGCCGGCAACCGAACCGGTGAACGTGACGTGCCGGATTCCCCGATGGGCGGCGAGGCACGCGCCGAGCGGTTCTCGACCCGTGACGACCGTCAGGACGTGCTCGGGCAGGGCGGTGGAGACGACGGATCCCAGCAGTTGCGTGGCCAGGGGGGTGAACGGGGAGGGTTTGAGCACCACCGTGTTGCCCGCGGCGAGTGCGGGCGCGAACTTCGCCGACGCGAGTTGGAGGGGAAAGTTCCACGGGACGATCGCGGCCACCGGCCCCAGCGAGCGCCAGCGGATCTCGCCACGCACCGGCCGGCCGTCGACGATCGGCTGCCTGCCCGGATCCAGCGCGGCGAAATAGCGCAGACGTGCCGCCGTGCGGGCGACCTCCGCGTGCGACTCGGCCAGCGGCTTGCCCTGTTCCCGCGTCAGCAGCGGAGCGAGGTCGCCCGCGGCCGCCGCCACCGCGTCGGCCGCGGCGAGCAGCGCGACGCCCCGTGCGGCCGAGTCGGCTCGCCATGCGTGCCAGGCATGGTGGGCCCGGTCGACGATGGCGTCCAGTTCCCGCGACCGCCGGTCAGGGGCCTCGTCGAAGGGTTGACCCGTCGCCGGGTCCACGACGGGGAAGCATGCGTCGCCGCGCTCGGACACCTCGTGCGGAACCTCCCTCGGCACGACGGCCCTCAGGCCGCGCCGGCGGCGTGCGCGCGGGCCTGCCGGTCCATCTCCGCCCGGAACTCGGCCACCAACCGTGCGTCGATCCGCCCCCTGGTACGGTCGCCGCCCGCACACACCGCGCCGCGCACGCCCACGATGTCCGTGCCCATGGCGGTCAGTCGGCCGAGGTCGCCGATCTTGATGCTGCCCGCGAGGGCGGCGAGCAGATCGGCCTCGTGGGCCGACCGTACGAACTCCGCACAGACATCGGGCGGAACGTGGTCGAACAGCCGTGTCCCGTCCTTGATCGCGGTGTCGAGCATGGCGGCGTCGGAGCCGGAGCGGTGGGCGATGTCGGGGAGCGCGAGCGGGTTCACGCACCCGACCCGGTGGGCGTCGGCATAGCCGGAGGCGACGACGAACGCGTCCGGCCGGTGGTCCTTCACGGCCCGAACGACCCCTCGCATGACCTCGATGGCCTGTTCGGGCGTCGTACATCCGTGGAGACCGACCTTGATGTAGGTCGCTCCGGAGACGACCGCACCCAGCGCTGCCTGGGCCACCGTGCCCGGCTTGTACGGGACATCGCCGACCGTGGCGGACACCGGTTTGTCCGCCGGAACCACTTCACGGATCTCCCGGATCACCCACGGGAAGTTCGCGCCGAGCGAGCCCTCGTCGGGCTTCTTGACGTCGACGATGTCGAGATGTGCCGCCGCCCTCGCACAGTCCAGGGCTTCCTCGACACTGTCGGGGGAGATGAGAAGCAACAACGCGGACTCCTTCCACCCCGCGCGCCCGCCATGAGCCGGTGCGCGAAGTCGCCTGGGTCACTTACGGTTCGCTCATCATCACCACGACCCGACGGCTCCGGTAGGGCGCACGAAGCGCGAATGGGTCACCACACCGGTGCGCGCCCCCACACGCGCCGCCCGCGCGGGCGCGAACAAACCCGGTACGAACGCGGGGCGTTCGGACCATGCGGTCGGCGGATGCGAACAGCGAACCCGACCCCTGCCACCGGACCTCGTCGGTCTCGCGTACACGTACGCGTGCGGCCACCGGCACCCGGCTCGGCGCCAACGCGCAGTCGGTTCCCTGATCCCCGGACCGGTGCGGGATCGCCGCCCAGGGCGACGCGGTGGTCCATCCGGCGGCGCTCGATGCGTTTTCGCAGGTGCACTTCGCCGAGTGCGTTCGGCCCCGACGACCCCTCTCCGCCCGACAGGCGGCCGCGGCGGGGAGGGGTCGAGGGCACGCGGAGGCGGATCAGTCCTTGCCCGGCACCGCCAGGATGCACAGCAGCGAGCAGGCCACCGCCGCGGACGGTGCGGTGGTGGTGCGAGGGGTGCCGGCGGGCGAGTTCGCGGCGACGAAGCTCGCGGACGCGGTGTTCTTCAGCGGCAGCGCCAGCAGCAGGGAGTCACAGTAGACCCGACGGCTGCTCCCGGCGGCGAGGGTGAAGGTGCCGGCGGCTTGCCGGCACGCGGGTGTGGTGGCGTCGTTGACGGTGACGGAGGCGGCGTCCACCGGACCCGCGTTGCTGACGGTGATCCGCCAGTGCGCGGTGCCGAGTAGGCCGAGCAGGCCGACGGGACTGGTCTTCGCCCAGGGCCCGGGTCCGCCGGGTGCGCAGTCGTGCGAGTCGGGGGAGCCGCAGATCTCCTTCTCCACGCTGACCTTGGGTTGGCAGCCCGCGCCGGGCGCGACGGCGGTGGTGACAGTGTTGGAGGTGAACGCGCCGGTCGAGTCGGTGCCGGTCGCGGTGTTGCCGATCGAGGTGGTCGCGCAGTCGGCGGTGACGGTGGTGCGGAAGCAGATCTGCGGCGGGTCGCCCCGGTACTCGACGACCAGCGCGGGATGGTTGTCGGAGCCGAAGTCGCCCGCCGTGGTGAGGACGAGTTGGGCGGTGACGGTGATCGCGGGGTGCGCGACGGGATCGACGCCGGTCAGGTCGACGGTGCCGTCGGCGGCCAGTCCGGGAGTGGCGATCGCGGTGCCGTCGGGGTCGGTGACGGTCGCGCGCGACGCGGCCGGGTCGACGTGCGTGAGGTCGAGGCCGGTCAGCCGGGCCCGGGTGTAGCCCTGGATGTTGCCGCTGCCGCCGTCGCAGTAGAAGTCGGCGGGCTTGAGCGTGACGGCGGCACCGCTGTGCACGCAGGGGCTGGCGCCGGTGGTCGGGTCGAGGGAGAACAGGTAGCCGGCGTCGCCGAGGCCGATCAGGCAGCGGGAGGTGGCGTCGTAGGTGTAGCCGTAGTCGCGGGTGGCGCCGCCGTTGACGCCGGGGTGGGTGGCGGGCAGCGGGAAGCCGGCGCAGGGTGCGGCGGCCGTCCAGTCGTGGCAGATCGTTCCACCGGCCAGGCCGCCGCCCCAGGCGGGGAAGTAGCTGCGGGTCCCGGCGGGAGTGGTGACGGTCTCGGGGCTGAAGGTCAGGGTGCTGCCGTTGAACGAGGACAGGGTGGCGGGCGCGGTGTGCGCGGAGCCGTCGAGCCCGTAACAGGTGGTCAGGACGTTGGGTCCGCCGGAGGCGCTGGTGCACACGCCGTCGGCGTGCCCGGCGGTGTCGTAGGAGGCGAAGACGTCGTAGGTGTAGTAGGCGCTGTTCGGGCCGGCGGTGTGCGCGGTCGTCCAGCCCGCACAGGTGGCGGCGGTGGCGGTGTCGAAGCAGCCGAGGACGGGCGGACCGGAGACGGTGGAGCCACCGCCCTGCGGCGAGGAGGAGGCGAACACCCGGCTGCCGACCGTGGTCAGGCCGCCGAGGTAGAGGGCGGCGGGAGTGCTGGGCAGATCGTGGTTGGCGGCGACGATCGGCGCGTACGGCTGGCCCGCGCACGCGGTGCGGGTGGCCAGGGTCAGGCACAGCACCTGCCCGGTGTTGGCGACGCCGTACAGGCTGTCACCGACCCGGACCAGGCCGGCCAGGTTGTTGGCGCTGCTGGGCGAGCCGCCCATGGTGGCCAACGGGACGAAGCCGCAGTTGGCGTGCGCGGCGAGGTCCAGGCAGCCGACGCCGACTTCGGACGCGGTGACCGCAGGGTAGAGCAACTGGTCCGGGTGGAGCGGATCGAGGACATACTGCGGAGTCAGCGGACTGCCGATGTTGCCGGTGGCGCCGCTGCCGAGCGGGCCGGGCGTGGTGTTCAGCGGGCGCGGCCAGGGGCCGCCGGCGCAGGGTTGACCCAGTGTCAGGTTGACGCAGACGGCCTGCGGGGCGGTCGGGGCCGCGTGGTGGTAGATGTTCCAGGACTCGATCTCGCCGCTTGCCGTGCGGTGCAGCACGGGCGTGAATCCGTCGCCGCCGGTGGGTTGCGGGGTCGGCTTCACCGGGCCGAGGGCCAGGGTGGCGAGCGAGGTGCCGCCGGCCAGGGCGAGCGGGTTCTCGGCGCGGACCGCGGTGGTGGCCGCCCCGGCGTCGGTGCCGGTGAAGGTGCTGCCGTCGGTGGACCAACTCGCGGCCCAGCCGGGCGGGACGCGCAGTGAGCCGGGCACGTAGGTCTGAGCACCGCCCGCGCCGGCCAGGTGGTCGGTGACGGAGGCCGGGGCGGGGGTGTCGCCGGTGGTTGCGTTCCGGTAGCGGACGGTCCAGTCGAGGGTGTCCCCGTGCTCGGCGGCCGCGGCCCCCGGGTGGGTGGCGTTCCGAACGCTCTTCACCAGCGTGGACGGGGTGTCGACGGCGCCGGCCGGAGCGGGGGCACCCACGCCGAACATCACCAGGACGGTGGCGAGCAGGACGGCCGTGGCGGCGCGCAACGGGCGGGCCGGAGTGGGTTGACGGGTGGAAGCGGGTGGACGCGGGCTCTTGGGCACTGGTTCTCCACTTCGGATCGACGGACGGCCTGACGAGCCGTCAGGCCGGGCCGTGGATCAGGGTAGGGCGGCGAACAGTGCGGACTGGACCCGGTTTTTCCTATTGGTTACATCATGACCAAATACGACTTGTTATCGACCGGCCGTCGAACGCTCCCGTACGGCCGGTCGAACGGCCGTACGGGGCGATCGTGGCATCGGCCCACACGGGTGCGGTGATTGCCCGGCGAGTCCGGCTACCGCCACGACACGGAACTCTGGCTCGCCATGAACCCGGACCATGCACTCGCCGCCGAGGCCCGCGAACGCGTCGACCGCCGGCGGTCGTCCTGGGTCGACGGCTACCGCAACATCCTTGGCATCACGTACTTGCCCCTCGTCCCGGTCACCAGAACCTGAACGCGCGGGGCGGCAGACTTGGCGGATGGACGATGACGCGGAGTGTGCGCGGAAATGGCTTGTGGCCGCCGGGGTCACGGCCGTCGGGGACGGCATGTGGCTGGACGCGGAGACGCCCGGTGCGCCGATGACCGGAAACGAGTTGGCCCACCGGTGGACGAGCGTGGCCATGACGGATCCGGACCTGGACGGGGCGGGTCGGCTGCGGCTCGCGTTCGGTTTCCTGGATCTGTTGGACGATTACTGGGTGACCTGCGAAATGGGGTTCGCCCTCGAGCACGAGACCGACCCGGCCCCCGCCGAGGTGTTCTGGGCCGGATACCGCGCCCGCCTGGAGGCGGAACGGGCGTACGAGGCGGTCGCCTATTCCCTGTGGGTGGACTGGTTCGAGGACAGGAGCACGGTGGAACACGCCTTCGCCGAGGTCCTGGGCAACGACCTTCCCCGACTGCGCCACCCTTCGGGCGAACACGACCGCGACGAGCCGCTGTTGCGCCGCACCCGCCGCGTCCTCGAATGCTCCGGTCCGGTGCCCTGGCCGATCAAACACCCGGCCTACCAAGCCGCGACCCGACTCCCGGAGCTGCACCCCGCGCTCTTCAAGGCCCTCCGAGGCAGCTACCTCGACCTCTACGGCAGCCTCGACGTCGACCCCGCCCTCACGATCCTGCGCGAACTACGCCTGCCGCCGGAGACCCCCGACCTCGCAACTCTGCGCACCGTCCTGGAAGGCGGCCACAGCAACCACTACCGCTCCCCCAAAGCCTGGCCCGCGGCCGCGGCATCCTGACCACCCCCGGTCGTGGCATCCCCGGGGCGCCCCGCAGGTCCGCGCCGCGAATCGAAGTCGTCGCCCCAAGAACTCCGGGGCCACGGCCGGCGGTTACGTTCCGCCGGCGCCGGCCTTCCCGCCCGGCGTCGGGCCGTCCGGCCCCTGTACCAAGCTGTCGGGAAACCGCTTCGCCTCCCCGATCGGGGCTGGTCCCCTCCCGGCCTGGTCTTCGCCGCCACGCCCCCACGCGTCCCGTCCCATGCCACAGCGGGATCACGACTCCCGCCCGCGGGGTGCGATCGCACGCACCGGGAGCCCCTTTCCGAGGCGGCCCGCCGTCGTGCCCCGCCCGCGTCGGTGGGTGTCCGGCCGGAAGGGCCCGACACCCACTCGCGGGGCGTCCGGCCGGTCCTCAGTCCCGATCCTCCTCGAGCTTGAGAGCCACACCGATCGCAAAGAAGGTGGGCGCCCACTCGCCCACGAACAGACCCCACCGGTCGGCACGGTCGACACCATGGGTTTCGACCTTCATCGACCCCATCCAGGACAACACCGACAACCCGATCGAGGCGAAACCCGCCATATAGGCGTGTTCGGAACGCAGACCCTTGTCGTGCAGCGTCTTGATCATCGAAGCCCTCTTCCCGAAAGTACGGTTGGCGCAAGGCCTCACGCCCGTACCCGCCACACCGCCCGCCACAACCGCAATCCACCCGTCCATCACCGCGCACGCCCAAAAGCCGGGTTCGTCCCGGCCCGCGGCCCCGAAGCGTCGGCGAGAGCGAAGCCGCCGCGAGGGCGCCGATCACCACGACCCCGGCGTTGTTCACCATCGCCCGTGGCCCGCCCTCGGTCCGGTCGGCGATCTCACCGAAGACCCGCGCGCACGCGGCCGCGTCCGGGACGTCCGGGAGCAGCGTGTGCAGTTTCCCGCTCCCCGCCCCCCGGAGAACGGCCGCCCGCGCCGCCGGTCACGGCCCGTGTCCCGGCCGGAACCCGATTCGGCACGACACGACCCGGGTAGCGGCACCCGACACCCCGACCGACAACCCGTCACAGGAGGCACCGATGAGCGAGACAGGCGACATCACGGGGACCAAGGACAGGGACTACAACATCATCTGGTTCACCGAGGCATGCCTGAGCAACGCTCTCCGCCTGCAGACCTACATCCAGGACGCCGAACGCGCCGGCGACAACGAACTCGCCGAATTCTTCCGCCGCGCCCAGGGCGAAAGCCGCAAGGGCGCCGAACAGGCCAAGACACTCCTACGCGCACGACTGGGCAACTGACCCCCGGCACCCGAACGCCGGCGTGTCCCCCCGCGGGACGGCCCCGGGGGGAACACGCCGACGACCGGCCGGACACAGCACGGCACCAACCGCCGCCTCACCGTTCCTGCCCCACACCCACGACCTGAGGAGACCACGGTATTCGCACGCTTGGCAGCAGGAAGAAGACCTCGATGATCTTCCCCACCGCTGCACTCACCCGACCGTGACGCCCGTTCTCCCCCGAGACCATGCCGGACACCCTAGGACCGCGCGGGCGCATCGGGACAGGCCCTCGCAATCGAATCAGGGCCCCGAACGGCCGCCGTAACGGATCACCGCCGAAGGGTGATGCGTTCGGTGAGACGCCGTGCGGCGGAGTGTTCGTCGCCTGCGTCGATCAGCAGTTCGGGTCCGATGAGCCGGACGACGTCCTCGTAGGCGTCGCAGTGGTCGGTCAGGGTCCAGCCCTCCCACGCCTGGGGCAGCCGTGCGGGATCCAGGGGTGTGTCCAGTGACCACCAGTCGAGGCGACGGTTGGGCGCATCGAGGTGCAGGCCGGACCACGGGACCGACTCGAGCACCGTGAAGTCCACGACGTCGTGCTGGGATCGAAGGTGTGCGTCCGGCCCGGCACACAGGTGGTCGGCCATGTCGTGGGCCCAGGAGCCCGCGAAGGACAACACTCCGTCCCGGCTGCGTATCGCGCACAGGACCCGTCCCACCCGGCCGGGATCGTCGTCCTCGGTCGGGGCGAGCGCCCACTGCCGAGCCAGGCCGCGCGGCGGGTCGTCCAAGTAGGCGACGGTGGAGTACGGCAGGCCCAGGCGGTCCATGACCTCGTACAGACCACGGGCGATCCACGCCACCTCCCACCCCGACCACGCCCGACGCAGCATGCCGAGCCAGGCGCGGACCTCCAGCAGGTCGCACGGCGACCCGAAGTTCGGCGCGATCTCCGCCGTGCTGTGGACGAACAGACGGCGCCGAGGCAGGTCCACGAGCACAACGCCCTGCCACCACACGGAGTTCATCCAGAAGTCGGGCGTGCCACCCGGCAGAGTCCGGACGAAACGCGGGAACTCCACCGGACCGCGCAGAAGGTCGGCGTACAAGCGCGACGCGCCGCGCTCCTGGGACCAGACCCGATGGCCGCCCCGATCGACGATCACATGGTGTGCGTGCCCTCCGCCCATCCCCCGACCCTACGGGCCGTCCGTCACCCGAGCGAGCGGCAGGCAAGTACGCCCGTCCCATGCGTCGGCACGAGCGGATCTCGGGTCCCACATCGTCGAGTTCCATCCGGTCGCAACGCTCGTCACCCGCCGGTCACCACGTGGCGAGACGCCGCCGGCAGTCGTGGCGCATCGAACAACACCGAAATGTGGTCCGGCCTCGGTGGCAACTCCGCGTCGGACGCGGCAGGCTCGGTGGCCGTTGGACGCGGCTATCCGAGCCTCGAAGCCGGCAGCGCGGAAGGACCGGCAGCAGCCTTGTTTGCCTTGCAGGCCCTGGTCTCCGCCTTACGGAATCGGTCTTCGGTGAGGTTCTTTCCCTGGTAGCGGACGGAACCGGCGTGGGTCAGGTCGGCCAGGGTCAGTTCGATCGAGCCGCCGCCGTCATGGCCTGGCATTCCGGCCGAGATGTGGTAATCGCGGCCGGGTTCCAGGGGGCGGTACGGGATGGCTTCGCGGGCTCCGTCCGGGGTCTGGCCCAGGACCACGGTTCTGATCGGTGGACCACCCGTCGGGAGTTCCATCGACCAGTTCCTCGGGGTGGTCTCCGGGTCCCAGACGTTCTTGCCGGTCACGTCGAAGACGTCGAGTCTTCCGATGCCGGCAGGCGAGCAGGAGAGGAGGAAGACCTCGGCTCGGCCCTCCGGGCCGATGCGTAGAGCGGCTTCGGAGTACGGAGTGGACGGGAGGACCTCTTCGCACCCGGTCGATGCGGCGAGGATCAGTGCGGTGAGCACGGTCGTCGTCACGACTTGTACGCCTACCGGGCGCGTGCCGGTCAGCATCCGAATCGCCGGACGTAGCAGCCGTCTCGCAAGCCGGTTCCCCTCTCGAACGGGTTTCGCTTACCGCGGAGGAAGATCTCCGCGCCGAGGTACATCGCCGGGAAGGCGAAACCGAACATGCCCCACTGATCGCCGTGTTCGCCTTCGTGTCGCATCCGTCTCCCGTCGACGCGCCGGGCGCCGGTCACGTACATGCTGCCGTACGTGGTACCGCCTCGTCCGTGTGTCCACCGCGCCGCACCCGTGCATACCGCCATCCAACTCCGGATCCGACAGCTTCCACCGCGAGCATGGGCGGTGCGCTCGACGGCCCTGGTCAGACACCCGCGGCCCCAGGCGCTCCTGATCGCCCGCACACCCGCCGGGCCGACCGGGCAGCCGGGCAGCGGGGCAGCGGGGCAGCGGGGCAGCGGGGCGACGTTTTGACTCCCGCGGCCGGCGGGCCTGCGGTGATCGCGATCCGTTTGCCGGTGAGGCATTCGCTCACATGAGCGGAAACTGCTTTTCTTGGCCCCGAGCACCGGCTCGCCGTCCGACGACGCTACGCACCCCACGCGGCGCGACGGGCGGGACAGACCACACAGACGGGAAGCCCGACCCATCGTGAACTCGGCCCTCAAGTCGCTCCTCGCCGCCCTGATGGCATCCGGCCTGCTCCTGGCCACGACCGCCTGCCGACCCGCGGACGAGAAGGACGAGAAGTACTTCTCCGGCGTCGCGGATACCCGCCCGTACGAGGAGTGGCTCGCGGCGCGTTCGGACATATCCGCCGACCTCGCGCTCTCGGGCCGATTCCGTACCGTTCCGGGCCACGACGCGGCCAGGGGCGGGGCACGCGTACTGCGCTATCGCATACAGGTCGAGGAGGGCCTGTCCATCGACGCCAAGTATCTCGCGCGCGCCGTGCACGAGACGCTCAACGACACGCGCAGTTGGGGAGGTGACGGAACCATCGCCCTGGAACGGGTGAGTTCGGGTGAATCCTCCTTCGTCGTCACCCTCGCCAGTACCGGCACGGTCAACACGTGGTGCGCCAAGGACGGGCTGGACACCGGCGAACAACGCGTCTCGTGCAACGTCGCCTCCACCCGGCGGGTGATGCTCAACGCGTGGCGGTGGGCGACGGGATCCACCACCTATGGCAACGACCTGGCGAACTACCGACGCATGCTGATCAACCACGAAGTCGGCCATCGGCTCGGTCACATGCACGAGACGTGCGACCGCGCGGGCGCCCCCGCGCCGGTGATGATGCAGCAGACGCTGACCCTGGTCACCGGCGGCGCCACGTGTACGCCCAATCCGTGGCCGCGCCCGTAGGCGAACGGTCCGTCCGACCGGAGGAAACCGTTCCGGTACGGACCAGGCCCCGGGATTGTCGGCCCCACCCCCGCAGTCTCGCGACCTCGACCCCTGGGCAAACGCGGAACACTCGCGCAGGATGGTCGGCGGGGTTGGTCAGCCCCACCGGCGAACCGCACCGGCGGTGAACCGGCTTCGGGGCCTGTCCTTCGACAGCGTCGTCGAAGCGTGGACAGGCTCCGAGCAATCGGCCGGGCAGCGACCCGCGCCTCACTCTCGGAGGAACAGTGACCGTCACTCATCACGGTGACAGGCTCAACGGCGAGCCTGTCACGATCACGGCATCCACGACACGGATCGCGTCGTGGCTGGAGGACATCGCGACGGTGGACCGGATCCACCACTACCTGGACGCCCAACTCCGCAACCGGACCACGGATCCCGGTGCGAGACCGCTGCGTGCGATGCGCCTGCACAACGACGAGGCGCAGGCCTCGATCCTCTCGGCCGTACGTGCCGGCGCCACGGAGACGACGGACGGCCCGCTCGCGAAGGAGCTGGGCGACCACGCGGCGCGTTGGGCGCACGCGTTGGCCCGTCTGGTCGAGAACGCGGGGTGGTTCGACCACCTGTGCGACGCCCTGATCGCGACCCACCAGGTCGTGCGAGTGGGCCCCGCCAAACCCTGCGGTCGCTGCGGGAACGCCGGCGAGCGGGTGGTGTACACCAGCCTCTACCCGGGCGTCATGGACCGGGTCACCGTGTCCTGCCGGCCGTGCGGCAGAACCGCCCACCACCCCTACGGCGAGCCCGGTCCCGAGATCGACGCCCGCCTGGGCGCCCGCGCCGGCTCCACCGTCCTCGAGATCACGACGGTCGCCGATCCGCGAGCCGTCGCCCCGACGGCGATGTACTTCCGGCTCGCTCCCGGCGATGTGGACGGCGGCCCCGGGAAGCCGCTGCCCGGGGAGCACTTCCGCCTGGAACCGGGTGGGCGTTCGGCCGCGACGATGGAGCTTCCCGCCGCGCCGGGAGAGGGTGCCCGACTCCAGGTCCTGTGCGTCGGCGGGTTCCAGGTCTCCACGCGAGGCATCGCGCTCTCCGGCCTGGCGTCGATCCCACGCCCCCGCGCCACGATGTCCCGCCGCCGAGACGCCCGCACGGTCACGTCGAAGCCCGGTGCGGTGATCATCGAGCAGGCGGCCGGCGCCGAGCCCGCCCGATCGAAGGCATAGCACCCGTCCCCACACGTCGCCGCCCGGAACGACGACCCGTTCCGGGCGGTCGGCACGAGAAAGATTGCCCACCGCCTCGGACCCCCGATACGCCCGGCGCGTACGCTCGTCGGCGGCCACTTCGAGAGCGACAGGGCCATCGCCGATTCCGCGTCCGTGTCCTCCGGGCGCGTGCTGCTCGCCGAGTACGACCCACAGCGCCGGGCGATCTCGAACCCCCTGGTCGGCCGGGGCCGTATGCGACGCACTCATCGACGGGCGGCACCGGGCGATCCTGCCCGCGCGCGCATCGAGGCGAGGGCCGGCCCGAGGGCGTGCGGGGGCGTGCCGCGGCCGAGATCGCGGACACCGCGCGGGCGCCGGCTGCCTTCGACGTCGACACCGTCGTGGGCTTCACCGGTTCGGCCATCCGGCACCTGGTCGCCATGTTTCCGCCCGCCACCGGGCCATGGTCGAGGACCGCTTCCAGGACTGGGTTCCATCGGCTGCGAGGCCCCGTCTCCGTCGTGTGGGAGGGCGCGGGCGCGGACCGCCTGCGGCGTGCGCCGGAGCTCTTGTCCATCTCGGGAGCTTCGACCTGGAACGGCCCTTCGCCTCCTTCGGCCCGGCCTTCGAACGAACCGACCGAGGCGGTATCCCGACCACCGGGCCGCTCCGGTGGTGGGAGCGGCGGACCGGCGGCTTCCGACCGGCACGTGCCCGCGCGCGCCGGAAGCAGTCTCCTCGCGAGCATTGGCATCGATAACATCCTCTGCCATAGTGCCTGACATCGGCGCGCGAGCGCCGGCACGACATACTCGCGATTTACTCGGAGTTCCGGCCTTTCCAAGCCGTCACGACCGATCCCCAGCTCTGTTATCGATATCAGAATGCCCTGTCGACGCGTAGCACGGCAGGTCGTCGGAGAACGGAGAGAGATGTCACCTCCCGGAAGAATCATCGTGGCGGTCCTCGGCACGGCCCTGGCGCTCGTGGGCGTCGGCGCGCCGACGACGACGGCTTCGCCAACGGACAGGACTTCGCCGACGGCGGCCCCGTCCTCCGCCACATATTCCGTCACCGTAGGCGCCAAAGGCTCGTGGACGCACCCGGACGACACCCCGGCCAACCCGTACATCGACAAGGACGGCACCTTCTACTTCCAGCAGGCCCATTCCCTCTACGGCGCCACCCAGGACCGCGCGTGGAGCTTCTTCACCGGGACCGACTTCGACTCGGCCGCCTTCTCCGATGCGATCGGCAACGCGGGCACGAATCCGGATACCACCGCCCTCTGCAACAACAGCCCCACCGGCGTGGAGTCCACCTACGCGCCCGGCGCTTCGGGCTACTCGCAGCGGAACTTCTGCGACCTGACCGGGATGTGGGTCGATCCGGACACCGGCGACTGGTACGGGCTGGTCCACAACGAGTTCAGTCCGCAACCCTTCGGCGACGGCGTCCACTACGACTCCATCGACTACGCGATCTCCCGGGACCGAGGCCGGACGTGGACGATCAAGGACCACGCCATCACGTCCCCCTACAGCACCAAGCGGGGTGACACCGCCGCCTTCCCGAACCAGACCTACTACTACGGCGACGGCGACCAACGGCTGTACGTGGACACCGCCTCGGGCTACTTCTACGCCTTCTACGGCTCGCGCGCCGTGGACAAGAACGGCGGCTGGAAGGCGTTCTACGCCCACGTGGCCCGGGCACCCATCTCGGGGAAGATGGCGGCCGGTTCCTGGCAGAAGTGGTACGACGGCTCCTGGTCGCAACCCGGTGTGGGCGGCAAGGAGAGCAACATGGTGCCGGTGAACTCCGCCGACACCACGGGCTACACGCCCGCGTCGAAGGAGTACGACCCGGCCAACACCGGCACGGTGGCCCAGCAGGTCGCGGCCGGCACCGCCCCGCCGACCTCGCCGCTGTTCGTCATGGACATCACGTACAACGCCTACCTCGGTCTGTACATCGGGCAGCCGCAGGCGGTCGACCAAAGCGGAAACGCGCCCCAGCAGTTCTACGCCACCGACAACCTCGCCACCCAGAAGTGGACGCTGATCGGCGACACCGGCGGCTACCACACGGCTTCGTGGTACCGCTGGTTCCTCGACGGTACGAGCAAGACCGGTTCCGCGATCGTCGGCAAGGACTTCCGCTCCTACTGCTCCTTCGGCTGCTCCGCCGGCTCCTCCGGCGAGTACGTCAACCTCGCCATCGCCGGTTCGGCGCCCGCCGTCCCGCCGTTCGACCCCGCGAAGACCTACCGCATCGGCAGCGGGGGCAACCGCGTCCTGGCCCAGGTATCCGGCGGATCCGCCACCACCTCACTCGCCGCCTCCGATGGATCGAACCTGGACGCGTGGAGCTTCGCGGCCAACGGTGACGGCTCCTACCGCATCACCAACGCCGCCACCGGCCGACTCCTCGGCGTACCCGGCACCCCGGCTGCGGGCCGTGCCTGGGGAACCGCACCCACCGTCACGCCGGCCGGCGCCGGCGGGCCGACCGTCGGCCAACAGTGGTTCGTCATCCCCACGACCTCCGCCGGCAACGGCGGGGCCGCGGGCACCTACAAGCTGGTGAACCGCTACAGCGGCCTGGTCATCGGGCTCTCCGCCACGACCGGCCGACTCGCCGAGACGACCCCGGTCCGGGCCTGGACCGATACCACCGGCAACCCCGTCGGGGCGGGCCGCACCGCCGCGGAGCAGACCCTGACCATCACGGCCATCGGCACCGGGCCCGGTTCCCTGGACGGCATCCACACCCTTACCACCGGTGGCAAGGCGCTCGACGACCCGAACCACAGCACCGCCGCGGGCACCCCACTCATCACCTGGGCCGCCGGCGCCGGCCTCAACCAGAGTTGGCGGTTCACCCGGCAGAGCGACGGCTCCTACGAACTGGCCAACGCCGAATCCGGGTTGTGCGCCGACGTCGAAGGCGCCTCCACCACGGCCGGCGCCAGGATCATCCAATGGACCTGCAACGGCCACGACAATCAGCACTGGACCGTCACCAGGCAACCCACCGGCACCTACATCGTCGCTTCCGTGCGCAGCGGACTTTCACTCACCACCGCCTCCGCCGCAAACGGCGCCCCGGTGACGCAGCAATCGGACGCTCGATCCCCGCTCCAGCGGTGGACGATCACCTGACCGGATCCGGCCTAGGGAACACCCAGGCGAGGTCCGTCCCCGCCGCCCGTGCATGTCATCGATCCCAATCCGGGGGTCGGTCGGGCCGCCTTGTATCGATATCCCGTTTGTGATCGACTGGCATCGATATCAAGGCGGCTCGACGGGGAAGGAGCCCCATGGCGAACGACGGCGCATCCCACACCGCCCGGCCTCCCGGGATGGCCGATGTCGCCAGGGTCGCGGGCGTCTCCGCACAGACCGTCTCCCGGGCGCTGGCCGGCCATCCGAACGTCCAGGCCGCGACTCTCGCGCGAGTGCTCGTCGCCGTGGATCAACTCGGCTACCGCAAGAACAACGCGGCCAGGGTGCTCTCCTCCGGCCGCAGCCGCTCCATCGGCGTGGTCACGCTACAGACCGGCTTCCACTCGCGGACCGCGCTCACCGTCGGCGTCGAACGCGCGGCGGACCGGGCCGGCTACACCGTGAGTACCGCCACCACCGCCTCGCTGGACACCTCCGCGATCGAAGCCGCGCTCGTTCGGCTGTCCGAACAACACGTCGAGGGCGTCATCCTCGCCGTGCCGCTGATCCACGTCAGCCGACGCATCGAACAGCTCACCTCCGCGGTGCCCACCATCACCGTCGACGGTTCGCGTACTGCGGCGACCGAAGTGGTGGCCGTCGACCAGCAGTTGGTGGCCCGGCTGGCCACGCGGCACCTGCTCGAACTCGGACACGAGACGGTCTGGCACGTCTCCGGGCCGCAGGAGTGGCTCGACGCGGCCAGCCGCTCGCGGGGCTGGCTCGCGACCCTGGAGGAGGAGGGCCGGTCGGCACCGCCGGTGTTGGAGGGCGACTGGTCGCCCGCCTCCGGCTATCGCAACGGCCTGATCCTGGGCAAGATCCCCGACGTCACCGCGGTCTTCGTGGCCAGCGACGAGATGGCCTTCGGGGTGATCCGCGCCCTGCACGAACTCGGCCGGCGCGTGCCCGCGGACATCTCCGTGGTGGGTGTGGACGACATCCCGTTGGCAGAGTACTGCTCGCCGTCCCTGACCACGGTGGCCCAGCCGTTCGAGGAGATGGGAGCCCTCGCGGTCGGCCACCTCCTGCGCCACATCGCCGACCCGTCGGCCCCGGAGCAACCGGCCACGGTGGAACCGGCGCTCGTGGTACGAGCCAGCACGGGACCGGCACCCGGAGCGTAGTCGCGGCCTCGCCGATCGAAGCCGCACCCCGACCGGTCCCGTGGTCGAACGCCGGTTGCACTGTCCCCGAGAGAGCCGGCGGTAGCCGCCGAATCCCTCCGCGCCCCACCGGCCGAGCGGGGGCGCGCGACGGGCCGGACGGGTCACCGAGGTGCGGCGTGCGCCCGGGCACGGCGGTGCTCCGGGTCGGGGCCGACGGCGCGACGTCAAGCGGCGACGGCGGGGTCGTGGTGGCCTCCGCGACTGGCTTGGGCTGGTGGTCGGCCGTACTGTTCGACGGTTGACAGCCGTTGGGGCTGTTGTGAGGGGGCGAAATGAATACGACGACGACCGCTGTGATCGCGTGCGCGTTGCTGGTGGTGGTGTTGGCCATGTCCATGTCGTGGGTGGGCGTTTTGATCGGACTGGCGCCGCTTGTCGTGCTCGGGGGGCGCGAGTTGTACGGGCGGTACCTGGTGGCGCGGACGGAGCGAGCCAAGAAGTAGCCGCCAAGGGCCCGCCTCCCCAGGTGGAGGGCTCCGGCATCGGCGCGCCGGCCGGGACCGGAGGCGACGGCGTTCGCAGGCGACATGTACTCGTGGCGAGAAGCGCCGCGCCCGAGTCGTCGGCAAGGCATCGGGGGGTCGTGTCCGCGGGCGATGCGCGGGCGGTGCCTCAGAGCTCCCCGTGCCCACCGGTGGCACCCCCGCTGCGGGCAATGGCCGTGAGGACGGTGAACAAGATGGTCGCTCCGAGCCACAACAGGGCCGCGGACACGTCGACGGATATCGCGATATCGGTCCTGCGGTCGCCGAAGTACACGTTCGACAGTCCCCATACGGAGGTGTCGTCGGCCCGGATCAGAGCGTAGACGAGTTCGCCCACGACGGCCGCGACCCAGAGCGAGGCGGCGACGGAGGCGCCCACCCGGACGGCGGAGCTGTCTGAGTTGCTCATGGCGGAGGCGTCCTCTTTCCGCGTGACTTTCCCGTGGCTTTCCCGTGACGTACGTGTCCGGCCGAGGGCTCGGGCACCGGGCGCGGCAAAGCCCGATTCGGCGGGGCCGGCGTCCTGGTCGGGGCGCGACCGATCGAATGGACCGAGGCACGCGACGTGCGGGGCGCGCCCGGCGGAGAGGTGGCGGTGCTCTGGTAAACCCTAGGGCGAATCCCGCCCCACGCAAAGGACTTCGGCAGTTCGTGAAGCGGAGTGACCGGACCCGTTCGGGAGTCCTCGGGGATGACGGCTCGTCGTGTAGCGAACACAAGGGGTCGCGGCGCACGCTGCTCCCGAAGCACCCACGATCAGGTCAAGTTCTGTCCCATTCCATTTTCGGAATCTCCCCGTAGACCTCGTCCGCGGAACCGGATGCCCACTCCCGTGCCACGAGAACCGGCCGGGTCTTGAGCACGTCCACGGACCGCCGAGAACGCATCACCAGGCCCAACGCCTCGATCGCGGTGTCCCCCTCGAGGGTGAAGCGAATATCCATGCCGTTGTGTTCCGCGTGGTCCATGACCTGCTCCGCCACCTTGGACGGACGTTAACCCACGAGGTCGACATCCCCGATGCGAACCTGCGGGCCCCGCTCCGCGTGCAGGGCGACGGCGCACAGTCCCGACGCGCCCTCACCGAAGTACAGCGAGACGCCGAGATCGTCGAACTCCATCCATCGCCCCGGGATGTAGGACGTGGGGTCGAGCAGGGCAGCCCGCACCTCGTCGAACGTCATACCGAACCGCAGAGGACCCACTCCCACGAATAAAATGAAATCCCACTTCACTCTGTCCCGCACGGCCCACGCTTCCTCCACGCCCCGAATCTCCTATCCCCGACCCGAAGGCCGCTTCGCGCACGCGACCACCCTCGCCACTTTCGGTCGTCGGCCAGGACGTCGTCCCATACCTGACCACCATTCGCCCGGATCGACAACCAACGGCGCAGCGACACGGCATGGCGCAGCCCGTCACGGGGGCTTTGTCCCCGGTCGCCTTCCCAACCTTCGGCGTCGTCGGGCGGTGCCGAGTCGTCCATCGCGATCAACGACAGGTGCCATTCCATCGAGCTGCCGCCGCAGGCCGGGTGCAGCCGTGACGTCAACCGCAGCTTCGACGTCGAAGGCACGGCGTTCCGCACGATCGTCGACACGCTGGGAGCGGCGACTTCCCACACCGACCGCGACTTTGAACCGATCGTGCGGTCAGCCCGCCGTCCACGGGTGGAGTTTGTCGGGGTTGCGCACGGCCCAGATGCGCGTGATCCGGTCGTGCGCGACGTCGAACGCGTACACCGCCACGATGACGCCCTCGTGCTCGATCACCAGACCGGCCCGGCCGTTGACCGTGCGCTCCAGGACCATCAGGCCGCCGGATGCCCGGACGGCGAGGTCCGTGAGGTAGCGCGCGATCCCCTCGCCGCCCTCGACCGGGTGGAGCGCGGCGGCGACCACGCCGCCGCCGTCCACCGTGAAGGTGGCGCCGGGGGCGAGGAGGCCGACGAGGGCGTTGATGTCCTGTGCGTCCCACGCCCGCTTGAAGTCCGCGACGAGGCCCGCCTGATGGGCCGCCTGGGTCTCGACGGGTCGGGAGGTTCGTACGCGGCGCCGGGCGGAGGAGGCCAGTTCGCGGCACGCCGCCGGGGTGCGGCCGGTGATCTCGGCGATCTCGGCGAACGAGAAGCCGAAGACGTCGTGCAGGACGAGTGCGACCCGTTGGGCCGGGGTCATGGATTCGAGGACGACGAGAAACGCCATGCTCACCGACTCGTCGAGCGTGACCCGGTCGGCCGGGTCCGCGGGGTCGGTCGCGGCGGTACCCGGGCGCCCGCCGATCCAGTCGGTCCGCCCGGGCAGCGGCTCCGGGATCCATTCGCCCACGTAGCGCTCGCGCCGCACACGTGCCGAGCCGAGAAGGTCCAGGCACACGCGGGTGGCGACCGTCGTCAGCCAGGCGCCGGGCGAGTCGATGGCGTCCTGCCGCTGTCGGGACATGGCGTACCAGCGGGTGTAGGTCTCCTGGACCGCGTCCTCGGCCTCGACCAGGGAACCGAGGAGCCGGTAGGCGAGACCGATCAGGTGCCGCCGCTCGCCGATGATCGCACCCAAGCCCGCGTCGGACTCGTCGTGCCGTGATGCCGCGTGATCGGTCATGGTTTCGGTGGCTCCCCAAGTTCGGATCGTCCCTCACCGGTCCGACGAGAGAGCACGTCCGATTGTCAGGTCCGCGACTCCTCCTGACGTTCCGCGGGGCCGCGTCGTCGTACCACTCGAAGACACCACCGGCCCGGAGAGCCCGGGTAGGACACCTCAGGAGACGGCGATGACCAGGATCGGAATACTCATCGGCAGCACCCGCCCCGGCCGCAAGGGCGACCGGGTCGCCCGGTGGGTTCACGAGCGGGCGGCCCGCCGCGGCGACGCCGAATTCGAGGTGATCGACCTGCTCGACCACCCGCTGCCGCACCTGGACGAGCCGCTGCCCGCGCTCGCCGGGCGGTATCGGCACGGGCACACCCGGGCATGGGCGGACACCATCGCCCGCTTCGACGGATTCGTCATGGTCACCCCGGAGTACAACGCCTCCATCCCCGGCGTCCTGAAGAACGCCATCGATTACCTGTACGCGGAGTGGACCCACAAGGCCGTCGGGTTCGTCTCCTACGGCGGTGGGGGCGGCACGCGCGCCGCCCGGCAGCTGCGGACAGTGTGCGAGCTGCTTCGGATGTCTGCCGTGACCCCACAGGTCTCGCTGTCCCTGCACACCGACTTCGAGGACGACGCGACACTCACCCCGGGTGCCCACCACGTCAGCGCCCTGGACACACTGCTGGACGACGTCGTCACCCACAGCACGGAAGGACGGACGGCCACGCCCACACAGCGCGAGACGGACGAAGCCGCGATCCGCCACCACATCGGCAAGATCATCGACGCGATCCGGGCCAAGGACCTCGAGGGCCTGAGGCGGCACTACTCCACGGACGTCGTGTCCTTCGACATCGATCCGCCGCTCCGGCACGTGGGGATCGACGCGAAACTCGCGAACTGGGCGAACGTGTTCACGTTCTTCCGGGAGGTGACCTACGAACTGCGCCACCTGATGCCCACGGTGGGCGAAGACGTGGCGTTCACGCACGCCTTCGGTCGCCTCAGCGGCACACTGCCCGACGGAACGGCGGTGGGCGGCATGTGGGTCCGGGTCACCTTCTGCTTCCGGAAGATCGACGGCGATTGGCTGATCACGCACGACCAGGTCTCCGTACCGCTGGACATGCCGGGCGGCAGGGGGGTCGTCGACCTCGAACCGTGACGCCTGCGGGCCCGTGCGGCTCCCGGGCCGGTGCGTCGTTGTCAGGGGGTTGTGTCAGAGTCTGCGCATGCCGGAGATCGTGGTGGGGACGGAGAGCGGGGGGCGGTACGTCCGCGTGTCCGCCGAGGACTTGGCCGAGTTGGTCCGGCGGATCGGCGGTGACGGTGATCGATTCCTGGTGGTCCAGCGGATACCCGACCTGCCGGACGTCTTCGCCCAGGTCTGGCACGAGGCCGGCGGGGACTACACGCTGGAGCACCGCGACGGCGCCGCCGACCGACACTTCCAGGTGACGGTCGCCGACCCCGAGGCCGTGATCGCGGCGATGACCGGCTGGGCCCGCGAGGAATCCGGCTGGGCCGCCGGTCTGGCCTGGTCGGTGCTGGACATGGGGCCGTCACGTGACGTGCCGCCGCTCGACCTGGACGAAAGCGCGTGCGAGCTGCTGGAGAGGCGGGTTCGCGAAGTGCTGGTCGGCGGGTACGCCTCCCGCGCCCAACTGGCGGAGCTTGCCGAGGAGTACCTGGTCACGGGGGATCGTCGGCCCGTGTCGCGTGAGCAGGGGACGGCGCTGGCCGATCGGTTGTGGGTGGAGCGCGTCGCGGAGCAGGCCGAGTGGCAGGGCGAGACCGACCCCGAACGGCTTGCCCGCGCGTTCGCCGTCCTTCGGGAGGCGGGCATCACCGCCCGTGAGCACTTCACCTGCTGCCGCACCTGCGGCGACTCCGAGATCGCCGGCGAAAGCAGGCCCGGCGCCCGCGGATACGTCTACTTCCACACCCAGTGCACGGACTCGGCGGCGGCAGGCCACGGATTGACGCTGCTCTACGGCGGCTTCGACGGTTCGCCCGAGACCACCGCAGCCGTCGGCCACGAGGTCGTGGCCGCGCTCGAAGCGGCCGGCCTGACCGCCGAATGGGACCGCGACCCCGGTCGGGCGATCACCGTGACCCCTCTGGACTGGCGCCGCCGCCTGGTCGGATAGCAACACCGCCGAGCCCGCCGAGAAGCGGCCTGGACACCCTCCTGCAGCCCTCGCGCCCGGCCCCGACCGCCACAAACCAGGCCGGCAACGCCACACCCCGCTGTCACCCGTATGCGCCGAAGCACGATAGTCGTCCCGAACAACGCGCCCCGAGCTGTGACTTCCTACCGACGAAGCACGCTGGTCGTCACCGGATCGGCGCGCTGCTTGTCACCATCGGCCGACAAGGCAAACGTGCTGCCACCGGCCGGGGTCGGTCCGACCACCTCCTGGACTGCCCAAAGACGTGTCCCGGTCGAATGACAACCGCGCGCGCCGGCGACCCGGGTCACAACAATCGTGTCGATGTGACGAACCGGAGGGCAGAGGAACCAGAGGAACCAGCGCGCCTCGGCACAACTCCGCGACGCCGACGGGGTTCCGGAACACCTGGACTTGGTGAGGTCCGAGGTCCCGGAGGTGGTTGAGGCGCAGTGCCGGCGACCACCTGGTCGTCCCGGCGCTGTGTCCCCGGGAGCGCCGGGAGTCCCGGTCACGTGGACGCGGCCACCGCCGCTGCCGTCGCGAGCAGTTCGGGCACCGTCCCGCTGAAGTCCGGCAACAACATCACGGCCACCGCCCACGCCTCCGGGTCGCCGCCGATCGTCGCCCGCGCGTGCTCGGCGATCATGGCCGAGGCTTCGGCGTGGCCGTCGGGGAAGACGCCGGACAGGTCCGCCAGCGCTTCCAGCAACCGCGCCGCCGGGTGGCCGAGTTCGACGAACTCCCTGACCGAGAGCACTTCGTCGGCGAGAGCGTTGCCGAACCAGCCGAGTCCGAGGCGAGCCTGCCTCGACGTGGGCGGGAGTGGCCCGGCCAGTGCCGCGAGCGCGTGCTCGCGCGAGCCGGCGGCCAACTCGACGGCCAGCCGATCGTCCACGTCCGCGGCCCGACGGAGCAGTTCGGCGGGACACGACGGATGCCGGGCGAGGAGCAGCAGCGCCGCGCGGGGCAGCGGATCGTGCTCGTGGGCCGCCATGGCCGCGGGCCAGAACGAGTCCGGCACGTACCGCGCCGCGCGGGCGGGCCGTTCGCGGATGGCGGCGACGAGTTCGTCCGGATGCTCGTGGCGCAGGGTTTCGGCGCGCAATCGGGCCAGGCCGTCGGGGGCGTTGAGGGCCCACCGCAAGGCCTGCCGCGTGGCGGGCGTGCTGCGCAGCAGCGACCGCAGCCGGGGGTCGAGCAGCGCCGCCCGGCCCTGCGCCTCCCACAGGCTGACCAGCCCCCGCAGCACGCCCGCCGGGCCCAGGTCGTCGGCGCGGCGGCGCAGCACCGTGCGGAGCAACGCGGTGTGATGGCCGTGGACCGCCTCCAGGCAGCCGTCCCGGTACCCGTTCAGCCGGCTGCGGTCGAATGCCGTCAGCCGCACGCGGGGCGACGCGTCGCGGCGGGTCGCTGTGAAAGCCGCGTACAGGGTCGCGGCGTCCGACGACTCGGCCAGCAGCACGGCGTTGATGTGCCGGTCGTGCCTGGCGAGCAGCACGCCCACCGTCTCCCGGTCGGGGATCAGGCGGCCGATGAGGGCGCCCGCGTCGATCTCCGGGTCCCGCATCAGCGCGAGGACGACGTGGCCGGCAAGCGGCTCGTTGACCCGCCTGAACACGTCGCAGACGTCGGAGGGCAGCACCGCGAGCACGGCGGCGGCGTCCTCGGGCGGGAGCCGGCCCAGCAGGCCGAGCGGGGACGTGTGGCCCCAACGCCGCGACATGGCGTGGGCGGTGTCGGGGTCGGGCGGATCGGACCCTACGAGGGGCGCTGCGGCGGCTGCCTGGTCCGGGCCGGCGGCTCTTGCGGCGTCCGCGCACAACTCGGTGAACGTCCCCGGGTAGTCCGGCGCGTGGCGCGCCAGCCACGCCCACGCGGCCGGGTCGGGGCCCGGGAGCATGCGGGCCGCTTCGTCCACGACGCGGTCGAGTGGTGCGATGCGGGGCTCGGCGTACACGGCGCGCGCGTGCCGTGTCAGGGTGGTGAGCGCGCGCCACGCGGGTCTGCCCTCGAGGGCGAATTGACGGGCGGTCAGGACGCGTCGGTCCAGCGCCGCGCTGAACGCGGTGCCCTGGCGCGCCATAGTGACGTCGAACGGCGACTCGGCGGCCAGGACGAGGGCGGCGTCCGTCGGGCAGTCGGGGTGGACGACCAACTGCCGGGCGATCTCGTCGCGGTATGGCGCGCGCAGGTGTTCGGCCGCGACCAGGTCCCAGTCGCTGCGGGAGTGTCCGTCGAGGGCCGCGCCGTCCACGCGGGTCTCGGGGTTCCGCAGCCGTTCCGCCCATGGGGTGCTCGGGTCCGGGCTCGCGCCGGCCGGCGGCGACTGCGTGCCGCGCGCCGCGGCGCCGATCGGGGCGTTGGGGACACCGGTTTCGACGTCGGAGGCGACGGTCGACAGCCCGAGGCGGAAGCGGGCCCGCGCGGCTGTCGCCGCGTCGGTGTACTCGAGCAGCAGATCGGCCGCGGACACCCGCCCGCTCTCGTCGTCTTTCACCCCGCGACGATACCGGCGATCGGACCGGGCCCGGCGGCGCGGACCCGCCGCCGTCGGAGCCGCCGGTATCGGGCCCGCCGCTGTCGGACCCGCCCGTTCACTCCTGGGAGTTCACCGTTTTGTCCCCACCTCCGCATACACCCCACCCCACCCCGACGCCGACATCCACGAGGTGAACCTCACGCAAGCCCTCCACCAACTCATGCGCCGCGCCCGCCCCGGCACGTTCGGGTATCCCCGTCCGCAACCCCCTTTCCGTGCGCCGGCCGCGTGTTGGTGGGCGCGGACGATCGTGGAGTCCACCGACACCGACCAGTCGACCCGGCCGACCGCGTCGTCACGCACCCGCACGTGCTCGAACAGCACGGACCACGTCCCGTCCGCCTCCCACCGGGAGAACCGGTGTCGTGCCCCGAGCGGTCATCCGGAATCAGGAGTGCGCGGCGTCAGGAGATCTGCGGCAGCACCCGGTCGCTCTGGCACACGTAACGCGTGCCGTCCAGGGTGAAGCACTTGAGCGGCTCCCAGTCGCGAACGCCGGGCAAGCGGTGGACGTAGAGGTCCCGACCGGCGGGGTGGAGCTCGAACTCGCTGGGAGTACCTCCCGTGAAGGTCCGGCGCAGGAACAGCGCACCGCCGCGTTCGAGGATCTCTTCGAGCACCCCCACGCGTTGGTAACGGCCCAGGTAGCCTCCCGCGTCGTGCGGTGGCCTGGTGCCGTCGGGGCCATGCGGCGGGCGGGGCGCGACGCCGGCGAGGTCGGTGAAGATCTCCCGGTACAGGTCGTGGTAGAGCGCCTGGGCGTCGCCTCCGTTGGTCAGCAGAACGACCGCGAGACGGGCGTCGGGCAGTACCCGAAGGTAGGACGAC
This sequence comes from Embleya sp. NPDC008237, assembly GCF_042956465.1. Classification (NCBI taxonomy): domain Bacteria; kingdom Bacillati; phylum Actinomycetota; class Actinomycetes; order Kitasatosporales; family Streptomycetaceae; genus Embleya; species Embleya sp. NPDC008237. Next base: position 70,453 of record NZ_JBIBGL010000026.1, read on the forward strand.
TGACCCTGGGTCCTGCCGTCGTGGCCGTACACCGCCCGACCGTCCCAGTCCCAACGGGCCCACCCCAGGCCGCGGGTTTCGCCGTTGTCCGGGGTGTTGGGCGTGGCCGTCTGGAACGAGCGCATCTCCTCGGCGGCGCGCGCCGACAGCAGCCGGGTGCCGTCGGGCCCGAGGCCGTCGTTCAGGTGCAGGCGGACGAAGGCGAGCACGTCGCCGACGCTGGAGCACACGATGCCGCACGGGCCCTGCGAGCGAGGCATCCACGTGGGATCGACGCGCGGCCGCCCGTCCGGTCCCGAGGTGTGACCGGCGGCGGCGCGATGCGCGAGCACGTCCTCCGGCAGCGTGTGGCTGCGGGTCAGGCCCAGCGGCGCGATCACGCGTTCGCGCAGCGCGGTGTCCCAGGTCGTGCCGGTGCGACGTTCGATCAGCCGGCCGGCGAGGATCAGGCCGACGTTGCAGTACGAGTACGCGCGGCCCAGCGGGTGGACCGCCGGAACGTCCTTGAGCAGGGCGGTGAACCGCTCCAGGCAGTCGTCGCCGCGTCCGGTGTCGGGGAGCACGTCGCCGTCGATCCCGCTGGTGTGGGCGAGCAGGTGACGCAGCGTCAGGCGCCTGGTCCGGTCGGGGTCGGGCAGTCGCAGTTCGGGCAGGTGGCGTACGACCGGAGTGTCGAGGTCGATTGTGCCCTCGTCCACCAGGCGCATGGCGAGTGTGGCGGTCCAGACCTTGGTGATGGAGCCGATCTGCCAGAGCGTGTCGGGCGTGGCCTCGATGCGGTCGTCGGCGTTGGCCAGACCGGCGGCGACCTTGACGACCCGGTCGCCGGCCAGAATGCCCAACGAGGCGCCGGGCACCTGGTGTCGGGCGGCCAGCGTGGCAAGCCTGGAGCGCCAGTGCCGGGCGGCGGACGTCTCGCCCGCAAGCTCCGCCTCGGCCGGTGGTGCGTCGCTCGCGTGCGCGGCCGGCGCGGCGCCGACGACCGCCGCTCCGGCCGTGCCCGCCACCGCGGCGGCGGCCAGCGAACCGCGCAGCACGGTGCGCCGGGTGGGTGTGCTTCGGGTGCCGTCGGCGGCTTCCGCCGAGGAAGGGATCCGGGGAGGGTGGGTCACGAATCTGCCTCTCGATCGATGTCGGTCGTGCAGGCGGGGGAAGCGACCGGACCGTGCGCGCCCGAAGACGCCGACGACCGTCTTGCCGTCGCTCCGGGAACACGGCGTCCACACGCGACGCGTCCCGGCGACGTCGCACCCCGGGTGCGGGCGCGTCGCTCCCCCGTTCGACGAGAGTAGGAAGCGGGGTCTCGAGCGGCATCGTTCTCACGTGGGAGGACTCGGATACCTCTCCGGTTCCCCTTACGCCCACCGCCGGTCGCGCGAACCCAGGACGAAGATCAGCCGTCCGGGGGGTTCGGAAGTCTGCGTCGGTATGGTGCGCGACCTCGCCCTCGGTGCCCGAGCCCACGACGACCACCGGGTGAACCGACGACGTGGTGCTTTCGCCACAGGGCGCCGAGCGGCCACGGTGGCGTCCGGGACGTCCGGATTCGCACCGGCCGACCCGACCGTGGGCGGATCCCGCTGACCGAAGCGGGGACGACGGCGCGGATCGAGGGCCCCGACCATCGGCACTGCCTCAACGTGGTCCGCGCGCACCGGGAGACCGAGGCGCGGCTCTTGTGCTGCCGGGGCGCACACGCGAACGTGCACGCTTCCGGCATGCTGCTCAGTTCTCGAACGGCCGGGAGGCGTCCGTATCGGAGCGGAACCCACGGCGAACGACTGTGAGGCGTCCGTATCGGAGCGGTACCCACAGCGAACGACCGTGAGCGGCAAGCGCGTTCGGCAGTGAGCCGGCCGACACCCGCCCATCGCCGCCTCCGCTACCGCATCTCCCGCTCCGCGAAGGTGCGGACGTCGCGCGGCAGGCGGCCGGGAGGCGCTGGACGGTGTCGATGGTGCGGTAGTGGATGCCGGCCACACCCGGGAGACGATCACCACGGGCCTCGGGCACCGCAACCAAGGCACATGACGTCGGAAGGGCTCGAACGCCAGGCGGCTGTTCGGCGCGGTGGTGCGGTGGTGGGCCGGCCCGGTGGGACTGCGACCTGGACGCCGTCTGGTCCGAGCGCACGGAACCCGATCGCATCGACGTGGTCCTGACGTGTCCCCGCGGCGCGACAGACACCGACCGCCATTGGCTCCAGTTCGGGCTGACCATCGAGATCTCCGCCGGCGACCCCTCCGAGCAGGCAGAGCAAATCGCGGCAGGGCTGACCGCAGGCGACCCCCGGGCCGGCGCCCGGCTCTGGGGAGGTACGCGGGAAGCCGCCGAGCAGTACGGCTACCCCTGGCCACCGAACCACCCGTAGCTCCACGAACCGCAGACCGCCGCGACCTCGATCCCCCGGGCACCCACCGCCCACGTGGCAACGGCCATCCGAGCAGACCCGCCGCCAACCCTCACCGAGAAGACCTCGGGAGCCGCCCTCGACCCGGGCCGGCGAGGAGGTCGTCACGGGCACCGACGACCCGAACACCTCTTCGGCACGCCGGAATTGCGGCGCCGGGTCCGTCCGGATCAGCTGGGCGTGCGCTCCCGGGCCGGCTGCCGGTGCACCGGCGCCGGCATTGTCGGCACGCGACGCGCCCGCATATGGTCACCCCCGCCGGTGACCGCCGCGTTCATGACGACGTGGGCGACGGCCCGGTCGGGGTCCCGGGCCGGCGCTCGACACGTACGAGACACCGATCCCCGGTCGAGGCGTCCGAGGCGGAACCCGTGCCGGTGCGAGCGACTGGGGCGCGACCACCTTGTCGGCCTCCCTGCTCCGCGACTGGGGAGGTACGGTCCGGCCGGGGCGGTCGCAACGCCAGGGGCGCTTACGGACCGAGTGTTTCGGCGGCGAGTCGCCTGCCGCGATGCGGGCTTCGACGAACCGGCAGTTTCACGAGACGCACCACCGACCGCTCGGCAACGACCTGACGCTGCGCCTGCTCGCCGTGTTCTGGGACGCCTACGACCGGCTCGCCGCCGACCTGCCTCCGATCGGCGAGTCGGCGCCCGACGTCGCGACCGGCACCGCGAGGTGTTCGAGACGGTCGCGTCCCGCGGCGCCCAGCGAGCGCGCCGAGCGTTCACGGGGCACTTCACCGGCATCCGCAACCGCGCACCCGCCGGAGACCCACGATCCCGTGACGCACGGCCGGCGCGGCCCATCGCGTCCGAGGGGGCGCGACGGGATTGCCGCGACCGGATCGCCGCGGGACAGGCCGAGGGGCCCCTCGTCTCGGACCCCGTCGCCCCGGGAAACTTTCGGAAGTGTTGCGCCCATCTTTCTCGACCGCGGCATCATCGCCGGTCACGCACCCTCCTACGAGAGGCGTTTCGAGACCCCATGCCGAGCCCGGGGCGGGGATCCCGCTCCGCATGCCTCTCGGAGTTCAACGATTTTCGTATACCCACTGTTCGGAACGCCGCTGGTCAGACGCAGCGCCTGCCGACACGAACCGGCCGGAAGGCCCGTGCGCGCCTGATGGCCGGAAACCGGGAGGCGTCGTATTCCGGCCCTCGCGGGTGGCTTTTCTGTTCTTCTTCGCGGATTCTTCCATCCTGACCATCAAGCTTGCGTTCGGTGCGTCCTGTCCTATTGTCGGGTGGTCCTTGATTACTCAGAGATATCAAGCGAACACGCCGAGAGGGCTGGTGTGAATTGAACAGCGAATTCCGTCGACTGTGGAGTCGCACGACGATGGCGGCCATGCGGGACAGGGCCGCCGCGATCGTGGGAGCGGTCGCTCTGTTGGCAGCCGTGATGCTCACCGGCGCGGCCACGGGTACGGCCGCCGCCGCAACCGAGGCGGCGCCCGCCGCGCGCGTGGGCGGGTGGACCTGCCCGGGCGAGCCGGTGCCTGCCGGGTATGTCATCACCGCCTTCGACCGCAACGGTTGTGGCGGCCGGGGAGCTTGGTTACAGCAGCCCGTTCGTGACGGGATCTGGACCTGTTCGGGCTCACCCATCGTGTCGGGGTATGTCATCGCCGGGTACGACCGCAACGGCTGCAGCGGCGTCGGCGCCTGGTACCACCGACTCGCACGGGACGGCATCTGGACCTGTTCGGGCTCACCCATCGTGTCCGGCTACGTCGTGACCGGGTACGACCGCAACGGCTGCAGCGGCATCGGCGCCTGGTACCACCAACTCGTCCGCAACGGCATCTGGACCTGCCCCGGCTCGCCCATCCCGGCCGGCTACCGGAGCACCACCTACAGCGCGAGCGGATGCAACGGACTCGGCGCCTGGTTGACCGTTCGCGCCTGACGGTCGCCGCGCGACACCGGGACGCCACGCGGCTCCCGTCGGCCGGCGGCTGCCTGTGGATTCCCACAGCGCGACCGCCGGCCGGCCGGCCGGACCCACGGTCGGACACCGGGAGGCGCGCGGCATCGCGTTGTGGTTCCCGCCTCCCCTACGCCGGGTGGGAACTCCGGCGTCGTCGCGCGGCATCGCGCCGTGCTTCCCGCCTCGCCTACGCCGGGTGGCAACTCCGGCGTCGTGCGGCCTTGCTCGGCGGGCCGCGGAGGGCACCCGGCTCAGGGCGGTGAACGGCCTTGTGCCGAAGCGGAATTGGCTGGGCGGAATTGGCTGGACGGAGGGGCGGCGATCAAGGGCGCGCCCATCGTGGTCCCGATCTACGCTCGCGCTTGGTCTCGGCCGGGGCGGGCGTTTTGGTCGTCGGCCCGTTCCGGTCGCGAGCGGAGGCGGTAGCAGCCCCCCGGTGCCGGTACCGCCGCCAAGGCGCCACCGCCGAGGGGTCGCCGGTGGGCCGCTGTCGTCGAACAGCGTGGCCTCGGCCTCGAACCGGCGACCGGGCAAACGCCGGAGCCGCCATCGCCGCCGTGGAAGGCCGGGCGGGTGGCCGACGACCGGCGGCCACCTCACCCACCGGCTACGCGTCGAAGGCGGGCTATCCGCCGGGCGGTTGGTGACCAGGCTCGGCGGGAGCGTTCTCAGACGACCGGCAACACGCGTGCCCACGTGCGGAGTTCGTCCAGGTGGCCGTCCAGCGCCAGGTTCGATTCCGCCAATATCGCCTCGAACTCCTCGTCCGTCAGCGGGCGGCAACGGAACTCGTGCACCCAGGTGGCGTCCTTGAATTCGTATTCGATGTGCACCGCGCGCACTCCGTCTCCGATCGGCTCGGAGCTGAGGATCTTCACGGCACCGTCGGGATGCCGGCTGATCCGGGGCAACTGGTCGTGCCAGCCGACGCCTTCGCGCTGGATCAGCACCACCCCGTCGTCGGCGACGTGTGCCCGACAGGCGTCGAGCATCGCCCGGCGGAACGCGGGCTCGACCGTGTGCACCAGATAGGACGCCAACAACACCACGTCGAAGCGCTCCCCGAGCCGCAGGTCCTCGATCGTGGACAGTACGGTCTTTGCCCCGCGTACCCGATCGAGCATCTCCGACGACTCGTCCACCGCCGTGACCTCCCACCCGCGCTCGACCAACGCATGGGTCACCCGCCCGGCTCCACAACCGAGTTCGAGCAGGGTACGGGCCCCTTCGCGAGCGCCGAGGGCGATCATCTCCGGCTCCTCGCGCACCGGCAGACGGTCGTACATGTCCACGGCGCACCCGTCCGGCGTGAACGCCCCGGGTCCCTCGCCGCGATACCCCTCACGAATACGCGCCATGACCGATCCCTTCCCCCGAACGACCCACGGTCGCTCACGAAACGGACAGCAACGCGCCCACCCAAACCGCAACGGCCCGGAGCTGTCAACGGTTTCGACACAATGCCGACCGATTGCGGGACGTCGACCGAGGCGCGTTCGGGCCGGATCGCGTGCCCGACTCGGCCGATGGTGATCGACTCCGACCCCGCGCGGCGCCGTATCGGACAGGACCCGGGAACTCACTCGCCGTTTCCGCGCCGGACCCGCGCTGCCCCGAACGGCGACCCGGCGCGTCATCCCGGGCGGCGGAGGAGCGGTCGACCCTGCCTCGCAGTACCGGGAGCCCGTCGGCCGGGCGAGTTGCCGGATCACGCCCTCCGGCTCGCCGGCCCGATTCCGGGATGCGTCCGCAGAGCAGGTTTCCGGGCTCGGCGGGGTCGTCGCTCATCCAGAACTGGGACCACAGGAGGGCGAATTCCGGCCGGCTCAGGTAGCCGTCGCCGTCGAGGTCGAGCAGGTCGAAGACCGCGTCCGTGTCGACGCTGCGGCCGTACCAGGTCTCGACGAGGCGGCGGTGTTCGGTGCGGGAGATTCGGCCGTCGCGGTTCTCGTCGATGGCGTCGAAGATGATCCGAGCGGTGGCCGTGACGGCCTCCGGCATGGAATGCAGCCGGTCCATGAGGGCGTGGACCTCGTGGACGTCGACCCTGCCGTCGTTGTCGGTGTCGGCCACCGACAACTGCCCGCCATCGGACACTGGTCCACGACGCCGACGGTGAACCGGTGACCGCTCACCGGAAGCAGTACCCATTGCTCTCGACTGGATGCGCGCCCTACTCCTGTCACCGCAGTGGCCGGAAGAAGTCCCGCAGGTCGCGGGCCAGTTGCTCGGGTTCCTCGTGGGCCATGAAGTGCCCGCCGCGCTCCGGGGTGCGCCACTGCCGCAGGTCGGTGAAGATCCGCTCGGCGAGGCCGCGCGGCATGCCGCGGAACGCCGGCTCGTTACTCAGCGTCACGGCGCCGGGGACGGCGATCGGCGGCACCGGCCGGTTGCGCGGCCAGTCGTAGTACTCGCGGAACGAGGTGCCGATCGACCCGGTCGCCCAGTACAGCGTCGCCACCGTCAGCAGCGTGTCGCGGTCCCAGCGCGTCGCCACATCGCCTCCGCAGTCGCTCCAGTCGCGGTACTTGTCCACGATCCACGCCAGCAGCCCCGCCGGGGAGTCGACCAGCGCGGCCGCGACGGTGTCCGGGCGGGTGGACATGATCCCGCTGTAGCCGCCGTCGGCGGCGTCGTACCCGGCCAGCGCGTCGAGGAACTCCCGCTCCTCGGGCGTCGGCGGCGTCGCACCGAAGTCGGTCGGGACCACCGACGAGGTGACCAGTACGCCGGCCACCTCGTCCGGAAACAGCGCGCCGAGCCACTGTGTGATCCCGCCGCCGATGTCGCCCCCCTCCGCACCGAAGCGCGGGTAGCCGAGCACGTCGACCATGAGCGCGTGCCACGTCTCGGCGACGGCGCGCCGCGTGAACGGGCCGCTCGGCGGCTCGGAGAAGGCGAACCCGGGCAGCGACGGGATCACTACGTCGAACGCGTCCGCCGGGTCTGCACCGTGTGCACCCGGGTCGGTCAGCAGTTCGGCGATCCGCAGCATCTCCACGAAGCTGCTCGGCCATCCGTGGCTGAGCACCAGCGGCAGAGGTGCCGGCGCTGCGGCCGGGCCCTTGCCGCGCATGTGCACGAAGTGCACCTTGCGGCCGCCGACTTCGGCGTGGAAGTGCGGGTAGGCGTTCAGCCGGGCCTCGGCCGCCCGCCAGTCGAAGCCGTCCGCCCAGTACGCCACGAGCTCGCGGAGGTCGCCGGGATCGACCCCGGCCGCCCAGTGCACCGCGTCCGTCGCGGTGGTGAACCGGGTGCGTACCAGCCGCTCGCGCAGGTCGTCGAGCACGTGGTCTGGAACCGAGATGTGGTATCGCTCCGTGCTCATGTGTCCTTCGGTGGTTCGTCCGCCGGCAGGGCGCGTGCCCCCGGGACGACCGGGGCGCGGCCGGCGAGGGCATCGCATCGATAGCTGAAAACACCGACCGGTCTCCGCTGATTCCGGATGGCTGATTCCGGACAGTCGTAGGGGCAGCCGGCGATCCGGTATCCGCCCAGGCCGTTTCGCACGGATCGTTGTGTGGCCCAGCGCAGGCCGTCCGCCGGTACTCGATGCCCTGATCGACCTCGCTCGGCTGCGCATCCGCGCCGGAGACGGCCTCGGCATCCACCACGGCCGCCACCCGCGACGAACACCGCAAGATACGAAGCTTGTTGTGGGCCGTTCTCCTCACCTCCACGCCCGCGCAAGCGCATCGATGAACGAGTTCTGAAGGTCGCGTTCCGCGGCTCGAAGGGGGCTGCCGAAGAACGCGGCATTCGCGTCGCGCAAGCCGATCTCCAGAACCTGCGTGGTCACAAGAACGGCATCCGCCCCGTGAACACCTCTGTCGAACAGATACCTCTGCAACTCCTCCGGATCCGGTGACGACCCCAGCTCCGCACGGGTCTCTTGCGCAATTGCCTTGATGCCGGCCATGCGGTCCGGATCCACCCGCAGTCCCCTCCTTGTCCGCAGCGCCCCGGCTACCCCGTCGAGGCAGCCTCGGCTTCCGGCCCGCCCAATCGTCTCGGCCGTGGCCGTAGCCGTTACGCGTCACGCCTGCGCACTGCGGCCAGCGCGGCGACGGTCGCCGCCATCGCCCACACGGCCATGACACCGATGCCGAGCCACGGGTCGACCTCGTGCGCGTTGAAGTCGCGCAGTCGCATGATGCGTTGGCCCGCCTTGTCCGGCAGGAACCGGGCCACTTCGCGCACGCCGGGTATGGCCGTGAGCGCGGCCGTGCCCAGAAACAACAGGGGCATCAGCAGGCCCATCGAGGCCATCGGGGTGCGCAGCAGGAATGCGGCCCCCGCACACAGCACCGCCAACAGGGTCAGATACGCGGCATGTCCGAACGCCGTGCGCCAAGTCTCCGTCGCGGTCAGAGAGATGTCGCCGGCGGGCATGACCAGGCGGGCGAGCAGCGTACAGCTCAGGCTCGATGCGACGGCGGTGACCAGGGCGATCGCGGTGATCACCGTCAACTTCGCGGTGGCGAACACCCGGCGATCGGGCACCGCAGCCAGCGACGAGCAAATCGTGCCGCTGCCGTACTCTCCGGCCACGGCGAGGACGGCGAAGGCCACGAGTGCCATCTGCCCGAAGTTGACGCCGTAGTGCACCAGGGTGAAGGGGTCGTATTCGGCGCCGTCCTCCCGGCGCTGCCCCTCGGCGACGAACGCGCTGACGAGGGTGCTCACTCCGGCGATCAGAACCACGGTCGCCAGGGGCAGCCATGCGGTCGAGGGCACCGAACGGATCTTGGTCCATTCGGCGCGCACGGCGGCCGGGAACATCGAATCGGTCCCGACCATCCGCGCCGTTGTCATCGTGCTCACGCCCGGCCACCTCCCACGAATTGCTCACGCCCGGCGGTCAGCCGGAGATAGACGTCTTCCAATGCCTCGCCCGTACCGACGAATTCGTTCAGTGCCGTGTCGGCGAGCAGTCGCCCGCCGGCTATCACCACGAGGTGGTCGGCGGTGAGCGCCATCTCGCTCATCAGGTGGCTCGACACGAAGACCGTGCGCCCCTCGGCGGCGAGCGATCGCATCAAGTCGCGGATCCAGCGGATGCCCTCGGGATCCAGGCCGTTGACCGGCTCGTCGAAGATCAACACCTCGGGGTCGCCGAGTAGCGCGGCGGCTATGCCCAGGCGCTGGCGCATGCCCAGCGAGTAGCCGCCGGTGCGACGCCGGGCCGCATCGGTCATGCCGACCTCGGCCAACACTTCGTCGACGCGCGAGACCGGTATGCGGTTGGACTGCGCGAGGTAGAGCAGGTGGTCGTACCCTCGTCGACGCTTGTGCACAGCACCGGCGTCGAGCAGGGCTCCCACGTGTCGCAGCGGCTCGCGCAGCTCGGTGTACTCCCGGCCGCCGATCGTGATGCCACCGGACGTGGGCCGGTCCAGCCCCAAGGCCATCCGCATCGTGGTCGACTTGCCCGAGCCGTTGGGGCCGAGGAAGCCGGTCACGGCGCCGGAGGCGACCTCGAAGGAGAGGTCGTCGACGGCGAGCACGTCGCCATAACGCTTGGTCAGGTTCCGGATCCGGATCATGTGTTTCGCTCCCTGAGGTGCGGTCGGCTCGTGGGGTCGGCCACGGGGTCGGGCCGTCCGCTTGCCGCGGTGCCTCAAGGTTGCGATGTCGGGGTACTTCGCCGGATCCCCCGACCGTGGGGACGACCTCCCCCGCACGGGGGAGGTTCGAGGCAGAGCGACCCGGCACGATGATGGGATGTTCCAGTACGCACCACGCTGCCCGCCCCGTCCGGCCGCTCGTCGCACCCATCACCTACACGCGTACGTTCGACCTGTCCTCGAGCCACCGTCCCAACTTCGCGGCTGCCATGGCCTTCCCGGCCTCGGTGACGGCGTCGGGCTCGGATATCCGATGCCCCGGTTCCCCCGCCGACGCCGACACCGACCACCTTCGGGCTTCGTCGCCGAGGCACCGCTTCGAGGTATTCGGGGGCTGCCCGCTGCTCCGGCCCGACAACGAGGGCGACACACGATCACGCAACCCGGGCCGGATCGACCCGCCCTCGCCACCGCGGGGATCGTAAAGCCGAGACTCACCCGCCCGCTCACGGTAACGCTCAACAGACGCCCTCGCGCTCGTCTATTCGCTGGTCGCTTCGATCACGCCGGCGCTACCCTGCACCGAGAACGCGGAGCGGATCATCCCGTTCTCCGTGCCGCAGCAAGCAATCCCGCGAGCCGGCGATCCACCGAGCCAAGGGCCGACGATGGGTAATCCAGTGAAGGATGGGGCTGACGAGGGGCGCATGGAGCCGGCTGATTTCTATACCGGAATCGTCGCGGAGTCCTATGGGCCGTTGAAGTCCTTCTCCCCGGACCCCGAGAGCTACGTAAACTTCGTGCGTGAAGTGGGTGGCCCGGCGCTGGAGTTGGGTTGCGGCGACGGCGATCCGCTGCTCGCTCTGCGCCGAATCGGCCTGGATGTCGAAGGTGTCGACTCCTCTGCGGACATGCTGGAGCGCTGCCGGCGTCGGGCCGATGAGGCGGGTATCACCGTCACCCTCCACCATCAACGCATGGAGGCGCTCGACCTGCCGCGGCGATTCCGCGCGATCTTCCTGGCCGGCCCGACCTTCAACCTCTTGCCGGACGACACCGCCGCCGGCGCCGCCCTCCGAAGCGTGCGGCACCACTTGGTCGACGGCGGGTCCGCGTTGATCCCGCTGCACGTCCCCTCACCCACCCCACCCGATCGCATCGGGCGGGTACGAACCGCCACCGCCGACGACGGCGCCGAGTTGCGATTCTCCCTGGTGTCCGAGGAACACGACGAAAGAACACGAACCCAAACCTCCCTGCTGCGCTATGAACGCCTCGCGAGAGACGGGAGCACCGTCGTGGAGCGCCCATGGCTGCTGCATTGGTACACCCGCTCCGGATTCGAGGAACTCGCCACAGCGGCCGGGCTGACGACCGTGTCGGTCGCGGACGGGGACGACAATCCCGTCGAGGATGACGCCGCCTACATGGTCTTCCGACTCCGCGCCGACCACCGCCGGTAGCAAAGAACATCCACCGGGCGGCGAAGGTGGGTACGTCGTCGCCGGTCGTCACGGGTGCCGGTCGCCGCCGCTTTCCCGTCATCCTTCCTGATCCGTTCGTCCTTCCTGATCCGTTCGTGGGAACCCGGCGATGAGGTGGGACACCAGTTGCCCTGGCGCGTCCTCCTGAAGGAGGTGGCCCGCCCCCTCGATCCAGTGCAGTTCGGCGTGCGGAATGCGCGCGTGCAGCCACTCGGCGTACTCCGGGGGCAGGATGCGGTCCTCGCGGCCCCAGACGATGCGCACCGGAATCGAGATCCCACCGAGCAGGTGCTCGTACTCGGCAGTGTCCGCCTGCCTGATCTGGCGGTACTGGCGGTAGAACGCGGCCTGTCCCGCCGGCCCTCGCCACGGTTCGAGAAACGCGTCGAGGACCCCGGGGCGGAAGCCGACGTGCGTCGCGTGCCGCATGTGGCTCGCGACCAGCGCCTCGTGTGCGTAGTCCGGAAGCTGCCCCAGGACATCCGCGTGCTCCAGGATGAGCCGGAAGAGTCCACGCTCCCACTCACCGCCGCTTACCGCGTCGAAGAGCGTCAGGTCGCGGTAGTCCCTCCCCTCCGACAGCAGCGTCCGCAGCGCCACGGCCCCGCCGATGTCGTGCGCCACGACGCTGGGACGGGACAGCTCCCAATGGTCGAGGAGCCGGGCGAAGTTCCTCCCGTGGGCCACCAAACCGAGGTCCTGGCCCTCGCGCCGGTCGGACCGGCCGAAGCCGAGATGGTCGAAGACGAAGACCGTGCGCGTACGGGCGAGCGCCGGAGCGATGTCCCGCCAGAGGAAGGAGGAATACGGGGTACCGTGCACCAATACGACCGGATCCCCGCTGCCCATCACCCCCCATCGCACCACGCCCTCGGGCGTCTCGAATTCCTCGCCGAGTGTCCAGCTCATGCCTTGATCTCCTGCTCCGTCTCCTCTTCCGCGCATGATCGGCACCTTTACCCGGGAACACGCCCGATACCGCTGCGGACGGAATGGCCTCCCGAGGGCGTCGACAACACCCCGAGTGAGCGTGGCGCTGCGACCCGAGCGTGGCGCTGCGACGACCGACCCAAATGTCCGCGTGATTCGACGCACGACCCGGATGGCGTTTGGTGTCGGGCGTGGGGGGTTCTCGGTGGTCGACGCGCGCGCGACGGGGTCGACGGATACTCGTCGGGCACAGCGCGGTCCGATGCGGCGGGTTCGCCGCCGGACGCCTCGACCACGACCGCACCCGGAGACTCGTCATGCTCGGCGTGGTGTGGTCACACCCCGACGCCGCCGTCGACGACGGACTGGCCGCCCACGCCACCAGGAGCGCGAGGGTCAGTACCTGCTTCCGACGAACCGGTTCAGGACCTGCCGGCCAGCCACCGCTCCGCGCGGCCCTGCTTGTCCTCGTCGCCGGACGTCCGGGCCGAATGCAGCAGGCGTGCCTTCAGTGCCTCGGGGACGGCATCGATGTCGCTCTGCTGGTTGTGCCGCGTCTTCCACCCGACGAGGTGACGTACGGCCCCCGCGTGGTGGCGCGCGTCGGCCCTCGGATCCTGCAGGGCAGCGATGATGTCGCCGATGGGCAGGTCCTTGAGGAGCAGGCTCGGCACGTCTTCGTGCACCGGATATCCGGAACATCGGCCGGTACCGCCGCTGTGCCACGCAAGAAGCGCCAGTGCTCGGCCGGTGGAATCGGGGATTGCCTGCCGCACCCGATCGTGAAGCTCGACCAGGAACCCCGATGACACGATTTCGGGGCTCCTGGACAGTCCGAGGAGCCGGTCGGAAAGGTCATCGAGTGCGTCCGGCATCGCCGCGAGCCAGCGCTCTTCCTCCAGTTTGCGCTGCACACGGCGGAGTTCGTCTTCCTCGGCTTTCCGCAGCGGGCCAGGTGCGCCGCGTGCGTGGAGCCAACGCAGCAGCCCCTGGCCGTCGGTCAGGACGGCGTCACCTGCCCAGCCCTCCCAACGCAGCATCGCACCATGGTGGAGGACCACGGCGGTCAGATGTCGTGCGTCCGCGTCGAAAAACTCGAACCTGACATCGCCGCCGCACATGCAGCGCCACTGCAGCGGTGACTCCACCGACATGGCAACGCGCAGGCGGTCACGCTCGGCCCGATCCGACAGATCCACAACGATCTTTCCGTCGATCAGGCCCCCGGACGACGAGATGGAGGAGGAAATGCGGACTCGGACAGCACTTCGCAGGACGTCATCCAGCGCGCTCGTCTCCGGCACGGTCGGTTCTCCTCTCCCCTCTCGGCGGCGTCAGCCGGTGGAGCGTTCGCGTCGCCGCCTGAGTGAACAATCGTCGACACAGCTCAGGTGGGCCGTCAAGGCCGTCGCCGCCCGTGCCTGGGCCGCGTCCGTCGAGGGCAACGTCCTGGTCCGCCCCCACTCGGCCACCTCGGCGGCGCCCTACACGCCGGACGCCGACTCGCCCCGGGACGGTTCCCCGCGGCGTGAGTGCCGCCTTCCCCCGCCCTGTCCGTCCGTTTCTCGACGGCGTTGCCCGATTTTCTCGAACCCTGCCCCGCCCAGCTCGACCGACGCCTTGCCTGGGCACGCCACCCCTCGTCCGGGGTGCGTGTCGGGCGTGGGAGCTTGCGTCAGCATGCCGCGCCCCCAGAAGCCGATGCCGGACCCGGCCGACGCCGGAAGGCCGGTCGACACGTGTGGGCCGCCCGCGGAACTCCCCCGGCGCCGGGCGCCCACGGTTGACGAACGAGGACGACAACCCTGGCTGTAACCCCTGGGACGGCCGGGCCCCCGGAGATTCCCCCGGAACCCGCGCTGCCTCTGCCCTGGCCCGTCGCCACCACGACGACCTCCTGCGCGACGGACGATCCGCGCGACTCGTCCGGATCGAACCCGCGCCTGAAACCGCGCACCCCGAGACGGGGCCGACCTCACGGCGAACCGCCCTCGCTGCCCCGTCCCGGCAACCCCCGCCACCCGACTCGCACACGGCGTCGGCGCGGACGTGTGGCCGGGGCGGCCGTCGGCGCGGATCCGCGGCCTGAGAACGACGCCCGGCCGCCGGACGGGGAGGGCACCGTGGTGAACAGGACGTCCTGGTCGACCAGTCCCAGCAGGCCGTGCGGGTTCGGTGGCGTGCGGGTTCGAGTGCCGGCCTCCGGAAGGTGTTCGGCGTGTGGTCGCGGCCTGAACCGAGCCGCGTTCGCGGCCGCCGATCAGCGAACGTACTTGGTCAGCACCCAACCCTTGATGCCCGATGCCTGGTGCTTGACGTAGTACCACTCGCCGGCCTCGGCGTCGCCGTCCCGGTAGACCACGCCCTGGCAGTAGACGGTGACCTTCGCGCCCTTCTGCAGGACCCGCAGAATCGGGTTCCAAGTGCCCTTGGCCTTGCGCAGATTGACGTTGTTGCCCGTGATCTTGGCGGTGTGATCCCTGAGATCCCGGTAGCACGCAGGGTGGCTCGCGGCTGAGGCAGACGGCGCGAGCGCGACGCCCACACCCGCGAAGAGCGACACCGACATCAGCACCGCGGCGGCGTTCCGGCCCGGTTTGCTCGCCGCGCTCCTCGTCGACGGCCCCCTGCGCGGCCTCACCCCCGCCCAGGCCCGCGCGTCCACCGACGACCTCGTCGACATGATCGAACACGGCCTGCACGGACCGCCGACAACCGACGATCAGCCGCACACGGACGGTTGAACGTCCCACGCCGAGCGCTCCGTCGGTGCCGAACGAGATCGCGCGTCGGACCGGTGGACGGTCACCGGGCGCAGCCGCGCCGCCCGGTCGAGCCGGTCCCGGTGGGAGATCCGGCGCGGCGGCCGAGTCGCCGCCCACCGGCCCCGGGCCACCACGTACGCATCGCCCGCCGAGGCCGCGAACTCGTCGCCTACGGCGCCGCCATCGTCGCCCCGGCCAGGCGCCGCGCCGCCTCGGCGGACCTCGGCACCGGGGTGGACGGGCTGTCCGGGACAGTCCCGAACAGTCCCGAACGGGGTGAAGTGCTTGCCGGTGGTGGTGTGCACACGGCAGCGTCCTCGGCAGCACGAGCGGCGGCGCCGGACTTCTCCCTCGTGCCGCACATGACCTTTGAACGCGGAGGAACGCCCATGCGCAAACACCTACGCATCGGTCTGCCGGGCCTGGCGGCGGCCGTGCTGATCCTGGTTCCGGGCGGGCCGGAGGCACTGGCGGCCCCGGCCGCAGGCGAGGATGTCACCGTTTACGTCGACCCCGACGGGTTGTCGCCAGCCGACCGTTCGGGGGATTCGCTTCCGCGGACGGCCGGGAAGATCGGCCTGACTGCGCAGAGTCCGGTCAGGTCCCTGCGTGATGCCCAGGTTGTGCTCGAGGCCAGGCACACGAAGAACGCGACGATCGTGCTCCGCGGCGGCACCTACACGGATGCCGGGGTCGAGTGGGCGCCGGGCATCGCCTCCGGGACCGTCACCGTCAAGGCTCAGCCTGGGACGGGGCCCGTCACCTTCGACGGGCGGGCGGCCAAGGACGGGTACTGGACGAAGGTCGGTCCGAAGTCGCCGAAACTGAACTTCCAGGGGCCGTACACCGTGCAGCGCTACGGCGACGGCGGGATCAAGGCCACCGGAACCAAGCAGGACGGTCCGGTCAAGGGGCTGGTGGTCAACGGGATCACCTTCAAGGAAATCGGCAATGCCTGGGTCAAGGGTGGCAACGGCTACGCCGGTGTACACCTGAACTACGTTTCGCAGGCCAGGATCACCAACAACCGATTCGTCAATCTCGAGAACAAGGAGGCCCCGGGGAACACCCACGGCGTCTACCTCGCCTTCAACCAGACGCAGAAGACCCCTGGGAGCAACGGGAATCTGGTGAAGGGGAACACCTTCCAGGTCGTCTCCGGCGACCCGGTCCGTGCCAGTGACGGCAGCAGCGGCAACAAGGTCCAGAACAACGTGTTCAAGAAGGGCCGCGACTTCGAGGGGAAGATCCGAGGGAACGGCAACCACGGGATGTTCACCTACTGGGCGTTCCCGAGGGCGGACATCTGCGGCAGTGGTGGGAACACGTTCTCGGGCAACACCTACAGCGTGAACTACTACAACAAGAAGGCGCCGGCGGTTTTCTCAGGGACGGACACCGGCCGCACGTGCAAGGCCGTCAAGGACACGGGCGGCAACACCTACAAGCCGTAGCACTCCCGAGGTACTTCGCCACCTGTGCATGTGAAAGCCTCGACTCGACCCTCGATCGTGCTCGTGTCCCTGGTTCGGGGTCTCCGACGTGGCGCCCACCACGCCGGCCCCACCGCAGGTCTACGCGT
Organism: Embleya sp. NPDC008237; assembly: GCF_042956465.1. Classification (NCBI taxonomy): domain Bacteria; kingdom Bacillati; phylum Actinomycetota; class Actinomycetes; order Kitasatosporales; family Streptomycetaceae; genus Embleya; species Embleya sp. NPDC008237. The sequence goes on from NZ_JBIBGL010000026.1 coordinate 87,123, forward strand.
GGTCACGGGTAGCCGGCCCCGGAGTCGCCGACCCCGGGCCTCCGCCTGGCGCGCCGGAGCCGGGGACGGCGGGTGGGGCCGGGGCGCGGCGCCTGCTGCGTCCGCACGTGGCCGTGGTCCGAACAGCGAGGCGACCCGAACACCGGGGTGGCGAACCGGTGATCGGGGCGTCCGATCACCCGGTCAGACGTTGTGGACCCGGAAGCGGGAGACCGTGAAGTCGGTGGGGTCGCCCTCGTCGTGCACCCAGTTGAAGGAGACCTGGAAGCCGTCATCGGTCGAGCCGAACTCGAAGTTGATATGCCCCTGTTCGTTGCCGTTCTTGGCCGCGACGTCGAAGCCCGCGGTGGCCCCCGCGCCCACCGGAGCGGCCTGCGGGATCGCCGCTTTGCCGTCGAGGTCGTTGGTCGTGGTGCTGGTGCCCTCGTAGAGCAGTTGGGTGCCGCGGTAGTCCAGCGTGCCGTCGGCGTTCGGCCTGACCTCGATCCTGGTTTCCAGGCGCACTTCGCCGCCGCAGAAACTGTCCCGCCGACTGGCGGTCCACTGGCCGACCGGCGCCTGCAGGTCGTACCAAAAGTAGTCGCCGCCGCTGCCCTCGCAGCGCGTGTAGGTGCTGCCGCCCTCGTGGTCGTACAGGTTCACCCAGCCCTCCAGGCCGACGTGCCGGTAGACCACCGGCGTGGTCGTGCCGCCTCCCGTACCGCCGCCCCCGCCGCCGCCCGGCTCGCAGTCCTGGCAGCGCTCCGCCGACGCGGAGCCGATCGTCAGCGCGCCCATCGCCAGGGTGGTGCTTGCCGTGAGCACAGCCGCCTTGCGCATCCGCCGCCGAAGCTTGTCTCGCATGGATCCGTCCCCCTCGTTCGGTGTGTCCCGCTCAGCCGTTCTCTCGTTCGGTGGGTCCCGCTCGGAAGTGCTCTCGTTCGGTGGGTCCCACTCGGAAGTCCGCTCGTTCGGTGGGCTCCACTCGGAACTACTCTCGTTCGGTGGGTCCCACTCAGAAGTTCTCGATGGTGATGTCCGACCTGCCGTCGTCGGCGGCGCCCTCGCCGCTGTGCACGTAGACGTTCGCCCCGCCGGACCCGCCCACCGCGATGGTCGGCAGGATCTTGCTCGCCTCGCCGTCCAGGTCCTGCGTCTGGTAGTTCGTGCCCTCGAACAGCTTGAGGCGCACCACCGCCTGCATCGTTCCGTCGGCCGCCGGAAAGACGTCCACATACGTCTCCAACCGCACTTCGCCGCCGCAGAAGCTGTCCCGTCGGCTCACCGTCCACTGGCCGATCGGCGCGGCCAGTTCGTACGCGAAGGCGTCGGTGCAGTGCTTGTCGTCGCCGAAGATGCCCTCCGCGTCGGTCGTCGCGACGGAGCCGGTCAGCCGGACGTGGCGGGTGGGTCCGCTCGATCCGGTACCACCGCCGCCCCCGCCGGTGCCGCCGCCGGTGCCTCCGCCGCCGCCCGGCTCGCAGTCCTGGCAGCGCTCCGCGGCGGCGGTGCCGACCGTGAGGGTGCCGGCCGCGATCACGGTGATCAACGCCAACGGCGCCAACCGACGGGTAAGTCGTCTCGCGTTCACATCGGTGTCCTGTTCGATGACGTCGCGCCGAACGGATCGGCCCGACGAGCGATATGGAATGCCGGGACCTCGGACGGCACTTGGTCGACCGGTCCTCGGCACGGCTACTGTCAACCGGGCCGCCTCGCCGCACACAGAGTGGTCCGCTACTCCATTTCGGCGCGACGCATACTCCATCGAACCGCCGACCCGTCGAACGAACGCGGTCCCCGAGGGCGCGAATTCGTGCGGCGGCGAGCCGGGGCCGGCATGCTGCCGAGAACGTGTCCGTCTGGCGGGCCGTGGCCGGGGGGCCGATACGACGGGGGTACGGGGGTCACGATGGACATCGCTCCGGGAGAAACGCGCTTGCCGTTCGTGGGCCGCGACGTGGAACTGAACCAGCTGGAGCGTGCGTTACGCGCGTCCACCTGCACCGGCACCGTGATCACGGGGGCTGGTGGGATCGGCAAGAGCCGTCTCGTCGAGGAGTTCCTCGGCCGGTCCGCCGGTGGCGGTGATCCGGCGGACGTCCGCCCGCCGAGGGCGGGCGCGGGGGCCGCCTTTCGGCGTCGGCACGTCGTACGGGTGCGGGCCACCCGAGCTTCGGCGTCCGTGGCATTGTCGGCGCTGACCCCGTTGCTGCCCCACGGCGCGCGCCCGGAGGAGCCCGCGACGTTCTTCGGGCAGGTACGCGACGAACTGGCCGCGCGCCGGGCGGCCGGAGGGAGCAGGCCGGTGGTCGCGATCGACGATGTCCACCTGCTCGACGCATCCTCGTCCGCACTGCTCGCGCTGTTGCTGGCCGAAGACACGATCTTCCTACTGGCCACGCTGCCCGACGGCGCCGATTGGCCCGACTCGTTGCGCTCGCTGTGGCGTCGCGGCGCGTTGCGGCACGTGGCACTGCCCGCGTTGGACGTCGGGCAGGCGGGCGCCCTGCTCCGCGCCGCCCTGGGCGCGCCGATCACCACGGTCGCCGTCCGGGCGCTGTGGACGGCGGGCCAGGGCAACCCGCTCCACCTCCGCGAGGCGCTGCGTGCCGCGATCGCGGACGATCGGCTGGGCCCGGCCCACGGCATCTGGTGCCTGAAGCGGCCCTTGGCCGACTCGCTGGAGGGTGTCTCGTTCGACGAACGGATCGACCTGCTGTCCCCCGACCGGCGGGCCGTGCTGGAACTCCTCGCGCTGTGCGGCCCGATCGCGCTGTGCGACCTGCCGCCGGAGACCCCGGCCGACGCGTTGGCCGACCTGGAGGCGGCGCACCTGGTGGGTCTGCGCCGCGACGACCGTCGGGAACGCCTCGTGCTCGCCCAACCGGCCCACGCGCCCGTCCTGCGGGCCGGCGTGGGCCGACTGCGCGCCCGCGCCATCCTGCTGGAGCAGGCCGCGCGGGTACGGGCGCACGGCGCGCATCGCACCGGCGACGCCCTGGCCCTGGCCCGTTGGGAGTTGGCCGCCACCGGCACCGCCGACAGCGAACTCCTGGTCCGCGGCGCCGCCGAGGCTTTGGGCGTCGGCGACGTGGAGACCATGTGCCGATTGGCCCGAGCCGCCCTGCGGCACGGACCCGACGTGCGGGCCGGGGTGATGCTGGGCGAAGCGCTGGGACAGCGGGGCGAGTTCGCGGAGGGCATCGCGGTCCTGGAGCAGACCTTCGCCGCGGCCCGGGGCGCCGACGCCCATCCGGCGGGGCTGGCCCTGGCCGTGCACCACTTCTACGGGCCCGGTGACCTGCCCCGCGCGCTGGCCGTACTACGCGAGGCCGCTCGTCGGGCCGGCCCCTCCCCCGCGCTGTCCGCGTGGACCGCGACCATCCTCGGCGCGACGGGACGAGTCGCGCGGGCCGGCGACGAACTCGCCGCCGGCCCCGGCATCGGCGCCGACGATCGGCCGGGACCGGACCTGGTCCTGCATCTCCAGGCCCGCCTGCGCATCGAACTCGCCCGCGCGCGGCCGGAGGACGCGATCCGCACTGCCCGCGCCGCGTACGCCGCGCACCGCGAACTCACCGACCGGACCGAGGTCTTCTATCCCGCCCGCAGCTCGTACCTGGTTGCCTGGGCGCTCTTGGAGGCCGGGCGCCTCGACGAGGCCGAACGGGTACTCGTCGAGGGCCTGGACGAATTGCTGCGCGCACCGGTTCCGGCGCTGGTCGTGTGGTTCGGCTGGGTACACGGCCGGATCGCGCTGGATCGCGGGCGCCTACGGGAGGCCGCCACGCTCTTCGCCGAGGCCCGCGCCCAGGCCCATGTGCAGGGCCACCGATTCGCCGAGCAGCGCGCGCTCGCCGGCCTGGTCCTGGCCCGGGCCCAGGCCGGCCACGCCGGAGCGGAGGCGGACGAGCTCGCGCTGACCGTCGCCGACGGCGAAAGCGCGCTGTGCGGGTGGGACACCACGCGCGCGTACGCCTGGGCGCTGCGTTGCCGCGGGCACGCGGACGAGGCTCACGCGGTCCTGCGCGCCGGCGCCGCCTCGGCCCGCGACCGGGGCGACCCGAGCGCGGCCCTGACCCTCGAACACGACCTGGTCCGCTGGGGCGACCGGGCAGCGGCGATCCGCGTGATCGCGTCGACCGACGTGGTCCAAGGCGCACACGCGGCGGCTCGCGCCGCCCATGCCCGCGCGGTCGCCACGGCCGACCCGCATGCGCTGAGCGCCGTGGCGGATCAGTGGGCCGCCCACGGCGCGGTATTGCTCGCGGCCGAGTGCCTGGCCCGGTCCGCCCGACTCCGCCGACACGCGCACGACGCACGCGCGGAAGCGGCGGCCCGACGCGCCGAATCGCGGGCGCTGATCCTGGTCGCGGAATGCGAGGAGGCGGCGACGCCGGCATTGGCGACCCTGTCCACCGCCGCGAGCCTCAGCGTCCGCGAGCATCAGATCGCCCTCCTGGCCGCACAGGGTCACACCAGCAGGGAGATCGCCGTGACGTGCGGGTTGTCGATTCGCACCGTCGACAACACGCTGGGCCGCGCCTACCGAAAGGTCGGCGTCCGCGACCGCCACGGCCTGCGCTCGATCCTGCCCACCGCAAGGACTACCTGAAACAGCGACTGTGACCGAGTGGCCGCGTGGCCCTTGGGGGAACGCGGCCGTCTTCGTACAGGGCACGCAGAGTTCTCGGTGTCGTCGTGCGGCCGGGATGCTTCCGGCCGTACTACGGCGTCGTGGTGCCGGGGCACGACCGTCGGCGCCGACTTGGGACATCCCGTGGCCCCGTCGCCGACGCGACGGCGCCACGTTCCGACACATCGCTCGCGGCGCCGACTGCTACGTCCGGGTTCGCCGGTACCTCACCGCTGCCACACCCAGGGCGGGTGCCACGAGGACCGAGGGCGCGGTCCAAGCGCTTTGCGCCGAGGAGCCGGCCAGCGTCATGACAACGCCGATGAGCACGTAGAGGAAGACGAAGGCGGCCACGAAGGTTCGCCATGGATGGTTGTTGTTCCTCGTCGTCGAGGCCCCGGTCATGTCTGCCCTTTCCGGTGGCGCCGTCGGGGCACCTGACGGGCCCGACGGGTCGGGTGGTCTCAGGAACGCCAGGACTGCGGGCTCCGGTCTTGTACAGGCCTGCCGGGTCGAGGTAGGGCGCCAATGTGGCGGAGCGGGTCGGGGACCGTTTCGGTGGCGGTGCGAGTGTTGCCGTAGGGGTCGTAGGCGTAGGTGATTTGGTACCGGCGGTGTCGGTGAGACCGACGACGGAGCCTTGGGCGTCGGTGAGGTAGTACGTGGGTGCCCCGATGTTCACACCGACGATGCTGCCCGAGGGTTCGCGGACGAATCCGGTTCCGGCCGTTCCGGTGCCCATGGCGTCGGCGGCCGTCCGCACGTCGTTGTTCGCGTCGTACGTGGTGTCGCGTTCGTGCCCTTGGGCGTCGGTGACGCGGTCGACCTTGCCGTCGGCCTGGACGGTGTGGATGGTGGCGTTGCCGCGGGGGTCGGTGACGGCGTCGGGTGGGTGACCGCTCGTGAAACACTCCGCTGCTCGGAGGCTCCCGCGTTGCGCGTCCGACCACCGAGGTAGAACGGAGCCATGTCGACCACTCTCCCCTCCCCCGCCGGGCGCATCGTCGACGTCGGCGTTGCCGCCGGCCGGGTGGCCGCGATGGATCCGGCCGGACGATTCGTCGCCTTGGAAGACCGCGGCCGGCTCACCGTGCACGACTCCCACCGGGGCCTGACCGCCGTCATGTCCTGCCCCTACCGCGTCCCGGGAGAAGCCCTGGCGGTCGGTCCCGACGGCACCGGCCTGGCCGTCCTGCGCGCAGACCTGACGATCGAGGTGCACGGCCCGGACGGGCAGGCCCGCCGCAGCGCCCTCCCCGTCGCGACGGGACGACCCATCCGGCCCTCGCTCCGGTTCACCGCCGACGGCGCCTGCCTGGCGCTGGTATGGAACACCGGGCAGGAGGCGGGCGGGCGGCTGCTTCTGCTCGACGCCGCGACACTGGAGCCAATGGACAATGCGGCGCTCGAAACGCGCGTCACCGCTCAGCCGGCCGTGGTGGACGAAGGAGTCGAGATCGCCATCGGTCCCGGCGCGTCCACGACGATCGCCTTGGCGGCGTGCTCCGGTGACGACACTGCGCTCTTGGCCGTCGCGGAGACCGCGGACGGCGTCCTGCGGTGGCACGGTCTCGACACCGACCCCGCGGCGTTGGCCGAGGGCGTGCCCGGCGAACGCGTCATGGCGATCGCCCTGTCGGACACCGCCGACCTCGTGGTGCTCGACTCCGACGGCTTCGTCTCGACCGTGCCGTGGCGGACCCCCGGGATGAGCGCGCGCATCGTCGCACACAGCGGCGAACCTCTGCCGGACGACGACACGTGGGCATGCAACGGGCCGATCTTCACACGCGGCCGATTGCTCGCCGCAGTGGTCGAACACGAGTACCCGGCCGGTGGCCGTTACGAATGGGAGGCCACGGGCTTGGCCGTCCTGGATCTCCGGACCGGCCGGTGGCGCGGCCTGCTCGAACTCCCACCGCCACAACGCGGGGAGCGAACAGTCGTCGAGGGCGGGCTGATCTGCCGAAGCGCCGGGGGCCGGACCCACATCGCCCGATGGGTCTCGCCGGCGGACACGGCCTCCGGGTAGCGCCTACGCGCCGCGGGTGCGCCCCGGTCTCTCGACGAAATCTGCCCCGGGCGTCCGCGCCGGCGGCAGCAGACACAGCACCAGGCCACGGACCGACGTCGACGCGAAGTAGCCCAGGTCCCGCGAGTCCACGCTGACTGTGGGGTTGTCCCCGAGCAGAACCCATCGGTTCGCCGGCACGCGGCCGTCCGGCGTCCCGCCCAGGTCCGGCACCGAGGCGAGCGGCACCGGGTCTCCCGGCGTCGCACGCACACGTTTGACCAACCACGGGCGCAGCTTCCGGGCCAGGTCGGGGCTCGGTGACCCCGAGTCCGGCCGTTCGGCCACGACCACCCGGCCGCGCCCGGGGGCGGGCACGAGCCGGCCACCGGCACCGATCGCGCGGGTGCGCAGCACCAGGACCCGGTCTCCGTCACGGAAGGCGGGCGCCATGCTCGCCCCACGCACCGTGACGGTGACCAGGCCGTAGCGCAACAGCCCACCGACGCCCGCAGCGACGGCGAGCGCGGCAAGCACTCGGCCGGCGATCGCGCGAAGTGGGGCGAAGCCGCTCATGACAACTCCCGCAGGGACTCGGTGCCCGGTTGGGAGCCCGACGTCGTCAAGATCTCGTCCTCGTCGGCTCGGTAGCCCTCCGCCTGGAGGGTGAAGAGCCTGGCGTACTCGCCATCCCTTGCCAGGAGTTCGTGGTGCGCGCCCTGTTCCACGACTCGGCCGCCGGAAAGCACCACGATGGCGTCCGCCTCGCGGACCGCGCCCAGGCGGTGCGAGACCAGTACGCTCGTGCGGTTTCTGCGGTGCAGGCGCAGCGAGGCGTGAATCTCGTGTTCGGCCTCCGCGTCGAGGCCGGCGGACGGCTCGTCGAGGATCATCAGATCCCGGCGATCGCGCAGGAACGCGCGAGCGAGCGCGAGTCGTTGGCTCTGCCCTCCGGAGAGCATGACGCCCGTCGCCGGGTCGTCGCGATCGGCCTCCGTGAAGAACGTGCGGCTCAACAGCGTGCGGTATCCGTGCGGCAGCCGTGCCACGGTTTCGTGGACGCCGGCCCGAAGTGCCGCCGCGCGGATCTCGACCGGGGCTTCCGCATCCCCACCGTTCGGTCCGGCGGCGTCCAACGCCTCGAGCACGGACAGGTCGCCGAGGGCGATGTTCTCGGCAGCGGTCATGTCGTAGCTGACGAAGTCCTGGAACACCGCGCCGATCCGCTCGCGCAACGCGCAGGGGTCGACGTCCCGGATGTCCACACCGTCCCACAGCACCTGTCCGCGCGTCGGGTCGTACATCCGGCACAGCAGCTTGACCACGGTCGACTTGCCGGCGCCGTTGAGACCCACCAGAGCCACCGAATCCCCGTACGGAATCCACAGATCCACGCCGCGCAGCACCCAGGGGTGCTCGTCGGTGTAGCGGAACCAGACATCGCGCAACTCGATGCCTCGACGCAACGCGGGCAGCGCGCGCGGCGAAGCGGCCACCGGCAGGTCGGGGGCACAGTCGAGCACGGCGCGATAGTGGTCGAACAGCAGCACCGCCTCGTAGCAGCGCGCCAGTTCGGCGGCCAGCGTGCGCACTGCGGCCTGCACCCCGGCCACGGCGGCGATGAACACCACGATGCCGCCGACGCTCAGGCGTCCGGCGTGCGCGGCACCGACCGCCCAGATCAGGCCCGCCCCGGAGGCCGCGGCGGCGAGCGCGGCGAGGCCGCTCTGCACGGCCACCTCCCGGCGGTCCAGGGCCCGCTTGGCTGCGTTGGCGGTGCGCCGGTCGGCCAGCATTCGATCCCGCAGGAATCCGCCGATGCCGAACAGCCGCAACTCCTTGGCTGCTTCGCCGTCGGAAATCAGCGAACCGTAGAAGAACTCGCGGCGCTCGGTGGGTCCGATGGTCCACACCAGGCGAGCCCGGCGACGAGCCAGGGCCCACTCCGCAATCATCGTCGGCACCCCCGCGGCCGACACCAGCACGGTCATCAGCGGGCTGAGCACCAGCAGCGTCGCCAAGAAGCCGGAGATGGTGAGCAGCGCCCGGACGATGCCGAGGTATCCGTCGACGACGGTGCCGGGGTTCTTCCCGCCGCCCTGCCGGGCCAGGCGTAGCCGATCGACGAAGGCCGGATCCTCGAATCGGGACAGCCCCACGAAGCCGTTCACCGCCGTGCACAGCCGTTCGTCCGCCATCAAGCCGATGCGGCGGTCGCTCTCCCGTCGAACGTAATGGGACACCTGCGGCAGGATCCCGGCGACGAGACCGACGACCGCCAAGGCCGTGCCGAGCCCGACCATGGTCGAGCCCGGGACGCCCTCCACCAAGCCGTCCAGGGTGAGCTTGGTCAGCCAGGCGACGCAGACCGGCAGCGCACCGGAGACCACCGTCAACGCGACCTGGATCGCCAGCGGACCCTTCGCGGCCCGTACGGCCAGGGCGGTCGCAGCCCATGGTCGACTACCCGTGACGCGTACCGGGATCATCGCCCGACACCGGGCGCGGCGAGTTCCACGTCGTTGTCGACGACGGCGAGCCGGCCGTCGGCCACCCGACGGACGCGAAGCGTGGCCGGGTAGGCCGAGGTGGCGAAGGCCCGGCCGACCGGGCCACCGGGGGGCTCCACCACCACGCGGGCGACGGGGGACAACTCCCCGACGAAGGCGGCGCATTGCGCGCGTTCGCCGGTGACCACGGCGAGCACGCGATCCGGTTCGCCCGGCAGTGCGGCGGCGTATGCGACCAGATCCGGCAGCTTCTCGCGACACGGTGCGCAGTTCGGCGACAGGAACGCGACCAGCGTGTCGTCGGCGACGTCGCGCGTGGTCAACTCCCGACCGTCGACGCTCACCGTGGTGAAGTCGGCGACCACGGAACCGATTTCGGCGATCGGCAAGCGAACGTCGTCGGCGTCGCGCACGCGTGCGTCGAGCAGTTCGGCGTGCCGGCGCAGGCGTTTGACCACCCCGAGCGTCAGGAGCAGATCGAGGGCGCACAGCAGACCCACCAAAATTACGGCGACCACAAGAAAGCGCATGAGATCTCCAGGATTTCGGGACGACCGACGTCAGCCGGCACGCGAGATGTCACCCGGGGTGGCCGCCGGTGCGCGAAACAGGTCGACGATGTCTTCGAGTTCGACCGTCGACACGGCCAGGAGGACGCCGACGCCCAGCGCCGTCGACACCCCGCCGGCTCGCACCGCGCCGCCGTCCGCATCGGCGAAACCGCACCAGGCGGCCCCCAGAGCCGCCAGGGCCCAGACGGTGTTGCGTACGACGTGCAGCGGACCCAGCGCGCGGGTGGAAGCGCCGAAACAACGACACGTCGCGCGTGAACCGGCGCGCCGCACTCGCACGATGCCGACGGTGAAGGCGACGAGCAGGGCGCCGGCCATCGCCAGGCCCCACGGATACCAAGCCCGGCCGAACGGGTTGGCGACCGCGGTACAGACGGCGAACTCGGCCGCGACGACCGCCACTGCGGTCGGACGCACCAGCGCGGCGGGCAGCACCGCCATCTCCCGGAGGGAGGCGACGAAGAGCCCGAACGATGCGCGACGGCGCACCTTGGAGAACGCGGAAACGGCGAAAATCAGTGCGATCGCACACCGGATCGCAACGACCAGGTAGGGCATGACCGGGCTCCGCAATGCCGGAGGCGGGCGGTTCCCGCGGGGGAACCGCCCGGCCCATTGGGTGGATCGGATCAGCAGGGGCTCTCGGAACGGTCCGTGCAGGTCCAGGTGTTGCCGTGCTTGCAGCACCACCAGTACCAACCGTCGACGCAGCGCACCTTGCAGGTCGCGGCCTGAGCCTCGGTCTCGGGAACGAGGCGGGCCAGCAGACCGGCCCCCACGGCTTCGAGCTTCGCGAGCATTCGAACGCTCCTCGGATCGATGGAATCGATAAGCCCTCCCGGCGGGCCGCCGCGGCGATCCGGCGGGAGGGACGATTCGAGACTCCGGCGCATGGAGCGACCGTGACAAGCCGAACGGGCGTCCGGGACATGTCCTGGACAACGACCGTTCGCGTCCCGCACCGTCCGCCTGTCCGGGACAACACGAAGGCCCTGGCCGGGAACAGCGTGGCCGGGGGTGGCCGGTCGTGGTGCGGTGGACGTTCGGTTCAGCGATCGGGTCGACGTCCGAAATGAAGTCCTACCGGTCGCCCGTTGGGAGGGTGGTCGCGACCACGCTGCCCGAGCGCGCTCATGACGCCGGCTCGGTCGGTGCAGCTCCAGGCCCGGTGCGCGTCGGCGTCCGTCGGCGTCGCCGGCTCCCGGATCCTTTCACAGGCGCAGCCAGGCGGCCATGCCGGATGCGGCAATGAGCAGGCACACACCGAGGTTGACGACCTTGTAGGTCAGGAACACCGCGACGAATTCGCGGATCGTTGCGCTGGGGCGGAAGTACGGGGCCGTCGGAGCGCCGATCACGTGGCCGCGGACTCCGGTGCGTCGGGCGGTGAGGGCGGCGCGGAAGGCGTGGAAGTTGTTGGTGACGATCAGGCACCGGTAGTCGGGGTCGGCGGCCGTCATGATCGCCTTGCTGAAGAGCAGGTTCTCCTCGGTGGTGCGTGAGCGGTCCTCGCGCACGATCCGTTCCGCGGGGAACCCGCCGGCGATCAGGTAGTCGGCCATCGCGTGCGACTCCGGCAGGTTCTCGTCGGGGCCCTGGCCGCCCGAGGTGATGAGTACGGGCTGGTTTCCGCGCGCTGCTTGGGCGTCGAAGAGGGCTCGCGCGCGGTCGAGTCGACCGGCCAGCAGGGGTGGCACCGTATCTCCGCCGACGAGTCCCGAGCCGAGTACGACCACGAAGTCGACCGAGCGGCGCACCCGCAACCGCTCGTAGAGGAAGGCGTAGCAGACGAAGCACAGAAAAAGGAAGGACACGTAGCCGACGACCAGGACGACGGCGCCGGTGACCACGATCAGTGTGCGTGAGCGGGTGATCAGGGCCGTCACCAGAAGCGCGACCACGGCGACGATGGTCAGCCCCGCCAGCAGCGAGAGCAGGTTGGCTGGGCGGATTCCCTCCCGACGCACCATCGTCGCGCCGTTGGACACCAGCGCGCCGGCCAGCACGAGCACGCCCACGGCCGGCGCGAGCATGAGGACCACGGTCACCGCCGTGACGAGCGGCCCCGGCAGCCGATCGAGTTCACCGAGCAGCCCGACGACAAGGGCGACGAAGGCCAACCCCAGGTACACGGCGTTGCCGAACCGGCGGCGGTCGCGCAGGACTCCGACGAGGAAGAACGCAAAGAACAATGCGGAAAGGAGATAGGCGAACACCGCCGAATCCTATGCAGCGCGCTCGGCGGCACTCCCGAGGGTGTCACGGAGGGTGTCACGCAGGACCACGGCCGCGATCACGGTCGGATCGCGTGCTCGACCCGTGCCCGGCGCAGGGACCATGCCTTGTCGGTCAGCCCCGCGGGTCGAACCGCTCCAGAAGCCGGTTGCGTTGTTGGACGCCGAGGCCGCGCACCCGGCGGCGCTCGGAGATCTCCAACTCGGCCAAGAGCCTGGCGGCCCGCGCCTTGCCGACGCCGGGAAGGGATTCGAGCAGGGCACGGACCGGCATCCTGCGCACGGCGTCGGAGTCGGCCGCCAACACCTCGCCCAGCGACAACCGGCCGCGCTTGAGCGCCTCCCTCACCTCCGCCCGCTCACTCCGCACGGCGGCGGCCTTCGCGAGCGCGGCCCGGCGCTCCTCGGGGGTCAAAGGCGGCACGGCCATCGGGGTGCTCTCCTCGCATCGCTCGGAACGGAACGGAACGGGCCCATCATGCCCCTCCACCCGGAGCCTCGACCAACGATTTCGCCAACCCGGGGTCCCGATCGAGAGGGCGGGCAGGCGACGTCATGCGGCCGACCGGGACATGTCTCGGGCCGATCGGCCACCCCGGGGGTGGTGTGCGGAGGAACGCGCGGGCGAGATCGTGTCTGCTCGTAACTCTTTGTCCGCGAAAGCCGTAACTCCTTGTCCGCGAAAGGCCTTTGCCGATACTGCTCTCGAAGCTCGGCCATGCGGTCGACGGAGCGCGTCGGCGCCGGCCGTTTGCCCGTCCGTGTTCGGATTGTGGGTGGAGGGATCCCGCATCGGCGAGTCGCCCGGTTGCCGTGCCGGCTCCGGCGGGCTCACGGCGAGCCCTGGTGGCGGCCGGCGGCGGTGCGCGCCGCGGGCATCTCGCGCCCGCCCGGTCCGGTGGCGTCAAACGCGAGGCGGCAGGATCTCGATGATCTCGGCGATGCCGGCGTGCGCGGGGGGCGGGTCCGCGACGAGTCGGGCCTGGTGCATGAAGGTCACGTCACCGGGCTCGAGGTGCCGCCACTGTTCGGGGTGCAGGGGGGCCAGGCGCACGGTGGCTGTCTCGCCGGGGCCGAGCCGTGGCTGAAACTCCACCCACAGCCTCGCGACGCGGAGTGCTCGTTCTCCGTCCGTGCTGCGACTGCGACCACCGATGTCCCACATCGGCCTGAGCCGACCGTCCCCGGGAAAGGCGGTTCGAGGTCCGCCCTCCTTCGGATCCATCAGATGCAACGTTGCCCGGATCGTGCCGTGCCGGACTTCCCAGGCCCGCCACCGACACCAACGACGACTGCGATCGAGCGCCATCCGGCGAGCGGCTTCGGCGAGAAGCTCCCAGAAGTCCACGGACACTGGATGCACATCCGCGATCTCCTCGAGAACGCCGAGCGCCGGCCCCCACTCCCGCCGCCCGAGGTCCTCGCGAACGTCCCCGACCGTCTGGCCGTTGTCCGCCGCGGCGTCCTCGGGCAGCAGATCGAGGGCCTGGCAAAGGAGTGTGAACACGTCATCCATGCCCCGCATTGTCGGTGGCCCCGGACGCTCCCTTCATGGAAGCCCCGGCAGGACGCGACAACCCGACACGCCCGGACGCTCCCGGACGCCAAGACTTCCGCCCACTCCTGTCGGCAACTCGACAGTGCCCGCCGCTCCGCGAGCGCCGTCCGACGCGCGCTTCCCGCCGGCCCCACCTCGACGCCGGGACGACGCGGACCGCCCGCTGCGGGCCTCGCGGCGGTCACGGGGGACGACGCCGTGCTGCACGGCAACGGCGACCGGGCTGCGGCGCCGGATGGGGTGTGCTGTGTGGTGTGTGGCATTCGGGTGAACAACGGGCGAGGCCGAAGTCCTTCGGGCGTGTGCGTCGTTGATCGACACGAGGGCGTCGGGACAGACCGACGCCACGGCGACGAGGGAGTGTTCGTGGGTTCGTTCAAGAAGGTCACCATGGTGATGGCCGGCACCGCCGCCGTCCTGATGGCGGGCGCGGGCGCCGCCCACGCCGAAGCCGACGCGGACGGCGCCGCGGTCGGCTCCCCCGGCGTGGCCTCCGGCAACCAGATCCAGATCCCGGTCCACGTCCCGATCAACCTGTGCGGGAACACCGTCAACATCGTCGGCATCCTCAACCCCGCCATCGGCAACACCTGCCTCAACGTCGACGGTAGCGACGACGAGCACAAGGGCCACGACAGCGGCCACCAGGCGCCGCAGCACGAAGGCCACCGAGGCTGACCCCAGGGACCAGCCACACCGGACGTTCCTCCACGTCCGACACACCGAGACCCCCGCGCCTGCATCCCGCGGGGGTCTCGGCACATCCGGAAGCACCCGCACGACGAAACCCACCGGCGGGCCGGGACAGGCCGGGGAGACGCGCTGCACGCCGGCCCGGTCCCTACCGAGGGCGCCGGCGACTTTCCCCAGCCGGCCGGCAGCCGGCCGCGATGCGGATGCGCCGGGGACGTGGTGGTGGTCGCCGCCGGCGCGCGAATCATCTTGTGGAGCGCCTCGATGATTCAAGCGGCGCTGCCTCGCCCGGCCGGCGTGACTGGAAAGGCATGCTCGGCCCGGCCGGTGCGCTCGCCCTGTCGGAGGTGGATCCCCGCTCCTCTGCGGCGCCGGGCACGCCCCAGTCCGTCAGACGTCCGCCCCGGCCGCCCCGGCCGCCCGCACGATGATCTTGCCCTGGTTCTCGCCCCGCAGCATTCCCAGGAACCCGTCCACGATGCCGCCGAAGCCGTCGACCACGGTCTCGTCGAGCGTGACGCGTCCACTCTGCAGGTGCGGCACGACGAACTCGTACAACTCCTCCTGAACATCACGGTAGTTGCGGACCAAAAAGCCCTCCATGCGCAGGCTCTTCTCGACAATGTCGGGAAGGTTGCGCAGGGCGTAGGGCGTGCCGGTGCTGTTGTACTGGGCGATCGTGCCGATCCGCACGATCCGTCCGTGCTCCCGCAGCGAGGAGATCGCCGCTTCGAGGAGCTCGCCGCCGACGTTGTCCATGTAGAGGTCGATTCCTTCGGGCGCCGCCTTGGCGAGCAGTTCGGCCGCCGGGCCCGAGCGATAGTCGAAGACCTCGTCGTAGCCGACGTGTTCGGTCAGGTAGGCGGCCTTCGCCGCCCTGCTCGCGCTGCCGACCAGCCGTCCCGCGCCCATCAGCCGGGCGAGCCGCCCGGTGGCCGTGCCCACACCGCCGGCCGCCGCCGAGACGAACACGTCCTGCCCCTCGCGGAGTTCGGCAATGCGGGTGAGACCGACGTAGGCGGTCAGGCCGGTGCCGCCGAGGATGCTCAGGTGCGCGGAGAGCGGTACGCCGTCGAAATGGGGGACCGCACGCGCCTCTTCGGAGGCGAGGACAGTGTGAGTGCGCCAGCCCTGCCGGTGGAAGACGATCTCGCCCTCGCGGAGCGCCGGATCGCGGGAGTCCACGACCCGGCCGATCGTGCGGCCCTCCAGGGGAGCGTTCAGCGCGAAGTGCCCGTCCATCATCTCCCGGTGGTAGGGGTCCACCGACCAGTACAAGTTCTCCACCAGCGCCGTTCCCGGGCCGGGCTCCGGCATGGCGGACTCTACGAAGGCGAAGTGGTCGGCAGTGGGGAAGCCATGAGGGCGGGCGGTCTGGTGCACGGTGAGCGCGGTCTCGGTCATGACGGCGACCGTACGGAGGAATGCGGAGGCCGAGGAGAGGGTTGCGCTCATGGAATGGCCCGATCCATGAAGAGCCCTCATAGCAGCAGGTGGGACCCCCTATGACAGCCTCAGCCCCGATATCTTCGGCACCCACCGCGGCTGCCGCCACCGACCTCGCCCCGCACGAGCTCCGCATCCTCGTGGCCGTCGACCGCGAGCGTGGGTTCTCGGCGGCCGCCAAGGTCCTCGGACTGACCCAGTCCGCAGTCTCGCACTCCATACGCGGGACGGAACGCAAGGTCGGCGTGGTCCTCTTCGAGCGAGGCCGGAGGGGCGCGACGCCCACCGCGGCCGGTACCGCCGCTGCCGCCCACGCCCGCCGGGTCCTGCGGCTCCTGGACACCCTGGCCGCAGAGGCCCGCGGCGCCGAACGGGGCACGGTCGCCGGCCCGCTGCGGATCGCCGCCTTTCGTAGCGCCGCCCTCTACCTGCTGCCGCCCGTCCTGGAGCGCCTCACCGCCCGCCACCCCGGCATCGAACCGGAGGTGCATGTCGTCCGAGAACTGGGCGCGGGCACCGCCGGTGAGGTCGCCGGGGGGCGTGCGGACGTGGGCATCGCAACGATCGGCGCCACCTCGCTCGTGCCCGCCGGGCTCATCGGCGACGTACTCATCGAGGAGCACTACTCGCTGGTGCACCCGGCCGGCCACCCCGCCCCGCGCTCCCTGCCGCTGGTGGACTGGCACGAGAACTGCGGTTCCTACACCCGCCGGTGGTGGGCCGAGCAGGACTGGATTCCGAAGGCGACCGTCCTGACCGAGGACGACGGAGCGGTGCTCTCAATGGTGAGCAGAGGTCTCGGAATGGCGATCATGCCCGCGCTCTCGCTGAACGAAGCACCGGACGGCATCGAGATCACCGATCTCGGACCCGAGCGCCCGACCCGTTCCGTGGGCTACATCACCACCCCGGAGCTGGCCTCCAGCCTCTCCGTCCGCGCCCTGATCCGCGAACTCCGAGCGACCTACCGGTGAAGCGTTCGGTTCTTCCGGCTCCGGGGTGGTGATCCCGCAGCGTGACGACGACATGATCTGGTTGTGGCCGGCCGGCTCCGGCGCCATCACGGGCATGAGGTCCCCGAGCACGATGCCCTCGGTCCGGGCGCGACACGAACCGATCCCGCCCACGGCGCGGCGTCCGTGTAGACGCAGTTCCGGCTGTCTCCCCGGAACGCACGGCCTTGCACGGTTGCCTCCGCGTGCGCCGCAGTGGCACCCGAATGGTCCTGTTTCCGGGTTCTCGACCTCCGGGTCTGGCGCCGGCGACCCTCGCCGAATCCTGCGGCCCGGAAACACCAAACGAGGCGGCTCCGTCTTCACTCACTCTCGTGACCCGACTGGGTCCGCCGTCCGTACCCGATCGCAACGACGACGGCTCCTCGCGGGACGTCGTGCAACCGTTTCCCCGACGGGTGACGGAACCCCGGCGTGCGGCCTGGAGACCACGGAGCTCCTGAGTTGCCAATGGGACGAGAGCGTGATCGAGAACCTGGTGGACCGGGGGTGGGTGCCGATCTCATCGAGTCGTTGGAGGACATCGTCGCGCCCCACCCGCGCTCGCTGAACCTGCCCTTCGAAGGGGCCGCCGCCGCTCCCCACCCCGATGTGGAACTTGCGACCATCGTCTTCGATCGCGACGTGACGCGACGTGATGATGGAACTGCACCGCGTCCGTCCGCGAGCGGCTCGTGGCCAGGAGGAACCGCCCCGGCGGGAATCCCTGGTAGGCGTGGTTCCACGGCCTTCAGCGCCACGAGGCCGGCAGGCACCGACGCGCAGGAGACCGCGTCGGTCCTGCCGGCCGCCCCTGCTCGGCGTATCGGAGGGGCGATTGTGTCTGAAAACCCTTGCTCCCTGCCCCACCTGTTTGGTGGGATGCGGTGGCTGCGACGGCCGACCGGTCCGGTCCGGACCCGACCCCACCGGTCGGACCGGACCGGACCCATCCTCGTGTCGCGCGCAGAGGGCTGACGGGCCCGCTGATCCTCGCGCGGCCGCCGCTTGTCGCGAACCGGCGTGTGGGTGGTGCCGGGCGGCAGTGCCGAAAGCCGGCCGGGGGCGGCGAACCGGTGTCCGACGGCCCGTCGACCGCGAGTGCCGCGAGTGCCGCGAGTGCCGCGACCACTGGCGTGTCCGGAATCTGACCGAGGATGACATCGAGCCGACTGTTTCCGGCGGCGCGCCGCACCGAGGATGAATTGCACGGGCCCGGACGCGCGAAGCGTTCGGCCCGGATACGGCCGCCGCACCCCTCGTGCGGCCGATCCTTCCTTCACGAAAGGTCACTACATGCGCGCATTCACCTCGCGTCCCACCGCCGAAACCGGCCCCACCTCGCGCCGCCGGCGCGGTCTGGTCGCCAAGGCGATCGCGGCCACGGGGGCGGCACTCGTGCTCGGCTCCACGGCGTTCGCCGGCAGCGCCGGGGCGATCATCAACGGGCAGGACTCCACCCAGAGTTACCCGTTCATGGCCTACGTCCCGATGAAGGCGGGGGGCGTGGACGCCGGCTGCGGAGCCACCCTGATCGATCGACAGTGGGTGCTCACCGCGGCGCACTGTGTCGACCGTGATCTGCCGATCGAACTGGCCGGGACGGTGCGGATCGGCAGCGAGAACCGCTCGCAGGGCGGTACCGTTCGCGGCATCGACAAGATCGTGATGCACCCCGGCTACTCGCAGCCGGCCGAGGATGGTGGCTACAACGTGAACGACCTCGCGTTGATCCGCCTGGACCGGCCGGTCAAGGAGAAGCCGATCAAGCTCGCCAAGCAGGCCGGGCCGGTGGGCACGCCGACTCGGCTCCTGGGCTTCGGCACCATAGTCGACCCGGACAGCCTGGAGAACGCGGTCTTCCCGAACCGACTCCAGGAGCTGGACACCCGCCTGGGCACCAGCGCCGAGTGCAACGGCCGCACCGACGCCACCCGCCTGTGCACGATCAGCCAGAAGCCCAAGGCCATGGCCTGCTTCGGCGACTCCGGCGGCCCGCAGATCCAAAAGAACCGCGGCGGCCGGTGGGAACTGATCGGCACCACCTCGGGCGACGGCGACGGCAAGCCCGGCTGCGCGACGGGCCCGGGCCTGTACACGAACGACACCGCGTACAAGAACTGGATCCAGAAGACGATCCACGGCCACAAGTAGGCCGAGACGCCGGCGCCCGGCGCGTGCTGATCCACGCCGGGCGCCGGTGTGGTGCCGGTTGGGGAACCGCCCGCCGTCGGGGGTCACCGTCCGGGGTCGCCGTCCGGGGGACGCTGTCCCGTCCCAGTCGACGACTGACGGCCGTTTCCCCGGGCGCGGGCGAGGGTTGCGACCGGGTCCGTACGAACCTCGGTCACCTGCCCCTCACATGGCAACCGAAGACCGGAAGCAGCGTCTGCGCGTCGGGGTAGCCGCGGGAGCAGGCCGGGCACAGGTACACCTCGTGTGACCGTGCCCGGCCGCTCACGTTTCGTCGGACACAGCGGACGAGAAGACCACGGCCGGGCTACGACCTGGTGCATCTCGCAGCCGGGTGGCACGAGCCCGTTCCCTCGACGACGCCGTGGCCGCGCTACACCCACGGCTCGGCCCGCCGGGGCGATGGCCGTCGACGGCTTCACGGACCCGTCGCTCCGGCAGCTGCCGGGTCCTCGTCGACCGACGTGCTCGTGGGCCGAGCCGTCGACCGGATGAGACGACGGTTCGCGGAAGCAGCGTCAGCCGGCCCGCGGTAGCGGTCTGCCACAGTTGGAAGATCGTGTGTCGTGAGCCGGGCCTGCGCGTCGATGAGCAGATAGCGTGCGTTCTGAACCGGCTTCGGCTGGCGGAAGACGGCTTCGGCACACAGCACCAACGGGCCGCCGTCCGCCGGGTCGAGGCGCGGTTGACCGACGCGATCGACCAAGCCGGCGTCGGCGAGTTCGACGGGCACGAGTTCGGAGGCGGCGAGGTCGTGTTCTACGCCTACGGTCCCGACGCCGACGCGCTCTTCGCCGTGATGGCACCGGTGCTGCACGCTCTGCCCTTCCGCCCGGCGCACGGCGTTCTGCGATACGGGTCCGCGTCCGATCCCACCGCCACCGAACAGCGCTTCGACCTCTGAGGGACGGTCGTCAAGCCGCGGCGGGACGGGCACCGGGGGATTGTGAAGTACCCCGGTGCGCAT
The DNA here is from genome assembly GCF_042956465.1 of Embleya sp. NPDC008237. Classification (NCBI taxonomy): domain Bacteria; kingdom Bacillati; phylum Actinomycetota; class Actinomycetes; order Kitasatosporales; family Streptomycetaceae; genus Embleya; species Embleya sp. NPDC008237. The sequence goes on from NZ_JBIBGL010000026.1 coordinate 106,917, forward strand.
GGGCGCATTCGCGCACATCCTGTCTGCGCGAGTCGACCTGTCAATCCCGGGCCTTGGGGACGAATAGCAGGCAGCAATCCCCGCGTTCGCGGGGCCGACTCTCCTTCCTCTGCGCCGATCTGCTGCACCACATTGCCGCTGAACTGGCCCTGAAGGAGGGCGAGGTGCCGGCCGATCTCGAATGCAGACGCGGCGGCCTCGGTCCGAGGCCGGCCCGCGCGGCACACGTCGACCTGCTCGGTGTCGACTTCTCGCCGGTCGCGGTGACCCAGGCACGACAACGGCCGACTCCAACGCGACGAAGGCACGGCGCACTTCATGGTGAACGACCTGACCACCACCGGGCTTCCCCACACGAGCGTGTCGGCGGCCGTCTCCATCGATGCTCTCCAGTACGGCGACGACCGCTCCCCGGCGGCCCGGGAGGCCCGCCGGATTCTCCGACCGGGCGGGCGTCTCGTCGTCACCGGCCGGCACCCGCCCAACCCCGGCGACCCATGACTGCCCGCACGCCACCGCCACAGCGACTGGCCCGCGGCACTGCATACCGCCGGGTTCACCGCCGTGCGATGCCACACCCGTCCGGGCCTGGATCGACACCTACCGGAACATCTACCGCGTCGCGCTCCGACTCGGCGACCCGGACCCGGACCCGGACCCGGACACCGCACTCGCCGGACTGCAAAGCAAAGCCCGCCGGCGCCTGCCCACCGCCCACCTCCTGCCCAGGGTCGCCGTCACCACCATCTCCGGCCGAACCTCCGACCGACCCGGCGCACCGGTGGTGTGGAAACGTCAGTCCAGGTCGGCCAGAACGGTAGCCATGGCGTCGTAGGTGTTCTCCACCCCGGCGGCGTTGCCCAGCCGGTGGTGCTCCAGACGCACGGCGCCGAGGTGCCGGACCTCGTGGACCAGCGAACGCCATACCGCGGCGGGAGAGCGGTCCCGGTCACCGTACGCCTCCCAGAACGCGACGCGCTCGTCCTGCTTCGCCAGTGCCATGCGGATCGTCCAGTCCGCGGCCGGGTCGCCCCACCATGTGCGGTCCATGTCGAGCACTCCGGTGATCGTGGGCTCCGCGGCCCCGGCGTCGAGCATCACGTTGACCGTCCACAGTTCCCCGGTCAGCAACCTCGGTTCGGTCACCTCGTCGAGCACGGCACGGTCGTGCGCGGCCACCGCGACGGCCTTTCGCACATCGGCCGCATCCAGACCGGCCCCGTCCAGGTCGGCGGCGATCTCCTCCAGGGACGTGATCACCGCCTCGCTCCACCTCCCGTACCCCGGGCCGCCGACAGGCCCGAAGCACGGACCCCGCACGTCGTGCACGGAGCGGGCGATGGCGCCCATCTGCCGGAAGAACGCCGGCCACGCCCTGCGCGGATACGTCCCCAGGTGCTCCGCAGCCGCAACGCCGTCCAGGTGGGACTGGATCATCCAGTCCCGGCCGATCACCTCGTGTGACCGGTCCACGGCGAGGACCTGCGGCGCCAGCGGAGCGATCACCGCCAACCAGGGCACGCTGCCGTACTCGTTCCGCATCAGGTGGCGCTCACTGCGGAACTGGCGGGCCGCTTCCGGCGCGACCCGCAGGATCACCGGCCGGTCCCACCCGGCGAGGGTCACGCGGTACACGTTGTTGTACATCCCCGTGCCCAGTTCGACGGCGGAAACCGGCGTGGCCACGCCCCCGAACGCCCGCCGGCAGCACGAGCAGCGCGCCGGCCCCGACCAGGGCCGACGGACCCACCGGATCCGGGCGCCGCGCGCGACCGGCCGTACCCGCCGCCAACCGGCGCGACACCCTGTCGGCTTCGGCGTATCGCCTTTGTCGAGGACCGGGCGGGTGTCCGGGTGAAGCGGACTCAGTCTCGGTGGGTCGGTGTGTTTCGGCGTCGACGGCTTGGCGGGCGAGGCGTTCCGAGCCGTCGTGGTCGCCCGTCCGCTCCGGTCTCCGGTCTCGTGATCACCTGTGGTGCGTCAGCTCTTCTGCTGCGCGACCGCCGCTTCGGCTTCCTTCTGGAGCTGGTCCAGCACGTCCTTGGGCGACTTGCCGGAGACCGCG